>CAYJMN010000035.1:0-6255 GCA_964371045.1 uncultured Chromatiales bacterium | reverse complement strand
CTCCGCCTTCTCCCGTACCGGGACCCGTGCCCGCACCGCGATCTCCGCCTTCTCCCGTACCGGGACCCGTACCCGCGCCCCGATCTCCACCTTCTCCCGTACCGGGACCCGTGCCCGCACCGCGATCTCCGCCTTCTCCCGTACCGGGACCCGTGCCCGCACCGCGATCTCCGCCTTCTCCTGTACCGGGACCCGTGCCCGCTCCCCGATCTCGGCCTTGTCCCGTGCCGGGACCCGTACCCGCTCCGCGATCTCCGCCTACTCCTGTGCCGGGACCCGTACCCGCGCCCCGATCCTTACCTGCAGCAATTGGAGGTGGCGAGAAGCCAATTCCATCGGGGCAGCCGTCTGTGTCCGCAATTCCGTTATAATTTTCAGGCACGAGCGGACACTGATCCACTCCGTCCCAGATACCGTCGCCGTCCGTGTCGCGGTCGAGAGGATTGGTACGCGTCACGACAATTTCATGGTCATCCCGCAGACCGTCCTTGTCGGTATCGGCGAGGACGGGACTGGTACGATGGAATGCAAGTTCTTCGTAGTCGGACAGTCCGTCCCCATCCGTATCATCGGTGAGCGGATTCGTGCCGTAGGTCATGACCTCGTTGTAATCGAACACGCCATCGTCATCGGTGTCGGCCTTGAGCGGTTTTGTGCGATAAATGCGAACCTCGTCGGCATCGGTCAGGCCGTCCAGATCGCTGTCGATGTGCGCGGGATTCGTGCCGATCTCCAGTTCCTCCTTGTCGCTGAGCCCCTCGCCGTCGGTGTCGGCCAACAGAGGGTTTGTGCCATGTCTGTAAATTTCCTCGAAATCCAACAGGCCATCTCCATCAGTATCTCTCGCCATTACCGCAGTGCGGAACACCGTGACCTCTTCATAATCCGACAATCCGTCATTGTCGCTGTCCCGCGAGAGAGGATTTGAATGGAAGTGATACACCTCCTCATAATCGGACAGGCCGTCTCCGTCGCTGTCGATGTTGTACGGATCGCTCCCGAGCGATTCCTCGCTCCAGTTGGCGATCAGGTCCCCGTCGTAGTCGTCGTTTTGGAAAAGAAAAATGCGGACACCGAAACTCATCGACATCATGTGATCGTTCGTCTGCTGAGGCTGATACGGATGCGATCTGCCAGCTTTGATATATTCAATGGTGAGGAGCTTTTCGTCGAAGGCGTCGAAATCGCCCGCGAACAGCATTTTGTACTGGATCTCGCCGCTCAACGCGATGCTCTGCGTGAGGTGGATGTCCAGGCCCGCACCGATCGGGATGGCTATCGCACCCGGGAGGTCCGCTTTCGGACGCACGCGGGCAGCGTCGCTGCTGTGATCCTGCGCGTTGTACACTGCGACACCGGCGCCGATAAATCCGTAAAGATCGAACACCGACCATTGAATCGGCGTAACCTGCAGCGCGAGTTGAAACGCCGAGAATTCAGTGAAACGTTCTTCTTCCGTATCACCGAATTGAAACTCGTAAAGCTCCGGATCCACCATGGAGGCGCTCCGCTTGTACGACGCCTTGCCGTAATCGACGCGAAGCCCGGCGGAGAGGAAAGGACGGATGGAATACATCGCGCTCATCGTCAGCATGCGGGCATCGTCCACCGCCGTGAAATCCCCAAGATAGCGGTTGATCCCGCCTCCAATCCTGAGTGCGAGCAGACCCTGCGAATAGCGCGACCTGTAGATGTGATTCAGCATGCCCTGTTGCGCACCCGCCTCCGCGACAAGCAGGACCATCCCGGAAATCACCAGGAACAATGTGCGGAGAATGAATCGGACTGCGGCGCCATCTTTCATGATACGCCAGACGGCAGGGTCGGGCTTACGGAACACGTGTCCCTTACAACTTGTGAGTATGAATTTCTGTTGAACCAAACATACGAATTTCCCCTGACCTTCCCTACGATCTTCGCAATCCGCTGTTGAACGCATACAGTATGATTGCCGCCGACATCGCAAGATTGAGCGATTCCGCTCCTCCAGTTCCGGGAATCGTCACGCGCGCACCCGCGGCGTCACGCAGTATCGAGGGCAGTCCATGCGCCTCCGATCCGAACAGCAGCAGGATCGATGGCGGCTGCACGAAGTCGGGCAACCACGTCCCTCGCTCCGCGACGGCGGCCACAACCGTGCGGCCGGTCTCGTTGGCGAGACGAAGCAAAGCTTCCGCAGAGTCATAACGTCCAATGCGCACCCTCAACATGGATCCCATCGCCGATCTCACCACCTTCGGATTCCACGGATCGACGCTTCCTCGCGAGAGCAGCAGCAAGGGAACGCCGAACCAGTCCATGCTCCGGATAATGGCGCCGAGATTCCCCGGGTCGGCAACGTCGTGCAATGCCACGACAGGTGCGGTCTGCCGACAGAGCATGCCCACCTCCTCGTCCGTGCAGCCAGGGATGACGGCGGCGGCGGCCATTCCCTGCGGCTGAACCGTGTCGGTCAGTCGTCGGAACTGCTTCGCGGCTGCGCTGTACACCGGGATCCCATCGCGGACGCAGAGTTCGACCCATTCGGATAATTCCGCTATCCTGTCTTCTTCCACGACGACAAAGGAAATCGCCGCACCGGATTTCAAGGCATCGATCACAAGGCGGGAACCTTCGAGCAGAAACAGCCCCGTGGCCGCACGTTGCTTTTTGAGGCGCAGACTCGCCATTTGCGCCAGCAAGCGTTCGGGCAGACGTGGCGGCGCAAGGGGATCAGTTGTGTTTGGCGCCTTCATCGATCCACGTCTTGATGCCGGTCAACTGGTTCAGGTTGATAATGACGGGAACTTCGATGGGATGCGGCAGACGTCCATCGATTTTCTGCATCAGCAAACTGCTTTGACTATCGAAAGGGATGACGATGCCTGGGCGTTCGGTCATCGCGACGTACGAAGTAAGACTGAGGTTCCCTGCGCGCGTCTGGTCCTCATGACATCCGTAGTTGGCGCAGCGGAACGTGAAGTATGGCTGCACGTGCGCGGCGAAGCTGACTTCCTTTTCAGGAAAAACAATTTCATCGCCCGGTCGTACGCCGTCGTCGGTGCAGGCGGCGATCCACCATCCCATGAGAAGCGGTGTGAACATAACAACGGCAAGGTTGGCGAATCGTTTCATGGGCGTGTTCCGACGATGGTGATGCGACCTTCGACTCGCGAGGAGAGGGTACGTTGGGTTCTCGCGTAGTCGATAAAAACTTCCCGATCCACGGCGGCGGGCATGCCGGGGGTGATCGTTATCTCGCGCTCCGGCAAGCCGAACACATCGTGCAGGTGGCCGGCGACATAACCGTTGGTGACGATGGAATAGCTGCGCTCTTTCATGATCGGTTTACCGTCGATTTCCGCCAGCAGCGCCTGGTCCTCGGGAACGGTGAAATCGTAGCGGTAGCGCAATCCGCTGACCTGGCAGAATTCCTTCGATATGCGCGCCTGATAGCGCAACATGTCCAGCAGCTGCGTGCCGGTGACGGTAAAGGTGAAAAATTCATTTCCGAACGGGCTTATTTCCCACATATCGCGCAGCGTCACCGGACCCGCATCGAGGTCCTTGCGTATTCCGCCGCTGTTCTGAAATGCGATGTCCACCCCGGCGAAATCCCGCATGACGTCGGTCTGCCAGTTACCGATGTTGCTTTCGGCATGGAGGTTCATCCGCCACGCTGTCGTGAGCGTCGCGATTTCCTCGCGAAGGCCTTCGTCCACCAGTGTCTCGAGTTCCCGCACTTTCGCCAACACAACGGGATCGGGTGTAACCGCATCGACGAGTGTGGGAATCAACACCCCGTGATCGCGCACAATCCTGCCGGTCGCGGGATCGACCCGGAGATCCAGTTTGCCGAGCCACTGACCGCGCGTCCCGGCCTGCACGATCAACGCACCGTTGACCCTGCGAGGAGAATGCAGTGCGGTGTGCGAGTGCCCTCCGACAATGACGTCGATACCGTCCACGGCGGTCGCGAGCGCGGAGTCCACATCGACGCCCATGTGGCTGAGTACGACGATAAACTTCACGCCGAAATGCTTCTCCAATTCCTGCATCGTCTGCCGCAGCACGAGGGCCGGATCCAGCACATCGAGATCGCGGACATGCTCCCTCATCGTCAACACCGGTAGATCCGGAGGCGCCAATCCGATAATACCGACGGCGAGTCCCTGTTTCCGCAGTACGCGGTAGCGGGGCACGAACGGTGCGCCGCGCGTTTTATCCCACAGATTGGCGGAAATAACGGGAAACGTCACCGTTGTCAGCAGCGAGCGCAGGTTGTCCGCGCCGTGGTCGAATTCGTGATTCCCCAGTGTCATGGCGTCCGGCTGCAGCAGTTCCAGCAGTTCGAATTGCGATCGCCCTTTGGTAAGCGAGGATATCGGTGTTCCCTGTACGTCATCGCCCGCGTGCAGCAGGATCACGTTCGCGCTCGTATCCCTTACCCGGTCGACATACGCCTTGAGAACGGCGGACCCGCCGACCTGGACCGAACGAGGCCCGCCCTCCGCATCGCGAAGAGTGATTTTCGTCGGGACGTTCTGCGCGTGGAAGTCGTTGTAATGAAGAATGGTGAGATCGACATCCTGCTGCGCGGTAACGGGCAGGGCGATCAGGATCTGAATCAGTAAAAAGAAAACGATACGCGTCATGTGGTTCAACCGCTGGGTGTGAACATTGCCGTCCCTGATGCACCTTCATGGTGATGCATTCACGTCGCAGCCTCGATCTCGCCAAGGCCATCCGCATCGCCCGTATGATTGATCCATGCATGGGAACCAGAAATTTACTCTACAGCCGCTAAAGAAAAAACCCGGAAAACGATCCGGGTCATTCCTGGTAGCGAGTACGGGAATCGAACCCGTGTTTCGGCCTTGAGAGGGCCACGTCCTGGCCGCTAGACGAACTCGCCGCAAAGCGGAACTAATAATTTAGGTATTGGAAAGCAGGAATGCAAATAGTGGACAATGGACAATGGACAATGGACAATGGACAATGGACAATGGACAATGGATAATGGATAATGGACAAAACGGTAAAGAGTACAGAGTAAAGAAGTCTTGTTTTTTCAGTTCAGAGCTTACCCTTCACTCTGGAATTCCAGCCCCTTGACCCTTGACCCTTGACCTTTTACCCTTCACGAATCACACATCGGTCATCGCCGACAGGTCAATCTTCATGGCAACAACAGGCCAGGGTACCGCTGCGGGCTTTCTCGAAGGCTTCGCGTCCTTCCTTCCAGGCAAACCATGCGATGCCGAGCGATCCGAGGAGATCGAACCACGCGATGCCGAACAACGCGTATAGACCGCTCGACGCCAGGAGAACAAAGGAAAGATAAAAGCAGGTTTTCGTGCAATTGGCGTCGGCGATGATAGCGTCGGATTTGAGCGCGGTACCGACCTTCATTTTCAGGCGAAACAACACATACATGGTGGCGAGCGACAGCGTGGAAATCACGATTCCCGGGAGCGTCGTATCGGGAGCGACGCCGAATGCGATGTTCAATCCAATCCCCGCAAGCAGTCCGACGGTCAGAATATAAAAAGCGACACCGGTCACGCGGAGTGCGGTGCGCTCGAAACCATCGCGGGCATCCACACTGGAGTGCTTCATACGCAGCAGCATGTGCGCGATACCGATGCCGGAAATCACCTCGACGAAACTGTCAACACCAAAACCGAACAGGGCAAGTGTATCGTCCGAATACCCGAAATACACGGAAACGAGCCCTTCGACGATGTTGTAGCCGATTGTGACAAAACTCAGATACAATGCCGTGCGGAGCAGGCGTTTTGCATCGGAACCATCCTGTACGGCCGGGGCGGGAATGATGTTGATTGTGAGAGGTTTCATCTACAAACAACAGCCGTACTGCCTCGCGGGGTTCCTTTTGCAGAATGCCCCGGATCGCTCCATCATGGGAATGGTGCGTGTCACCTCCTCCGGCCATGAACAAACATCCCACCCAGCAAGGGGAAGCTGCAGATGATGGATACCTCGTTTTCGAATACCACCGCTTTTGTGAAGCCAATGCCCTGCCCTGCGAATTCGTTAAACACTTTAAACGACGCTCCATTGTAATGCGTGATATACCCACCCAAGCCGACAAAGAAGACATTGTTCTTCGCGCTGCCTCTGTTGCACCGGATATCATAATCTTTTACGCCCACTTTTTGTGAAGCGGTGGCAACCGTGGCGATACATGAATCGTCCACTTGTTGTGAAAGAGGGCGCAACCGTGGCGATACATGAATCGCCCATTTGTTGTGA
>CAYJMN010000034.1:6712-53768 GCA_964371045.1 uncultured Chromatiales bacterium | reverse complement strand
CTCCTGCTAATGACATCGTGTAAAATCGGCTTAAACAGGCCAGATTCCATAGTTTCACCAAATGGGAAAATTATGAACTCGGCGGATAGATGTCATCCATGATTTGGACCGGTGCGCAGCGCTGGTTGGCTCACTCAGGGTGACGATGTTTTTTGGCCTCTGGATCAACTCACATCTCCATGATGTCATTAGCAGGAGCAGCCGCGCAAAGAGTCCAGATCGAAGCACTGGTCTAGTCCGGCTGCGTCTCGAAGGGTGATCGTTTCCGTAGCGCACGATGAGACTCGAGAAGACTTGCTAACCAATCACTTACACTAAACCATAAAGGTGTTACAAAGGGAAAATTTAAAAGAGCACACGAAGATTTGGATGCATGGAAATTAGGAATGGATGTTGTTGATTCTGTGTATGCTATGACGAGAAAATTTCCAAAGGAAGAATTGTTTGTTTTGAGTTCGCAGATGCGCAGGGCGGCGATTTCAATACCGACGAACATTGCGGAAGGTTCTGCGAAGGATTCCTTCAGGGAAACTCTTCGCTACTATACCATATCACGCGGATCATTGAGTGAGCTTGAAACAGAGGTGAAGATAGCGGAAAGACAACATTATATCGACAACACGGATGAAATTGACGAACTGCTTGATCATGAATCCCGTGTCCTATCAGGACTTATCAACTCTATGAGAAGAAAGATAAGGGATGACAGGAAACCATACAGGATCCCGCGCATCGGGTAGCCTCAGAATCGTCGGATAGCAACTCTTACCCCTTTACCCTTTACCCTTCACCAAAGTTTTACCCTTTACGAAATCCATGCAAGTACCACTGCTTGATCTGAAAGCACAGTATTCCCAAATCAGGAAGGAAATCGAACCTGTCCTTCTCCGCATCGCCGATTCCCAGTATTTCATACTCGGACCCGACGTCACCGCGCTCGAAAAGAATATCGCGGAATACATCGGCACATCCCACGCCATCGGCGTCTCATCCGGCACCGACGCGCTGCTGCTGGCCATGATGGCCCTCGGCATCGGACCCGGCGACGGCGTCATCGTCCCCACATTCTCCTTCTTCGCTACGGCGGGTGTCGTATCGCGCCTCAATGCCACACCAATCTTTGTCGATATAGATCCTTTAACCTGTAACCTTTCACCTTTAACTCTCGCCCTCGCCTACGAGAAATACAAGTCTACCGTCAATATCAAAGCCATCGTGCCCGTCCATCTCTTCGGTCAGTCCGCGGATATGGATCCCATCATGGACTTCGCCAATGCGCACGGATTGTATGTCATCGAAGACGCCGCGCAGGCCATCGGCACGCAGTACAAGGACGGACGCCGCGTCGGCAGCATCGGCACCATCGGCTGCTTCAGTTTTTTCCCCAGCAAGAATCTCGGTGCATTCGGCGACGGCGGCATCATCACCACCAACGATCCCGACCTCGCGAAGCGCATGGAACTCCTCCGCGTCCACGGTGCCGAAAAACGCTACTACCACGACATGATCGGCGGCAACTTCCGCATCGATGCCCTCCAGGCCGCGGTGCTGAACGTCAAATTACCGTATCTGGATAGCTGGCATGAAGGACGTCGCAGCAACGCTGCATTGTATAACAGCTTGTTTGAAGATGCGGGTGTCGTATCCACGGGAAAAGTGAAGATCCCTGCTTCAGTATATGAAACCACAGGCGTTCAATTCCCGCACATATACAACCAGTATTGCATCCGTGTCGATAACCGTGACGGTCTCATGGAGCATCTCACCGCCGCCGGCATCGGCAACGCCGTGTATTACCCCGTGCCCTTCCACGCGCAGAATTGCTTTGCGGACCTCCCCAGCTGCGGCGATGCATTTCCCGTTTCCGATGACGTATGCAATACCATTATCGCCTTGCCGGTGTATCCGGAATTAACCGAAGAAATGATCGGGTATGTGGTTGGGTGTGTGGTGGAGTATGTTGGGAAGTGAAAGGTGAAAGGTGAAAAGTGAAAAGTGAAAAGTGAAAAGTGAAAAGTGAAAAGTGAAAAGTGAAAAGAGTGGTAAAGGGAGAAGGGTGAAGGATAAAGAGTGAAGAGTGAAGAGTGAAGAGTTTGTAAAGGGTGAAGGTGTGACGGCGTTAACCAACTTCGTCATCCTGAGTGTGCCTACCAGGGCTGCGCACAGGTCCATTTCGTGGTGACATCTTGTCTTCAAAGTAAATAAGCTCCGTCACCCTGAGCGCAGCGCCCGGTAAAAATTTTCGGTAATCCTCGACGTTATCGGGCGCGCAGTCGAAGGACGGCGTTCGCCTTTCTCGGTGTTCATTGGTCCGGAGCATCACATGTCATAAGCAGCGCAGTGCCGCAGGGAAGTCTCTGCTAAAAGGGAAACGCTTCATCCAGCGTTCCGTCATTTAAAGCAATTATGCGAAATTTCGTTGTAAAAGTCCGTCAGGCGTTGGATATCCTTGAGCGGAAACACGGCCCGTTCCGCGTCAAATGTCTTCTTGCGAACGATCCGGAAGGTGAAAGAAATCCTTACCACGTAAAGTGGTACATAGCACTTACCGCCGATTGGTTCGGACCTCTTCGACTGGAATACCTCAAGTATCTCCTGGATAATATTCTGGCTGACTTCACCCCTGAAGATATGGCACATTTCTCCTCGATCCTGGCATATCATTCGAGCGAGAAAAACCTGATGACCACAACGTTGGAAAATATACAGACTGCTGTCGAAGCCGGACAGTACCCTAACTATGTGAACGAGGATTTCGTGCTTGTCGAAGCACATATCCACAAACCCAGACTTATCATCCCTTTGATGGGCATGCGATCAGCAACCTTGTACAGGAAGCAGTCGGCAAAGGTCGGAAAGAAAGTCGTCTCCGAGGTCCCGGGCAAACGCAGGACCGGATAAAGCGCATCGTTTTCGTTCCCATTCCCGTCATTGTCATCGTTCCCGTTGTTATTGTTGTAGAGACGTTGCATGCAACGTCTCTACGATGACGGGAACAAACACGATTCCGCATTTATCCGATTCATTGTTTTCGTTATTTCACCAATCACCATCAACGAATTTTTTTCCCACGATTCCGCCTACATAGTGCAGGGCAATGGAATTAAAAGAAATTATTGTTAATATCAGGCAGAAGTATCATGATGCGATGCTGCTGGCAGATGATGGGCGCAATATGAACGCTATTTATTTGGCAGGTTACTGTGTAGAACTTGCGCTGAAGTATGCTATCGCCCGAAATCTGAATTGGGACAGCTACCGGACGGAAGGAAAATACAAGTTTCTCAAAGTACATGATCTCGAATTGCTGGTTTCTCTGACGGGTGATGAAGTAGGCGTTAAGAAACTTTCCTCCTGGGCTATCGCGAAAGAGTGGAATGAAGAACTCCGATATAAAAATCCCACTGAAGCCACGGAAAGCGAGGCAAGAGACATGTTGGAAGCATCAAATAAACTTGTAAAAAAATTATGCAACGTCTCGTTAAAAAAATAAGAGCATCGATCGAGTCAATCGAAAGTAAAAAGGGACCGTTCGCAATAAAATGTCTAATTGCCGATAATCCGGATGATATTTTGTGGACGCTCGTACTCCAGGCGGAATGGTTCTCTCAAGGCAAGATTCCCCGGCTTAAATACCTCTCAGAGCATATACTATCCGATTTGGAAGCTGACGTCATGTCGCAATTCTCGTATATACGTACGTTCGAACCGACAGATCATAACGAATTGCTCGGAGCGCTGGATCGAATTCAACAAAATGCCCTGAAAGGTATTTACCCCAAGTATCTGAATGAGGATTACATCATTGTCGAAACATACCTTGAACAGGCCAGACTGGTTATCCCGCTCGTTGATGCTCATCCTCCATTGAACTACCGGAGCACGAAAAAATCCGGAAGAAAAACGGTTGCCGAGGCATCCGTGAAGGTGAAGGTGAAGAAGAAACCGTAGTTCCCGTTGTTATTGTTGTAGAGACGTTGCATGCAACTTCTCTACAATGACGGGAACAACCAAGATTCCGCATTTATCCGATTGATTGTTTTCGTCATTTCACCAATCACCATCAATGAATTTCTTCACCCACGAATCCGCCTACATCGACTCCGACGTCCTCATCGGCGATGGCACCAAAATATGGCATTTCTCCCATATCCAATCCGGCGCCAGAATCGGTAAGAACTGCGTCTTCGGCCAGAACGTCAATGTGGGCAACAACGTGACCATCGGCGATTACTGCAAGGTCCAGAACAACGTCTCCATTTACGAAGGTGTGATACTCGAGGACTACGTGTTCTGCGGTCCCTCCATGGTGTTTACCAATGTTATCAACCCCCGCTGCAAATATCCGCAGGTCGGTAGCGAGTTCTACCTCGAAACCCGCGTCTGCGAAGGCGCCTCCCTCGGCGCCAACTGCACCATCGTCTGCGGTCACCGCATCGGACGCCACGCCTTCATCGGCGCCGGCGCGGTCGTCACCAAAGACGTCCCCGATTACGCCCTCGTCGTCGGCAGCCCCGCGCGTGTGATTGGTTGGGTGAGTGAGGCAGGGGAACGGTTGGTGTTCGATGCGGAGGGTATCGCGATGTGCGGACGGACGGGGATGAAATATATGTTGGAAGACGGCGCCGTGCGCGTCGATGCATTATCGCCATCGGATTCGAAATAATCCGGATTCTTCGCGACACCATGCCATCCCCCCATCATCATGGTAGAGACGTTGCATGCAACGTCTCTACCATGATGATGGGGGAGACATTGCACGCGTGATTGAATTGCACCCGCATGATGTACGATCATTACACCTCGATGAATCCATCATCAATGGCGTGTTTGGTTTGTTGTCCCCATAATGCAACGTTTTTTTCGATGTACGCCTCAATACATCGATATGCGTCATCATCTTTGATGATTCGATCATAGAACCTGGGCTGCCATGCGAAATCATAACCCAAACGATGTGTGTGCTTGGTGATCGCGGATTTGTAGCCTCTGATGACGGACGAGATCGTATTGGCCTGCGGCGACATTTCTGACATTACATTGCCCGCGCACCGTTCCGATGGGACGGCCCCTCCCCGCAGTAATACGATCCCGTGCACATGATCCGGCATGACTACATACGGACCCACGCAGGCTAACGATGAATGCTCGGGAATCTGACGCCAAAACACATCGGCAAGCACCCCGCAGGACGAAAGATGCATCTTGCCATCGTCAATATGACCGAAGTATTCCGCTCTGTCCTTCGTACAGATGGTGATGAAATAGGCGCCTTCGTTGCTGTAATCCCACCACGTCGCACGCGCTGAAGAAATACGATACCTGTTTTGATACTTTTCATTCATAAATCCCTCGAAAAGATGTTGTGTCCCCGTTGCGAACATTCCCAACGTCGCAATATTTTGGAATGTTACACCGCCCAGGCCCCAAAATCAATACCAATTTCCATCGCCACGTTGCAATCCCATACGCATCACCCCGGTTGTGCGGACGTTCCGCGTCCCATTCCGTTCCCGTATTCGACCAATGGTAATCCCACGCCACATAACCCCATAACCGCGGTGTATTTCACATGAAAGGCATCATCCTCGCCGGCGGCTCCGGGACGCGCTTGTACCCGTTGACATTGGTGGTCTCCAAGCAGCTCCTGCCTATCTACGACAAACCCATGATCTATTATCCCCTGACCACATTGATGCTGGCAGGGATACGCGAGATACTGGTGATAAGCACGCCCCACGACCTCCCGATGTTCAGGCGGCTCCTCGGCGACGGATCTCAATGGGGCATACAGCTCGAATATGCCGAGCAGCCCAGTCCCGACGGTCTGGCGCAGGCATTCATTATCGGCGAGGATTTTATAGCGGGCCAACCGAGCTGCCTTATACTCGGGGACAACCTCTTTTATGGCGCCAACCTCGAAGTCACCGTAAAGAACGCCGCCTCATTCAATGAGGGAGGCACGATCTTCGCATACTACGTCCGCGATCCCGAGCGCTATGGAGTGGTTGAATTCGACGAGAACCACAAAGCCATTTCCCTCGAGGAAAAACCCGCCCGACCCAAGTCGCATTACGCCGTTCCCGGATTGTATTTCTATGACGGCAATGCAAGTCGGTATGCGAGAGAGCAGAAACCGTCCTCGCGCGGCGAGTTGGAAATCACCGATCTGAACAATCGTTATCTATCCGAGGGTCATCTCAACGTGAGCGTCTTCGGACGCGGTACCGCCTGGCTCGATACCGGTACGCATGAGTCCCTGCTCCAGGCTTCCAGCTTCATCGAAACCATTGAAGAACGCCAGGGATTGAAAATCGGATGTCCGGAAGAGGTAGCCTGGCGCAAGAATTGGATAGACGATGATCAGTTGCGAAAAACCGCCGAGGTTTATAGAAATAATCCCTATGGTGAATATTTAAATTCCATCTTGTAGAGACGTTGCGCCCTCTCCCCCGGCCCCTCTCTGCCGGAGGCATCCCTCCGGGACCAGTAGGGAGAGGGGAGTAGGAAATCGTAAATCGTAAATCTCTTACCCCTTAACCCTTTACCCTTAACCCTTTACCCTTTGCTAACCTCGCTCCACATATCAGGTTTTAAATCCATACGCGACGCGCATATCGAACTGCGTGGGCTGAATGTATTGATCGGTGCGAACGGTGCGGGAAAGAGCAATCTCATTTCGTTCTTCAGTATGTTGAATGAAATTGCGCATGGCAGGCTACAACATTTTGTGGGGGTATCAGGTCGCGCACAATCACTGTTATACAATGGACCCAAGGTCACTGCGTCCATGGCGGCGGAGCTTACCTTCTCAATGGAAGAGTACGGTGAGGCGAAGTACTCGTTCGTGCTTATGCATGCCAGAGGGGATACCCTCGTCTTTGAGGATGAGATAGTCGAATATCACGATAAGACCTCTGCACCGATCCGTCATTCACTCGGCTCGGGTCATGCAGAATCAAAACTATCGTCACTCGATTCAGCTGGTGAGCCGGTGTCGATCCTGCTGTCTCTCATTTTAAACGCATGTGCCGTGTACCATGTGCATGATGTTTCGCCGCAAGCCAGGATAAAACAGTACAGCTACCTTGGGGACAGCTCTGCGCTTGCGTCCGATGCGGGGAACATCGCATCGGTATTGTACCGCCTGCGTCAGGGTGGCGATGCTGCGGCATACAAAAGGATAGTGCGGCACCTTCAAATAATAGCGCCGTTCTTCAGGGATTTTGTGCTTGAGCCTTCCGGACGGGATGGCAATGAACTCATGCTGGACTGGACCGGTACCGGGAGTAATCAGGTATTTGGACCTCATCAGCTGTCGGACGGGACCTTGCGTGCTCTAAGCCTGATAACAATCCTCATGCTGCCCGGCGGTGCGCAGCCAGAAATCCTGCTGATCGATGAACCTGAACTCGGCCTTCATCCGCAGGCACTCACGGTTATCGCGGCTCTTATTGCCGGGGCAGCGAGCAGGAAGCAGATCATCGTCGGGACGCAATCCTCGCTGCTCCTTGATCACTTCGCTGCCGAGAGTGTGATCGTCGTAAACAGAGTCGATGATTCCACACAATTCGTGCGTTTGAAAGACGCCGATCTTACCTCCTGGCTCGAGGAGTACACACTCGGCGAAGTGTGGGAGAAGAATGTATTTGGCGGTGGTCCGTACGGATACGAGAATCAAGAATCGAGAATCGTGAATTTGTAGAGACGTTGCATTTAGCAGAGACGTTGCACGCAAGGCTCAGCAAAATGCACAATACACAGGTCCAACGTCTCTGCTGCAACGTCTCGTTGCACCAAATTTGCGTCACCCCGATTTTCCGCACCGCATGCGAGAGAGACGTCGCCCGTAGAAACGTTGCACCGACGATCCCGTTGTTCGAATGAATAAGTGCAATGCAACGTCTCTACGGAGATGCAACGTCTCTACAAAGACACCGACCTGCAACGCCTCCTCAAATCGTAAATCGTAAATCGTAAATCGCTAATCGTAAATTCCCGACTAAATGAGCAGAATCCGCATCAATAATTTTGGCCCGATCAAGGACAATGGATCTGATGATACCTGGATTGACCTCCTGAAGGTCACCTTGTTCATCGGTGAGCAGGGTTCGGGAAAAAGTACCGCGGCGAAGCTGGCATCGACGTTCACCTGGATGGAGAAAACCCTGGTCCGCGGCGATTATGACGTGAAATGGTTCGTGCAGAGAAACAGGTTCAGAAAGCAACTCCTTGCATTCCACAGGCTCGAAAATTATCTGAAGAAGGGCGACGCGGATACGGCGGAAATCGAGTATGACGGTGAAGCGTACCACATGCATTATCGCGCCGGTACCCTGGTCATCGAGGAGAACACAGGGAGCAACTACCAGCTACCGCAAATCATGTATGTTCCCGCGGAGCGGAATTTCATTTCCTACGTCCGTTCTCCCAAGGTGCTGAAAATGGCGGCGGACTCATTAAAAGAATTCCTCGCGGAGTATCAGAATGCATGCTCGGAGCTTGGCGCGTCCGCACAGCTTCCGATCCATGATTTGACGGTCGAGTATGATCGCCTGAACGATGTGGTGAATCTCAGAGGCCGTGGTCACAGGGTAAAGCTTTCCGAGGCCTCCAGCGGGTATCAATCATTGGTACCGTTGGTTCTCGTTTCCAAATATCTCGCGACCTTCGTAAAGGAACAGGGTGAGTCGAAACAGGAACAGATGAGCAGCGAGGAACTTGAACGATTCAAGAAGACGGTACGCCTCATCACCCGAACACGGAATCTAACGGACGAGCTGCGACGGGCCGCATTAGGGGCGTTGTTCTCGAAGTTCACGAAAGCCGCGTTTGTCAATATCGTGGAAGAACCGGAACAGAATCTGTATCCCGAGTCCCAATGGCACATATTATTGCATCTCCTGGAGCTGAACAATCTAAGCGCCGGTAACACATTGTTGATGACGACACATAGTCCCTATATACTTCATTTCCTGAGTCTGGCGATACAAGGCAAGCACCTCGAACAACGTATCAGCGGTAGTTCGCGGAGTGCCGACGCCTTAAAGAAGCTCGATGCTATCGTGCCACGGAAGTCCCTCATTGACGGCAAGGACGTCCGAGTATATCAATTCTCGGCTGCTGGTGAAATTTCACTACTCGAAAATTACGAGGGTATCCCCAGCGATGCCAATATGCTCAACGAGAAACTCCGATGGGGTAACGACCGCTTTGACGCCCTTTTGGAAATCGAGCAGGAGTATGTGCTCTAGTGTCTTTCTTTGCTACGCTATGCTCCGAAAACGCGAGGAGCGAAGCAGAATTCGGCTTGTGCGATGACCGATCGGGTACGAAGGCGTATACGAATATCGAAAACCGCACGCAATGGATTGCCGTTGTCGCTAATTCGCAATCTCGTGCAATTGTATTCACCGCTCTTGACCACTGCTTAGACATTCGTTCTCCGGACACAGGCGATCAGGAAAGTCTCTGCGACGCCATGCTGGCCTTTGATGGCGGACTGTTTCTGGTGGAACTGAAGACGTGGAGGACATCCGGTTGGATCGGGAAAGCTGAAGAACAATTGCGGAATTCCATCGCGCTTCTGATGAAACAAGACGATGTCAGCGCGTATCGATGCAGGAAAGCCTATGTATGCAATCGGCGATATCCGAACTTCCATTACATCGAATCTGTGCGGAAGCGTAAATTCTTCGATAATACGGGCTTTCGATTGGATGTCAATGCCACAATTGTCATACCATAGCGCCGGCCCATCGCGGTACCCTGTGCATCGATTTCCCGCAACCACGGTTTTTACAATCGGCGGATGACCCAACGTTTCGTCCACCGGCGATCCGATGTTTCGAAAAAATGGCGCAATGCAACGTTTTTGCTGGATCGCGAGACGTTGCCCGTAAAGCCGTTGCACGCCCTCACCCCCAGCCCCTCTCCCAGTAGGGAGAGGGGAGTAGGAATCGTAAATCGCCGCCCTCTCCCCCGGCCCCTCTCCCAGTAGGGAGAGGGGAGTAGGAATCGTCAATCGTAAATCGTAAATCGTAAATTGTCCAACTTCGCCCTCACCGGCATCGCCGGGTACATCGCTCCACGCCACCTTAAGGCGATAAAGGAAACGGGCAATACGCTCGTGGCCGCTACCGATCCGCATGACTCGGTGGGGATACTCGATTCCTACTTCCCCGATGTGAGCTTTTTCAGGGAGTACGAGCGCTTCGACCGCCACCTCGAAAAACTCCGCCGCGGACCCGAGGAGCATCGCGTAAACTACCTAACCATCTGTTCGCCCAATCACCTGCACGATGCCCATATACGCCTGGCCCTGCGCAGCGGTGCCGACGCCATTTGCGAAAAGCCCATCGTCCTCAATCCCTGGAATCTCGACGCCCTCGCCGAACTCGAAGTCGAATCAGGCCGACGCATTTGGACGGTCCTCCAGCTCCGAGTGCATCCGGCGTTGTTGGCTTTCAAGCTGAGGTTGGATCGAGCAAAGAAGCTCGTGGAAGAAACTGAAGTGGTAAAGGGTAAAGGGTTAAGGGTAAAGGGGGGGGACGCTGAGGAGGTAAAGAGTAAAGAGTCAAGAGTAAAGGACGAGACTGCCGGGGTAACGACGGAAGCTTCCGTTACAGACCCCTTTACCCTTCACCCTTCACCCTTTACCGAATCTTCACCCTTTACCGCGGGCGATGCAAACACCACCGATGCCCAGCGGATCCGTATAGACGAAGCAAACCCGGACCCCTTTACCCTTCACCCTTCACCCTTTACCGAATCTTTACCCTTTACCGCGGGCGATGCAAACACCACCGACGTCCAGCGGATCCGTATAGACGAAGCAAACCCGGACCCCTTTACCCTTCACCCTTTACCCTTTACCCATCGTTACCAGGTCGAGCTGACCTATATCACAACGAGGGGACTTTGGTATGATTATTCCTGGAAAGGCGACTCCGAAAAATCTGGCGGCATAGCAACCAACATCGGCGTGCATTTCTTCGATTTGCTGCTCTGGTGGTTCGGTTATGTGCGGCGCAGCACGGTGACGCTGCGCGAGCCGCGGCGCATGGCAGGCGAGTTGGAATTGGCCGATGCCGATGTGCGCTGGAAGCTTTCCCTGGAGCGCGAGGACTTGCCCGAGGAGTCCCGCAACGGCGGACGCTCCACCTACCGCAGCATCACGGTGGATGGCGAGGAAGTGGAGTTCACGGGCGGCTTTACGGATCTGCATACAGAGGTGTATCGGAGGATCGTTGCCGGCGAGGGCTTCGGGATAGCTGATGCATATCCGAGTATACAGTTGGTGCATAATTTGCGGGGGTAACGCGTTTTCACCCACGCATTCGAATATCTCCCTCTTTCCCCCCTCTCCTCTCCTTTCAAGGAGAGGGGGGTAGGGGGGTGAGGTCGCTTTACGGATCTGCATACGGAAGTGTATCGAAGAATAATTGCGGGCGATGGCTTCGGGATAGCTGATGCATATCCGAGTATACAGTTGGTGCATAATTTGCGTTCGGTGTAGAGACGTTGCGTTAGTAGAGACGTTGCATTTCGCAGAAACGTTGCGCACAGATTTCGATACGTCGCACGACCTCAATCCAACGTTTCTGCGGCAACGTCTCGTTGCACCGACGTTTTAACAATTAGAAAAAATGGTGCCATGCAGCGTTTTTACGGAGATGCAACGTCTCTACAAAGACGCCGATCTGTGTCGCCTCCTAAAATCGTAAATCGTAAATCGCAAATCGTAAATTCCTAGACGTTGCCCGTCGAAACGCTGCACCGACGTTCCGGGATTTTGACATACATTGTGCGAATGCAGCGTTTCTCCGGAGATGCAACGTCTCTACAAAGACATCCATACGCAACGTCTCCTGCAACCCCAACGATCCGACGTTTCGAAATAATCGTCCCCGTGCCCCGATTTTCCGCCGTGTTGACATTTTAAATAACGTTGTGCGCAGATTTCAATACGTCGCGCACCCTCACCTCGCCGCGGCGAGGTGAGGGTGTGGCTGGCCTCACGCTAATAGACGGAAAATTCCTTCTCTTTCAACTTCAGGAGCCTCGCTGAAAGCAGCGTTACAAGTACTCAACGGTCTTGTGGATGACGGGCTTATTCAGAACTACGGCATCGGTGGTGCAATGGGAGCAATGTTCTATGCCGAACCTGTCAATACAATTGATCTGGATGTCTTTGTTCTGTTGCCGGAGGAGGCCTCTGGCTTGCTGTCGCTTCCAACACTGTATGAAGCATTGCAAAGCAAAGGGCACAGGGCTGAGGCGGAATATATTGTTGTAGAAGGCATTCCGATTCAGTTCCTACCCGCATACAATGCTCTTCTGGAAGAGGCACTGCAAGATGCTGTTCCACTACGGTATGAGGATATACCGGCGTCTGTGTTGCGTGTTGAGCACCTCTTGGCGATTTGCGTTCAGACAGGTAGAGCGAAGGATCGAGCAAGAGTGAGTAATTTGCTGGAACAGGCGGACATCAATACCGAATATCTTGAATCGATTCTTGAGCGCCATGATTTATCCGACAAATGGAAGGAGTGGACGCGATGAACCCCGAACTGCAACGCATCCTTACCGCGAAGCAGGAGCGACGCCTCGCACTCGCCAGGCTCCCGATTGAAGAGAAAGTCCGTATCCTCGTCAAACTGCAAACCATCGCCGCACCATTGCTCCGTGCCAGAGGCAAGAAAGCCTGGATCTGGAAGCTTGACGATACCGAGGAAGATACCGTAAAGCGTTAAGCAGGCGCAGTAGCGGTAGTAAAGCAACATAGAATTATGGCTCTCCTCCTCCCCTCTCCTTACTAGTCCCGGCAGAGAAAGAGCAGAAAGCAGCTGAATTCTCCCTCCTCCTCCCCTCTCCTTACTAGGAGAGGGGGGTAGGGGGGTGAGGTCGCAACGCCTCTACGGAGATGCAACGTCTCTACAAATCGTAAATCGTAAATCTCTTCACCCTTTACCCTTTACTCTTTACCCTTCACCAAATCTTTGCCCTTTACTCTATTGTTCCTAATCGCAACCCTCGCCTCCGCTGGCATTATGCTTCGAAGTGACGAGTTGCTGCCGCAAAAGCCGTTTTCCGATGATGGATATTACACATTGACGATCTCGAGAAATATTGCCGGCGGGAAAGGCCTCACGATCGATGGGCGAACATGGACGAATGGATTCCAGCCGCTCTATGCATTCGTTGTTGCCCCTGCGTTTCTAGCGGCCGGTAAGGATAGAGTGCTGGCGCTCAGGTATGTGGCCGGGATAAATTGGCTGCTACTGGTCGTTACTTCGTTGATGGTGGGCAGACTCGTTGAACAGTTCTATCATGGCAGTGGGGCAGTAGGGATATGGCTTGGTGGTGCCGCGATATGGCAAAGTGCGTTGGGCATTTCGCTGCTGTACTACAATGGCCTGGAAACGGGGTTGATGATAACGATGTACGTAGCCATTTGGCTGTACATGACAAAGATGCAGCGAGATAAGGTTGCATCACTTTCGATTCTTGGCGTACTGTTTGGCCTCCTGATTCTGACGAGAATAGATAATGCCATCGTGGTGGTTCTATTGGTGGCGGTGGCGCTGTATCGTTTTGTGCGCGACAAAAATACGCATAATCTGCTTCGCATGCTGTTCGTTGCGACCGTTGCTCTTGTCGTATCCAGTCCCTGGTGGATCTATAACTACCTGGGATTCGGATCGCTCATGCCGATAAGCGGGCAAGCGCAGAGCGGATTCGGTTTCGATCCGGGTCGAGTGGTGAGTGCGATCTACGCGATCGCCGAGAATATCAATCCATGGGTGTTTCTGGCGAAGAAGGAAGGCGTAGTTGTATCGCTTGCGATAGTCGTGGTCTCGGTTGGCGTGGTGGCCTTGGGCTGGCGCATGATGGTAAAAAAGGAGCGCTGTTCCACATTGAACGCAATGCAAAGGGATTTCCTTCTCGCGGTCATGCTCCATATTGTTGTGATCGTTGCCTATTACACGCTCTACACCTGGGCAACGCACCACTATGAAAGATACTTCGCGCCGATCGCATTGCTCAGCTCTGTGCTTGCGCTGATCGTCGCTCGCGCATTGATGACACCACGGAGAAAAGTATACACCGCAATTGCCGCAACGATGGTCGCAGCGCATGTTGTGGTGTATGGTGCCTTCCAACAGGGACTGCTGTTTCATGAATCCCCATTTTGGTCGCAATACGTCCTCGTGAAGAAGCATGTACCGGATCGAGAGAGCGTAGGAGCATGGCAATCCGGGACGTTGGGGTATTTCAGGGATTTCGTAATAAACCTTGATGGCAAGGTTAATCCGGAAGCGTTGCGCACTAATACATTGAGTTATTTGAAGGAAAAGCAAATCACATGGCTTTGCGACGATGAGAGAGGTCTTCTCCCTCGCCTGCGGACCGATATGAAGGATTGGAACATCGTGGATACAAGGCGTGGGTTTGTATTACTCACGCGGCAATAAATTTCCGCGTGTCTCTTTGGGTAATGTACAACATGCTTTCGACGGCACATCGAACAACACAGGCCACTTCGTCTGAACCCCTGATCTCCTTCACAAGCAGGCGATACTCATTTGCCAGGCAAATGGTATCGTATCAGGATGTTGGAGAAGTCGCAAAAGGCAGGATCGCTGTTTGCCGCTTCACGCGATGACACACCAATTCAAGTAGTTCCATTTCACATCGTGGCACGGTTTGATAGAGCTGATGCACCTCGCCACCCGCTGCCGCTGCGGCGACCACTGCTCGAAAGGCGATTCTGAAAAATCCGGCGGCATAGCAACCAACATCGGCGTGTATTTCTTCGATTTGCTGCTGTGGTGGTTCGGCTATGTGCGGCGCAGTAAGGTGACGCTGCGCGAGCCGCGGCGCATGGCGGGCGGGCTGGAACTGGCCGACGCTGATGTGCGCTGGAAGCTCTCCCTGGAGCGCGAGGACCTGCCCGAGGAGTCCCGCAACGGAGGTCGCAGCACCTACCGCAGCATCAAGGTGGATGGCGAGGAGGTGGAGTTTACCGGCGGCTTCGCGGATCTGCATACCGAGGTGTATCGCAGGATCGTTGCGGGCGAGGGATTCGGGATAGCCGATGCGTATCCGAGTATACAGTTGGTGCATAATTTGCGGGGGTAAGGTGTTGGAGAAAAAACCTTTCACTTTTAACTTTTCACCACCGTCGTGCGCTGGATGCTCTTTCTGGTGTGCGAGGACCTGCCAGAGAAATCGCGCAACGGGGCGAATGTAGAACCTACTTTAGTATCGAGGGAGATGGCGAAAAGGTCGACTCTAAAGGTGGCCTTGTGGAGTTGAATACTGAGGTTTATAGATGGATTGTGGTAGGGGTGGGATGGAGATCGCTGCTGAATATCCGAGTATTCAGTTATTTCATAATCTTAGGTAAAATGTTGAGATACGTTATGTCAAGGTTAAGTTATATCATAAAGTTAATAACACCACCAATACTTATATCATTATATAGAGCGATGGTACGTCGTGACAGAGGAGGTGAAACAAAATGGCATCAAATTGGAAGCGGCCCTTGCCAAGGGTTGTATCTCTATATTAATAGCGATGGGTATAAAGATCAAATGGGACCTGATTACGATAGAAAATCATGGGATATAATAAACAATCTGGACCTTCAGGGTGGCATAGTTGTAGATGTAGGAGCCCATATTGGATTCTATACGTTGGCTTTTGCAAGAATAGTTGGACCCGAAGGAAAGGTATATGCCTTTGAACCAAATGAAGCGAACTATGAGAGATTGAATCTCAATATTACCAGAAATGAGATGTCGAACCTCATTCATACAGAAAAGACCGCCGTAGGTGAAGTTAGTGGGTTTACAGAATTTTCGACATCCAATGACATTGAAAGCGGTTATAGCTGTGGTGGATTCATAGAAAACTCGGATGTGCCGTTGACCTTGGACGTGTACGAAAAAGCACGCTTTAATTCCAAGTCCATACGCGTAGAACCGCTATCAAATCTTATACCAGAAATTGAGTGGAATAATCTTAGATTAGTAAAAATTGATGTCGAGGGAGCAGAATATATGGTATTAATTGGCATGCTAGATATTTTACAATCGGCAAAACCAAGATTGCTCATAGAAGTGCATTCGGTGACGGCAATGTACAAGACGATAGTGTTGCTAAATAAGATAAAGTATCATACAAAATTGATCGACTTTGATGGGCCTTCAAGATGCTTTATTCTTGCATGGAAGGAAACTTAGCTACCTGTTGATCTAAACCCGTTTCCTGGAGGATTGACTTTTGAAATCGCCCAACGGGCGATTGGATGGCAGCGATACCCGCCGCAGTATGAGCGAAGCTATGTTGACAGATTCCGATTCACGTATAACGAACCTTGATTCCCGATTCTTGACTAACGAGTAACGACTCTCGTCTAAGGATTCCCGATTCTCGATTAACGATGCCCGATTATAAATTAGCAAACACATAAGATACCAAGCCGAGCTGATGTACATAACGACCAGCGGTTTGTAGTATAATTACTCCTGGAGAAGCGACCACAAAAAATCCGGTGGCATATCAACCAAGATCGGTGTGCATTTCTTTGATTTGCTTTTATGGTCGTTTGGCTATGTGCAGCAAAGCACAGTACCATTGCGCGAGCCGTGGCGCATGGTTGGCGAGCGGGAGCTTGCAGAGGTCAATAAGCGCTGGTTGCTCTCCCTCGAACGGCGACGACCTATCCGAGGAGGCCTGAAACAACGGCCGCAGAACGCTCGCAGCATTAAGGTGGATGGCGAGGAGGTGGCGTTTACCGGCGGATTTACGGATCTGCATACGGAAGTGTATCGACGCGTCGTTGCTGGCGAGGGCTTCGGGATCGTGGATGCGTATCCGTCGATTCAGCGTGTGTACAATCTGCGAAGCGGGAGCGTATCTCGGTAGCTGTACCAGGATAAGTGTTTTCTTATTGCTTCTGATAAAGCCATTAAAAATTATGCGTTGACCGGTGCCGCTGCTTACGCAGGACCGCGCTTTTTCAAGGATATTAAGAAAACAGGCAATACACTGGTCACAGTAACGGATGATAATGACTCAGTAGGGATTCTCGACTCTTCTGAACCTGATGAGAGTATCTTCAATTAGGATGAGCGCTTTGACCGTCACAGAGAGAAGCTACAACGCGGCTTCGAATTCGTTACGCGCAAGGCCACCAGCACCGGCGCGCGCATCAAGAAGGGTGACACAAAGGAACACCACTTCAGTAACCTCGACTCCAAGCACGACTGGGGCTATGCCAAAGGATGCGTCGATGACATGTGGTTCATCCTTCAGCAGTAGAAATCGAGCGACCTCATTATCACCACCGGCGAAACCCACACTTCGCGCGATTTCGTCTGCCTCGTCTTCGTACATGTCTGCCTCGACTACGAAGAGCATACAATCGTCGACCCCTTATTTTAGCGCCCGGCAGAAGTGGAAATCCTCCTCGACGATCCCTGCTGCGCCATAGCCGACCTCGGCTGGTCACCCTGGGTCAAGTTCGAAGATCTCGTGAAGATGATGGTGGACGCGGATATGGAAAATTACATAAATATCAAAAGAAATTTTTAAATGTCACTTTAGTGAAAAGGAGAAAAATTATGAAAGTATGCACTGGAATAGGCGAAGAGCTTTACATAACTCGCCCACTTGCTTTAAATGCATCTGACTTTATGAGAATAGGAAATGAGGTTAAAATATGGCCTCATGCGAAATTAGTAAATACCAATAACATTTCCATTGGACACAGATCGATTATTGATGATTTTTGCCTCTTTATCGCGGCAGGTGAATCAATACAAATTGGGGCATTCGTACATATAGCAGCATTTTGCTCTATAACAGGACGAGGGGGCGCTGTCATGGAAAATTTTAGCGGCATCGCCGCAGGATGCAGGCTGATCACCTCAGATGAAGATTACTCTCGAGGTACATGCCTTACAAATCCCTCAATTCCTGAGGAATATAGAATCGTCAGTTCAGCAGGAATTCATATTAATAAACATGCCATTATTGGAACAAATACGGTTATACTTCCCGGTGTATGTATTGGAGAGGGTTGTGCGGTTGGGGCGAATTCTCTCGTAACAAAAGATCTTGAGCCATGGTCAATATGCATTGGATCTCCGGCTAAGCCTGTAAAAATGAGACCAAGAGAGAAAATTATGGAGCTTGAATTGGAATTGTTCGAAAAATACCCACAGTACATTTGGCCAACAAATCATCCCGTTTAAACAGTCATCATCGCCACGTAAAAAGTATACTGTATAGCCAGCAGTTAAAAATGAAACATCAAATAATTCTCGGAGTTGTTGGATTAGGACATGAAATTGCAAGTTTGGTAATCATGTCATGTTGAAGATACAAACCATTTTCGGACATGCCGTTAGTATTCGAGGTTACTCTATTGTAAATCTGGATGTAGTTGTAAATGGTGAAGCTGTATTCGGAAATGGCTGCTCAATAGGTGCAAACGCCTTTATCCGAGACGTTGTCATAGGAGACAATGTGATATTGGGAGTCAGCTCATGTATAGTGAAAAATGTTGATCCGAATGTATCGTTGCTGGAGTCCCGGTTAAGGTTATTGGTAGCAGAGGACCAGTGCATAGCGTAACTGAAAACGTGAGAATGAATTATTAGTTGGTATGTATATGGTATCAATTATTCCAGCATAACATATAATTGTTAGATTAATCACTGTATGTCAACGATGCAGACATTGTGCGAATTAAGTATCAACATTTTGTGATTAGTGTTAATTGCTACAGAAATTGCCAATTAGTGCATACGCCACATAAACATCCATTATATGTGACTTCGCCATCATTGCCGAGGTTATCCGAATTTTTTCCACTACTTGAAGATATCTGGGAGAAACGCCATCTCACAAATTTTGGTATCTATCATGAGACTTTCGAGAGAAAGCTGGCGGAGTATTTAGGAATGCCACATGTAAGTCTTATCTCAAATGCTACATCAGGCCTTATTATGGCCTTGTGAGCTCTAGAAATTCAGGGTAAGGTGATCACTACGCCATACTAATTTGTTGCGACGGCTCATGCAATCAAACTTGCCGGGCTGGAGCCTGTTTTTTGTGATATAGAGAGTGAAACCATGAATCTTGATCACAAGAAAGTTGAGAAATTGATTAGGGAGGACGTAAAGGCTATCATGCCTGTACATGTGTACGGAAACGCTTGCAATATTGAGGGTTTTGATGATATTACGAGAAGATACGGCCTACCGATTGTATCTGATGCTACGCACGCTTTTGGAATCAAGTATAAGTCAAAGACTTTAGTTTCGTATGGAGAATACTCCGTGATGAGTTTCCATGCCACAAAGGTGTTTAACACAATCGAGGGAGGAGCGGTTATAAGTAAAAGTGTGGAAGGGAAAAGAAAAATTGATTTATAGAAAAACTTCAGATTCACAGGCGAGTTAGGGGTTGAAGTAGTAGGAATGAACTCGAAAAAGAATGAACTAATAGCGGCCTATGGACTTCTACAGTTGCCTCTGTTTTCAAATGTGCTAGAGACTAGAGAAAGAGTAGCCTCAGCGTATTTTCAATTGCTTGGGGACATCGATGGTATAAAAAGCCAGCTTTGGTTAAGTGATAATCGTAACTATTCGTATATGCCAATATTCATAGAAAACGAAAAGAGAGAAGCTGCGTACGAAGCTTTAAGAAAGGAGAATATATTTTCAAGACGTTATTTTCATCCAATTATAACTCGTTTTAAGGCATATCTCGGTTATAATGACGATGGTAGCGCTGAGATCGCAGATGACACCTCAAGGCAAGTATTATGTTTGCCAATGTCCGAACTCCTCACAGATGGGATGTCTGTAAAGTCTCTGATTTTGTTCGCAAAATCGTTCAAAAATAAGCATGATTATAACAGTTATAAAAAATGTGCTTAGTAGAAGGAGTTTGAGAGATGAAAGATATCGTGATACTCGGCGCTGGCGGTCTTGGTCAGGAGATAGCTTGGTTGATTGAAGAGATCAATGAAAAGTCGCTGACATGGAACTTGTTGGGTTACTTAGATGATTATCCCGGAATCAATGGAAGCACTCTCTCAGGCTATAAAGTCCTGGGTAGGTTTAGCGATTTCAGGAAATATCCGAATGCAGAGTTCGTAGTGGCGTTTGGGGATCCATTAGTCCGACTGAGAGTAGTGAAAATGATTGAAGATGGGACAGTCAGTTGGGCAACGTTGGTTTCACCAACGGTGAAAGTAAGCGAAACAAATACTCTCGGTAAGGGAGTTGTTATTGGACGTAATACGGATCTCACAGTTGGGTGTACTATTGGCGATCACGTTATGCTTAATATCCATGTTGTTCTTGGCCATGGAGTGAGTATAGGTCCATTTTCAATTGTGAGTCCAAACGTCACCGTTAACGGTGGCGCTAGTATTGGAATGGCTTGTTTGATAGGGAGTAATTCGTTTATAAGAGATGTAACAGTAGGTGATTTTGTTACAATCGGTGCTAGCTCATGTGTGGTTAAAGATGTAGAATCTGATGTCGTAGTATTCGGGGTTCCAGCGCGGGTAATAAAACAAGGACCTCCAACTCATAGTGTAACGAAAAGTGAAAGAAAATAAAATGACGTCACCATAGCAGATATCATTGAAATAGCTATTCGATACCTGTCGAATTACAAAAGTGAAAGAAAATATAATTCTATAGGAAAAGCTGACAATTTTTCCACAGGGAAACGTGAGAACCTGACAGCCTATGAGAAGTACATTGAGATTATTGAAGGCGATGTTCGCAGCTATCATGTGGCGGACCAGGCTGTGTGGGGAATGGAAATCATTCTACATCAAGCCGCGTTGCCATCCGTTCCAAGATCGATCAACGATCCGATCACATCTAATGAAGTGAATGTGGTTGGTAGGCTGAACATTCTTAAAGCGGCAAAGGGCCAAGGTGTGCGACGCGTGGTTTATGCATCCTCCTTCCCCGTCTATGGCGATGATTCGGTGTTGCCGAAGGTAGAGACAATGACGCATGCCTATGTCTCCTTATGCGGTTTCGAAGCTTGCAGGCGAGCAATACTGTCGGGTGTTCTCCGCATTGTACGGCGTTGAGACGTTGCTTTGCGCTATTTTAATGTATTTGGTCTGCGGCAAGACCCGAATTCACAATACTCGGCTGTCAGCCCCAGGTTTATCAAAGCCATGTTGAAAGGGGACTCTCCTATAATATTTGGGGTCGGCGAGCAAAGCCGTGATTTTACGTACATATGGATCGTTGTTAGCGCAAATCTGCTGGCTTCAACTGAGCCAGACGTGGTTGGTAAAGCGCTGAATTGTGCAACCCATGGCCAGATTACACTGAATACGCTTGTGATGCAATTGAATAGGTCACTTGGGACAGTGCTGAAGGATACCTACGCGCCGTCGCGGCTTGGCGATATCAGGCATTCCTATGCCGATATTGGTCTTTTACAGGTTTCAATGGGATATCTACCGATTATGAACTTCAATGATGGTTTAGGGCGACAACAAAATACTATAGCCGCTAATTCCAACGCGCGCCTGACTCCAGTTCGCATACCATAGAGGTCATAATATTCTGATCGAATTGAATGGAAGCATCGGGTTGGTGATAAAGGCAGAGAGCAATAATAAGAATATCTAATAAGAAAATGACCCACTGATGACACCGATTTATGTTTCATCTCCTTCACTCCCACCTCTAGCGGAATTTATCCCGCTGCTGGAAGATATCTGGGAAAGGCGGTATCTAACGAATTTTGGGACCTACCATCAGGAATTTGAAAAGCAGTTAGGGGAATTTTTTAACGCCCCTTATGTCAGCCTCGTATCCAACGCTACGCTTGGTCTCTTGATCGGGTTGAAGGCGTTGGACCTGAAGGGCGAGGTTCTCACAACTCCATTCTCCTTTGTCGCTACTGCGCATGCAATAAAGTGGACCGGTCTTGAACCAGTATTCTGCGATATTGATGAAGAGACGTTGAATATCAGTGTTGCCGAGGTAGAAGCAAAGATTACCGATAACACCTGTGCCATTATGCCCGTGCATGTGTTTGGCAATCCCTGTGATCTGGAAGGATTGCAGCATCTAGCAAATAAGTATAATTTACCGCTGATCTACGACGCCGCGCACGCTTTCGGTGTGGAAGTAAATGGCATATCCTTGTGCGCCCATGGTGATATATCTGTCGTGAGTTTCCATGCGACGAAGGCGTTTAATACAATCGAGGGAGGCATAGTCATAAGCAAGACAGCCGAGCTAAAACGTAGAGTGGATTTATTGCGCAATTTTGGCTTTACCGACGAGGTCAGCGTGCAGGATGTGGGTATAAATGCTAAAATGAATGAATTGCAGGCGGCCTTCGGATTGCTGCAATTGGAGCTGTGGGATACGGTGCGGATCAAGCGCAGGCAGGTGTATGAATGGTATCTGGAATTGCTGGATGGGCGGGATAAAATCCGGGTGATTAAGGATCAGAGCGGGCACGGTAATTATTCATATATGCCGGTGATTCTACCAGGTGACAAAAGGGATAAGGTTTATGAGGCATTGAAGAAACAGGAGATATACGCGAGGCGCTATTTCTATCCACTGATTCCTCATTTCGCTCCGTATAAAACAGCCACAACAATTTTGGATTATCCTGTCGCCAGTAGAGTCGCGAACAGGATATTATGTCTACCGATATCAGCACACATATCGCGGGTGGAGGTCGAAACAATAAGCGCTATTTCTGTACGCGAAATCGCTTGCGATGCCGTGTCTAATTACATTGCCTCATAAATACCAATCATAGAGTAAAGTTCGCAATTATGAACAATATCATCCTCTTTGGTGGCGGGCTTCAGGCCGAATATTGTGTAGATATCCTCGATAGGGTCGGTGAATACGCGATCGTTGGGCTTGTGGATTCCAGGCATGAAATCGGAGCAGCTTGTATGGATATGAAGTAATCGGAAGACAAGAGCAACTTGACGAATTGATAGAGAGGCATGACGTAAACGGAGGAATAATCACAATTGGGGACAATTGGTCACGAAAACTGGTGCGGGATTGCATTGTCGATCAGGTTCCCGATTTCAGGTTTGTTAATGCCATTCATCCCTTGACGATAATCGGTAAGAATGTCAGCATCGGTATTGGAGTCGTCGCAATGTCAGGTTGTATAATTAATCCAGAAAGCATGATCGAGGATTTCTGCTTTATGGCAACTGGAGCGCAATTAGAGCATGATTCAAGGATGTGCGAATACTCTAGCATCTCGGCGGGCTCGATAACCGGAGGTAAGGTTATTATTGGGCGATATTCAGCCATCACATTGGGTGTAACGGTGCTGGATAGAATCACAATTGGGGAGAATACCGTAGTGGGTTCGGGATCATTGGTAACTAAATGTTTGCCGGACAATGTGCTTGCATATGGAAGTCCTGCGAAAATAGTCCGTAAAAGGCAGATGGGTGAAGGTTTTCTGAAATCGATGTGAGACTCAATATATGAGTGTGAAAAGTGAGTATTAGTATTGTTATTCCAGCTTATCAAAACAGTAGATCTCTGAGTGAGCTTTGTCGGGAAGTATAAGAAAGAATCACCACTGGATATCCTGGAGAAACTGCTTAGGCAAGGAAACATTTCACTTGCAAAACGATTAGCGGGCAAGGTACAATGCCTCTCGATGTACGGTCATACCGACCATAGAGCAATCGAGATAAATCGCGACGTGCTGCGCATGACGCTGTAACCAGGCCAGGCTACCGCCGAGGTTAAACGTCCTATAAACGGGAGTGCCGGTGACCAGAAATGACAGCCAAGACCTTCGGCGGAAAGGTGTCAACGCATTCGCGTGGGATGTATCCGGTAAGCTGTTGAAGCAAGGGGTTACTTTTTTCGTGACCATCGTGCTCGCGCGCATCTTGGGCCCGGAGGAATTCGGATTTGTCGCGATGTCGATGTTTTTCGTATCAGTATCCACGATACTGATTGACCTCGGCCTCAGTGCATCGCTGGTGCAAGCGAAAAGCGTCACCGAAGAGGAATACTCAACAGTATTCTTCGTCAACGTCACAGCTGGGATGCTCATTTCCCTGCTGCTTTTCTTCGGCAGCGACTGGGTCGCGCACTTTTACGAGGAGGTGCAGATCGCCGATGTTATGAGGGTGCTGGCGATCAATCCAATGATCGGATCTCTGAGCGTAGTACACCTCGCTATTCTGACCCGCGAGATGCGCTTCCGGGTACAGACGTACGCTAGTTTTGTCGCGTCGATCATTTCCGGGGTGGTCGCGATTGTTCTGGCATATTCCGGGTACGGTGTCTGGAGTCTCGTTCTACAGACGCTAATTGGTCTATCGGTACAGACGGTCATCATTTGGTCGATGGAGCGGTGGCGCCCACGGCTGCAATTCAACTCCAGCGTCCTGCGTACACACCTTCCATTCAGCGGCAGGATGTTCCTTTCTGGCATTATCAACACTGTTTACGAACGCGTTGACTTGCTCCTGATCGGGAAGCTGTTTTCTGCCGCAGACTTGGGGCTGTATTACCGCGCGACCTCCTTCAACACCCTCATCATACGCTATGCGGGAACCAGCCTGGTCCGGGTGTTCTTTCCCCTGATCAGTAGAATGCAGGAGGATCTTGATGAGGTGAAGCGCGTCGTGGAGAACAGCCTCCATGGGCTTAGTCTAGTTCTATTTTTGCTTTCAGGGATGGTCTTTGTTTCGGCGCACGAAATCGTCGTTCTCCTGTTCTCCGATAGATGGCTACCGTCGGTTCCCTACCTGCGCCTCGTGATGCTTTACGCCTACGCATACCCCGTCTCAGCAGTACTGGTGAACGTGCTGAGCGGTACCGGGCATGCGAAGTCGTTCCTGCGCCTCGAAATTTACAAAAAGATCATTCTCACCATCTGCATGCCGATCGGCTTGTATTTCGGAATCGATGGCTTTCTCGCTGCAATGTGCGTCGCGTATGTTGGAAGCGTCTGGCTGAATGTCTGGATGATCGGCGGTGTGTTGCGTATGCCATTGTTCCCGATGATGAAGTCCATTTACCAGTATGCGATCCTCGTGTCAGTAGCCGTCGCTGCTTCGGTTCTGGTGGGGAGTCTACTTCCGCAGAGTGATGTGGTGTGGGAGCTGATGCTAAACGCCTCTGTGAAAACCATAATCATGATAATTGTCTATGCATTCATGAACCGCGCATTCAAAACCATCGGTTACGAGATTATCAATAGACACGTCATGGCTCAGATGGAGAAACTTTAAACTTGCAGAACAGCACAGTTAGCGTGGTCGTCATCACGTACAATCATGGGGCGTTCATTGAGCAGGCGCTCGAGAGCATACTCGCTCAGGTTGACGCCCCGCGCATTCAGCTTATCGTCTCGGACGACTCTTCCAGTGACGACACTTGGAACAGGATTCATCCTTACGCGGACAGGGCAAGTCCGGAAATGACAATCCAGCTGATTCGAAATCCAATGAAACTTGGAGTTTCGGGAAATTTCATTTCCGCAATGTCCCATGTGCGGGGACGATACTATGTCATTCTCGAAGGTGACGACTACTGGATAGATAGCCGCAAGCTCCGGAGGCAGTACGAGGTAATGACTGCCTCCCCCGAGTGCGGAATGTGCTTCACGGATTATCTTGTGCTAGAAGGCGAAAAGCGACTCACTACTCCACAGGGCGCGCTCCGGCACGATATTGATCTCGGTGATCTGCTCCGCGGGTTGCATCCGCAGACGTCAACCGTCATGATGCGCGCTCCTGAACTGACGGAAGCTGACAGCAAGCGCTGCCTGCAGATGATGTATCTTGACAGATACATGTTCTTCCTTGCTCTGCTCGAAGGCAGAGGAATATATGTTCCTGGTGAGGGCTCTGTGTACAGGCGGCACCAGGGTGGTGTGAACAGCATGGTCGACCACAGGCTGCAGGTGCGCAGGACCTTGGAGATGCACTTGAAAATTCAGGAGCGGCTTGACGAAATTGGCTTGCTCGAAGGGGAGCATCCCGAACTGTATAGGCTGTACAGGAAAATGCTCCTGCTGGATATGCAGGCTAGTGCCTTTGGTGACTTCATCAAGGACGTTGCAGCCCTGTTCAGCAGGCATCGCTTTATCAGTAAGCATGTATTGCGCGAGTTCCAGCAGCATAGAAACAACGCAGTCATCGCAGTATGAAGCCGGTCAGAGCCGTTCAAGTCACAATGCACTACCATCCCTTGACCAGCGGAGGACAACAGATATATGTCGAGGAACTCCGCACCTTGCTGGAATCGAAAGGGCTTGTTACAACTATCATCCAGCCGGACCGGAACTCGGATCCGCCTGAGTATGTGCTAGTCACGCGGCCACCACGGGGATTGCGCCGTATTAGCCGGCATGTTTCTTGGTTTTGGTTTACCGCAATGCTTCGCCGCCATGGAGAGCTGTTGCGTAAGGCGGACATCGTCATCTCTCATTATCCGTTTCACTATCCGGGTATTCCGGCTAGAGCCAATACGATCGTACTGTCTCATGGTGTAGACTGGCCGGAACATCCTGTGAAGCCAGTCGATCGGTACAAAGCCTGGGTCTCGGTTCGCTGCATGCGGGATCGCGTTCCCGTCGTCGCAAATGACACAGACTATTTCCGGCGGACTGGACTGCGTGTGCCTCTGGGACATGAGCCATTTACTATGGTGGATGATGTTTCATGGTACATCCCTAATGCCGTAGATCCTGACCGCTTTTTCGACGAGGGACAAAAACGAGAGCGCATTGTCCTCGTACCGCGAAATATCAGGAAGTCACGCGGCATACACCTTGCGATCAAGGCCTTTGCAATGTTTGTGACTTCACATTCAAACTACAGATTGCACATCGCAGGAGGGCAACTTCGTGGCTCGTATTACGAAGAATGTGTTGCCCTCGTGAAGGAATACCAGCTGACGAATTCTGTGCGCTTTCTTGGTGAAGTTGATTACAGGCAAATGAGAGAACTGTACCAAAAGGCCGAGCTGACACTGATTCCGACTATAGCGTTTGAAGGTACCTCCTATAGCGCGCTGGAAGCAATGGCTTGCGGATCGGCGGTGCTGTCCACGCCGGTGGGTGGACTCAACGATCTGCCCACTGTGAAGGCGGAAGCGAATTCGGAAGCAATAGCGGAGGGCCTGGAACGGTTGCTTTCAGACAGGGTGCAAATCGCAGGCCGACAGAAGGACATCGTGAACGAAATATTCAACATCGTACGTTGGCGCGAGGCCTGGGTAAAAGTCATAGACTGGCGCATGAGCCTGCCTGAGTGATATGAAGATTTCCGTAGTTACCATAGCACTCAACGACGAAGCACGCATCGCGAGGTCGCTCAAGGCGATGCGGAGGCAGACTAACCCCGCAGACGAGTACATCGTTATCGACGGACTGTCCTCCGACGGTACGAACGACATCATACGGGAATACAGCGATATCGTGACCACGCACCTGAGCGAGCGAGACAGCGGCATCTACGACGCAATGAACAAAGGCCTGAAACGCTGCACCGGCGATTGGCTCGGAATTGTCAACGCCGGGGATTTCTATTTTCCCTGGGCACTGAAGACAATCGTCGAAGCGGCTCGCGACAGTGACGCAGACATCCTGCATGGCGATCAAATGGTATTCACCACCTACGAATCTTTTTCCTGGTTTCGCATACAGCAACCCGATCCGGATATCGCGGCGCTGGAGCGGAAGCCATCCATTTTACACCCCACATGTTTTGTACGCCGCGCGCTGTACGAACGTATCGGCTATTTCGATACTTCTTACAAGGTGGATGCGGATTATGAGTTTCTCCTGCGAGCCAAACGCTCGGGCGCGCGCTTTCGGTACATTCCGAAGCTTTTGACTGCCTTCGAATCGGGTGGCGTCAGCGGTGGCTGCACACGCTTCTCCGAGGGATACCGCATTCTGCGGCACTATGGCATACCGCGCTATTCATCCAATACTGTGAAACTGCTGCGTTGCCTGCTCCTGAAGGTTCTGGGCACAGTGATCGATTTCGATAATCGTCTCGAACAACAACGTCTTCGCGAGGCGGGCGCATGAGAACATTCGAGAGCATCGTCGTCGGCGAATCCGCGAAAATCCGTCATCTCATCACCGAAGACGACGTCCGGCGCTTTGCCGAGCTGTCGGGCGACGACAACCTTCTGCATGTGGATGGCGACTTTGCCGGCAGGACGCGCTTTGGTAAACCGGTAGCCCATGGCATGCTTGGCGTGTCATTTCTCTCGACCATCATTGGGACCAAGCTCCCCGGCGATGGAGCGCTCTGGCATCGCCAAACACTGGAGTTCTTGCGGCCGGTCTTTGTCGGTGATACCATTACCGTGACCGCCGTGGTCAGGGAGAAGCAAATAAGAAGTAAATCTATCATACTGGATATCGCTATCCGTAATCAGCGCCGACAGCTCGTTACACGCGGTGAAGCCCAGGTGAAACTGCTGGATCAGGTCTCAGAACACCCTCGGTCTGCTAGGACGGACGACCCCGAGAAACATCCCGTCCTGGTGCTGGGTGGGAGCGGAGGCATTGGCGGTGCCGTTGCGGCGCGGCTCGCGCACGCGGGATATCCGATCGCCATTCATTATCATGCACACTCCGAACGTGCTCAAAAGCTCGCCCAAGAAATCCGCGAATGCGGCACGCAGGCGATAACCGTCGTTGCTGACTGTACTGACAACGCTCAGATGTCGGACGCCGCCGCAACAGTGCGGGCTCGATTGGGCTCCGTCGGTGCGTTGGTGTATGCCGTCACCGCTCCGTTGGAATTTCCGGATTTTACGGATCTTACCTGGGAGGAGATGGAAAAAGCACTGCGCGTGGATGTACTTGGCGCGTGGAATGCGGTGCAGGCCGTATTGCCAGGTATGAAGGAGTTGGGAAGAGGAAGTATCGTCCTACTCTCCTCGCAAGCGGTGGATACTCCGAACGCAGATTGGTTGCCCTATATCACCGCGAAGGCCGCTCTCGAAGGAATGGCGCGTACTCTGGCCGTGGCGCTTGCGCCCTTTGGCATTCGCGTGAATATCGTAGCCCCGGGGATGACCGAAACCAGACTCATCGCTGTACTACCATCCCTCGCGCGTACACGTGTGCAATCCACGGCGCCACTCAAGCGTCTCGCCACACCCCGCGATGTTGCTGAAGCGGTGGCCTTCCTGATCTCCGACGCCAGCGCCTATATCACAGGTGAAACCATCCGCGTCAATGGCGGTCAGGTGATGCGGTGAAGGAGATGAAATTCGCGGAGATCATCGCAGCCAACCGTGAGCTTGCGGCTGCAATGACCGGAAATCCGATGCCGGTGCATGTGCTCTCCAACGTCACCGTGCAGCCGCTGAGGGACATCCTCGAATATGCATTACGTTCGGAGGGCATCTTTATCGAAGTCACCCTGGGCGGGTACAACCAGATCGTCCAAGAAAGCGTCGGCAGCGATGCGCGAGTGGCGGTGGTGATCTGGGAAGCGGCCAATTTCACGGAAGGACTACCGCACAGGCTGGAACTGATGACCGGAGCAGATCGGGAGGAGCTGTTCCGGCAAATGGCGTCGGAGATCTCACTCGTGGCGAAGAACCTGTCCCATGTGGCGCTGCTGCTCTGGACGACATTTTCCGCAATGCCTTTCACTGCGGAATATGTGCAGCCGGTCGCCTACGACGAATTCGTCGAACGCTGCAACACCCATTTGCTTGAAGCTCTGCCCGCCAACGGCAGGCTCGTCGACATCGACAAGATCTATGCCCGAACGTCACTTGACGCATCACTCGATTGGCGCGGTTGGTATACCGCACGCGCAATCCATGCCGTCCCGTTTTTCAAGGAGTTTGTCACTTCAGTGAAACCTTGGTTCGATTCTTTGACTGGACGTACGGCCAAGCTACTTTTAATGGATTGCGATAATACGTTGTGGGGAGGCATCCTTGGAGAGGACGGCGCGGCTGGCTTGCAACTTGACCGTCATCAGTATCCCGGATCGGTATTCGCTGAGATCCAACATCGCGCTCGGGCGCTGGGGAAGCGCGGCGTGCTGCTCGGTCTGTGCAGCAAAAACAACGCCGAGGACGTAGACGCTCTGCTCCATGACGATGCCCAGATGGTGCTGAGAGACGATGATCTGACCATCAAGCGCGTCTCCTGGGATGCGAAGACGAGGAGCATCAGGGATATTGCGAGAGAACTCAACCTGGGCCTGGATTCCGTTGTTTTTCTGGACGATTCGGATTTCGAAACCGGTCTCGTGCGCGAGCAGCTTCCCTCCGTGGCCACGTACAAGGTGCCAGATAAGCTGTACCGCTACCCGGCCATGTTCCGGGAACTCGAAACACGTTTCACGCAGCTGTCGGTTACGGATGAAGATACCGGGCGGCGGTGCCAGTACTTGGAAGAACAGCTTCGGGCGAAGGATCGCGACCGGCATAATGACCTTGAAAGCTATCTGCAGGGGTTAGGAATACAGTTGACCATTCACCTGAACGACACGAAACTCATTCCACGTATCGCGCAGATGACGCAGAAGACGAATCAATTCAACCTCACAACGAGGCGCTACGCAGAGGCGGACATTGCCGCGTTTATCGCATCCGAGGACGCGGAGGTACTCGCGTTTGGGGTGCGCGACCGATATGGCGACAGCGGCATCACCGCCGCATGCATCCTGCGGAACGAGGCCTCTATAACCAGTATTGACTCACTATTCATGAGCTGTCGAATCATCGGGCGTACGATCGAATACGCAATCATGAACAGTATCGTTGCACATTGTGCCTCACGTGGCACTGACACAATCGCCGGTGTGTATCTGCCTACCGAGAAGAACGCTCAGGTCGCTGATTATTATTCACGATGCGGTTTTACAGTTTCGCAAACAGAGTCAGATGGAAGAATGGAATTTTCGCTACCCGTCAACCAGTATAAGCCCAGATACTTGTCATATATAGAGGAAATCAATGCGTGAGAAAATAGACCGGGTGTTCGCACTGGTGCTTGGATTGGAAACAACCGCCATCAGCGACAGCACTGGACCCGACAACACACCGGGCTGGGATAGCCTGAAGCACCTCAACCTTGTAGCCGCGCTAGAAGAGGAGTTCGGGGTGGAGTTCACTGATTCCGAGGTGGTTGACTGTGTAAGCCCTGCGATGGCGGAAGAGATTCTTTCAGCAAAAGGCAACCTAAACTGATCAAGCGCTATGTCCGATGTAAATATATTGGATCGCCTTCATGAAACCGTTGTGCACTACCCGAACAAGCCTGCATTGGAAATAGGTAGCAGACGATGGAGTTATTCAGAACTGTGGGAGTCGGCTGGAGAAATAGCGAATGCAATTGCGAGCGGGAAGAGTCGGAACCTTAAACCTGTTGCAATCTTCGCCAGTCGATCGTTCACAATATATGCTGGAATGCTGGGAGCGCTGCGTTCCGGACGTGCGTATCTGCCATTGAACACAAAATTCCCACATAGCCGAACCAGAAACATGCTCGACATGGCAGGATGTGACACAGCTATCGTTGGTGAAGAGTTTTCTGACTACTACAAGTCGTATGTAGAAACTGGTGCAAACCTGGACGCGGTAATTTTGGTAGACTTCAGTACGAAGGAGTGGTTGGACTCCATCACCATCCACACTGATGCATTGCAATCTCACCCAAAGAGAACAATCCTATCCGAAACGTGGTCCCCAATCGCATATGTGCTTTTCACGTCGGGTACGACGGGGCAGCCAAAGGGAATCCCAGTGAGTCATTCCAATCTAGATGCCTATATCGGATATATATTGCATCAGGGAAGATTTTCGGAGGAAGACAGGTTTTCGCAGACTTTTGATGCAACGTTCGATTTGAGTGTACATGATATTTTTATCTGCTGGTCGATAGGAGGATGTCTTTGCCCGCTTCAGCCAGACGACCTGCTGCTGCCCAACAAGTTCATCAATGATAAACGGCTAACAGCGTGGTTCTCAGTCCCATCAATAGCGTTACGAATGAAGCATGTAAGAATGCTGAAACCCGGCAGTTTCCCTACTCTGCGGTACAGTGCTTTTTGTGGAGAGGCGCTCCCAAATCATATCGCCGAGGATTGGCAAAGAGCTTCGCCAAACTCCGCAGTGTTCAACCTTTACGGTCCGACGGAAGCAACAATTTGTATAGCTGAGCATAAATGGCAAGGTGAGAGGTCCATTAGACGGTCTGCAAATGGAATAGTGCCGATAGGAGAGGTGTTCTCGACACACAAGCACTGTATTGTCGATAATATGCTACGTCCAGTCAAGGCCGGTTCGCGAGGTGAATTACTTATAGCCGGTCCACAGGTCACGAATGGCTATCTCCATAATACGGAGAAAACAGCCGAGAGTTTTGTCCGTTTGGATGACAGTAATATCGTGTGGTATCGAACAGGGGATACAGTACAGGAATCTAATGATGGTACGATACAGTTCCTTGGTAGGATTGATAATCAGGTGCAAATTCGAGGCTTCCGGGTCGAAATAAGTGAGGTGGAATTTGTGATTCGCTCTATTGAAGATGTGATAGATGCCGTGGTCATTCCGCTGCAGGATAGAAGCGGTCTCACCATTGGTCTCCGTGCCTTTGCTATGACGAAAAATGACACTGTAACCAGCACGCTTATCATTAACTACTGTACTGGCAGTTTGCCTGACTACATGGTGCCGTCACAAGTTACTCTTATGGACCGCTTTCCACTTAACGCCAATGGAAAAGTGGACAGAAACAAGCTGGCAGCAGGAGAGTTCGATATATGAAACGCGATGACATCAGGATGTTGATCGAAAAGCGAATCAAAGAGAAAAGTGCTATGCTGGGACTTGAGTTGCCGGACCTGATGGATGATTTTCACCTCACCGGATCCGGAGTGTTCGACTCCATGGACTTCTTCGGCCTGATCACCGATGTAGAAGAAGCCTTCCGGATCGAGATCGACTTTACTGAATACGACCCCAAAGTGTTCACGACACTGGGAGGCTTCATGGACTGTGTACTCAGCTCGGCGAAAAGCGGATGACCGGTGTACGAATAGAGATCATTGGACGCGACGACGAGCGTCTGGAACAGCTACCGCCGCTGTTCAGGGTTTACTATGAGAGCATGGTAGACAAGGGCTTGCAGATGCCCCTCGTGGATAACGGAGAGCAACTGTGGCTAGATGGATTGAAAAAAAGTCTTGGTCGCTTCTACCATATGGTTGCGGCCGTCGACGGCGAACGTATCATCGGTTTTGTCTTCGGGTATATCCGCATCACGCCGCCGTACCTGGGAAGCAGGAAGGTCGGCTTCGTCGACGGGCTTTATCTCGAAGAACGCTACAGAAGCGGTCCTCTCGTACTGAAAATGATCCATGAACTTCAGACATGGTTCCAGAACCACGATGTAGTCTCCCTGGAGCTGCAGGTACTGACAGAAAACGAGCACGCCTGGCGACTGTGGGAAAGCCTCGGTTTCACACGCGAACTATACCAGATGAGGAAGACACTGCAGATATGAGTGCGCTGCTGAACGCCTTGGTGACGACCGAGCACCGACTCCGAAAGGCAATTTGGATGGTCCGCGGCTATCTGCTGCGCTGTTACCTGCGGCTGCACGGCTGCAGCGTTGGCCCGAGGCTGAAATGTAAGCAGTGGCCGACCTTCCGGCAGGTTCCACATGGAAACATTCGCCTCGGACCGGCGGTGACTATCGGGTACCGTGTCACCATCGATGTCGGTGCCGGTGCGATCCTCGATATCGGTGCTCACGTAAACCTCACGCAAGATATTCTCATCAGTTGTGGCAGGCGCGTACGCATTGGCGATTATTCCGGTCTCGGCGAATTCTCTAGTGTGCGGGACGGAGACCACGGTTATGCTGCGGATAATAAAATACATGAACAGCCTGCGACGTACTCAGAGATCGTTATCGGTAGTGATGTGCAGATCAGCAGAGGCTGCCTTGTGACTGGAGGAAGCCACATTGAACATGGCGTCATCATCGGTGCGAACTCCGCGATATCGGGCAGCATCAAAACTGTGGAGTACGGCATGTATATTGGGCAGCCTGTGAAATTCATCGGGAAACGCATGTGAAGCTCTCGATCCAGGCGGCTCACCACCAGTCGGGGTGCCGGTGAAGAATATTGGGATCGTCACAACCTGGTTTGAGCGGGGCGCCGCATATGTTTCGCGTCAGTACGAGCAACTGCTCCAAGGCCGATTCAACGTGTTCATCTATGCGCGGGGTGGGTATTTCGCCAAGGGCGATCCCAGCTTCGACCGCGAGAACGTCTGGTGGGGAAAAGTCAGCGGGGCGCCGGTAGCGGCCGCCGTTGACATCGACGATATGAAACGATGGATCACCGAAGAGCACATAGACGTCGTGCTTTTCAACGAGCAATCGTGGTGGCCGCCCGTACTCGCCTGCGCGGAGTTGCCTGTTCTGTGCGGTGCGTATATTGATTATTATACCGAGGAAACAGTGCCATTCTTCGATGCTTACGACTTTGTGATCTGTAATACACGCAGGCATTACTCGGTATTTGAGCAACATCCGCAGGCGTATTATATTCCTTGGGGAGTGGACCTCGACCTTTTTCAGCCGCGGATGCGCGAGGAGAACGGGAAGGTTATGTTCTTCCACTCCTGCGGGCTGAGTCCCTGGCGTAAGGGAACGGACCTTCTTCTTAAGGCCGCCCTCATACTTGAGGGGGACTTTTCGCTATTGATTCACACGCAGCGTGACCTTTCCGTCCTCGGGACTGACGCCGCTCGGGCAGCACGGACCCTGACCGAGCGAAGGAAACTTGAAATCGTGCATCGGACGATACCTGCCCCCGGTTTATACCACCGCGCCGACGTTTATGTCTATCCCTCGAGACTGGACGGCTTGGGTCTGACACTTCCGGAGGCCATCGCCAGCGGGCTGGCCGTGGTGGCAACGGATCACCCCCCGATGAACGAGTTTTTACATCCCGATTTCAGCGTCGGCGTCCGCGTGGCGAGGGAATTCACAAGACATGACGGTTACTACTGGCCCATGGTCGAAATCGATGTGCCGACTCTGGCCGATAGCATGTCTGAGCTTTTAAAGGACAGGACAGCTTTAACTGAAAAAAAACGCGCTGCCAGAGTGTATTCGGAGAAAGAGCTGGACTGGTCCTCGAGAGAGGAACTCTTGGCTCCCATTTTTTCGCGTATACAAAAGCGGGTCATACAGCCGGCAGCAGTAGAAAGCATTCTCCGGTTCGAGCACGCGCGTGAAGGATGGAGGCAGAAGCTGTATAATAGCTGGCCGGGTCTGGTTGGCGCCTTGAACCGTGGTAAAAAACGCCTCACGAGGAGATCCTTCTCATGATAATAAGAAGCTTCCGAATGCTGAGAGGGCAGGATGATCACCGTGCATTCCCGAAGTCTCTCATTCAGACGAGGTCGTCATCGAACGGAACTGTCGACAAATGAAAGTATTGATCACAGGAGCAGCAGGGTTCATCGGTTCTGCCCTGTCCCTCGCTCTTTTAAGACGCGGATTTGATGTCTACGGAATTGACAACTTCAACGACTATTACTCCGTGGAACTCAAGCACGCCAGGATCCGCAATATCCAGCAGTACAGTGCGAGGGCCTCGGTATTGCATGGGAACTTCGCATGCATTGAGGCTGATTGCCTCGATGCAGATAACATTGGAAGAATCATCCCACTATCGGACATCGATTTAATCGTACATCTGGCCGCGCAGCCTGGGGTGGCAGCGTCGGCACAGGATCCACGGCCATACCTTCGAAACAACATAACAGCATTTTGCAGCATGCTCGAGCTGGCGCGCGAGTCGGACAAACCACTGCTGATGGCATCTTCCAGCACGGTGTACGGCGAGTATATGGATCAGCACGGCCAGCTGGACCGTATCGACGTCCCGATGTCGGTATACGGTGCGACGAAATCCTCCAATGAAATACTTGCGCGGGCCTACTGCAGGAATTACGGTATGTCGGTGACCGCGATGCGCTTTTTTTCGATCTATGGTCCCTGGGGGCGGCCGGATATGTTTTATTACATTATAGCGAATAAGTTACTACGAGGTGAAAGCATCACAGTTTACGGGGATGGCTCGATACTGCGAGACATGACTTTCATCGACGACGCCATCCACGCGATCGGTATTCTTGTCGATGGTGGGGATTGGAAGACTCCGGGATTCACTGCCTGGGACGTTGGGTTTCAAAATCAAATCTCCGTCAACGACATGATACGCTCAATTGCTGACCACGTCGGCTTGGCTCCAGCAATCTCCTACGAAGCCGGCCGCGAGTATGACATGCACCAGACCCGGGCGTGCCGACAACATCCCGATTTCTTAGACAAGGTTGAGTCGCTTCCACCAGAACAGGGATTGAAGATTTTCGTCGACTGGCTGGTGGAGTACAGCAGGACATCCACCATTCACCCAACTACTGGTTGATTCCGTTGATGAGAGCGTCTATTTTGAAAACCTCTGACAGACCTGGCACGGATAAGTGACATTCGCCGCGGTCATACTTTTAATCCTGTATGTGATTGCCATTGCAGGTAATACAAATCGCGCGTACATGGCGGTTTTAGTCTTTGCGCCTGCCTTTTCGCTATTCCCGAATACAAATCTTGTGGGTGGATTCAATCCGATCGAGATATCCTCTATTATAGGCGTAATTGTACTAGTCCGTATTACCTTCTCTACGAAGAATGTTCATCTCCAGAACGGAGCGCTGATAGTTGTATTCCTTTCGCTGAGCTTGCTATCCTCGCTACTGGGCATGATGGCGGGGCATGTCGATATCCTCAGCAGTATTGACTTTATGTCAAAAACAATTATCGCCTATATGGTATACTGGACTGGGTCAAGACTTGCTTTGGACGCGGAAGAGCGTGTCGGTATCTATGAGAAAATTGTTCTTTCTACACTGGCTGTTAGCATCGTGTTTATGATCACGTATTACATAGGCGGGTTCACAGTAGATATCTCGCGCGGTGTCGAGCGCTTCGCAAGCCTCTACAACGATCCCGGCACACCTGCGTATTATGCTGTCATTTCCGTGCTCATTCATAGCTACCTGATGGAGAAGGCTGGGTACTTGAGGTCGCGTAAATGGCTTTACATCGGCAACAACGTGCTTACAGTGTTTATCCTTCTGCTCACTTTGACACGCAGTGCTATGATCATGTACGCGCTCTACTTGCTGACGTGGCACGGTATCTACAAGAGGCGTGCAACTATTATAGTGCCGATTCTTGTTGCTGCTCCCATTTTACTGTATATGGAGGATGAATCGTTCAGAGGGCGGTTCGAACAGGAGGTAAGCTATGCGGAATATGGGGATATACCCATACATAGACTGGGAATGGGACGAGTTACCAGGTGGATGTCGCTTCTTGATATGTACGCAGCCGATTTCACATTTACAGAGCAACTCTTTGGACATGGGATATCATACGGTGCACACAACAATTACCTGGCATATCTCTTACACCTGGGTGCCGTGGGACTTCTCGTGTTCATTCTAATCATCGTTACTTTCGCTTCCAGACTGATCAATCTGTTCAGGAAGATTCGTAGCCCAGAAACTTCTCTCACGCTGTCTTACCTTGTAATTCTCCTTGTTTATGCTATGACTGGGCACCCATTCTACTACACCTCCATTCTCTGGTACCTGATGTACATGCTCTCACACATCAATGGACGCATCTCGTCCGGCCCGGAAGCTGAGAAGGCCATGCCCAGCCGACGGAGCCTACGTTTCCAACCAGACGGTAACATTTGAACACACGCGCTGCAACACAGTCCGCATTCCTGAAGCGGCCGATGATGGTCTTCCTCATTTCTATGGGTGTACGCCTACTCGCCGGTTACGCACTATACGCGGTGTACGGTTTTCCGATCGGAAGCTCGATCGAGCACCGTATCGCGCTCGCCCAAAATCTCATCAATCAGCATACCTTTGCATACCATGGTGTGATCTGTCTGTACCAGACTCCAGTCTACCCAGCCTTTCTGGCGCTGTTGATGCTCCTCGACGGCTTCGGTTGGCTCAGCCTTACGTTCGCTCAGTCCCTCCTGGATTCCCTCTCTGCCGTGTTGCTACAGCGCATCGGAGATACATTCGCGGGACGGCCCACATGGGCGGGACTGCTGTACGCGGCATACCCGCTCGGCATCATTCACTCAAGCGCGATCGTGGACACGATCCCGGCACTGTTTCTTGCTGTCCTGGTGCTGTATTTGTTCCTACGGTACCTCAATGGTGCGAAGCTGCATTACCTCTGGCTGTCCGGGGTGGCATTGGGCATTGGCGTTCTCAACAGACCAATTGGCATAGGGCTGCTACTCGGTATGCTCTTTCTGCTGTTTCAGAAAGAACGCTTCAGAGCTGTATGGAAAATGGTTTTAACCGTGCTCATTGTATTCACGCCGGTCCTGCTCTGGTCCATGCGGAATGCCACTTACGTCGATGCTTTCCCAGTGATCACGACGGGTTCTGGACACTTTTTGTGGTTTTCCCACAACCGCTATGTCAAACAAGTCTGGCTTGAAGGGTTGAGCCCGGATGTTATCGGGCGTGATACGGAGTACATAATGGATCCAACATATCACGCTGATGACTTCATGTCAGCTAGTCCGAAAAGGCAACTCGAGATGAGCAGGGAAGGTGCTGCGGCGGCGAAGCAATACATTAGCGATCATCCTTCACTGGTACTCGAATACACTCTGATAAAAGCTGTTCGGTACTTTCTTTGGGGCTATGTGCTCGAAGGAAAGCAGAAGAACCCGGGGCAGTTTCTCAGAGAAAACGTGATGGAGGTGTACGGAGCTGTAATCTATCTCCTTGGTTTTGTCGGTATGATTCTCTTATGGAAGAACAATCGAACCATGTTCTGGTTTTTCTTCCTCATCATCATGAGTATTGCTGCTGTGAACATTGGCTACCAGTTCGTCAACCGTCACAAGGTTTATCACGAAATGCTCCTTATCGTACTCTCCTCGTATACGTTGTCGAGGCTGTCCTCGATGAGGTACAATGAAAGTTAGCATTGTCATTTCCGTCTGCAACGAAGAAGAGAGCATTTTCAGGTTGTGGGTGACGTTGAACGGCATTCTCAGTCGGATTCCAGGAAACAAGGAAGTACTGTTTGTAGACGACGGCAGCCGGGACGCATCGCTCGAGCGCATTCGAGGTCTCAAAAGTGACATGGTCGATACCGAAATACGATCATTGTCATTTATACGAAATTATGGACACGAGAGTGCGATGAAAGCAGGTTGTGAACATGCCACAGGTGATGTTCTCATCTGTATGGATGCAGACCTCCAGCATCCACCCGCAGATATCCCGAAGATCCTGGCTAGCATTGAGGCTGGAGCGGACGCGGTCTTTATGGTCCGCGAACGGAGAGAGGATGCAAGTTGGCTGCGTCGTACGTTCACGAGTCTGTTTTACCGGCTTGTAAGACGAATGTCAGGTACACCGCTTGAGCAGAACGCGACGGATTATTTTGCTATTCGTCGTGAGCTATGGAACGATGTAAGCGAGCGTTATGCCGGGAAGCTGTACTTTCTGCGAGCGGTCCTGCAGATGAACAGCGTGCATCCTGTCTTTCTACCCTTTGTCGCGCCGAGCCGTCAGGAAGGGGAAAGTAAGTACTCGATGTTCAGGCTTTTTTCGCTTTCGTTTAATGTGATTGCCCATTACACGCACATCCCGCTTCGCTTGGCAATCATTTTCTCTCTGGTATATGCCACTGTGGGAATCCTTCTTGCCGGGTATAGCGTGGTAAAATGGATCGGAAGCGCCATTCCGACAGGATACACGACGATCATTGTGTTTATGGCGTTGTCCTTCAGCTTTCTGTTTCTGGTACTCGGGATAATGGGCTATTATATTTCCGTACTGATTCGCGCGATGAGCAGGGACCCGGAATTCATTCTGAGACGGGAAAATCCAGAAGTATGAGCAGAAAGCTGCGGGTTGTATTATTTGGTAAACTCCCTCCGCCCTATATTGGTCCGGCGGTCGCGACGCAACGTATTCTCGCATCGGATTTGGTCAATAGATATCAAATCGTACATATGGATACCTCGGATCATCGCGGTATCCATACATTGGCAAAAATAGATCTCGGGAATATTCTCATCGCACTGAAGCAGTACCTGGTCTTTCTGGGTCTATGCTTCAAGCACCGTCCGGATCTCTGCTACATTCTGAATGCTCAAACAACGGTAGCGTATCTTCGAGATATACCATTTGTGTTGGTCGCACGTCTTTTCCGACAGAAAATTATTTTTCATCTTCGTGGTGGCCATTTTGGTGCATGGTATGCTACTCGCGGGAGGATGATGAAGTGGCTGATAGGATGTGTTCATGCGCGAGTCCACACGCAGATTGTTCTTGGAGAGAATCTGCGATGGATGTTTCAACACGTCGTACCAGATCACCGTATTTCGGTGCTTCCGAACGGAGGAGACTATCCAAGAGCCAAGCCCAACGTAAGCCGTGCTGCGCCTGTCGAAGTATTATACCTCGGCAATTTCATACCATCAAAAGGGATACATGAATACCTGGATGCGGCCCGCGAACTTGTGCATCAGTATCCTGATATTCGCTTTACTGCGGCGGGGTCTTGGCAGGATGGGGAAACAAGAAAACGGATGCTCGATGAAAACACTGGATATGAAGATCGGGTGAAGATCATCGATACTGTGGGAGAGGAGCAGAAATGGGAACTGCTGAATAGAGCACATATTTTCGTCTTTCCGTCGTATTATATCTACGAGGGCCATCCCTGGGTGATCGTCGAGGCGATGGCTGCGGCACTGCCAGTGATTACAACAAACCATGCGGCCATACCAGAGTCTGTTATCGATGGCTACAACGGTATCCTTGTTGAGAAACGCTCCTCCACTGCGGTACGCGATGCTGTAGTGCGGCTTCTTGATGATGATGATACACGAATTGCCATGGGTAGAAAATCACGTATGCTGTATGAGCAGCGATTCACCGAGAAGTGCTTTATTGATGGTCTGGATGGAATATTTCAAGCTGTTCTGAATCGCTGATGTGTGGCATTGCAGGCTATATCGATACGTCGGAATATCCGATTGAACGGATGTTGCAAGCCATCCGGCACCGAGGTCCGGATGATCAAGGGACATACAAGTCGGTGTGTGGGCCGTATCGCATCGTACTGGGACATCGCCGTCTGAATATTCTGGATCTCTCTTCTGCCGCTCATCAGCCGATGATAGAGGCGGACGGCCGCTATGTGATGTGTTACAATGGCGAATTGTACAACTACAAGACCCTCGCTGAAAAGTATCTTAAGGGCGTACGTTTCCGCTCCACCGGAGACACCGAGGTGCTTTTGCGACTCTGGGCAACGGTAGGGGAGAGGTTGCTTCCCGAAATGAATGGCGATTTTGCTTTCTGCATCTGGGACGAAGTGCAAAAGACTTTGACGTTGGCGAGGGATCGCGCAGGAGTGAAGCCGCTTTATTACATGATATCAGATCATGGTGTGATGTTCGGTTCGGAGCTCGCCGTGTTTCTGCAAAGTGGTATTCCGGTCACCGAGAACGTGGAAGCCCTGCGATCATATTTCGTTTTCAAGTACTACCCTGGAAGCGAGACGCCACTTGAAGGTGTACGTCGCGTCCCCCCGGGGCATTGCCTTGTGTACCACGCGCCTTCCCGCAAGCTGGAAATTAAGCCGTTCTGGTCAGTTTGCTCGGTAGAAGCGACGCGAAATGCGGATTATCGCGAATCCGTGCTGCAGCTCAGGGAATTGCTCGGCGGGTCGGTTCAATCGCGCCTCATGGCCGATGTCCCCGTGGGGAATTTCATTTCCGGTGGTGTGGATTCTTCAGGGATCGCGTATTTCATGCGTGATGTTCCTGGCATGTTGCATCACTGCGCGAGAAAACGCGAAGAGGATCTGCGCGTCGAAGGCACATCTTCAGATGCTGGCTATGCCGCGCGTCTCGCCGCGGATTGGGGTCTGGACGTGCGATATTACGATATCGGTTACGATAATCGTATAGAGGAATTGATACGCACTACGATACGCTACAGCGACGATTTGATCGCCGATGGATCCCAAATTCCAAGCTTCCTTATCACTGCCGCCGCAGCCCGACATTCTACAGTCCTGCTTTCCGGTATGGGCGCCGACGAGCTGTTTCTCGGTTACGGTGGGCACATCCTCACGCTGCTTTCACAGTATATTGACCGCCTCCCGGGTGTGGTCGCCTCCGGGATAACCACTCTATTATCGAGACTGGAAACAGGAAAAGGCCGTTTCAAGGGAAACAAGCGGTTCTTGAAGAAACTTGGTGCTTACCAAGGATATGGCTCGGTAAAATATGGGCTTTTCTCCATTGTCGGCGATTATGAGCGTTCCAATGCGATCGTACAGCTCGGTGACGATCCGTTGGAATATATTTCTTCCTATTTCGATTCCGGCGCCTCACCCTTCGATAGCCTGACTCGTTTCGAGTATGACAATTTCCTGGTGAAGAATCTCCACTATCTCGACCGCATGTGTATGGCGAACAGCGTGGAGGGACGAGTGCCCTATCTCGATCCCGATATTATCGCTTTTGCGCTTTCGCTCCCTCGCGAGTTCAAACTCACCGGATTGGGACGTTCAAAACGAATACTCAAGGACGCCTTGAAGGGGCTAATTCCGGATTATATCCTCACGCGCAGGAAGGCGGGTTTCGGCATGCCCTTGCGCAGCATGTTCATGAATGAGCTTGTGTTGAGGAAACTGTTGCGACTGGATTTTTTCCTGGAGCGCCCGCACTTCGATGTGCCACACATTGAGCGACTCATAGCTGAGCATCTGCGCGGTCACAACGACAACTCCTCAATGCTCTACGCGCTCGTTTCATATCGCATCTGGCACGAGGAGGTGTTTTCAGCACGTGCGGCCTGAGAAGGATCATTTCCCGGTGCTGCTTTTCCAGCGTACCATTCCTTTGTACCGCGATCCCGTATTTCGCATACTGTATCGTGAGCTTGGTATCGTGCTTTGCCACAGTCCCGCGCTCGGGCCGCACGGTAAGCCTGTTGTCGACGAGCAGGAGCAGCCGGGGCGAGTAGCTATTCCCGGTCGGTTTCTGCGCGGCCGAAAGGGGCCTTCGACTCAGGCGGTGTGGTCGGTATTGCGTACGCATGGACCAAAGGTGGTTATCGCGCAATTCTCCTTCGGCGTACTCACCTTCTGGAAATTGCTCGCGCTCAAACCCTTGTTGGGCTACAAACTCATTCCCTGGTCCCATGGCGTGCGCAACGATGCCTGGGTAGGGGCGAATCGGGGAGGGCGTGCGATTCTTTCCCTTCTAGTGTACCGCTTATGTGATGCGGCCTTGTTTTATTCCGAGGCTCGACGGTGCCGAGCATTTGATCGGAACCCTCACTTGCTGCGGAAGTCCTTTGTCGCAAACAATACCCTGGACACAACGGCTTTCCAAGCCCTGTGGGAAGAGACAAATAAACAGGATGCTACCGCGCTGCGACAGCGCTTGAATCTGCCTTCTCGCTTCAATATTCTATTTATCGGGCGCCTCCTGCCCGGTAAGCGTCTCGATATTCTAATTCAGGCGTGGCGACACCTGAAAACTCGACACGATGTTGGATTAATTGTGATTGGCGACGGTTCTCAAGCGGAATTGCTGAAACCCTATAAAGAAGATCCAAGGTTGATGGTTACCGGCGCAATTCACGACAATAGCCAGTCCGCTCCATATCTAACGATGGCCGATATTTGCGTGATTCCCGGAGAGGTTGGCTTGGGGATAGTACATGGATATGCCTTCGGTCTGCCCATGATCACATGTCGAACGACAGAAAACGGGCCCTATCATGGCCCAGAAATCGAATACCTGAAAGACGGATGGAACGGCTTTTTCTGCGATTCCACTCCGGAGTCCATCGCCGCGTGCATCGAAAAACTTATTCTCGATCCTGAGCTGCTGGCGAGCATGAAGGCAAACGCACTGGAGACCGTACGTACCGAGGCAAATGTGAAGAGAATGGTAGAGGGGTTCAGGCAAGCGATAGACTTCGTTACGCGAGATTGCACGGGTTGAGACAGAGTGCGGAATACACCGGATGAGTTGGGAAATGAGGTTTGTCATAGCAGGGAAGAGTATTTATAATCTTCTTCTACCCCATTCAACCCTCACTCATTGACTATGCTTGCGCGAAAAAGCATTGTTCGCATCTACCTGGCCTTGCTTATCGTGCAACCGCTGCTGGCGGCGAGCTGGTCGCTCAAGCACATACTCCCGTTGTCACCGCTGCAGCTAGTGGGCGCCTTGACGGCGCCATTTTTCGTATATGCGGTCGTGACACGGAGCACACAGAGATGGGGACCACAGAGAACACAGAGAGTACTGAGGGCACAGAGGGGATTTGTGCTGCCATTACTGCTGCTTACGGCGCTCGTTATCACCTCGTCCGCAATCGCAATACTGCTCCAAACACCGGGCAGTTTGCCGGAGATCGCTCAGCACATACTCCGCAGCTCATTGCTGGCTCTCGCACCGTTGTTCGGGGCGTTGTATTTGCGTGATCCAGGCCGTATCACTGTGCTTGCGCAATGTATGCTGGCCTCGGTATTGTTTCCACTGGGGATGCTGTACTACGAAATCATCGCCGGTCCCATCGGAGTTAGTGAACGATCATTCGCATTGCGCTACACCGGTCTTTACGCGCAGGTGTCCGTGTACGGCATACACTTCGCCATGGCACTGCTAGCAGCAGTCTACCTGGCCGTGAAGCGCGGGGAGAAATTGTACCTCATCCTCCTGGCAGCGCTGCTCATACTCCTCGCCTTCGCCGCGCCATACATACTGCATCTTAGCACCTACGCTGTGCTCATCGGTCTCGCGCTCACAGCTGGTGTATCCTTGGTTGTTACAAGGCGTCCGCTAGCTGGTGTGCTGCTCCCTCTTGCCATAGCCGGTGTGTTTGTCGTCTCGCATCATTTCAGCGGTGTCGGCAGCTTCGCGCCAGCCTATATGCCGGATGTCGAGGTAATGCAGGGCGAGCGTCCAATTGGCGCCCTCGCCAACTCCCGCGGTTATATCTGGCAGAGCCACTATCGCGAGTTTATGTCCCTGCCACTGCACGCCAAGCTGCTCGGCTACGGTTGGTCCGGTAAGAGTTGGTACAACGCCCTCGGCTTCGGTGCGCATAACGATTTCGTGCGCATCGCCTTCGCGGGAGGGGTCATCGGGTTGTTGTTGTATCTCGTGTGGCTGGGGAAACTGGTGTTGCGCATACCGAAGCTGGTATTACCGGAGAGAGTCCTGCTGATCGGAGCGCTTATTATATGGGTGGGGTATAGTGTGGCGCTTACGCCGTCGTATATTGTGCCGTTGATGGTGGTGGTGTTGCCGATCTTTGGGGCATTGGCGGGTAACTTGTGCGAATCTCCTATTATCGCAGAGACAGCAGAGAGATAATTTAGAGGGCTGGATTTAGATTGTGCGAATCAACTTTTAATCGCAGAGATCGCAGAGATCGCGGAGGGCACAGAGAGATAATTTAGAGGGATGTGGTTGGCACCTTGTGCGTATCAACTTTTTATCAAAGAGGTCGCAGAGGAATGAATTAGAGGGCTGGATTTAGATTGTGCGAATCAACTTTTAATCGCAGAGATCGCAGAGATCGCGGAGGGCACAGAGAGATAATTTAGAGGGATGTGGTTGGCACCTTGTGCGTATCAACTTTTTATCAAAGAGGTCGCAGAGGAATGAATTAGAGGGCTGGATTTAGATTGTGCGAATCAACTTTTAATCGCAGAGATCGCAGAGATCGCGGAGGGCACAGAGAGATAATATATATTTCTAAGTTTGCAAAGATTATTTAACGGTGCCAGAGAAGCATTTACTTGCTTTTCATCTATTACTCTGAGTTTTCGGGAAGTGTCATATAAAATTTTCTCCGTGCCCTCTGTGCCCTCTGCGATCTCTGTGACCAAAAGTTGACCCGCACAACCTGGCCCATCCGCACAGCGAGCTTTCGAGAAGTGCCCTTAGAAATTCGCATACCTCTTCAGCTGGCTCCTGATTGTTGGTGCGTGAAAATTTATTAACAGTCCCAAGGGGTAGCCCGACAACTTGAGATACGCCAACAGTTGTAGCCTGTGTACCTCCAGCAAGGTCTCGACGGCTTTCACTTCAATGATGATGGCGTTTTCGACAAGGAGATCCAGGCGGTACGCTCTTTCCATTGTAATGCCCTCGAACTCAACCGACATGCTCTTTTGGCGTTCTACAGTGAATCCAGCCTTCAGCAAGCCATGGTAGAAGTACGTTTCATAGACCCTCTCGAACACTGCCGTACCAAACTGGCGGTGTACTCGAATTGCGATTCCAATGATTTCTTTTGTCATGCGGTCGAGCGTTTCTTTGTCTATCATTATCGTACTCCCTGTAAAATGATGATTTTGAAAGGTATGGATTATTGCTGAGTTCTGAAATGCAGAAATCTGTCCTTGATCGAGGGGGAACTGTTTGTTTAGCATTGCGCGGTTCTCGTGTTATTGAAGAGATCGCAGAGGGGCCAGGTTGTGCGGATCTCCTTTTGTCGCAGAGATCGCAGAGATCGCGGAGGGCACAGAGAGCTAATTTAGTGGGATGTGGTTGGCACCTTGTGCGTATCAACTTTTTATCAAAGAGGTCGCAGAGGAATGAATTAGAGGGCTGGATTTAGATTGTGCGAATCAACTTTTAATCGCAGAGATCGCAGAGATCGCGGAGGGCACAGAGAGATAATATATATTTCTAAGTTTGCAAAGATTATTTAACGGTGCCAGAGAAGCATTTACTTGCTTTTCATCTATTACTCTGAGTTTTCGGGAAGTGTCATATAAAATTTTCTCCGTGCCCTCTGTGCCCTCTGCGATCTCTGTGACCAAAAGTTGACCCGCACAACCTGGCCCATCCGCACAG
>CAYJMN010000034.1:0-6612 GCA_964371045.1 uncultured Chromatiales bacterium | reverse complement strand
CCTCTGCGATCTCTGTGACCAAAAGTTGACCCGCACAACCTGGCCCATCCGCACAACCTGGCCCATCCGCACAGTGAGCTTTCGGAAAGTGTCATATAAAATTTTTCTCCGTGCCCTCTGTGCCCTCTGCGATCTCTGTGACCAAAAGTTGACCCGCACAACCTGGCCCATCCGCTCAAGTATCTTCCATACCCTATGAAGCAGCTCACTCAATCCCTCAAAGACGGCGCCATGTCCATCACCGACGTTCCGGCTCCCGTCTGTAAGCCTGGATACATACTCATCCGCACCCACTACTCGGCTGTCTCTGCCGGCACCGAAGGTAAAACCGTTTCCGATGCGCGCAAAGGTCTGATCGCCAAGGCGCGCTCCCGGAAGAAGGAGGTGCGCATGGTGCTGGATCTGGCGCGTACGTCGGGGGTACGGGACACCTACCGCATCGTGCGGAACAAGCTGGATGCGTACTCTCCGCTGGGTTACTCCTGCGCGGGTGAGGTGATAGGCGTCGGCGAGGGTGTGACGGATTGCCGCATCGGGGATACTGTGGCCTGCGGCGGTGCGGATGCTGCGCATGCGGAGGTGGTGTCCGTGGGTCGCAATCTCTGCGCGCGCGTCCCCGATACCGTGGATGTGCGGCATGCCGCTTTGGCCACCATCGCCGCCATCGCCATGCAGGGACTACGCCAGGCGGATTTGCGTCTCGGCGAGAGCTGCGCCGTCATCGGCCTCGGCCTCATCGGTCAGCTCACCATGCAACTGCTCGCGGCCCAGGGCTGCACCGCCATCGGCATAGATATCGACGAGAGGCAGGTCGCACTCGCGCGCTCGTTGGGCTTTATGCACACCTTCAACGGCAATCAGCTCGGCCTGGCAGAAGCCATCGGCGACATCACCCGCGGCACCGGTACGGATGCTGTTATCATCACCGCCGGCAGCTCTTCGCTATGGCCCGTGAATTTCGCCGGCGAGATCTGCCGGAAAAAGGGGAAAGTCGTCATCGTCGGCGCCGTGCCCACCGGCTTCGATCGCAAGCATTTCTACCGCAAGGAACTCGACCTGCGCATGTCCTCCTCCTACGGTCCCGGCCGCTACGATCCCGTCTACGAAAAGCAGGGCATCGATTACCCCATCGGCTACGTCCGCTGGACCGAGCAACGCAACATGCAGGCCTACCTCGATTTGTTGGCCTCCGGCCATTTGAACATCGAGCCGCTGATTACGCATGAATATCCTTTGGAGCAAGCGAAGACGGCGTATGATACGATACTGGCGAGGAAGGAACATGTGGTGGGGGTGCTACTACGCTACACGCTACAGGAAAATCTTAACCACTCCGACCTCCCCCCTCTCTCTGGAGAGAGGGGGGCCGGGGGGGTGAGTACGCAGTCGTCCGCTCTGCGCTCCGCGCCCCGCGCTCCGCTCCCCACCGTCACCGTCGGCTTCATCGGTGCCGGCTCCTTCGCACAGAATATGATACTCCCGAACCTGAAGGGTCTTGTGGGCTTTGGTGGCGTCTGCACCGGTCACGGCAACACCTCCAGTTATGTGATGGACAAGTACGGCTTTGCATACGCCACCGGCGAGGCAGGAGACATCTTCCGGGATCCGGAGGTGGATGCCGTGTTCATCATGACGCGGCACGACTCGCACGCCCGCTACGTAATCGAGGCGCTGCGTGCGGGGAAGGATGTATTCGTTGAGAAGCCGCTGGCGCTGAAAGAGCAGGAGCTCGATGAAGTGTGCGAGGCATACGCCCAGAGCAGCGCCCGCCTCATGCTCGGCTTCAACAGGCGCTTCGCCCCGCAGATACTCGAGATCAAGAAGCTCTTCAGAGATGAGCAGGTCAAGTCCATCAATTACCGCATCAACGCCGGTCACGTGCCGCCCGAGCACTGGGTACACAATCCGGAAATCGGCGGGGGCCGCATCATCGGCGAGGGCTGTCACTTCATCGATCTTTGCATGCATCTCGCCGGTGCGCCCATAGTCACCGTGCAGGCCAACGATACCGTCTCCGGTGCAGGCTTGCAGGACACCGTGGTCATCAATCTCACCTTCGCCAACGGCAGCATCGCGAGCATTTCCTACTTCAGCAACGGCAGCAAGCAATTGCCCAAAGAGCAGCTCGAAGTCTTCTGCAACGGCGTCACCTGCGTCCTCGACGACTTCCGCGAACTCCGCATCTACGGCGACAGCATAAAGAAGAGCAAGCTCAAGAAACAGGATAAAGGCCACGCCGCCGGCGTCCGCGCTTTCGTGCATGCATTGCAAACCGGCAGCCCGTCACCGATCGCATTCGAGGAAATCGTGCTGAGTACCCGTGCGACCTTCGGGGTGTTGGAGGCGCTGAGATCGAGGGGATTGGTGAAGTTTTAAGCGGTTCTCGAAAGGGTGTGTGGGGGATGTAGGCTCAGAGCAGAAGCCATTTAAAGAGAGCGAGGAGAGCGAAGAGAGCGGGGAGAGTTTTTTTGAGCGCATCTCGAACGGGTGTGCGTTGGTGTGGGTTCAGAGCCGAAGCCATATAAAGAGAGCGAAGAGAGCGGAGAGAGTTTTTTTTATCGCATCTCGAAAGGTTGTGCGGTCGAGACCAAACAATTATCACCTTACTCTCCCAGCCCTCATTACATGGATTCTGAACAGGATCTCATAATTAAAGCAAGACCTTGCGAGGAGCGCTAAAAAATTCTCTCCCCGCTCTCCTCGCTCTCCCCGCTCTCATTACATGGCTTCTGCACAGGACTCTGTAACAAAATCTCCTCGCTCTCATTAAATGGGTGCAGCTCGGATCTCACGCTGGACTCTGTACTATCACGACGAATTAGTCCCTTTTTTATCGTCTCTCCGTGAAAGTTGATCAACAGTCCCGTGGGGTAACCAGAAACCCGTAGATAAGCTAGCAACTGGTTTTCATGTGTCTTGATAAGGAAGTCCACGGCTTTGATTTCAACGATAATACAGTTCTCAACGAGCAGATCGAGCCGACAGGCCTTTTGCAACACGATCCCATCAAACTCGATATCGAGCGACTTCTGCCGCTCTACTGTGGACCCTTTTTTGACGAGCATATGATACAAAAGTATTTCGTACACTCGTTCGTAGAGTATCGGGCCGAAGCGGCGATGAATGTGTATCGCGCAACCGATGATGTCCTCAGTAATAGCGTTGATCCGATCCATATCCCACATGATGTTTTCCCTGAAAAATGAATGATACATTTCCAAAAATCCGCATAGTCTAAGAAATGAACAATGCAATACGCAGTACCGGATGATTTGTGGTACTGACAATTGTGCGTTGGTTGGCAAATTCAGTGTAGAATCCATTTAGAGAGAGCGATGAGAGCGAAGAGAGCGGGGAGAGAGGTTTTGAGCGCATCTCGAAAGGTTGTGCGGTCGAGACCAAACAATTATCACCTTACTCTCCCAGCTATCATTACATGGATTCTGAACAGGATCTCATAATTAAAGCAAGACCTTGCGAGAAGCGCTCTAAAATCTCTCTTCGCTCTCCCCGCTCTCCTCGCTCTCATTAAACGGCTTATACACTGAACTTGCGGAACGAGGTATGTATCACGGTTACCCGCTCCCGGAAAAGGATCCGTTTCGAAGTATCGTGTTGGCTTTTTGGGAGAATGCAGTTGAACTCTGAATTGAACATCGAATGCTCCTGGCTTGGCCGTGAATACGGGAGTGCGGAGGATCGTACCTTCTACGCAGAGATTGGCGTAGCTATCGGTGATGAATGGCTGACGCAACTCGAAGATATCACGGCGAGAACGGTGCGAAAACACATGCGTGGCAGCGGCTATCAGCTTGCACAGTGGTTTGCGGCCAATTGGTGGCGCCTGCGCTGGGAACCCGCGTTCGAGTCATCGAACACCGACGTCGATTGGCGCATTGCGCACAGCATGGCAGCGGCAGGCGGGGGCTATGTGTGGCCGGACGTGCTGTTCTCCAGCGATGGCGCGTCATTGGAGGTGGCTGCATCGCCTCAGGGAGCGGTATCGGGGTGCGAGCCTGTCCGATATTTCAGCGGCATCATCGAGCGTATTCCAGCGGCGGAATTTGAGCGGAAGGTCGATTCCTTCATTGAAGGCGTGCTCTCAAGAATGCACAGCTTCGGAATGGAAGGGATGAATCTACATGCATTGTGGTCGGAGGTGCTGGAGGAGCGTGCTGATTCCGAAGCGGCGAAGTGGCGAAAACTCGAGGCCATGTGTGGGTACGATCCGGACCAGGCGCCTTCCGGGATGATTGAGATGCTGCTCCGGCATGAGAAGACACTGGGGGTCAGCTCACTGGAGGAAGTTGCGGCATACGGTCGACACATGACCCCGGAAATACTCGATCAGATTCTTATCCTGTCAACTGATACGTCGAGTGCGCACGCCGGTGGATTTCGCGGCACAATGCCCGTGCTGCACAACGAACCGAAACTCGATGCTTCGGCGCGACCATGGCAACAGGCTGCAGAACTGGCGAAATCCGCCAGAGCGGAATGGGGCTTGGGTAAGCACCCGGTTTCAAATGACTTCCTCGCTGAGATACTCCGCATGGAGCCGCATGTTTTTTCTGACCGGACAAAAGCGCCTGCGCCACTACCTATGGCGCTGCGGGCCGGAGACAGCGACAATTTCAACATGTATTTCACAAGTTCGTGGCCAAGCAGCAGGCGCTTCGCATGCTGCAGGCTGCTGGGTGACCACCTCTCGCATTCCAATATCGGGCGTTTGATTCCGGCAACGACGGGGGTCAGGACTGCAAGACAACAATTCCAGCGTGCTTTCGCGCAGGAATTTCTCTGCCCATTCAATGGATTGCTGGAACGGTTTCAGTTGACACAACCGGGTGATGACGATATATCCGAAGCCGCCGAGCATTACGGCGTGTCTCCACTCCTCGTGCATACGACATTGATCAACAAGGGTGAACTGGACCGCGATACTCTGTGTTCGATCGGCTGAAATATTTTTTAGCCCAACCACACATTTAAAGCGCTACTCGAAAGGTTGTGCAAGGGATGTAGGCTCAGAGCAGAATCCATTGAGGAGAGAGTAAAGAGAATAAAGAGAGTAAGGAGAGCTTTTTTTGAGCGCTTCTCGGAAGCTTGTGGGGGAGTTTTTAGTCCATGGAGAGTGTGCCTCCACACGCAAATCTAGTAAAACATTCATTGTAAGACCCTTATAAAAATCTCCTTACCCTCTTTATTCTCTTTACTCTCTCCCTACTGGCTTCTGCACCATACTTTAATTCACCCTGTACATTCATTGCAAGAACCTTATAAAAATCTCCTTACCCTCTCTTCCTCCTTACTCTCTTTCCTTACTGTATTCCGCGCCGATGCCAGATAATCTGCCACACGACACACTCTACGAGGTACTTAGCTACACCGCCTCCGAAGACTTTGCCGGTTACGATCCCTACGACACACTCAACGCCTGGGTGCCGTTTCATTGGCTCGGGAAATGGGGACCAGTGCTTGCCATACAATTCCAGAAGCGTAATCCTATCAACATCCGTCCGCTGCTGGGGATAAAGAAAGAGCGGAATCCGAAGGCCATCGGATTATTCCTGCGCGCATACAGCCTGCTGTACATGCGCGATCCCAAGCCGGAGTATCTCGGGCACATGCGCTCGCTCTTCGCCTGGCTGCGGGACAATCCCTCGAAGGGCTACAGCAGCTATTGTTGGGGCTACAACTTCCCATGGGCATCGCCCTTGAAGTACATGCCCGCCTACATGCCCTCCGTCGTCGCCACCGGCTTCGTCGTAAAGGGCCTGCATGAATATTACCGTGCAACCACGGATCCCGAAGTCCCGTCCCTCATACAAGGCGCCGCGGACTTCGTCCTCAACCACGTCGAGCGCCACGAAGACCAGACCGGTCTATGCTTCTCCTACACCCCCGTGATGAAAGACGCGTGTTATAATGCGTCATTGTTGGGCGCGGAGATACTCGCAAGAAATTTGCACTCACCCCCATCACCCCCCCAGCCCCCCTCTTCCCCCTCTCTCTTGAGAGAGGGGGAAGAGGGGGGAGTAATCCGTCGCGCAGTAGATTTTGTCGTGCATCGCCAGCATCCCGACGGCCGCTGGAATTACAGCATCGATCCGGATACAGGCAAGGAACGTACGCAGATTGATTTCCACCAGGGCTACGTCATCGAATCCATTGAAGAAATCATGCGCCTCACCGGTCGGCGTCCGGCGCATTGGGAAGAGGCGGTGCGGAAGGGATTGGAGTTTTATCGCAATGAGCAATTCTTCGACGATGGCCGTTCGAAATGGCGTCTGCCGAAGGAGTGGCCGGTAGAGATACACAACCAGGCGCAGGGGATCATCACCTTCGGTATGTTCGACGAGTACAGGGATTTTGCCTCGGTCATCGCGGACTATACAATTCGGGAAATGCGGGATGAGCGGGGGTATTTTTATTACCACAAATTTAAAAATTATACAATAAAGATCCCCTATATGAGATGGTCTCAAGCATGGATGGCTGTCGCATTAGCAAGCACTGTGCGTTAATTCCCGACTCACCCCCCGGCCCCCTCTCTCACGAGAGAGGGGGAGTAAGAGGTGCACGTAGCGAATTTTATGCGGTGCTTAAAGC
>CAYJMN010000033.1:0-54890 GCA_964371045.1 uncultured Chromatiales bacterium | reverse complement strand
GAGTGAAGAGTGAAGAGTGAAGAGTGAAGAGTGAAGAGTGAGGAAATCTGTATCGGCGGATTATTATTTTATTTTGCGGCTGAAAAAAAAGGGAGCGACAGCTTTGTTTTTCGCTTCAGGCTCTCTGTTCACTACTTGGAGGATCTCACCGTGCGCATCGCAGTCATCGTTGTTCTGTCGCTTCTATCCATGCATCATCTCTGGGCGCAGGAGCGGAGCGGGAGCATTAAGCCCTTCGATCCCTCCTCCGTCAGCACAAAGCCTTACACGCGCTGGTGGTGGTTCGCCGACAACATCAAGCCGGCGGATACGCGGGCGCAGCTCGTGTGGCTCAAGGAACAGGGCTTCGGTGGCGTCGAAGTGGCATGGGTGTATCCGATCGGCGGGGGCTCCGCCAAAGCGCGGATGCCCTGGCTCTCCAAAACCTGGACAAAAGCCGTTGAAACAGCCGCGCGGCAGTGCGACAGCCTGGGCCTCGGCTTCGACATGACCTTCGGCACGCTCTGGCCTTTCGGCGACAGCATGGTGCCGAAAAAAGACGGCGCCCTCGTGTACGGAGAAAAAACTTCCCCCGCGAAGATGCGTCTTACCTGGGAGCATCCCACACGGGGACGCGTACTCAATCATCTCGACAGTGCGGCGCTGGGACGCTACTCGAAGCGCCTGTTTTCAGCCATGGCGCCGGCCATGAAGAGCAGAGCACGCGGATTGTTCTGCGACTCCTGGGAAGTGGAAACCCGTAAACTCTGGACGCGCGGTTTCGGAGAACGCTTCGAAAAGGAATTCGGCTACGACATCGAGCCGCTGATGGACAGCCTGTACCTGCCGGGCTTCGAAGCGGTGCACTACGATTACATGGCGCTCGTCTCGCGTCTGGTGCTGGATGAATTTTACGGGCCCTTCACTTCGCTCGCGCATGAACGAGGTGCCTACACACGCGCACAATGCTCGGGAGCGCCGGTGGATTTGATCGAGGCGTACAGGAAGGTGGATATTCCGGAAACGGAGGCGATACTCTTTGAACCGGGGTTCGCCCGCATCGCGGCGAGCGCGGCGGCGCTGGATGGGAAAAAGATCGTATCGTCGGAAACATTCACATGCCTCTACGGCTGGAAGGGCTGGCCCGGCCCGAGCCCGCATCAAGGAGAAGAGCGGGTGGAGGACCTGAAACTGCTCGCGGACGCGCTGTTCGCCAACGGCGTGAATCGTATCGTCTGGCATGGCATGCCGTATAATCCACCTGGACGGAACGAGCAATTCTATGCGTCCGTGCATGTCGGCCCGAAATCCGCGCTGGCGCTATCGCTGTCGACGTTCAATTTATATATGACGGAAGTATCCGATATTATGCGCCGCGGTAAAACGTACGCCGACGTCGCGGTGTACTTGCCGCTCGAGGATGCGTGGATGGGCGTCGAGTTGCCTGATTCATTGAAATTTCCCTGGGCCTGGGGCGAGTACGAACTCCGCTACCTGCGTCCGCCCGCGCCGCTGAAGAATCGGCAGGCGCTCTGGGTCAACGGCCGGGCGCTACGCGATGCGACGGTACGCGACAACAAACTGTACACCGGCGAGGCGGTATTCAATTCGCTCGTTGTCGACGCCGAATGGATGAGTCTCTCGACGCTGAAAGCCCTGGTCAATATCGTCGAACAAGGATTTGTCATCAGCCTTCTCCGTGTGCCGCAGGAACCCGGACGCATCCCGCATCCCGAGTATGCCGTTTTCCTGAATCGCCTCATCAGTCACCACGCCGTCGCGCGTTCGCTGGAATCTCTCCCTGCTGCCCCGCTCATCGAGGGAGAGGACCTTCCGGATTTCTGGTGCCGTGAGGATGGCGACGATCTCTACGTGTTTATCGCGCATCCCGCCGCCCGAAATCTTTCTTATCCATTGAAATATGGTCAGGGAAGCGAGTCGGTGCACGAAACCCGTGAAGTGCTGCTGCGCTGGCAGGGTCGCCAGCTTCTCAGGTCGCTCAATTTTCCGCCGGGCTGGTCCATGATGCTCCTGCTGCGGCCGGACGGACGCGTCGACGAAATTCCTCTTCCCGATGTGGTGGCGCCGCCGCGTTAGCGCCGGGATGATGGCGATTCAGTATACGGATGTCCTGAATACTTGCGTCTGTCGCCCGAATTGCGTACCATTTTATTTTGGTGTTCGTGTCGCATGCGCGGGAGGGCGAGGATGCGAGGTTTGAGAAATGGAGGAGTGATATGACTGCCCGAATCCGTCCCGCCGTTGTGTGTGCTTTGTTCATCGGTGCGATGTTGTCGTTTGCCTGTCCCGTCGCAGCGCAGCTTGAGGGTGAGCTTTCGAGAATTGTCGTCCGTCCCACGACGCTGAAGGTGGAATTCAACGTGCAGTGCGGAGGGCAGCGCTTCGAGGCGATGAGCGAAAACGATGTGACTCTTACCCACGACGGCGCTCCGCTGGCCTTTCAGGGCTGGCGCTGCTCGCCGGACGGGATGCAGCCCTTCTCAACGGTGATGCTGCTTGATGCGAGCGAGGGCATGACGGTGCAGGATGTCGCTTCGGTACAGGTTGGGTGTACGGCCTTCATCGACAGCATGGATGGAATCGCGGACGAAGCCACGATCATGATGTTCCGCGACGGGCCTGTCGTCATTCAGCAGATGACCACGATCAAACCGATGCTCTATTCCGCGGTGAGCCGCTTATCGTCGGTTGCGAGCCGTTATACTTATTACGCGCTGGACCATGCTGTTCGCGAGGCCTCTTCAATGTCCACGCACAACGCCACTTCGGTGATTCTGATCGTCAGCGGCGACGATGAGGGTAGTGTATTGGGGAAGCCGGATGTACTGAACATCGCCTTGCAGCGCGGTGTCCGGATTTTCGTGATCGCATTGGGAGCGGAGGATGTCGGGGAGGTCGAAATCCTCGCCGGAGAAACCGATGGCGCTTTCTTTCGCGTCCAGAGCGGCGCCGAGCTATCCGCGGCATTGCTCACGATTCAGCGAATACTGCGTGAACTTGCGGAAAACTGCTCGGTGATACTCCCATTACTCTGTACCGATGGCTTGCCGCATACGATTGGACTCACCGTCCAGGGTTGCGACTCGGCTATCACGCGTACGGCTGTGTATACGGCGCCCTCGTCCGGTGTGAGCGCGCAGAAGATATCCTTCAGCCTTGATACGGCGATCATGCTCTCCGGCGACACCATACTGCTTCCGGTTCGTCTCGAAACTGTCCCGATAACAGGATCGATTTATCCGTTGAATCTCACAATCGTGTACGATCCCGGGAACCTGGCGATTCTCGGCGCGCATAATCCTTCGGGGACGCTATTCACAGGTGCGGCGCTGAGGTTTTCCGCCACCAACGACAGAATCACGGTCGGGCTGGATCAAGTCGTTCCCGTTTCCTCTACGGGAGTGTGTTTCTATCTTGCCGTCGTCGCGAAGTCTGTTCCGCAGCGTCTCACCGCTGTGCTGCAGGTCGAAAGCATTCTGTCCGGCTGCGGGGATGTGTCGCTGAAGGGGAGTCACGTTCTCATCTATCCGGAATCGCATCGCGACGCTCTCGACATCCTTTCGTGGAATGACCGCGAGACGCTAATGAGTGCGCGGTTCACCGCATTTTGCGACGGTTCACCGATCCCTGCGCTGGAAGCATCGCAGCTCATGGTTTCGGTGGATGGATTGATTTTTCCGGTGACGTCGCTCACGCGACGTTCGGAATCCAATATGTGGGAAGTGATGTTCGGATATACATGCCGGGATAACCGTCAGCATATCCTGAGCATTTCCGCTATCGGGGCGTGTTCCGTGGATCTGGATGGCGTTCTCGGCATCCTCGTGGCGTCGACCCTAAGGAACATCGCTATAGTCGGTCCATCCTTTCTTTGCAATGACGATTCCACTGTGCTCGATGCGGGTGCGGGTTTCACGATCTATCGCTGGAACACGGGCGAGTCTACGCGGAAAATCGTTGTGCGAAAGCCGGATATTTACGTCGCGGCGGTCGGCTCGGCCATCGATTCGTGCATCGAGACGCTGCCTGTCGTAATAATCACAGGACCTGTATCGCCAAAATTGCAGCCCCCCGGCCCGCATGAAATGTGCTCAGGAGCGTCCATCCAGTTGACGCTGCCGCATACCTATACTTCGTATCGATGGTCGACGGGATCGACGGAAGCGAGCATTACCGTCTCACAATCCGGCGAGTATTTCGCCACCGTCGTGGATGCTCAGGGATGCACGATGCAGACCGATACGATGTCGCTCATCGCAGCAGATTCCCTCTACCCATCAATAGAACCGGCGGGGACGGTTTCGCTGTGCGAAGGCGGAAATGTGATTCTGGACGCAGGGGGACCCTGGGCCCGATACGAATGGAGCAATGGTTTTCAGGGGAAACGGGTGATGATCACCGAGCCCGGTGAGTACTTCGTGCGGGTGTGGAACCTGACCGGTTGTTCAGGAACCTCGGAGTCCGTTGTCGTGCGGCGTATCCCCAATCCGAGACCGACACTCCAGCTTGACGGCAATCCAGTGATCTGCGAAGGCGACTCGGTCCGCATCAATGTACCAGGAGAAAGCGAATCCGTGTTGTGGTCCACTGGCGACACGGTGAGATCCATCATCGTACATACCGCCGGGACGTATTGGGCTCAGGTTGTGTATAGCAATGGCTGCGGTGCACAGTCGGATACAGTCCGCATCGATGTGCGGCCGCGGCCGAACATCCCGACGATTATGCGAAACGGAAATACACTGAATACCTTTCCGGCGAATGGCTACCAATGGTACAGAAACGGTGTCGCTATTCCCGGCGCCACCAGCTACGTCTGCGATATGACGGAGACCGGGCGCTATCAGGTGGAAGTGCTCAATGCCCAGGGCTGCCGCAGGATGTCCGATTTCTTCGATGTAACGGTTCTCGACGTTCACCGCAATGGGGAGACCGGTTTCTCATGTTCCGTTTTTCCGGAGCCTTCCACCGGCATGGTCACCGTCACCGTCGCAACCGTATTCGCGGCGCCCGTGAGTCTGCGCATGACGGATATAACCGGACGCACCGTGTGGACCGCTGATCTGCCCTCGGGTCTCTTTCGGCACGCGATTATGGTGGATCTGCGCAGGTTTGCAGCCGGAGTATACATTCTCGATGCTATGCAAAGTATGTTTTGGCGGCGGATGCTGCTGACGAAACTCTGATCGCCGGCAGGTGTGTCGATGTGAAATTCCGGGGTTGATTGTAACAAACAGCTCGCCGAAGTGTTATTTATCTATTCGTCTGATCCCTGATCCGCACGCATGCTCACGGACATCGCCGGGGCATTTCGCACGGTTCACGTAAGGAGAGCTTCCATGAAATCTGCCGCGACCGCCTCGTTTCGCATTGTGATGCTGTTATTAGCAATTTTCTCATGCCAGGGTGTACTCATCGCCCAAACGGATCTGCAGATCAAGCGCGTGGTCAGGCTTTCCCCCAACATTCGGGTGTTCTATTCCATCCGTTGCAACGGGCAACTGGAGCTGTCTCACTCACAGATGCAGCTTACCTTGCGCGAGGACGGCATTCCAATCACGCAGTATATCAGGCAATGTCCGGACACGACCGTGACGGGCGACATCTCGTTCGCTCTCGCTCTCGACGGATCAGGCAGCACCGTCGGTGCGCCCAATCGATGGATCAAGGCCTCTGCGAATGCGTTCGTAGAGAAAATGGAGGGGAACGACCAGGGAGCGGTCTTCCATTACAATGCCATCCCGACACTTGTCCAGGCCGTCACTTCCGATTCCGCTGCATTGAAACAGGCAATCGGGTCGCTTCTCCCGGCAGGGGCGTCGGCGACATACAGCGCAATTTACCAGGCATTGACGCATGTCGGCCTCGCCGGCTCTCGATCCCGACGCGCCGTCATCGCCGTCGCGGACGGTGCTGATAATTCCAGCATCAACACGCCAGATGCCGTGATCGAGCTCTCCAATGAACTCCATATCCCCGTCATTGTCATCGGACTTGGGGGTGGCGCTCCTTCGACGGAATTTCAAAACCTCACCAACAAGACGGGCGGCAGGTTCTACGCCGCCTCTGACTCAACCCAGCTTTCGCAGGCCTTCCGCGACGCGTACGAGTATATCGCCGATAGTTTCGAAGAGTGCCGTCTTGTGTACGTGAGTCGCTGTCCTGATGGGGCATTGCACAATGTTGAACTTCTCGTGAATAGTCTCTGCGGCGGAAGCGATTCAGCTAGCGGACAATATCGCGAGCTACTCGACACGCTGAACCGCACACCGCTCGAGTTCGGAGTTCCGCCTGTCGAGGCATTGGCGACGGAGACCTTCGTGATTCCGGTGTATATCATTGCAGCCTCGCCCGCAGTTCTGCATCCTTTCGAGATGTATCTGTCCTATTATAACAATTGCACGCGCTTTGAATCGCTGTCGATCCCGCCGGGATCGCCGCTTGTCGGCATGGATCTCGTCGCTGTGCCGGAAGGGAACCGACTGCGGATTCGATCAACCGCGGCAACGTACATTTCCGGTCCGGGAGTGTTTTTCAATCTGCACTTCACAGCCCAGGACAGGCTCGATTCGATCGCATGCTCCTTCGGCCTCGAAAACATCACCTATTCCGCTGGATGCTACGTCTCATCAGGCGTTTCCAACCTCGTCCATGTCGGTGTGCCGCCAAGGCCGGAGATTACACCTGCCGGCAGGATTTCTCTTTGTTCGGGACAAACGTTGCACCTGACTACGACAAAAGGGTACGATTCCTATCTCTGGTCCACAAGTCAAACGGACGCGGCCATCGTTGTAAACAGCAACGGCAGCTACACCGTCACCGTGATGGATCGGGCGGGAAGAATAGCCACCTCGCCTCCGGTGGAAGTGTCGTACAGGACCGATCCCCATCCTCGACTCACCGAGGGGCCGGCGATCATACTCTGCAAGGGTGATTCTATCCCGGTCGGTGTCAATGGAGTGTACTCGAATTATCTCTGGTCCAACAATGCGCCCACCAGTACCATCATTGTGAAGCAGGCGGGGTTGTATTACCTCACCGTCACCGACGATGCCGGCTGCACATGGAATTCGGATACTCTCATCGTGAGTGTCGCCGATCCCCAGGTGAACGCTACGGCGAATGGCCCTCTCGAATTCTGTGACGGCGGTGCAGTGACGCTCGATGCGGGACCAGGGTTTACGGCGTATCGCTGGTCCAACAACGAACAAACGCAACGCATCACGGTGCGCAGCTCAGGCAACTATACCGTCCGTGTGAGCGACATAAACGGCTGCATCGTCCATTCCGACACCTTCAAGGTGCTTGTTCGCGCGCGTCCGGTCGCCGCGATTTCACCCTCCGGTATACCGTCGCTCTGCCCGGGCGATACGATCATTCTCGACGGCGGGCAGGGATATGCAACCTGGCAATGGTCGACCGGTTTCGGTGGACGTTATTTGCCGGTGAGCCGACCCGGCAGTTATGGGCTGCGCGTCATCGACTCGTACGGCTGCGTGTCCGAACCGGACTCGGTCGTAGTGACGTTGATACCGAAGCCTTCTCTCAACGTTTCCGATACCGTGATCATTTGTCCATCCGGACGTGTCGATCTCGATGCCGGCGCCGGGTATGCATCCTATCTGTGGAGCAATGGCGCCACGTCGAGGACGATAGGCGTCAGCAGCCCGGGACTGTATTTTGCGAGAGTGTCGACAAACGGCTGCGTGTTGTACTCCGACACTGTCGTTGTGGAGCAGCGCGCGCAAATCAAACCCGTCATCACCCTGAGCGGTCCCGCCCGCATCTGCGAAGGCGACAGCGTACAGCTGGACGGGGGAGACTACGTTTCGTGGCACTGGTCGACCGGTGAGGTCACCCGCTACATCATCGTGCGGGCATCGGGCAGCTACGTCGTGGCTGTCATCGATGAATTCGGCTGTCCCGGCAGCTCGGATCCGGTTAGCATCACAACGGTCCCCGCACCCGTGCCGACAATCACGGCGCTCACGCCCACGAGAGTCTGCGAGGGGGACAGCGTCACGCTCGCCGCATCACCGGACTTCGCAGACTATCGCTGGAGCAACGGTGGAGTCGGTATGACCATCGTCGTGACCTCAAGTGGAGCATATTCGGTGACGGTAATGAACTCCGACGGTTGCAGCGGGACCTCCACCCCGACGGTCGTGACCGTCGTTCCGCCTCCCGCGAAACCCATCATCACACGCAATGGCGAGACGTTGACATCATCACCGGCTTCCTCGTACCAGTGGCGGAAGGACGGGACACCGATGCCAGGCGTCACCGGTCAAAGTTATATTCCGGTGGTTTCGGGAAGTTATGCCGTACGCGTGTTTAATGCCAATGGCTGCTTCACGGATTCGGATCCTCTTACGATCACCATAACGGGTATCGATGCCGCACCTTCCACTCGTCCCCGCGAATTGACACTGCACCCCGATCCCACAACAGGACGGATTACCGTTACGGGCGAGAGTGGACGCGTGTCCGGTATCGATATCACCATCACCAATCTTCTTGGCCAGGTCGTCGCCCGCTACAGCGACCGCAACGCACGAGGCCGTATCAGCCATACGATGAATATCGCACCCTCCCCGAATGGTATCTATCTCGTCCAGGTCCGTCTCGGCGACCGCACCACCGTCCGCCGCATCGTCAAACAGTAAACTGAACCCGCGTACCGTGCGGAACACACGTTCGATTTACGATTTACGATTTACGATTTGTCCGGTCCGTATGCGAGCGGATAGCCTCTGCGTTGTGGATCTCGCGATAAAACCGGGTATCCGCAAAGGATGCAAAGAATGAAAAAAATACCCACGCATCGTAAATCGTAAATCGCTTGCCCGCCCAAACCGCTGTCTGACTGTCGCAAGCGTCCAGGTACTCAGAGGGCACGCTGGGTAAATTGTAAATCGTCATTCGTCACTCGTAAATCGTCACTCGTAAATCGTAAATCGTCAATCGTAAATCGTAAATCGTAAATCGGTGATCGTCTTGCTTCTCTCCCCCCAAACCCCTATTGTAAAGGTCGCATGTGTATCACCATTCAGCGATCGATCATGAGCCACCATACAATCAGCGATTTCATCACGTATCATTACAGACATTTCAATGCGGCGGCGCTCGTCGATGCGGCGAAAGGGTACAAGCAACTCCTGGAGGATGGCGGCGGGATGATGGTGACGCTGGCTGGAGCGATGAGCACCGCCGAAATCGGACTCTCGCTCGCAGAAATGATCCGTCAGGACAAGGTGCATATCATCACGTGCACCGGTGCGAATCTGGAGGAAGATATCTTCAATCTAGTCGCTCACGATTTCTACGAGCGCATCCCGAATTACCGGGATCTCACGCCGGAGATGGAGCACGCACTGCTTTCAAGGCACATGAATCGCGTTACCGACACCTGCATCCCTGAAGAAGAGGCCATGCGCAGGCTCGAACACGCGGTACTCGAGGAATGGATTGACGCCGACAGCAAGGGCGAACATTATTTTCCGCATGAATTTTTCTATCGCATCCTCCTGAAAGGCAAGCTGAAAGAATACTACCAGGTCGATCCGAAGGACAGCTGGCTTATGGCTGCGGCGGAGAAAAATCTCCCCATTATCGTACCGGGCTGGGAGGATTCAACGCTTGGCAACATGTACGCCGGACACTGCATTTCCAAAGACGTGAAAAATGTCCATACGGTTCGCACAGGCATCGAGTACATGATCGTGCTTGCGGACTTCTATCAGAAATTCACCGCCGAACGCCCGCTGGGCTTCTTCCAGATCGGTGGCGGCATTGCGGGCGATTTCCCGATCTGCGTCGTGCCCATGTTGCACCAGGATCTCCAGCGTCCGGAGGTCCCCCTCTGGGCATATTTCTGCCAGATCAGCGATTCCACCACAAGCTACGGATCCTACTCGGGCGCCGTACCCAACGAAAAGATCACCTGGGGAAAACTCGGTATCGATACTCCCAAGTACATCATCGAATCGGACGCCACCATCGTCGCGCCCCTCATCTTCGCCTACATCCTCGGCTGGTAGGGGACAGGGGAGCGCAGAGCGCAGAGACGTTGAGCGCAGAACGCGGCGTAGCACGGTTTGGACCTCTTCTCCCCTCTCCCTACGGGGATAGATACTAGGTGGACAGGGGGGAGAGGATGGTGCGAGGCCATAAGACAAAATCTGTTACTTAGTCCCCCCCTCTCCGCAGCGGCGTAAAGAGATGGGGCCGGAAGCGGAGAGGGGGGACAGGGGGGAGAGGCCGGGGGAGAGGGCGTTTGCTTCGCAGCGGGATTTCGTGTACCTTTGTCTTAAATCCTTCCGCCGCGGAAGGAAGCATTTTCCTGAGGACCCATTCGCACGTGTTTCGCGCTCATTTCTCGTTTTTCCGCCCAGACTGCACCACTCCGGTATGCCGAACAGGCATCCCGGCTTGCTGTATAGAATTCGTCGTTAACAGAACCAAGTACATGGAGTGATCCTATGGCCAAAATCCGTGGTGATGTCAAAATTGACATAGAGCAGTGCAAAGGCTGCGAACTCTGTGTCGTTGCGTGCCCACAGGAAGCGCTCGCCCTGGCAAAAGACATCAACAAACAAGGGTACCATTACGCCGTGTTGATCGAGGATGTCTGTACCGGCTGCACCAACTGCGCCCTCGTTTGTCCCGATGCCGTCATCACAGTGTATCGTGAGGACAAAAAGTCCGGCGCCAAGATCCCTGTCGCCGAAGTCCGCAACGTCACTGGTGATATTCGTATCCAGGTCGGCGCCGAAGAAGCCGCTCAGAACTGACTTGGCGCTTCCTCAGCTCATTAATTCGTATAATCCGCGCATAGCCTGACAAGGAGTTATCCAATCATGGGTGAATTACGACTGATGAAAGGGAACGAAGCGCTGGCGGAAGCCGCGATTCGTGCCGGAATGGATGCATATTTCGGCTACCCTATCACCCCGCAGTCAGAAGTACTCGAGTACCTCACACGCGAAGCATATCTTCGGACGCAGTGCACCATACTGCAAGCCGAAAGTGAAATCGCGGCAATCAACATGGTCTATGGCGCCGCCGGAATCGGTGCCCGCGTCATGACCTCATCTTCCAGCCCAGGTATCAGTCTGATGCAGGAAGGCATTTCCTATATCGCCGGCGCTCAATTGCCGTGCCTGCTGGTCAACGTCAATCGCGGCGGACCCGGCCTTGGCACCATTCAGCCCTCACAGGGCGATTATTTCCAGGCCGTAAAAGGCGGCGGACACGGCGACTATAACCTCATCGTGCTTGCACCCGCGACAGTACAGGAAATGTCCGATTTCGTGCTCGACGGCTGGCTTCTCGCTGAAAAATACCGCAATCCCGTGCTCATTCTTACCGACGGCGCACTTGGTCAAATGATGGAAAAAGTGGAACTGCGCGACCAGGAAACCCGCGGCACCCGCCCGGTTCCCTCCTGGGCGACGGTGGGGAAGACCCACGACCGACAACGCAACATCATAACCTCGTTATTCATCAAACCCGAGGAGATGGAACAGGTTAACCTGCGCCTTCAGGAGAAATATCGCGAAGTCGAGAAAAACGAAATCCGCGTCCAGGAAATAGGAACCGACGATGCCGATTTCATCATCGTCGCCTATGGACTCTCCGCCCGCATCGGCCGCAAGGTCATGGAAATGATGCGTGCCGATGGGCTCAAGGTTGGCCTGATCCGACCGATTACACTCTGGCCGTATCCGAAACAGGCGATAGCCAACGCAGCCCAACACGCGAAGGGCTTCTTCGTCCTTGAACTCAATGCCGGCCAGATGGTGGAAGATGTGCGGCTCGCCGTGAACGGACGCTGCCCGGTCGAACAGTACGGACGCCTCGGCGGTATCATTCCCTCTCCTGAAGAAGTCGTTGACGTCGCCAGGATTATGTTCTCGAAATTGTAGGAGGAGACGCATACATGGAACACACACAACAGGAAATCGAACATAACTACGAAGGGCTCGAGGTCGTCTGCGAACGTCCGTCCACACTCGTGGATACCCGTATGCATTACTGCCCCGGCTGCGGACACGGCGTCGCGCACCGCATTCTCATGGAGGCCGTCCAGGAATTGGGTCTCCAGGAACAAACCATCGGCGTCGCGCCGGTCGGCTGTTCGGTCTTCGCGTACCATTACATGAACATCGATATGATCGAAGCCGCGCACGGCCGCGCCACCGCCGTCGCCACAGGCATCAAACGCTGCCTGCCGGACAAATATGTGTTTACCTATCAGGGAGACGGCGACCTCGCCGCCATCGGCACGGGCGAAACCCTGCATACGGTAAATCGCGGTGAGAATATCCTGATCGTATTCATCAACAACGCCATCTACGGCATGACCGGTGGACAGATGGCGCCTACCACGCTCATCGGTCAGAAAACTTCCACCTCCCCGTATGGCCGCGACGCGCATTTCAACGGCAATCCGCTCAAAATCACGGAACTGTTGGCTATGCTCCCGGGCGCCTACTACGTCACGCGTCAGGCCGTCAACACACCGTTGAATGTCCGCAGGGCGAAAAAGGCCATCCTGAATGGTTTGAAATGGCAGGCCCTGAAACGTGGTACATGTTTCGTCGAAATCGTTTCCAACTGCCCGACGAACTGGGGTATGAAACCGCCCGAGGCCAACAAATGGCTCGAAGAAACTATGCTGCCGTTTTTCCCGCTCGGCGACATCAAAGTACCGTCAAAGGAGGATCTCGAGAATGCTTGAGGAAGTAGTATTTGCCGGATTCGGCGGACAGGGCGTGCTCTCCATGGGACAGACCCTCTCCTATGCCGGAATGATCGAGAACCGCGAAGTATGCTGGATGCCGTCCTACGGCCCGGAAATGCGCGGCGGTACAGCTAACTGCATTGTGACCATCAGCTCCGAGGAAATCAGCAGCCCCATCATCGGCCGCTTCGATACGGTGGTCGCGCTCAACCAGCCATCGCTGGACAAGTTCCAGGACGCGGTGAAACCGGGCGGCATGCTGATTTACGACAGCACCAACATCATCGATCCCCCCACGCGCACGGATATCGACATCGTGCCCATCCCTGCGAGCGAGGAATCGGTGAAAATGAAGAATACCAAGATCATGAACATGATCGTGTTGGGCGCATTCCTCGCCAAACGCAAGACCGTCAGCATTCCCTCGGTGCTGGAAGCGCTGAAGAAAGTACTCCCCGAGCGCCATCATCATCTCATTCCGCTCAATGAATCCGCGCTCCAGCGCGGTGCCGAGCTGGCGATGGCATCGATGCCCGTCGCCTGACGGCAACTGGTCGACAATCGTGAAAAGGCGGAGGATACTACTCCGCCTTTTCTATTCTCCGGGTGCGTTTAACGGCGACGGCGCAGTGCATTGTCTTGCGTCCGGATCTTCCGTACACTTATCAGGATGTAACCAATAACCGATTCATGTGTTCTTCACATATGATGCGCACAATTCTCACCCCGATCACATTGTTCCTGCTCTCCGCCGCCGCGCTCGCGCAGCCCGCGCGATTTGACGCGTTGCTACGCGATCTCGGCGAGATGCGACAGCAGGAATCCCGGTCAACCACGTTCATCGTGTACAATACCGGGGTCGAAACCCTGCATCTCACGAAACCCCGCGCAGGCTGCGGTTGCACCGCCGCTCTGCTGAGCCGCTCGGACATCGAACCCGGGGACTCCGCCACCATCGCAGTCGATTTCCATAGCGGTCCGGCCATGCTCGGTGAGGTGAGCAAGACGATTCTGGTAGGGCACATGTACAATGGCGTAGAGCACGACCTCGCGACGCTGCGCATCCGTGCGGAGGTCGTGGGAGATCTGCGTTATGAACCGGGCATGCTGCAATTCCGCGCCGTCATAGGCGACACCGTGCGCTTCAAGGTTACCTTTCGCTCCAACAGCAGCGAGACCGTGGAGATCACGGATATTGTCCCGGGATTGTTGGCGTATATAGATTCCTCTGAAGGCAACACCTATCATGTGGAAAAAGTAACCGCCATACCCTTCGAAGCGCTGGAGATCATACCTTCCACGCGCAGCATTCCGCCCGGCGGCGAAGGCCTGCTCGACGTACGCTTTATGCCCACGGCTAAGGGACAGATCAACGGCGCGATACGCGTGGCGCTCGACCGCTCCGAGATACGCATCCCCGTGGTCGGCGTCGTGCTCCGGACCATGCCATGACTCCGGCATATCACATGACTTTGTGCGAGAAAAATCGATTCGTTATATTTTCTTATTGATCACTTTTTGAAATGGAGATTCTGCAATGAGAACCGCGACTTCCTGGCTTGCCCTTGCGATGATGTGTGTCGGGCTTTCGTCCTTCGCCATCGCTCAGACCGCACCCGACAACACGTGTTTCGCTCTGGAGGGGACCTCGGATTATTACTTTGGCGAGATCGACCAGAATTCGACCGTAGAACATACATTCGTGTTCAAGAACAATTGCGACCGTACCATCGAGGTGGGATCCGCCAGGGCAAGTTGCGGGTGCACCGCCGCCGTGTTGTCCGAGACCGTGATTGCGCCTGGCGCCGAAGCCAAGATCCAGGTGAAGTTCACTCCGCCGAAAGGCACCCGCGGCAAGGTTACAAAAACCGTGAGCGTCTATCTCAAGGACGAGCAGCAGGCGCACACCGTCATCCGTTTTTCCGCCACTGTACAGAGTGACATCGACATCCAGCCGCAATACATTCAGATAATGGGTGCCGAGGTTGGCAAGGAAATCACCGGTGCGACCACGGTCAAGAATGTGTCGCAGAAGGACCTTCTTGTTACCGGCATTGGAGTGAGCATGACGACCTATGCCGACACCACCGGTACCGGCAACGTCGTCGGTTTGCCGCTCGAAGGTTCCAAGGTCACTCCCGAGACCATGACCCTGAAACCCGGCGAGAGCAAGGATATCACGATTCACATCACGCCGCAGTACAAGGGTCAGATCAACGGCGCCATCCGCCTGAAGGCCGGCGAGAACGAAGGCATGATCCAGGTGTTCGGCGTCGTGCGCGACGGAACTCCGAACCTGCAGCGCAGCGACTCCGGCCAATTGTTCAACACGCCTCCCGGCAAATAAGAGGCGGCAAGGAGCGAGAATGAAGCGAGTCATTCCTGAATACACCGCGTTGCTCGACATCATCCAGGACGCGATAGACAAGGAAAAAGATGCCCAGGCATTTTATCTGGAGGCCGCCGACATGGCGCAGGCCGCCGATGTGCGTGATTTCCTCCTGGAGATGGCCGACATGGAGCGCAGCCACGCCGAACTTCTGGCGCGCAAGCTCGAATCCTTGAAGTCCGACCAGGTCGTCATGGACGGCATTCTCTCCAGCTTCGACGACGACCCCCGCCAGGACGACGGCGAGTAGCTCCGTTCCCTGCAAGTGTTTTTTGAAGCGGCTCCCTGCGAAGGAGCCGCTTTTTATTTGGTGTGATCGGCACGGTGGCTTGAGGCTTGGTGATTTTTGCGACTCCTGGAGTCTTGTGCAAACCGGATCTGATTCTCTATCAATTGAAGCATTCAAGTATCTGATCCGCAGAAATCCCTGAGCGTCACTCACCTGTTGACGGACACAGAAACGCTCAGCATATTGTAACCAGAATCGGCAACCACAAGCAATAGTTCTGCCAAGCAGTGCGGCTGACGATTCTCTATTTCGGCATCCGACGTGAATATTAGGAATCCGTGGAACTTCACGTTCAGCCAATGCTCGTCAGCTTGGAAGAGGAACGCCAGACCTGCGTGATGTGGCGTTCAGAAGCGGAGAGACTGGGATTCCCCCGGAGGGTTGCCTCCGGCAGAACCCAGGGTATCCAAAAAAAGCCCTTCGATTTGAAGGGCTTTGAGTAGCGGAGAGACTGGGATTCGAACCCAGGGAACCCCGAAGGGTTCAACGGTTTTCGAGACCGCCCCGTTCAACCACTCTGGCATCTCTCCAATTGGGGCATCGCCTCGAAAAAGGCGATTTTTAAAGATACGGCGATGCGATCAAAAACACAAAGCACTCGAAATCTACACCGCATCTCACTAGACCAGATCCTGTCAAAACATCACACCAACACGGCTCTCTACACTTCCAAGCAACACATCCAATGAGCGATCCGTCATAACGTGCTGCTCACTACCTGTGATCAGTCGTTCCTCACCCCACCCACGTCGCCACCTCCGTCATCAGGAATTCATCAACCGGTATGCCGTCGCCGCCGATGAGCAGCATGCGGTCAGGATTGAAGGCGGCGCTGAAACGCTCCATCCCGCTGCGCGAGTCGCGGATGCGTCCGCTGTTAACTTCAATCGCAGTGACGCGGCGCCTGGTTTTCACGACGAAATCCACCTCCCGGTCGCCGTCGCGCCAGTAGTACAATTCGATGGCTCCGGTGGAAGCGGCGTTAGACAAGGTCGCACCGAACTCGTTGAGTCAATAAACTCAATACGTTGAGTAAAATCCTGCACCTCGCTCGATGGAATAATACATCGTCACTTCACCCGTTATGCAGGCGACGAGGGATAAACCATTGTAAAAACGAAGAATTACGCGGCATATATCAACGGATACTTGATGTAAAAAGCGCCATCCTTACATACCGCTATACATTCCTTACTTCATCACCATCATCGTCCTGCTCACGCGCTGGCCATCGGAATCGAGGGTGAGGACATACGTACCCGAGGACAATGCGGATGCGTCGAAGCGCGTTCTATGCTTCCCGGCGGGTAGCGTCTGGTCGAGTATCATAGCGACGCGGCGGCCGAACAGGTCGTACACGGCGATGCGTACATGCCCTTCCACCGGCGTGTCGAAACGTATGCTGGTAACGGTGCCTCCGCCGGAGCTGCCGCTGCCGAAAGGATTGGGATAATTCTGGTGAAGCGCGATGGCTTCAGGTCGCGCTGCTTCGGTGCGGATCTCGAGCAGACGGGGATTCGCGAGTATGTAGACATCGCGATTGCTCACGGGAATCCGCGGTGTGATGGTGTAGCTGTCGCCGTCCTCGAAATCCAGGTTGTCGCTGGAGAGCAGCGGCCACAGGCTGTACAGTATATCCAAATTTTCGGCGGAGGTCTGAATTGAACTCTGAAATTTTATATCGACGACGTCGGAGTAGTCGTCGCGGAAAATGAACAGATACTCCCGGTCGTTCACCTCCTGCGTAGGCCGCCAGGTATTGTCGTGAGCCGCGCCGCCGTTTTGCTCGACAAATCCAACCATGAGCTGCCGCGGTCGCATTGGATCCCCGATATCATACGCTTGAAGCGGAATGTCGAAATATCCCTGATAGCCGTAATTCGGTGATGCACCACGAAGCCACTCCATGGCCTTTTGTCCGTGGCTTCGATTGAAAAACAGCCGCACCGGAACCGCGTCGTACAAGCCGAGCTTCGAACCGAAAAAATCCTCGCCGATCAGGAGCATGTTCTGGTATAACCCGAACCATGCTCGTGCCGGTTCAGAAAATTGCCCGTCCACCAGTAGTGGCCGGTCAGGGTGCGGCTGCCCGTTCTGCTCATATGCCCGAAAATTCTGTGCGGTACCCAGTGTAATCCGCCAGCCGTCAATAATCTGGGTACCATGCGCCAGCAGATTTGGTACCGGAAGTCCGCGGTACAGCGTCGTTCCTAGGGTGACGTCCTCAACATGCATGGTCTTTACCTGGAAATCCTCTCCTTCGATGGTGATACGGTAATCGTGATCCGTCAGCGCCGAGCGATCGACGACAACGTAGCCCAGTGAACCCGACGCAGGACCCTGCACGTGTTCGAACAGACCGCTGATGGGCGCTTCGGTAAAGGCTTCGACCTGAAGGAGCAGTGTGTCCTCCCACACGCATCCGTTTCCGGCGATCATCGTCACGGGCAGACGCAGGATGCTGCCGGGTGGCGTGCTCTCCGGAATGGTGAAGCTCAGATAGCTTCCCGCATCATCGGGATTGTAGGCGGGCTCACTGCTGCCATTGGCGACTGTCTGAATGTCGAAGCGCAATACAGAACGATTCGCCAACCATGACATGCTGTCACGAAGGAAGCAATGCCACGGACCCAGCGTCATGCCGGTATTGTTCTCGATACGCAGACGCAGACGTACGTTTTCACCGGGATTTGCTTCGCCATCGAAATTGCGGCTATCGGACACGATTTCCGCGACTCGTAAATGCGCTTCACCGGGCAGGGCGATGCCGTCGTTGACGAACCATTCGCCTATCCCGTCGCTTGTGGTGCTGAGGCAGTACAACTCCGCGCTGCCGTTCGCCGCATTTCCCTCGAGCGCTCCTCCGAACACACCATCACCGGCGAGTCCATCCCCATGCGCTCCATCGTCCACCAATGTAACCCGCTGAATTTCGCTTCCATCCGCACTGCGAAGTATACTTTCCACCTGGGTCGTGTTCGGGACGAAGGGACCGCCGTTTACCTGGACGCGGTACGTTGACGCCGTCGGATATGTGATCGACGAGGTGAACATCGGTGCCGTAACGCCCATCGGATAATTACGGTACAGATCCTGCAGCCGCCTGGCGTTGTTCCGCAGTTCACGCACGCTCAACAGGTGATTTCCCTCCGTCGCCGCAAGACGGGCAAGGATGACCTTTTGCGAGTCTCCAGGTGCGAGCGTGAAGCTCCCGCAACTCGACATGGAGCGTCGGTCGTTGGCTTCATGCACGATACCGTCAATCCATCCGCTCCTCAATACCGGGTCGCCCGCCAGCGCCGAACGCACAGGCTCGCTATTGGTCGGGTCAATGAATGGGGCGCCATCCCAGAACAGTCCCTGCAGATTGAACATCATCTGATCGCTTCCTTCAGGTAAACCCATTGTCGGATCCGAGTATATTGGATCTCCATTGATATAGAACACGAATCCCGACATCGGCAAATTGGAGTACCCCTCGCGCGTACCGAGTCCGAAGCGGGCAGTCCGCCCCGGATTGGGTGCGACAGGTGTCTGCAGCCACAGCGTACCGGAGGCGGGAGGAAGTCCGTATGCGGTATCGCGTGGCGCACTGTTATACACGTACGCCAGCCCCAGGCTTGTATCCACTCCGATGTAATCGTCCGCGGCATCGCCCAGGTCCATATCTTCCCAGGCGCCGAGGTACATGTCGGTGATGGTCTCGCTGCCTTTATTGATGATGGTGTATTCACGGAATACGACATTCTCGAGCAGTGGATGCCCGTTGGATGCCCACAGCATAGTCTGTATTTCGAGCCCCATCGGCTGGCTGCCATAGAGATTCAGAGTTCTTTGCGCATCGAGATCGTTGCTTACAAACCAGAGGACCTCATCGCCGGTCATCAGCGGTGTGTCGGTCGCACCCCCTTGCTTCCAAACGTTCGTGTCCGGATCGTAGATGCTGTTCGCATTGGCGTCGGTCCAGGGTGCGCCATAGGCAACCGGCCATTCGGCCAGGTCTTTCAATAATCGCGTCCGGGTGATCGGCTCCAATCCATTCCACCATACACCCTCATATCGACGAGCCTTGTAGATGCGATGCGCGGGCAATTGAGGGTCGTCCGGGCTGCCGTTGGGGAGAATGCAGCCCGCCTGTAGACCTACAACGTATGTCGCGCCACCGACGCGGTTCTCCCCCTGAACCACTCCTCCGATGACGAGTCCCTCCTGAAATACGAGGAATTTGCCGCTGCCCTGCGGCCACTCCAGCCCTGCTCCGTTCGATAACGGATTGTTCGACGTCGCGCCATTGTTGCTTATCCACATCAGTATGCGGTTGACGCCGATGAAGTCCCAATGGTCGTTGGTCGCGGTGCGGTTGACGTTGGTCGGGATTTTTTCCTGAGCGAAACCGGGAGTGTATGCACTCATCAGCAGCAGCATGGTAACAAAAAAGCGCATGGTATACCCTTGTACTCTTGGTGAATATTGTGGAAACATGAATTAAATGAGTCACATATCGTATTTCACTATTTCAGTACCATCATAGTTCTGCTGTCGCGCAGACCGCCCGTCTCAAGAGAAACGATGTAGGTCCCGGACGACAGAGACGATGTGTCGAAGGTGGTTCTGTGCATTCCGGCGCGAATTGTCCGATCGAGTACGACGGCGACGCGGCGGCCGAGCACATCATAAACGGCAATGCGTACGTGCCCCTCGTTAGGGGTGTCGAAGCCGATGCTGGTAATCTGGCTTCCGTTCGCGCCGATGGGATTGGGGAAACTCGGGTGCAGCGCTATCGCCTCGGGACGTGTCGCCAGACTGTTGTTGTAGAGTTGCCGGGGTCTCGGGAGAATATACACATCGCGATTACTTACGGGGACGGGTGGGGTCATCGTGTAGGTGTCGCCGTCCCTGAACATCGGGACCTCCTCGTTGAGGGTACCGTACACACGATAGAGCAGATCGAACCTCTCTTTATGCCAGGTTAGGGACTGCTGGAATTTCGGATCGGGTAGCTCGGCATAGTCATCGAGGAACACAAACAGAATTTCCTGTTCGTTTAGCCGGGTGGTCGGCATCCAGGCGTTGTCGTGAGCGGGCGAACCTGTCTCCTCCGTGAACCCGATCATGAGGCGTCGCGGCTTCGTGGAATCCGAGATGTCGTAGGCGCGGACAGGAACATCGAAGTATCCCTGATATGGGTAACCCGAAGGTCCGTACAAATAACAGAGCGCCTTTTGCCCGGCTGTCCTGTCGAAAACAAGGCGGACAGGTACCTCATCATACATTCTGAGTTTCGATCCCCATTGCTCCTCTCCGATCACCGGATGGTCGGGACGCATCGTGAGCCAGGCGCGCGCGGGTTCCGAAAATACACCCGTGACCTTCCTGTCGAAGCTTGCGAGCCGCAGACCAGCTTTATCGTAGACCAGCTCGTCGAATGCCGTCCCCATGCTCAGACGCCAGCCGTCGATGGTGGGTGATTCATGCGCCCAGCGTTCCGGCATCCGCAATCCCCGATGCAGCGTGATACCGAGCGTGACGTCTTCCACGTGCAGCGTTTTGGCGCCGACATCTTCACCCTCCACGCTGACGCGATAGTCGTGGTCGGTGAGGGCTGCTGGATCCACCAGCGCATAGCCGAGCGATCCATATGCCAGCCCCTCCACGTGCGCGAGCAGACCGTCGGGAGGTTGCTGCTCATAGTCTTCGATCGAGATCAGCAGCGTATCGTTCCACAACATGTAATTGTTCGAGATCAAGGTGACCGGCAGGCGACACACCGTTCCGCCCCATACGTCCTCGGGGATTGTTACGCAGAGGTAGGAGTTGCTGTCGGTCGGCTCGTACACGGTTTCGGCGATCCCGCCGGGCGCTGTGGAAAAAGGATGGCGCAGCACGGTCCACTCCGCACGCAGCGATGCGGAGTCGCGGAGAAAGAGATGCCAGGGTCCCAATGTGGCGGTGGAATTATTCTCGAAGCGGAGTCGCACGAGCAGGTTTTCACCGGGATTCGCCTCTCCGTCGAAATTGCGGCTGTCGGACACGATTTCCGCGATGCGTACGCGGGCCTCTCCAGCCAGCGGTATTTCGCTTTCCACGAACCACTCCTTTGTACCTTCGCTGTCTGTGCTTCGCACGAAAAGATCGGCACCGTCCGGCCTCGGGGTGATGTCGGTCACGGTTCCGCCGAATACGCCATCGCCGGCAATGTTGTCGCCATTCGTTCCGTTGTCAAGCAGCGCGACCGGTGCGGATTCCCAACCGATGGAATCGCGCAGGATGGCCACGACGCCGCTCGTGCCTGCGGGGAAGGGTCCGCCGTGGACGCGAAGCTCGAAGCTTCCCGGCGTAGGAAGGAAGCTGATTGCACTGGAGAACACAGGTGCCTCCGCTCCCATCGGCAGGTTTCGATAGATGTCATGAAGCTGACGAGCGGCATTGCGCAGCGCACGCACGCTGAGGAGATAGTTGCCGCCGTTCACCGCGACGCGGGCGAAGAGTACCTTTTGCGTGTCACCCGGAGCGAGAGTGAACGGACCGCAACTGGAGACGAGCCGCCGATCGTCCGGCGCATGCACGATACCATCCGTCCAACCAGTGTTCAATACGGGATCGCCGGCCAGAGCGATGCGGGTATCCAGTCCCGTTACAGGATCGAGCATGGTATTCCCGTTCCGTAACAGGCCCTGCAAATTATTCGTCATCTGCACGCCACCTATCGGTACCACGAGATCCGGATCGCGGTACACGCTGTTGCCGTTGATGTAAAAAACGAAACCGGATAGGGGAAGGTTGGCATAGCCCGCACGCGAGCCGAGTCCGAAACGAGAGGTGGCACCGGCACGCGGTATCACGGGAGTCTGTAGCCATACTGTTCCGGTTGCGGGCGGGAGGGTGTAGACCTCATCCCTTTGTGCGCCATTGTAGAAGTACGCCATCGCGGTGGACGTATCGATGCCGCAGAAATCGTTAAGGGCGTCACCGATATCCAGGTCTTCCCACGCACCAACATACATGTCGGTGATTGTATCGAGGCTTTTGTTGATGATCGTGTGTTCACGAAATGCAACATTCTCCAGCAGCGGATGTCCCGAGGCGGCCCATAACATGGTCTGCATTTCCAGTCCCATGGGATAGGTGCCGTAGAGGTTGAGAGTCCGCTTGCTGTCGAGGTCGTTGCTGACGAACCACAGCGCTTCATCACCGGGGATCCGCGGGATATCGGAGACGCCTCCTTGGCGCCAGCTCGTTGTATCGGGATCGTAGACGCCGTTGCCGTTGTGGTCGATCCAGGGAGCACCGTGCTGAACGGGCCACTCGATAAGATCGGAGAGGAGCCGCGTTTTCACGGAATCGGTTTGCTTGTTCCACCAGATGGGATCAAAACGGCGCGCTCGAAAGATGCGGTGTATGCTTCTGGCTGGATCGTCGGCTGTCCCATCGCTGAGGATGACTCCCGCCTGCCACCCGAGGCGACATGAAGTAGCCCCATCGACGTGCACCACGCCATTGATTTTACCCGCGATGAGCAATCCTTCCAGAGATGCAAGATACTTTCCGCTACCCGCCGGCCATTCAAGTCCGGCAGCGGTGGTCAAAGGATCTCGCGAGAGCGCTCCGTTGTTGCTCGCCCACATCAGCAGGCGATTGGCGCTGATGAAATCCCAATCGTCGTTTGTCTCGATTCTACCGACTTTGGCGGGGTATTTGTCCTGCGCCAGTCCGACGGAACTGAGGCACAACAGCAGAAACGTTGTAGCAACAATACGCATAAAACACTCCGATACTCTGGATGAGGTGGCGGAAAAAAGTGTTGACTGCATTTCAATTTCAGTGCTCTTCTATTGAACTATCATCATCGTTCTGCTTCGGCGTGCGCCACTGGTTTCAAGAGAAAGGATGTACGTTCCGGATGACAGGGACGATGCATCGAAGGTGGTTCTGTGCATTCCGGCGCGAATTATCCGGTCGAGTACGACGGCGACGCGGCGGCCGAGCACATCATAAACGGCAATGCGTACGTGCCCCTCGTTTGGAGTGTCGAAACCGATGCTGGTGATTGTGCTTCCGCTCGCACCGACGGGATTGGGGAAGCTGGGGTGCAGCGCTATCGCATCGGGACGCGTGGCCAGACTGTTGATATAGAGCTGCCGAGGTTTCGGGAGAATATACACATCGCGCTTGCTTACGGGGACGGGTGGGGTGATTGTATATTCGTCGCCGTCTTCGAACATGGGCATGGTGCCATCGCGCAGACCCCACAACGCATACAGAAAATCGAGATGTTCCGCATCCGCAGGCGCCTGGCCCTTGAACTTCGCGTCGGGGGTCGTGGAATAGTCATCGAGGTACATGAGCAGTATTTCATGGTTAATGGTCCCCGAAGTCGGCATCCATGTGTTTGCGCCGGGCGCGCCGTTCTGCTCGACGAAGCCCAGCATGATCTGCCGCGGCCTGGTGGTGTCGGTCATATCGTATGCGCGTACGGGGACGTCGAAGTACCCCTGATACCTGTAATTCGGAATGTTGCCGCGCAAATATCCGAGAGCTTTCTGTCCGTTGTTCCTGTCGAATACCAGCTTCACCGGAACTACGTCGTAGAGATTCAGCTTCGAAGCCCAGAAGTCCTCGCCGATCTTGAGCTGACCGGAATTAATCCTGAACCAGGCGCGCGACGGCTCGGAAAATTCGCCGACGACAGGTCTGCGGAAACTCTCCAGTTTCCGGCTGTCCACGTCGTACACCAACTGATCGAACGCCGTGCCGATGTTCAGACGCCAGCCGTCGATGGTGGGGGAGTCGTGCACCCATTTCTCAGGCAGCGCCAGTCCGCGATGAAGCGTCGTTCCCAGAGTGACATCTTCCACCCACAACGTCTTCGTTCCGAAATCCTCACCTTCCACGCTCACGCGGTAGTCGTGGTCGGTGAGAGCCGAGGTATCTAGCAGCACATAGCCGATCGATCCGTTTGCCAGTCCCTCCACGTGCACGAGCAGCTCGTCGGGAGGTGGCTGCACATAGTCTTCGATCATGATCAGCAGCGTGTCGTTCCACAGCATGTAGTTGTCCGAAATCAAGGTGACCGGCAGGCGAAACACCGTTCTTCCCCATATATCCTCGGGGATTGTTACGGAGAGATAGGAGTTGCTGTCGGCTGCTTCGTACACGGTTTCGGCGATCCCGCCGGGCGCTGTGGAAAAGGGATGGCGCAGCACGCTCCACTCTGCTTGCAGCGATGCGGAGTCGCGGAGAAAAAGATGCCAGGGTCCCAATGTCGCGGTGGAATTATTCTCGAAGCGGAGCCGCACGCGCAGATTTTCACCGGGATTCGCCTCTCCGTCGAAATTTGGGCTATCGGACACGATTTCCGCGATCCGCACGCGGGCCTCACCAGCCAGGGGTATTTCACTTTCCACGAACCACTCCTTCACTCCTTCGTTATCTGTGCTTCGCACGAAAAGATCGGCACCGTACGGCCTTGGGGTGATGCTGGTAATGGTTCCGCCGAATACCCCATCGCCGGCAATGTTGTCGCCATTCGTTCCATTGTCAACCAACATAATCGGCGCCGATTCCCAGCCGCTGGAATCGCGCAGTACTGCTGTGACGCTGCTCGTGCCTGCGGGAAAGGGTCCGCCGCGGACGCGAAGCTCGAAGCTGCCCGGTGAAGGGAGGAAGCTGATCGCACTGGAGAACACGGGCGCCTCCGCTCCCATCGGCAGATTTCGATAGATGTCGTGGAGCTGACGCGCGGCATTGCGCAGCGCACGCACGCTCAGGAGATAGTTGCCACCGTTCACCGCGACGCGGGCGAAGAGTACTTTCTGCGTGTCCCCCGGCGCGAGAGAGAACGGACCGCAACTGGAGAGGAACCGCCGATCGTTAGGCGCATGCACGATACCGTCCGTCCAGCCCGTATTCAATATGGGATCACCGGTCAGTGCGAGGCGGGTCTTTAATCCTGTCGCCGGATTGAGCATGGTACTTCCGTCCCATAACAGGCCCCGCAAATTGTTCCTCATCTCCCAGCCACCCGTAAACACTGCGAGCTCCGGTTCGCCGTACACTCTGTGGCCGTTGATATAAAAAATGAACCCGGATAGGGGAAGGTTGGCATAGCCCGCACGCGAGCCGAGTCCGAAACGAGCGGTGGCGCCTGCCCGCGGAAACACGGGAGTCTGCAACCACACTGTTCCGGTCGCGGGCGGGATGGGGTATACCCTATCCCTGTGTGCGTCGTTGTAGCAGTACGCCATTGCGGTGGACGTATCGATGCCGCATAAATCGTTATCGGCGTCACCGATATCAATGTCTTCCCACGCACCGACAAACATGTCGGTGATTGTATCGGTGCTTTTGTTGATGATCGTGTGTTCACGAAATACGACATTCTCCAGCAGCGGATGTCCCGAGGTGGCCCACAACATCGTCTGCATTTCCAGTCCCATGGGATCGGTGCTGTAGAGGTTGCTTGTCCGCATGACGTCGAGGTCGTTACTGACGAACCACAGCGCTTCATCACCGGGAATCCGCGGGATATCGGAGACGCCCCCTTGTTGCCAGCTCGTTGCATCGGGATCGTAGATGCCGTTGCCGTTGTTGTCGATATACGGAGCGCCATGCTGAACGGGCCACTCGAGAAGATCGGTGAGGAACTGCGTTCTCACGGTATCGGCTTGCATGTTCCACCAGACGCGATCAAAACGGTGCGCGCGAAAAATCCGGTATATGCTTCGGCCAGGATCGTCGGCCGTCCCATCGCTGAGGATGGATCCAGCCTGCCAGCCGTAGCAAAAGGTGGCCCCGGAGATGTGCCAATCGTCCTTTCCCTGACCCGCGATCAGCAATCCTTCCTGAAATGCGAGGTGCTTTCCGCTGCCCGCCGGCCATTCAAGTCCGGCACCGGTGGTCAAAGGATTGTGCGACAGCGCTCCGTTGTTGCTCACCCACATCAGAAAGCGATTGGCGCTGATGAAATCCCAATCGTCGTTTGTCTCGATTCTACCTACTTTGGCGGGGTAGTTGTCCTGCGCCAGTCCGACGGAACTTACGCACAACAGCAGAAACGTCGTAACAACAATACGCATAAAACACTCCGATACTCTGGATGAAGTGGCGGAAAAAAGTGTTGACTGCATTTCAATTTCAGTGCTCTTCTATTGCATTAGCATCATCGTCCTGCTTCGCCGTGCGCCCTCCGTTTCAAGTGAAAGGAGGTACACGCCGGAGATCAGACCGGCGGCGGCAAAGCGCGTACTGTGCGTGCCGGCGGGGAGCGTCTGATCGAGTATGGTCGCGACGCGCCGTCCGAGCAGATCGTACACCGAAATCCGGGTATGCATATCCCGCGGCAGATCGAAGCTGATAGCGGTGCTTGTGGTACCGGCGGCGCTGCCCGGACCGAAGGGATTTGGATAATTTGCGTGCAGAGCGATCGAGGTCGGCTGCGTCGCTTCGCTGTGCACATCCACCAGACGCGGCCTCGGAAATATGTACACATCGCGCTTGCTTACGGGGACGGGCGCGGTGATGGTATATTCGTCGCCGTCCTCGAACATGGGCATGGCATCATTACGGAGCGCGTAAAGCATATACAGCAGATCCAGATTTTCCGCGTCCGTGTATGCCTGACCCTGGAACTTCGGGTCGGGGGTCTCTGAATAGTCGTCCAGATAGATGAGAAGGAGCTCCCTGTCAGACGCCTGCGGGGTTGGTAGCCATGTGCTATCGGCGCCGCCGGAGTTGAAATTCTCACTGAATCCCAGCATGAGCTGCCGCGGCCTCGTGGTGTCGGTCATATCGTACGCGCGCACGGGGACGTCGAAGTAGCCCTGATACCCGTAATTCGGAGAGAGCCCACGCATATATCCGAGAGCTTTCTGTCCGTTGTTTCTGTCAAACACCAGCTTTACCGGAACCACGTCGTAGAGACTGAGCTTCGAACCCCACAGGTCCTCGCCAATGAGAAGATAATCCTCATAAACACTGAACCAGGCACGCGACGCTTCGGAAAATTTGCCAACGACCGGTCTATTGAAGCTATCCAATTTCAGGCTGTCCACGCCGTACACGAGCTGATCGAACGCCGTGCCCATGGTGAGACGCCAGCCGTCGATGGTGGGGGAGTCGCGCACCCATTTTTCAGGCAGCGCCAAACCGCGATGAAGCGTCGTGCTCAACGTGACATCTTCCACCCACAAGGTCTTCATTCCGAAATCCTCACCTTCCACGCGCACGCGATAATCGTGCATAGTCAGCGCCGAGGGTTCGAGGATGGAATAGCCAAGCGTTCCGAATGCATTCCCTTCTACGTGCGCGAGAAGTCCGTGCGTCGGCGGTGTGTCGTAACCCTCGACCTCGATAAGCAGCGTGTCATTCCACGCATGGTAATTTTCGCACATCAACGTGACCGGGAATCGGAGCGTTGTCCCGTCGGGCGTGTCTTCGGGAATGGTCACGGAGAGAAAAGTCTGTGTTCTCGCGGGATTGTATAGGGTTTCGGTGTTGTCGCCCGCGGGTGCGGGTATCGAGTGCCGCAGAACCTTCCAATCGGCCAGCAGCGATGCTGAGTCGCGGAGAAAAAGATGCCAGGGTCCCAATGTCGTGGTGGAATTATTCTCGAATCGGAGCCGTATGTGCAGGTTTTCACCGGGGTTCGCAACGCCATCAGAATTGCGGCTGTCGGAAACGATTTCAGCGATGCGTACATGCGCCTCGCCGGCCAGAGGTATTTCACTTTCCACGAACCACTCTTTCACACCTTCGCTATCGGTGCTTCGCACGAAAAGATCGGCGCCTTCCGGCCTTGGGGTGATGCCGGTCACGGTTCCGCCGAATATGCCATCGCTGGCAACGTCATCGCCATTCGTTCCGTCGTCAAGCAGCGCGACCGGGGCGGATTCCCAACCGATGGAGTCGCGCAGGACGGCTGTTACGCTGCTCGTGCCTGCGGGGAAGGGGCCGCCATGGACGCGAAGCTCGAAGCTGCCCGGTGTGGGGAGAAAGCTGATTGCACTGGAAAACACGGGCGCCTCCGCTCCCATCGGCAGATTTCGATAAATGTCGTGGAGCTGACGCGCGGCATTGCGTAGCGCACGCACGCTGAGGAGATAGTTGCCACCGTTCACCGCCACACGCGCAAAGAGCACCTTCTGCGTATCGGGGGTCGCAAGCAAAAACGGTCCGGAACTGGAAAGGTAACGGCGGTCTCCCGGGGCATTTATAATGCCGTCGACCCAGCCGGTGTTCAATACTGGATCACCGGACAGAGCTAAGCGGGTCTCCCGGGATGCTGTAGGATCGATCATTGCACTCCCATTCCATAATAGGCCCCGCAAATTATTCCTCATCTGCGTGGTACCGCTCAATATTCCGAGGTCTGAATCGCGGTACACGCCGCTGCCGCCGATGTAAAAAGTGAACCCGGATAGGGGAAGGTTGGCATAGCCCTCCCGCGAGTCGAGACCAAAACGAGCGGTGGCGCCAACCCGCGGTATCACTGGAGTCTGCAACCACACGGTTCCGGTTGCGGGAGGGATGCCGTATACCTCATCCGTGCTGATGCCGTTGTAGGTATAGGCCATGCCGAGCGTGGTATCGATACCGCAGAAATCGTCGGCGGTCTCTCCCATATCCATGTCTTCCCATGCGCCGATGTACATGTCCTCAGCGGGTTCGGGGCCTTTGTGGATAATGGTGTGCTCACGGAAAATGACATTCTCCAACAGCGGATGCCCCGATGACGCCCAGATCATGGTATGCATTTCAAACCCACAGGGGCCGCTGCCATAGAGGTCACGTGCTCGTCGAGCATCCAGGTCGTTGCTGACGAACCACAGCGCCTCCTCACCGGGGATGCGCGGGATATCGCACACGCCCCCCTGCCGCCAGACCGCAGTATCGGGATCATAGATGCCGTTGCCGTTGCTGTCGATCCAGGGAGCGCCATGCTGAACTGGCCATTCTCGAAGATCCGTAAGCAATTGCGTTTTCATGGAGTCAGGTTGCGCGTTCCACCATGTTCCATCGAAGCGATGTGCACGGTAAATGCGATTGAGAGGATTGTTTGGATCATCCGGCCCGCCGTCCTCTCTTATCCGCCCCGCCTGCCACCCGTGATTGTAGGTGGATCCCCCAACGACCTCCTGACCAAAGAACAGGCCTCCATGGACGAGACCTTCCATAAACCCGAGATATTTCCCGCTCCCCAGCGGCCACTCAAGTCCGGGACTGCTGCTCATTTTATTGTGCGAAAGCCCGCCGTTGTTGCTTGCCCACATCAGCATGCGGTTGGCGCTGATGAAGTCCCAATCGTCGTTTGTCACGGTACCGGTGACCCTGGCCGGGAACTTGTCCTGGGCCAGTCCGATTGAAAAAACACTCGACAGTAGAAATAGTGTAACAAAAGTACGCATAAAACACTCCGATACTCTGGCTAAAGTGGCGGAAAAAAAGTGTCGCGCGCAAATCATAGTCGGTGACCTGCTATTTCAATACCATCATCGTCCTGCTGCTGCGCACGCCTTCGGCTTCAAGGGAGAGGAGGTACATTCCGGACCGTAGAGCGTCGCCGCTGAAGCGCGTCGTATGCGAGCCGGAGGGAAGCGTCTGGTCGAGTATCGTAGCGACGCGGCGGCCGAGCAAGTCGTACACGGCAATGCGTACATGCCCTTCGTGCGGTGTGTCGAAGCTGAGGGTCGTAGAGCTGGCTCCATTCTCGCTCCCGGGTCCGAAAGGATTGGGGAAATTCGCGTGAAGCGCGACCGACTCCGGCTGCGTCGCTTCGCTGCGCACATCCAGCAGCCTGGGTTTCGCGAGGATGTACACGTCGCGATTACTTACCGGCACCGGGGCGGTGATGCTGTAGCTGTCGCCGTCTGCATAATCTGGCAAGGTGCTGTCCCGCAGTCCCAATAGGGTATATAGCAGATCAAGAGTCAAGGTGTCGCTAAAGGCGACGCCCTTGAATTTCGGGTCGGGCTCGGCGGCATAGTCGTCAAGGAAGATCAGCAGCACCTCGCGGTCAGTGACCTGAGCCGTGGGCATCCAGGTGCTGTCCGCACCGGCTGAATTGATCTGCTCGGTGAAGCCCAGCATGATCTGCCGCGGCCTGGTGGTGTCGGTCATATCGTACGCGCGCACGGGGATGCTGAAATACCCCTGGTATCCGTAATTAGGAATCGCCCCGCGCATGTAGCCGAGGGCCTTCTGTCCGTCGTTTCTGTCGAATACCAGCTTCACCGGGACGACGTCGTAGAGTCCGAGATTCGAATCCCGATATTCCTTCCCGATCATCAGCTGATCCTGGTAAATAGTGAACCACGCGCGGGATGGTTCGGAGAATTCGCCGGTCACGGTTTTCTGGAAACTCGCGAGTTTATTGCCCGTCTGATCGTACACCAACTCGTCGAAAGCCGTCCCCATGCTCAAGCGCCACCCGTCGATGGTGGGAGAATCGTGCACCCATTTCTCCGGCAGTTTCAGTCCCCGGTGCAGGGTCGTTCCAAGCGTGACGTCCTCGACATGCAAGGTCTTCGTACCGAAATCTTCGCCCTCCACGCTCACACGGTAATCGTGCTCGGTCAGCGCTCGTGGTTCGAGGATGGAGTAACCGAGCGTACCAAACGCGTTACCCTCGACGTGCGCGAGCAGACCGTGCGTCGGCGGCGTGCCGTAGTCCTCGACCTCGATCCGCAGCGTGTCGTTCCATGCATGGTAATTCCCGGACATCAACGTGACGGGGAAGCGGAGCGTCGTCCCGCCGGGCGTGTCTTCCGGGATGGTCACGGAGAGGTACGTCTGCTTGTTCGCGGGGTCGTACACGGTTTCGGTGTTCTCGCCCGCAGGCGTGGACTCGGAGTGCCGCAGTACGGTCCACTCGGCGAGCAGCGAAGCGGAGTCGCGGAGAAAGAGATGCCAGGGTCCCAATGTCGCGGTGGAATTATTCTCGAAGCGGAGCCGTATGCGCAGGTTTTCACCGGGATTTGCGACTCCGTCGAAATTGCGGCTGTCCGAGACGATTTCCGCGATGCTGACGCGGGCCTCGCCGCTGGTCGGGATTTCGCTCTCGACGAACCACTCCTTCACACCGTCGCTTCCAGTGCTCAGGACGAACAGATCCGCACCGTCGGGTGCGGGAGTGACGCCTGCGAAGGTCCCGCCGTAGATGCCGTCGTTTGCCAGGAGATCTCCGTTCGCGCCGTCGTCCGCAAGCGATATGCGTGCAAGTTCGCCTCCATCCGGCTTTCGCAATAACGCCGAAACACTGACCGTCCCGAGTGGGAAGGGGCCACCGCGCACTTGCAGCTCGTAGCCGCCGGGTGTCGGCAGGAAGCTGATCGCACTGGAAAACACCGGTGCAGGCGAACCCATCGGAATATTTCTGTAGATATCGTGCAACTGCCGCGCGGCGTTGCGCAACGCACGTACGCTGAGGAGGTAGTTGCCTCCGTCAGTCGCGATATGGGCGAAAAGCACTTTCTGTGTGTCGCCCACTGCTAGCGTGAAGGGGCCACACGAAGACATCGCACGCCTTTCATCGGGCGCGTGAACAATGCCATCAATCCATCCCTGACTGAGCACCGGATCTCCGGCCACGGCGAAACTTGTCGATCCTCCCGTCGTCGGATCGAGCATGTCCTGACCATTGAAGAATTTTCCCGAGAGATTGTTCAACATCTCTATCCCACCAGCCTGGGTCTTAAGGGCGGGATCGCAGTAGACGCTGCTGCCGCTGATGTAAAATGTGAAACTCGAGAGGGGAAGGTTGGCATAGCCTTCGCGAAGCTCCCGTCCGAAGCGGGCAGTGCTGCCGGAGCGTGGAGTCACGGGCGTTTGCAGCCATACCGTACCGGCAGCCGGCGGGATAGGGTACACCAGATCTTTCGCACGACCGTTGTAGGTGTAGGCAAGTGCCCGTGCGGTATCGACGCCCACGCAGTCGTCTGCGAAGTCGCCGTGATCCATGTCTTCCCACGCCCCGAAGTATGCATCGTAGAAGTCATCGATGCCTTTGTGGATGATGGTGTGTTCGCGGAAAACCACATTCTCCAACAGCGGATGTCCCGGCGATGCCCAGATCATGGTGTGCATCTCCATTCCCATCGGATTGGAGCCGTAGTGATTGAGCATGCGTCGGGAGTCGAGGTCGTTGCTCACGAACCACAGGGCCTCCTCACCGGGAATACGCGGGATGTCGGTCACGCCTCCCTGTTGCCAGACCAACGTATCCGGATCGTACATGCCGTTGCTGTTGTTGTCCACCCAGGGTGCGCCGAGCTGTACCGGCCATTCATGGATATCACGCAGCATCCGGATCTTTGCAGCCGGGGACAGCAGATTCCACGAGAGGGGATCGAAGCGGCGGACGTGGAAGATGCGGTGAAGCGGATTGCTCGGATCGGGCGTCGTACCGTCTGGAAGAATGTTCCCCGCCTGCCAGCCAGGATTATAGGTGGCCCCGCCGACGCGTGCTTCACCCGTGATCAGTCCGCCGGTCACCAGCCCTGCTGTGAAAACGAGGTGTTTCCCGCTTCCAGCAGGCCATTCCAAACCGGAATTGTCTGTAAGGGGATTATGCGCGAACCTGCCGTTGTTGCTCACCCACATCAGCATGCGGTTGACGCCGATAAAGTCCCAGTGGTCGTTCGTAAGGATGTTGGGTGGATTGCTTCCCTGAGCGGGAGAAACGGACGAAAAGCAGGTCAAAAGCAGAATAATAGCGCAAAATCGCATAAAGCCTCCTGACATTTCGTGAAAACCGGTAAATCAGCATGAGAAGATTCAGTAATCCGAATACTACAGATGCTCCAAAAAAAAATCAAGGCAGAAATCGCGCCCCGGGGTTCGGCCAGTCGCCGCTTTCGGGGAAGGACCGACGCTGCTCAAACCTCGATCCGAAATCTGCAAGCAAGAAATTCTCAATCGAATCGTGGTGACGATGGCTGGTGGATTTTGTGGAGGTATGATTCGTCCGGCGCGAGGATCCCGGATGTGCGCTACGAACAGTCGAAGGGATATGACTGGACTTTCACCCTGGAAATGGACGCGGCAGGGGATTTGTACGCCGGCGGATATGTCGACGCATTCACGTCATCACCGAACCGGGCGGAATTCATCTCGCTGAAGTTCTCCGGGAAATCGACGGACCTGGAACGTCGTGACGAGAATATCCAGTTTCTGCCCGGGTGCAATTATCCCAATCCGGTCAGGGGAAGGACGTCGATTCCGTTCAGTCTTGTCGCCCCGGGCTTCATCTCGATCGGTATCTTCACGGTTACGGGACAACTCGTTGATGAATTGGTGCGCGAGGTCTATTCTTCCGGCGAGCACATCGCATCATGGCAGGTATCGGATGCGTCGCCCGGAATCTATTTCTGTGTGATGAAATCAAGAGGGAAAGAAGTAGTGCGAAACCTGATCGTGATACAATAAACCTGAGTGCGGCCCCCGCCAGCCGATGTTGCCGCCGCTCATGCATGACTTCTCGTCGGATGATGTTGGAATATCCGTTCGGATGCGCTGGAGCGAAATTCGCACAAGGTCCTTTTTTATCGATCGGGCAATTTGAATTTATGACCTGTCGTTCAGCGCTGAGTGGCCGCAGGGTGCGCAACGATGTCGGGGCCATTGCGATGGAGAGGAGAAAGAGACCCAGAAAAAAAGGTATCGCGCCGATTGACTTTGATCGCCACAATTTGTAGATTATCGGAAGCTTTAGTCCGCGTTATTATCCTCCCCGTCCGCACCTTCACGTTCCAGCCTCGCATGCGTTTGTATGCGCTCACTCCTGCGAGTCAGCACCTGCGCTACCCATCCACGAGCCGTTTGCATCTGTACCTCAGTAATCACGTGTTGTAGATCCCCTATTCCGGAGATGCATACGATCTTGTCGCACACGATTCCCCTCCATGCGATTTCCAGACTGGAAATAGCAGGTACGTATATCTTCTGTTTCATTGCGGCGTTCCTTTATCCGGATATGCAATGCGACGCTCAACACGATCCTCTGGAGGAATCCTGGCGCTGGGTGAGGTTCACGACCACATCGGGACTTCCGTCGAACAGCATACGGAACGTGATTGATGGACCCGACGCTACACCCTGGGCAGTGACGACGGGCGGCCTCGCCTGGTACGATGGCTTTCAATGGCATGCGGTGGACTCCGCTTGCCGATATATGGACAACGCACTGTGCCACGTGTACGGTTTTTTCGAAAAGGGTTTGCTTCTGCAGATCAAGGAGAATTGTTACATAGCCACTCGTGCGGGCATGAAGCCTCTTCCGATCGACAGTGTAAGTTATATCTGGATCGACAGCGAGGATACCGCCTTTATTGTACGGAAAAAATCGTTGCTTCGGTATACGCACGGGAATCTGTCGCCAGTCTCGCTTCCGTGGTGGAATGACGAGGTGCTATTCGTTCGAGCACTGCCCTCGGGACGGACGTTCGTGCATAGCCGGGATCGTGACTTCTGGTGGGATGGGAAAGCTCGAATTCCATTCACCACCGATTTCATTAAAGGTAAATTCGTAATGACATTTGTCGTGGAGAATTCATCCAGGCAAGGAGTCGTATTTCTGAGTTCTTCACCTTCGCACGAAGGAATCTGGGAGTGGAGCGATGGTGGACATGCGCATCGCGACGCGTTTCGGACAGTCCGCCTCGGTCTGTTTCGAACCATCGCGGAAAACGGAGATGCGGTGGTGGTATTTGAAAATGATTTTGTCCGCGTACGCAGAAACGGGACATGGAAAACCGTATCTCTGCCGAACTTCGTGCGAGATATCATGTCAGTTCAGTTCCGGTTAAACGGGGATCTTTGGATAGCTACCCAACACGGACTTTTCCTGTGCAGACTTTCCCTGCAGCGATGGACATTCCACAAGTGGGAAGAATCGGACCTCCGAAATCGTGTGAACAATATTCTCCGATCACGTGATGGAACGCTGTGGCTGGCGACCTCCGGCGGCGTTGTCCGCATCCCTCGAAACGGAACATTGATCACGTATCAAACTATCGCTGGAAAACGGATCGGCATCGTCACCGGTCTGACAGAGGATAGAGATGGGAATGTCTGGATTTCAAGCGGGTCGGCATTCACGGGAGCGTATAGATGGGATGGAAAAGGGTGGAGGTATTTCCCGATACAATATCGTGGGGAAGGTGTCCAGATTCATCGGATCGCGTGCGATTCGAAAGGTCGATTATGGTTTCTGGGTGTGGCCCCGGGCTGGGATCCCAGAGCATCGGGAAATCCAGGCGTGTTCACCCTCAAGGATGGGATAATTCAACGATGGCGGGAATCCGACGGACTGCCGCACCAGAGGGTGTATTCCTTTGCGGAAGAAGGCAATGGCGCATTGTGGTTCGGCACCTTTGACGGACTGGCGCGATGGAAAAACGGTGTATGGAAAGTCTGGAAGAGATTTGGGGGTCCTGTCGCCGGCCCGGTTACATCGATCGCGATCGACGGATTGAATCGGGTCTGGTTTGGAATGCAAAATCAGGGGACGGGCTTAGGGATACTCGATAGTTCGAATACGATCAGCTATGTAACAACCCTGGATGGGCTTCCCGATGACTTTATATGGGACATCAAGATCGATGCACGACAAAAAATATGGGTGAGCACACAAAAAGGACTTGCGTGTTATGATCAGAATAATTGGCTTGCGTTCGACGAGCGCACAGGATTAAACGAGGCATCAATCTGGCCGGTGTGGCCTGAAGACAGTGTTGTGTATATCGGTAACAGGTCCACCGGGTGGGCCGAGCTGCGCCTGAGCAGCGCACAGGCCGGGAATTCTCGCATCCTGATCGACAGGCCGGTGATTGAACACGGGCATGTCTTCCTCGGTTGGCAGGCATATACGGTCTGGGGTTCGGTAGCTCCCGAAGATGCGCTCACCCGTTACCGCATCAACGATGCTGGATGGTCGTCGTGGACGGCAACCCATTCGCTATCGCTCGATAACATCGATCCTGGAGACTATACTCTCCAGGTGCAGGCGAAGGGACTTTTCGGACAATACGACGAGACCGGGCAGGCGATTTCGTTTACTGTCCCACCGCCTTTCGTCCAACGGTGGTATTTCTATATACCGGCTACCGTAACGGGCTTTCTCATTCTTGGCTTGAGTCTGCTGCTTTATCTTCGCAGAAGGAAGTACGTTTTTGAGTTGGGGAGGAGTGAATCGCGGTATCGCATGATCACGGAGCTTATGTCGGACTACGCCTACCTCTTTCAGGTCCGGGAGGATGCGTCACTCAATTTGATCTGGATGACGGATTCCTTTACCAGATTGACCGGTTTTCCTGCGCATGAAGCAAATGATACGGACTTCATGAAGCGCATTATCCATCCCGATGATCTGGATCAAGCCAGGCGTGATCATCGAAGGTTGCTCGAAGGTGAAACACTGGATATCGAGCATCGAATCATTACAAAGGCAGGAAAAATATTGTGGGTCGAGCGCCGTGCCTCACCGGTGTATGATAAGGACAGGACGCGGGTCGAGTACATTTACGGAGTCGTGAGCGACATCACTGCGCGCAAGGAGAGCGAACGACGGATGATCGAATCCGAACTTATAGCGCTGCGTGCCCAGATGAATCCGCATTTTTTCTTTAATTCCCTGAACGCAATCCAGAGCTTCATCATAACGAACGAGAAAAAACTCGCCGCGGAATATCTTTCCAAATTCGCGCGTCTGATGCGTCTTATCCTGGAAAATTCGAAGAGCCCTCTTATCGAAATACAAGAGGAAATCGAATTGCTCAGCCTCTACATCGAGTTGGAGACCATTCGTTTCGACCAGCGATTCACGACTACCATCGACGTGGGCCCGGAGGTGGATGTTTCCGCCCGGATACCATCGATGTTAATCCAGCCGTATGTCGAGAATGCTATTCGACATGGATTGGTGCATAAAGGCGCGGGCGGGAAATTGTCCATTTCCTTGCGCCGGTCCGACCACACACTCCTCTGTTCTATAGAAGATAATGGCATAGGAAGAAGAAAATCGCAGGAGATACGGGATCGCCAGGGAGGAAACGGCTCGTCAATGGGTATGCAGATAACACAGAACCGGCTTGATATCCTGGATTCCGGGAACCGAAGCAGGGCAAGCGTCACCATCACCGACCGGTATGATAATAACGGCCTTGCGGCAGGAACGCTGGTGGAAGTCCTGATGCCCGTTGAAGATTCCTGATAGTACATCGATTCATTCACAGCGTGAGTAAGCTAACGCCAATGAAAAACACATCTCTGGACAACAATACACTTCGCACTATCCTTGTCGATGACGAACCTCATTGCCGTGAATCGCTGAAGCATGTGATCGGCGAATACTGCCCTGAAATCGAAGTCGTCAAGGAGTGCGGCTCGGTTGAATCAGCGGTGAAGGCATTGTTCGATATCCCTGTCGATATGCTCTTTCTCGACGTCATGATGGCGGACGGGACCGGCTTCGACGTGCTGGAACAAACGCGGGACATTCCCTATCGAACGATATTCACCACCGCGCATGACGAGTTCGCCATCCGTGCGATCAGATTTTCCGCGATCGATTATCTTCTCAAGCCGATTTGTGTCGATGATTTGGTCAACGCCGTCGCGCGTGTTCCTCGCGCGCCGGACACGACGGATGTACGTTCGCATCAGCTTCAGACGCTGCGCGGGCATATCAATGCGCATGCAACCGCTCCTGAGATGATGGCGCTGCCTACGCAGGATGGATTGACCTTCATAGAGGTGCGCACAATCATCCGGTGCGAGGCGAAGAGTAATTACACAGAGGTACGTACAACACGCGGCATAAGCATCACCGTGTGCAAGACATTACGGGAGTTCGAAGATCTTCTCAAACCGTATGCTTTTATCCGCATTCATCACTCCCATCTCATCAATCTCCATCACCTCCGGAACTACGTGAAAGGCAAGGGCGGATACGTCATCATGTCCGATGACGGTGAGATCGAAGTCTCGGTCCGCAAGAAAGAAGAATTCCTCAAGCGCCTGCACGACATTGTCGTCTGACGTACCTCTCGATTAGTCTGTCGGCCGATCACCTGCATCCTCTCGCAGGACAGCGCAGATTTCCACTTCTACCGCACCAGGAGCAATCCCGCGTTCATTTCTCGAAAGTCCTTGAAATGGCGGGATAACCATTCCTGTCGACCTCAATAACATTTCATAAAGGACATGTGGCGTACGGGGATGTGGCCGCCCTCCCGCCACTTGCTCACCCAACCGCGACAGTTACTCGCCGTCGGCGCCACTTACGCGTTTTAGCTGGATATGCCGCCCGCATTTGTGCTTGTTGGTTGTTGCTAACCACCGGTATCCAGTGTCACTGTGGTGAGGAATCGGTCACGAATGCTGAAAGGTGCCTATGCCTGTTAAACGCGATGTTCAAGCAATCAAACCCTTCAACCCTCCCCTCATACGGACCTGCGTCATTGTCGATGATGAACGCATGGCGAGGAAGGCGTTGAAACGAATGCTGAACGAGGCTTGTCCCGACGTGCACGTCATCGCGGAAGCGGATTCCGTCGAGAATGCTGTCGAGTGCATCACGCGATTGAGGCCGGAAATTGTCTTCCTCGACATCGAGATCATCGGCGGGACGGGGTTCGATGTGCTGGACCGGATACCGACAGTGAACCAGGTTTGCGTGGTGTTTACCACCGCGCACCGCGAGTACAGGCAACGGATCGCGGACAAGAATCTTGTCTGTCTCTACAAGCCGATCGTCGAGGAAATGCTGAAGCAGGTGTTGCGCTGAGGTGCGATCATGCGCAGTATCGACAACCGTGCTGCGCCTTCGCCAGATCCTGTGCCCCGTAGCGCCGGAATAACAGAATCGTAGAGTGATTGCAGGATCAACGCAGATTTTTCAAAGAAAACGATGAGAAATAGCAATTCTATATGTAACACTTTCGCGGATCAGGAGGAGAACATCATGAATACACTAGTACTCAAATTCAAGCACAAGTTCACTGGAAAAAAGTACGGCGTCATGAATACCGATGCAACGCAATTGTCGGATGTGCCTTTGAGCAGCAATACACCAGATGTTCCTGTCCTCATGGTAAAAACAGGTATGTTGCTGCTCGTTCTGGGGTGTGTATTGTTACTGGCGACAGGATCGCAATTCGCTGTTGCTCAAACTCCACCGCCCCTGCCAGGCAAGCCCGAGATATTCTACGAAGATTTTCCCGCTCAGGTGCTCATTGGTGAGGAATTCACATTCAAAGTGACGTTCAAAAATCCCGGTGACGGTAGCGCTCCACAATTCGGGTACAACACCTTCATCGATCTTATTTTCCCGGTCGGCGGAGCAAACGTAAACAAACCTCAGCCATTGTGCGGTTGTGACGGTATAGAGTTTATGAGTGCAAGATTAGTGGATGTAAACGCACCGGTCGTGTTGAAGCACTATCCGGATCAGCTCCCTGCCCCTCCATGTCCACCAATTCTTAACTTTCAAGATCATCCCTTTGCCAGTAGTGGATTCCCTACAGTTGTCTTTCCAGATGGTGCAGGTGGTCAGTTAATAACAGTGGTAATCCCGTTTGGAAGTTATGACGTATCGCAACCAAAGATTGTAATAGAGGTAACTGCAAAAGTGTCCATCAACGCAGACATTAATGTTCCGCTGAATATCTATGCCCGAGGCGGATACCGCTTCGGAGCAGATGCCAATGACAATAATAATCCTCCGGATGATGCCACCTATTATCTGAGTGACTTTCTTGATCTTAATGCCAAAGCGACGACCACGCCGACCGTCCTCATAATTAGAAAGAAATACCTTGGCCCCGAGAATGAAAATGCTACCGGAAGTAACTTTATTAACACTCTATTTCTCGGATATCCGGATGGCTATCCGCTGCAATTCGAGCTTACAATTGACGTTGCAAACGGACAGATGGTCACTGATGTAGAACTTGAAGACTGCTTGCCGCCCAACATGGCGTATTACAGTTTGGTAGAAGCCACGCCAATTCCACTTCCGGTACCCCCTCTCCCGATAGCGGGTGAGCCGGGTACATGTTTATATGTGAATTGGAATTCTTTGACGGGCGCACCAGGAGCTGACGCGACTGTAAAATTCGAATTTTTTATTCCTGAGAAAGACGAAGAAGATAATCTTGTTCTTCCTGACTGCGCACCGGTAGAATCAGACAATGAAGTTAAAGTCGCGTATAAGTGGGATCCTATCGACCACTGCGATACGGAAAACGAGGGAGACCTCATCGACGGAGAGTCCACGGATAGTTACACAATCCTGGATAAATCCATCGCGATACAAAAATATTATAAGATTATACCATCCACTCCAGAATCATTGCCCCACCCAATTCCAGGAGATTTTGTCGAATACACACTTTACTTCCAACTGTCAGATTACAAGACCGTCGAAAATCTGATAATTGAAGATATTCTTTCTGACGGACAGCAGTTAAGCTTGACACACGGGCCTCCGACATTGACGGTAATCGATAAATTTGATCCGCCTCAGTGCGGTCCTACGCCGTTTATTTATGGCAAGGATTGGTACACGGATGATTCAACGACAAATACATGCGCCGATAGTGTTGGTGGCGCCAAACGGCATACATTTTTGGTGTCTGAAAAAATGAAAAACGCATGTCCAATTCATCCGAGACATGGTCAAGGCATCATGACTGGCGGGGCGGCTGGTCTTCCCTTGAGCACAGTACCGGCTTCAGGTCAGATCGTATTTTACGCGGAAATAATGGATCGATTTGAAAAGCCTCATGCCGGAGATCCTTGGGTGGACAAGGACGATCCTATGAAAAACTGCGCTACCATTGAAGGGTCCATTTTAGAAAATCGCGACGACCCGGACATGCCGGATGTTAGTGAATGCCAGGCAACCGACACGAGTTGGACGGAGTTTTCCATAGCGTCCGATAACATTACAAAGACAGTCTATTCCGTGAGGAGGAAGGTAGCAGGAATCATGAAAGAGATATGGGGCCCGTCCACGACAACACAACCATCAATCCCTCAAGTAGCTCCTGGTGATGAAGTCACATTCAGAATCGAAAAAACCATACCCTCTTCAGATGCAGAGGACCTGACTATCCAGGATTGGCCGCCGCTTCCGATTCTCGATGTTATGAATCCTAGGGGTAATTCCTCACAAGAGACATGGAGCAGCTTTAATCCTGCTGTTCCTTGTACCACTACGCCTCCAGCTTCAGGCGATGCATGCTATCTTCCTACTGATGAATTTACCCCGTGGGCTGCGTTGAATGCAATCCCGCCCTGGAGACCCGCCCCATCGCTCACGGCCGATCCGGCGACAAACAGTCTCATGTTCGATTATCATACGTATCTCAACGATGATAAGAACAAACCGAGGAAAATAGATCTGCTGTTTACTCTCACAGTGAAGAACGATCCATTTGCAGACGGCTTATTCCTGACGAATGAAGCGCAAGAATGTGAAGAAAACAGTTTTGGCGAACGCTTCTGTAATACTGCCATAGCACAGATGCAGTTGCAGGAGCCAAACGTGAGGATTTCGAAAGGAATTGTCGCAACGGATAATGATCGCGGAAAGATCTCTCCACCTGTTGGGCTTATTACTTTTGAACAACCCGGTCAACCTTGCCCACGTTTCAACGGGACGATCAGTTCCGATTATCTTGAAAGCAATCCTCTCAATGGCGACATATCCATGGTAGATGCGAATGACAGAGTCACATTCGCTATCGTTGTCGAAAATCTCGGTACGGCGCCAAACGGGGCCTTTGACGTGGTGTTCCATGACACATGGCCTGCTGATACGACGTGTTTCGCTCCCGACAAATTGAGTTTGTGCGTTTATTATGGTAATGGTACACAAGTTGATCCCACTACCGGGTATACAATTACTTGGGGATCGGGCGCGTTCACCATTGAACTAATTGACCCCGTCAGCCCACAGCCGCATGGTGCGTTAGGTCCCTATAGTGCAACGGGTGGAAATAATATCGTTATCGTCACTTTCGATGCAACGATACCATCGGATATCAGACCCGGTTGCTGCGAGAATCTGGATACGTTAGACAACTATTCAAATACGGAAGACGGTGACGATTTTGTAGAAGCCGGATTTGGAGGTCCATTCGCAGATGGAGCACAGATATGCGTAAAGCCATCCGTAACGAAAACAATCGTCACTTCGTCGGAAGACCATACGCTAAACACACCAACAATCAATACTCCACTTAATCCTGAACAGCTGACAATCGGAGAGATTGTCCAATATCGTATTGAAGTGACTGTACCGGAGACCAAAACTCCACTTCACTACGAATTGCAGGATTTCTTACCGAATGAATTAATGTTTCTCAACGATGGAACAGCAAAGGTCGCGCTTGTATCGCATCTCCAGCCTGGTCAAGGCCTTACATCTACGGTTCCGGGACTTGCAGCAGTGCTGGGAGATGAATCTGGTCTTGTTAGTATCATCCCCTCGATTCCGCTGCAACCAAGTAACATTGCTTTGGGTTCCCCGGTCTTATGTGGTTTTGATCCGATTTTCGATTTGGGATTAGTCACAAACCTCGATGTAGATTTGAATCAGGAATTCATCGTTCTTGAATTCAACGCGCTCGTGTGCAATAGTACGACCAGTAATAACAACGTCATACTGACGAATACTATTGGCGTCATTGTCGATGGAACTCAGGAGAGCACATCTTCGGTAAATGTGAAGGTTGTTGAACCCAACCTCACAATCGAAAAGACTGTCTCTCCGATTTCAGTCATTCTTGGTGAAACGGTTACCTATACGGTTACGATAACCAATAACTCAGGGGTGGATGCCTTCGACGTTAGTTTCAGAGACTTCCTTCCCGCTGGGCTTTACTTTAATCCCTCGTCGTTGTATGTGGGCAGCCTATTCGAACCGAATACAGGATCTCCTTCTGTTGATCGTACCGTCCTATCCGCCAATAGTTCTATCACCATCACATACGACGCGCAGACATTTCCTTCCGATTGCCCTGTGGTGCTGACGAACAACGCAAAGACCTACTGGACGAGCCTGCCTGGATTGAAAGGAACCTACCCGAATCCAACAGAATCTCAGGTACCTGACGACCCGGGCCAACCTAACGGCGAACGCGCCTTTAACGGCGATCCTGTGAATGACTACATCGCGTATGATACGGCGTCAGTCGTCGTAGTTTGTCCTGATTGCGCGACACCTCCCGCCAACATGGTTGCATGGTGGCCGTTGGATGAACAAAATGGAGAAACATCGGTTGAGGATATCGTTGGCTATGATAATTTCGGAACACCACGACCGAACATTCAATTAGGAACAGGGAGTCCCATTCCTGTTCCCGGTAAAGTAGGTGGAGCGCTGCGCTTCTTCGATAAATTTCATGTTGAGGTGCCGCAACAGTCCGCTGAGCTTAGTTTCGACATCGGAGATTTCTCCATCGATGCCTGGATCAAGCCTGATACTTGTCAACCAGATGCATACTCGCCGATCGTAGAAAAATACGATCCTGTAACAAACACTGGATTTTCATTTTATCTCGTTCGCAATCCCAACAACCTGGGTTGGGCAAAACTCTATCTGAATATTAACGGGATAGTTTTTGAGTCCAACCTTCCGGGTTACTGGAACCAATTCAGTACCTGGACACATGTCGGAGTAACTGTCCAACGAACAATCAGTGGCTCTGGAGCAGTCAACTTCTATATCGATGGGCCGCTAACTCCAGGTTTCCCTCCTGGACCAATTCCATCTACTTCAGTAAGCACGACTGCCACCTTATTGATCGGCGAAACGCGTTTGGGAAATCTGTTAAAGGGCAAGCACAGATGTCCGATCGAAATCGACGAATTAGAACTGTTCAATCGCGCTCTTGATTCCACTGAAGTCCAGGCAATATGGGCCGCCAATCTCAAAGGCAAGTGCAAATATGACCTGGAGATAACAAAGACTGCCCTAGGCGAACCATGGACCGTCGGCAACCAGGGAAGCTTTACGATACAGGTAAAAAACGTGGGTGATGCGACAATTCCAGCCGGCACCGTCATAACTGTTACAGATGTCCTGCAACAACCTTGTTTGACATTTAGTTCAGTAACTCTCAATGGTTGGCAGCAGAGTTCTTCGGATGTCTATACTTTCATAGTGCCGGCTCCTGGTTTGGCAGTCCAAGGTGAACTCCCATTGCTAACGATTACGGCAAATGTTGTTTGCCCGGGTCCAATTAGGAACTGCGCCAGAGTAACTGCTGAAATAAATGGCGTCATCATGCAGGAACCGATGGAGAACAACGTAGACTGTGTAACAATCAGAACAAACTGGTGTTATCCTCCACCTTCGTGCATGTTCAATTGGTGGACTTTTGATGAAGCGACAGGTGGAATCGTAAACGATATTCGCGGACAAAATAACGCAGGTACATGGATAGGTAATCCCGATCCAGTGCAAGGAAAGGTGGCAGCCGCATCGAAGTTTAATGGTGGCAGCTATATTTCAATCCCGGATCATCCAGAATTGAACTTCGGCACCAGTGATTTCTCTATTGATGCGTGGATACAAACCGAAGATGAATGGAGTTTGCAGGTAGTATTGGACAAGAGAACAGGAGCAACATCAAATCCAAGAGGATACCTGCTCTATATCGACCAGGGTAGACCCGGGATTCAGCTTGCGGATGGTACGCACTACAATTATACTTCGTCAGGATTTGTAGCGGACGGGAATTGGCATCTGCTTGCCGTTACTGTGGATCGTGATAGTCCCTCAGGGTTGCGATTCTACGTTGATGGAGCCCTCACTGACATAATGGACCCAACGGTTCACATCGGCAGTTTGTCTAATACTGCTCCATTGGCAATTGGGCAAACATTTCGTGGTGCCCTCGATGAGCTTGAAACCTTCTGCTGTGTGTTGAATGAAACGGATATACTCGGTATTTGGGCCGCTGACAGTATCGGCAAATGCAAAACGATCACTGGTATCATCGGCTATCCCGAAGCGCCAAATGATTTCGAGCTTTATCAGAGCTATCCTAACCCATTCAATTCGACTACGACTATTGAGTACCACGTGCCGGTGTCCGTAAAGGTAACCTTGAGCGTCTATGATAAACTTGGTCGAGAAGTCGCAGTACTCGTGAACCAGGAGGTGCTCCCCGGAAGGCACCGCGTCTCTTTTGAAGCCGGTGACCTACTTTCCGGTATGTACTTCTACCGCATTCATGCGGGAGAATATCACGCGACACGCAAGTTTATTTTGATGAAGTAAGACCTCGACTACAACGAAGGGGCGGCGCCTCGCCGCCCCTTCGGATGTAAGGACCGCCGTATAAAAATCCCCACGCACCAGACATCCAGGAACGAACACCATGAATATATCGCGTGTGCTTCGCAGTACCATTATTTTTGTAACTATAGCTCTGACAACATCTGTTGTGATCTTCGCTGGCGATCCTGTCCCTGGCCTGGATGTATCGATCGAGCAGATTCCCGGAGGAATAGTGAGGGTTGTTAAATCGGATAAACTGGGACGGTTCTCGTTCGAGAAACTCAAACCAGGGAAGTATGTGGTGAAACTTGTCCCAAAAAAGGTTGAGAATCATAATTCCTCACGTTCGAATAAAGCTCAGATACGCCAGATTGACAACACGAATTATGAACTCACGATTACGCTCTTCAAGACCGGAAAGAAACAACCCTTCGTACCGATCGAGGTGATAATTGGTCCAAAGGGAGGTAGCATCAGCGGCCATATTGTGCTGGAATCAGTTATGGTACGAGGAAAAACTTGATCGGCGGCTTTTCAATCGCCGGATGACGCTCGGTTTTTTCTTCCGCAAATGTGGCGACAACCTCATGATTGGAAATATTCCAGCACGACGTTGATGGCGTTTGAAATCAACCTAGGAGTGAACGTTCCACGACAGCCATTTCTCCGCCTTTCGTATTCACCAATCTCTCATAAAAACATCGCCTCCGTTCCTTTGTTCAAGTTCGAAACGAACATGCTGATGCGTTCGGACATGACCGGGTATTCGTTCTGCCTGGGTCCAAATACCGCTTCGTAGTCGCTTGCCTATGCAGGATAGAAGACGGAGATGGGTAATGCGGCGCGCGATTACCAAACCGATTCCTGGATGCGGGGTCAAATGCCGAGCATCGGTCTGCCCGTGACGTTTACCTCATTTTCCGTATCGCTTGATCAGTTGCATGCTTTGCTCCGCTGGAGCACAGTATACGAAGCGCGTAATTACGGCTTCGGCATTGAGAGAAAGGACGAGGCGGGTGAATTGTACACTGTCGGCTTCGTGTCCGGAGCTGGTAGCCGCGACGCATCACACGACTATACCTTCACCGACCCAGCGGTGCTGATCGCGCCAACCACCTACCGATTGAAGCAGACGGACTTCGATGGTTCCATTCAGTATTCTTCTGAGGCCGTCGTGTATGCCGGAGCGAAGTCCCCCTCCGCATTTTCGATTCTGGGCACGGCTCCGTTTCCGGCGCATGGTGAGTCGGGACTCCGCTTCCATCTCGTTGAAGATGGGAACGTACGCATCGCGATATACGACATCCTCGGACGCAACCGCATGCAATTGCTCGATGAGATGCGCGGCTCGGGTACGCATGTCTTGCATTTTGATGCATCCGTGCTCCTTCCCGGCTTTTACCTGATTAAAGGCATAACGAATGCGGAGTCGGCGACGCGCGCACTGCTCGTGCGCTAATCGTGTCGGTCCGGGAAGTGTGGCATTTGCTGCTGTACCGCCGCCGAAAGCGACTGCGGTGAAAGTACTTCAAGGGGTCTCATTGTGAACCGGATCATGAAGTAATTACACACGTTGGTCATGCACGACAATGCGAAAACGCGAATATTGTTCAGTCCCAATCTCTCAAGCTCAATTCTCGAGCGGCAGGCGTGATCTCTCATGGTTGTCAATGAGTCAGCCATAGGTGTGTGGCGTCAAATGCAGTCGAAGCAAATCGTTATTTCAGCTGCGCCTTCGACCGATCGTGAAGTAGCCACCCGCATCGATAGCGTCAGATTCCCTTACCAAGCACCCCCGTCCGGACTCCAATCCGGGCGGGGGTGCTTTTTCATCCACAAATCCGGACCGACATCAGGAACACCGAGGGGTGAGTCCTGCGCGTGATCAGCGGTCACTCTACAGTGCTTCCACCACCGCGCTTCCCGGGACGTACGTCGTTGTGTCGCCTTTTTCACCCCCTCGACTCCGCGTCCACCGTGTCGTGAAAATATTTTTCAGCGCGAGGGAATGTTTGCACCCGCTCATGTGTCTTCCTCATGGTAAACTGCACCATCATACGACCTCGGAGTTGGGCATGGAGCCTGAATTGTTACAGTCGACAACGCACCTGATGCCGGGGATCCGTCGAGCCGTGAGTTCATCACGGAAATACGCTGTATCCCTTGCGGTATGCGCCTGTCTCCTGCTTTGTAGCGGACAATCGCTTCGGGCGCAGGGACAGCGGGGGCTCGAGCTTGAATTCGCGGGGACAGATACGATCACCGTCCCTGCAGGTACTGCGATCACCTTCCAACTGGTTGCGAGAACGGCCGGTGGCGATGTGGATACGAACTGGGATCTGAGCGGAGTGTATGCAACGCTGCGCGTACTGAATACTACAGCCGAAAGCGATACCAGCACGACTTCATGGAACAGCCGTCCCGCGGCGTTCAGCTGGCTCGCGGTAACGCAGTTGGGAATACCGCTGCAGTCCGGGCCCGGCCATGAGTTTTCGGTATCACCGCTCACGTTCAATAAGGGGGTCATTACTCTCAAATTTATATCGACCAAAGCAGAGCGGAATGTGCGGATCGAGATCCTTCCGGCGCATGACTCCGTTACCGCGATCTCTCCCTGTATCAATATCGTACCCGGTCCCCCCGACAATTTTCTCGTGGATATGACCGAAGCGGATGCGTCGCAGCCCGTGCGATATTTTGTGAACAGGCCCGTCGAATTTGTCGTGACTCCCAGGGATGAGTTCCTCAATACGATAACGGATAGCACTCCAGTCCGCTTTCTGCCGGAAATCGGATTTGAACTGGACAGCATTCCCGGCTTGCCGAATCCCTACGCGACAGGTCTTTCGCTGCATGGTCCCGCCAGCTTTTACCTGCGTCCCAAGCTTCCAAGGCCTCCGTCCGGCGGAAAACCGCAGGTGCTCACCGCATATAAGACGGGACGATGGGACATCCTCGGCGCCGGTGAACCATTTTTCTACGACGTCCACCCGCCCAATCCGTTCGCTCTCACCAACCTGGCGGATTTGCTTCATCTCAAGCTGCCGAGACCCGATAATGTGGAGCGGTTTACCTGGGAGCGGCCTTCGCCACCTGATCCGTACACCGGTATCCGTGTATCCGCGGCGTCGCAGGACCTCGCCACGGACACAGTGCGCTATACAATTCATTTTCTTGATGCGACGACGCGCAGCAGAACGTATAGCTTCGATTCGGATGATGATGGTTTGACTCCTGCCTTTTCCCGCTCGCACTCCGGCCTCGCGGATATAATCGACTCGCTGTCAGGAATCCCCGACGTGCCGACGTTCGATGTGATCTGGTACGTCGAAGCGACGGACGGCGACTGGGTCACACGCTCGACTTCCGCGGGGGCGGACAGCAGCGGCCGCAGGTTGAAGCTCACAAACGAAATGTATGCCGACAAAGCCGTCGCGCTGCATTTTCCGGCACCCGGTCCATTCACGCTCGATGCCGGAGATGAACTGTGTTTTGAATTGCAGGCGCAGGACACCGCGCACACCATCGTCGAAGATTGGAACGCCATCGGCAGGGATGTGACCCTGTTGATCCGCGGTACGGCCGTCGATGCGGATACCTCCACGCGAGCCTGGGATGGGGACACGCTGGGCTTTTCCTGGTCCGAGCTGACCGTCCGGGGACAGAAACTGCGGCCGCTAAGGCCTGGAGAGTTTCTCGTCCCGCACGCCATATTCGAAAACGGCCGCGCGCCCGCCTGCTATCGCACGAGCAAAGCGGAGAATAAGCTCCGTATTGAAATATCGCCGCTAAAAACCGGATGGATCCAGCAATCGCCTGAAATCAGCTGGATACCCGGCGTTGTCGACAACCTGTTCGTGGACATCACCTGGCCAAGCGCGGAGGCGAACGGAGTATACGTCCAGCGGGACTACGAAGTCGTTCTGCACGTCCGCGACCGATTCCTGAATCCTGTCGCGGAGCAGATACCTGTGCGCCTGGACTTCCGCTATCCGGACGAGGTCGTGGCCATAGACAGCACGGTGACGCTGGATTCGGTATTCAACGTTATGGGCACACTCCCGTTGCGTCTGCTCTCCACCAAGACGCGCGGCGCGGATACGGCTCAGGCCGACATGCAGGAAATCCTGATGACGCATGAAGGCGAAACGGCAACCTACTCCCATCGCCAATCCTATTCAGTGCTGCCTCACGCTCCACTGCCGTTTTCCCTGTACATGCCGGTGGACAACTACCAGATAACGCTCTTCAGAACCTCGTATGAGGAGGTCTTCAGCTGGAAGAGGCCGCAACCACCTGATCCATACACTGGGATTCGCCTTTCGCGATACTCTGATTCACTTGCGAGCGACGACATCCGCTATCGCGTGTACATAGTGGATGAAGCGACCTTGAGCAGCGGACTGTATTTTCTTTCGGACGACGATGGCCGACAACCGCAGTTGACGATGACACACGGGGCGCTCATCGACGTCCTTCAACGTATCGCCGGATCCACTTCCGCGCGGGTTCTCCACCTGATCTGGTATGTCGAGGCGACGGATGGTCTGTACCTCACGCGTTCCAATGTGCCGCCATCGGGTCTGCCCGGTTACCGACTGTGGCTGGAGGATGACATATCGCTCGGGTACGAGAGCCCTCTCCCGGTACGTGTTGCGCTCATTCAAAATTATCCCAATCCATTCAATCCATCGACGCGCATTGAATTCACAACGACCCGACGCGGGCCCGTCACGCTGAGAATATATAATCTGTTGGGCGAAGCGATAGCGACGCTGCACGAAGGCATGCTCGATGCGGGCAACCATGTACGCGCTTTCGACGGTGCCGGATTTCCCGCAGGCGTGTACGTCTGCCGCCTCGAGGCTGAGGGTCTGGTGCTGTCGACGCGCATGGTACTGTTGAGGTAGTGCATGTTCGTCGCGCCGCTCGCAGGAGTCCACTGATACAGATTCAAACAGGAGCAACAGGATATGAACCGTGCATCACGTTTACATTGCATCGTGGCGGGAGCCGCGGCAGTGTTGCTTCTCACGGCATGCTCCAATGAGCAGAGCAACGAGCCGAACATCCCTGATCCACCGCCTGTCACCTGGAATCGTCCTTTCGAAATCACTTTTCCAAAGGAACCGGTGACGTATATTCGACGCTACCCGGTTAGTATCCAATGGAAAATATATGACAGTTCGCTTGCGACCCTGGACCTGTACTATCGTTCAATGGACGAGGCATTCTGGACAAAGGACAGTCGGGTTTCCGCGAAATCCCGCAGCTTCACTTTCCAGCCCAACCACTTCGCCGCGAAAAAGTACCGATTCGCGCTCTCGACACCCGACGGGACGTACTGGGATTCAACCTCTGTCGTCTCGCTCGATCTCCTTCCCTTGATGCTCGTCGAGCCGCAAGCGGGTGAGCTGCGACTGAAAACGGATACGAACCGTTTCACCTGGGTTGTCGCGGATGACGCGATAGAGTTTGTTGAGCTGCGATGGTCCCCGGCGGGTAAGGAGTCGTGGACGACCGGTTGGACAAACTATGCCTCGGTTTCCACGTTCGTCTGGGGAAACTCGCCGGTCGCCACAGGCAGTGTGGATTTCGAGGTGCGCGGACGTTACTACCCGAGTAGCGGAGGCGGTGTGACAGACTGGACGTACGTGCGGGGTGTGGGGTACGGCGAGTTCCTTATTACAGCGCCATTGGCGGGAACCGTATTCCGGCGATTTCTCCCGGCACAAATTTCCGCTTCCGTGAATGTTCCACCCGGATTCGGCACGGCTTCGGAAACTGTGTATGAGGTGTCGACAGACGGCGGAACGACTTGGGAATCCATTTCTTCCAATTGGACAGTAATGCAGCCGGCATCAATGAATGTCTATGTTCGGATACGGCACGAGGGGATGGGACGCACAAGCGTTTCGGGTTCTTGCAACATCGAGGACAGAAGCAGCGAGTACTTCAGCCTCAGTCCTGGGAAAAAATTCAGGTATTATGTGTTTGGAACAGATGCGACTCCGAGCTACACCGACACCACCAGCAGATCCTGGTACACAATCACCGTGTTGCGCGAGCGTGCGGGAATCGGGCGCACGGAGTACGAATGTACTGTTCTTATCGAGCGCGCAGATGGCAGTAGTTCCAGCTCCACAGGCCTGCTCTGGCGGCAACACGACGGGCAGCAAATGATCGGCGGCGATTTCGAACCGTTCAGAAATGTCAATTTGCCCGGGATTCATGACATCTCTGTCGACATCCTCAATACGGCTATCGTCCACGGTACTCCCGGTGAAATCCCCATCTCCTCGACCCGTTACGAGACGCGCAGAGGAAAGGGGATTGTTTCCAAAACCTACGCGACAGCGGTGAGCCGCATACCGCCGCGAGGGTATGGTACGCATTACAGATTGCTGGAATGAAGCGATGAAGCGATGAAGACAGGGGTAACCTGAACGCTCGCAGGGTTGGGTGCATCGTTTGGGAAAGGGTAGAAATTCCTCGATCACACGAGATCGAAATGAGCATCGCTATCCGTATCGGGTTTCAGTCGTTGGCATCCCGCACAAAATGCGGTATCTCCTCGGGCAGTTCCATCGAACATTCCACGATACCCGCAGCCGCGCCTTCCGTGTCGAACCAGGGAGTCTGGTAGATCAGCTTTTTCTTCCCGGCTTTTTCTCTCGTATAGTCATAGAGTTCGCCGCCGGCCAGCATTCCGTCGTATTGTGACGTGATGGCTACAAGTGGCCTCTCAAATGCCGGAGAAAAAAATACAACGTAAATAAGACGCTAATAGCTATTATCCATTATCCATTGTCCATTATCCATTATCTCCCGACTGGTGTTTCGATGTGGATGTTGACGGTGCGCGAGTAAAGCCGGCCCTCCGGCAGGTCGTTGGTGAACAGCTCCACCGATTCTCCCAATCCGAGAATCTCGGCAGCCTGAATGCCGAGTGCCGATGCGGTGTTTTGCGCACGCTGCAGGGAGAGGCGCTGGTTGTACTCCGCCTCGCCTATGCGATCGGTGTACCCGCTAATGCTGACGGACGATGATGGCTTCAGCTGTGTGTGCACCAAGTTGAGCAGCGAGCGATTCCGCGCGTTCAGTTCAGTTTTGTCGAAGTCGAAAAGGATGAGGCTGAAGCGGCTAATTTCCTTGTCCTTCCGCGTTTCATCCGATCGTTTCTGCTGGAGGGTGATATGCTCGACGGGAATCGTGTGCTCTTCACTGTGCGCGCTCTGTCCCTCGACATCCGCGGCACTGCATGCGTATGCAATGGGATGCGCTTGTATTTCCGCGGAAGGGAACTGCTTCGAGAGATCCCAGGTCAGATTCAAGGGTGGGATTCCACTTCCCGTGAAAGAAGCAAGTACGGCGCCGTCCTGATGCGCATGAACGGACCAATCAGCCACATCGGCTTCAGCGTGAATCGCAGGCCTGAAGATGATTTGCCGCGGAGTGATCAGACGCTCGGTGCTTCTGGTCGTGACCGGCTGCAGAATTCTATCGTCACTTGACATGATTTCCACGCGGCGATTTTCGGCGACGCCATCGGCTTCCAGATTATTGGAGGGTATACCCGGAAGATCCCGCGCGTCTATGCGGAGCCTGTCGGCGTCGATGTTCCATACGTGCATGAGGTAGGCTGCTGCCGCTTCGGCGCGGGATTGCGAGAGCACGCGGTTACCGGTCTCGGGTCCCGAATCCGCGTTGCAGCCGGTGAGGGTGATAGTTGCGTCCGGATTAGCACGCAGCCGCTGTCCGATGATGTTGAGAATGTTGCGATATACAGTCAACGTTCCGGCAGTATGCAAATCGTCAACGCGAAAGTTTGCCGTCTCCTCGCTGCGCATACTCGCGTAACGCTCGGGAATAACAGCAACGTTTTCCTCGAAGAAAATATAAGGCAGAAGCGGTCGCATGTTCGTCGACACAAATTCCTCGACAACGATGCGGTCGAGTGCTTGCTCCTCGCCGTTGTGCAATCCCACAGCTGTGATATTCGCGAGCAATGCCGGCTTTTTGGTTGCTGGAGGGGGTGGTGGAGGAACGGTTGGAGGCGCTTGCGGCATCACCTCTTCGTGGGCGGGCAGACGGTATCTGACGGATACCCCGGCGCGCAACGTGTGTGCGCTCCACGAATACGAGGAGATAACCGGCGTGAGTCCATAGAGGTAGGAGAGCTCAGGCGAGGCGCTGAGATCGCCGACGTCGTCGAGCGGGAGTTCATAGCTCATCCCGAAAAGCAGCATCGCCGAGAAGGACGAGGCATCGGGAATGTCGCCGGCATATTCATTCCGGATGCGACGGTCGTTTTCAAATGTGCCGACGCTGGGACGAACGAGCTGTTCCCGCTGCTCGTACGTGGCGCCCAGCATTGCGGCGAAACGCAAACCTGCATGGACTGAGAACCTGTCGGTGACGTGGTACGCGATTGTCGGTTCAATGCCTAGAGTGGCCAAGCGCGCATCGATGGAATGTTCAATCTCCGCCTCCGTCAGAATTCCGTCAACCTCGACAGGCATAAGTTCACTCATCTTCAGAAGCGCGCCCTGCGTCATGTAGGAAGCACGGAGCGAGAGGGTGAATGCGCTGTCCAGTGGATAATCGAACAACAGACCTGCGGATATGCCCGATCCTTCGCCGCTCTCGTACAACGGACAGCAGCCTGGCACACCGGGCAGTGTACGGAAATCAGCGGTGTGCATGTTGTAATTGAAAGCGCCAAACATGCCGACTGCGGGCCTGTCGCCGATCTGACCGAATGCTGTCGATGCCGCGATGAGCAACAGTGTGATTGTAGTAAAAGCGTTGGCTGTACAAAAGGGAGTGCTCATGAAATGTCCGGAAAACTATGTACTGTTGGAAAAAAACACATATATCCGTTTATCCTATTTCGCCAGCATCAGCCAGCGGTATGAAACGGTTGTAGCGGTGCGCAGAATCGCCACGTAGGCGCCGGACGGAAAATCGTTCGCATCGAAGGCCGCGCTGTAGAGTCCCGGCACAGCCTCGCCGTTTGCGAGCACCTCCACGCGACGGCCGAGCGCGTCGTGCACCGCCAGCTCCATCGCTCCCGCTTCGCCGATTTCGTAATCGATCAGCGTAATGGTGTTGAAGGGATTCGGGCGGCTGCCGTGGAACTGCGTACGTCCCGAGGCATTGAACAAACGCGTCCCGCCCT
>CAYJMN010000032.1:747-55261 GCA_964371045.1 uncultured Chromatiales bacterium | reverse complement strand
GACGAATGCATTTACGGCGGTATCGCGGATTTAGGGAATGTCATCCACGAAATGGGCCAGTGCGCGCGCTGGTGGGCTCACTCAGGATGACGAGCTTGATAACGCGCGTAAGAAACCCACATGTCATCCAAGAACGCAAATGATCTACCTGAAAATCCGTACCTTGAGAAACATTGTCCCAACAGGCATCATGCATCCTCTCTACCATATATCTCCACTTTACCAGGTCGCGGATACGGAGCGGCCCGGAAAAACCACCTCGAAAATCGGTGACCATCGCGATCAGTTTGAACGCGATCGCGCCCGTATCATTCACAGTTTTTCCTTTCGACGCCTGCAATCCAAGACGCAGATATTCTCCCTCAATGAATCGGCCTTCCTCCGAACAAGACTGACCCATTCGCTCGAAGTGGGCAACATCGGACGCGCGCTGACTGCCGTCCTGAACCGGCTTATATGGCCCGGCTACCCTCTCGGTGGAGTAAAATCCGAGTACGAGGATCTCGCGGGCGTCATCGACACCAGCCTGATCGAAACCGCATGCCTGGCGCACGATCTCGGGCATCCACCGTTCGGACACAGGGGAGAGGAAGCTCTGAATTTTTGCGTGTGGACGCGCTTACCGGAAAACGGATTCGAGGGGAACGGCCAGACACTGCGCTTGCTCAACAACGACGATCTCGAGGTTCATGGCGAGCACCATGGCCTTAACCTCACGCGCGCAACCCTCCAGGCCGTGCTCAAATATCCGGCGCTGTACCGCGATCTCGTCAATCCAACGCTCTACCCTACGATACGCGATTGTCCACCATTCAAACCGTGGGCGCCACCCAAGTGCATCCACAACGAAGAGCAGCAATTGCTCGACTGGATACTCGCCCCCTTTTCAAGCAATGATCGGGCGCTTTTTATGGAAGTGGAACAGCGTGAGGGGAAGCACGGTCGCACTCGGTACAAGACGCTCGAAGCCGGGATAGTTGAATTGGCCGACGACATCGCCTACGGCACGCACGATGTGGAGGACGCATTCTTTTCGCGTCTCATCGAGCCTGAAGCCATCATCGGCTATATGCAGCGTGAGCGTTTCGATGATCCGGTGACGTGGGACTCCTATGCGGCACTCATCGTCACAATGGGGCGAGGAAGCGGAGGTCCGCGACGGGACGCCGTCCACGAGAAAAAGCAAGCCGCATCCGCGCTGATCGGCAGACTGGTGAGCGCCGCCGAACTCGTCTGCGATGAACGCTTCGAACATCCACGCCTGCGGTGGAGCGTGACCCTGCCGCACGACGACCGCCTCGCACTCGAAGCACTGAAACGATCCGTCTACGACTTGGTGATCAATGGTCCAGCGGTGCAAAGCCTTGAATATCGCGGCGGCATCATCATACGGAAAATGTTCGACGCCTTTCTGGAATCGCCGGAACTGCTTTCCGGGAAACACGGGCATCTGCTTCGCGAAGCCGACAGCGACGAAAAGCGGATACGCACGCTCGCCGATTTCATCTCAGGCATGACCGACACGTTCGCCGAGCGCATCTACAACCGTCTGTTTCAACCCGGCAGCGGATCGGTGTTCGACAGGGTCTGAGGGAACTTCAGTCCACAAACCTCAATCCGCAGCGCAGAGGCACGTCCGGCAGCCATCATGAGCACCGCTGTCGGCCGCTGCGTCCTGATTGGGTATTGTTGCTCCGACATGGTAGATTGACTGATTCGGACGGACGACAAACATCCCGGCCATCAGACCATCAACCCTCCCTTTCATCATCGGACAGCATGCCATGAGAATCATTCCATTTATCGTGTTGTTTTTCCTCGCCTTGCCGATATCGGCACAGAATGGCGACACCGCCACGAGCGGATATCAGTTCACAATTCTCAAGCAGCTTCCCTCGACGTGCGTAAAGAATCAGAATCGCACCAGCACCTGCTGGAGTTTTTCCGCGCTGTCGATGCTGGAATCCGAAATGCTGCGAATGGGAAAGGAAGAAGTGGATCTCTCGGAGATGTACATCGTCCGCCATATCTATCGTCGGAAAGCGGAAAAATTCGTGCGCATGCACGGAAGTCTCTCGTTCAGTCCCGGCGCCGCCTTCAACGATGTGACGGACATTATCAGAGATCTGGGAATCGTACCTGACGACGCCTGCCCGGGCCTGGGTTACGGGGAAGAGAAGCACGTCCACAACGAATTGGACGCCTTGCTGCGCGCGTACGTCGATGCGCTGCTGAAAGCCCCCAACGGTAAACTGACCCCGGTCTGGAAATCCGGCATCGACGGCATTCTCGACGCCTACCTCGGCAAGGATCCGGTCAGTTTCACATGGAAAGGCAAGACGTGGACGCCGCGCGACTACGCCGACCGTGTGGTGGGAATTAATCCCGATGATTACGTCCTGATTTCCTCGTTCACCCATCATCCGTTCTATCGGCAGTTCCCGCTTGAGGTGCCCGACAACTGGTCATACGGTCTCGTTTACAACCTCCCGCTGGATGAAATGATGCGCACGATCTCCAATGCGATCGAGACCGGCTACACTGTCGGCTGGGCCAGCGATGTGAGCGAGAAGGGATTCAATTTCAAAAAAGGGATGGCGGTTGTACCCGAAAAGGCTTGGGAGGACATGAGCAAGACCGAGGTCGATAGCGTATTTCTGACACCGGTAAAAGAGCGCGTCATCACGCAGGAACTGCGGCAGGAAGCGTTCGATAACTACACGACACAGGACGACCACGGCATGCACATCACCGGGATGTCAAAAGATCAGAACGGTACGCTGTACTACTACGTCAAGAATTCGTGGGGCCTGAAGAACAGCGAGGGCAACGGGTGGTTCCATGCTTCGGAGGCATTTGTCCGCTACAAAACCACATCCATCATGCTGCACAAGGATGCTATTCCGAAGGACATTCGAGCGAAGCTGAACCTGTAATGTCAGCGGTATTTCCAGGCACACAGGACCGATCGTCGGGTAGCCGCGAGCAGACCGAAATCACCTGTCGAGCCTCCTGGGCAACGCGTAAGCTGCGCCTCCACAGTGTGTTAGCAGGTACCTGCAACGCACGGTGCCAGCATCAGCAATCCGGCCGCGCAGGAATCTTACTCCATACGCGCACAGTGTTTGTGCGTCGAAGTTGAAGGCTGCAGCGCACTGGTTTCCCCTCGGTTCACAGGTGAGCACGTCGCCGGTGTTGACACTGTAGGTGACGAATTGGATTCCAGCAACTAGCGCGTACAGCATTTCGAATCGCTGAGCCTCCATAAACGCCATCGCCCCGCCGACTGTTGTGCCGGCGGGGCGATGTGATTTTTCACGGAGCCGAGTTTCGGCGTACAGGATCAGGGCCTGTAAAGCGTTACGGATGTTGCTGCCTGATAGAGGTTTGGATCCCAGCTAAAGCCAGTACCCGAGAGGTTCGTGACATTCATGGTCACCGATGTGACGTTGTGTTTCAGCTTCGACGTGGTGATAGTCACCACTCCGTTTCCGTCGGTAACCCCGGTTTTGGAGCTGTTGCCGTACGTGACGGTAACGGTGACGCCAGAAACAAGGGCGTTCGCGGCATCGCGCACGGTCACCACTATATTTCCGTACCAGGCATTTGTATTCCCTGTCCTAAACCCGCTCACTCCGGCTATATCCACATTGGTGGTTGTGTTGGTCGTCGTCCCGGAGATGGTATTGCTGGGTAAAGAAGGAGTCGAACCGTTGTACGCGATTACGCGATAAAAATACGTGTTCGCCGGAGCGAGGCCCGTATTTGTAAAAGTCTTCACAGTTGGGAGGACAGTGCCAATGGTCGACCATAGGCCATTGCTGCCGCTCGCGCGTTGGATGCTGAAGCTGGTTGTATTGATGGAGTTGTGGACCCATTCCAAGGCAATGGAGGTATTGGTCGCATTTGTGACGGCGAGATTGGTTGGCGCGTCGGGAGCCGGGGGCGGCGGACCAAGGATCAGGCTATAGAGCAACGAGTTCGGCGAGTTTGTCCCGATGCTGCTTAAAACGTTCGAGGTGGCATTCGACTTGATCGCGGTCTCGACCTGCGCGGTAGTGGCGGTGGGGTTGGCGCCCAAATACAACGCAGCCACGCCTGCGACATGCGGGCAGGCCATCGACGTACCACTCCATGACGCATAGGTATTCGTGCCGGTCATTGTGGACGAATAGATGGACGATCCCGGTGCGAAGATATCGACGCACGAGCCGTAGTTGGAGAAAGACGATCGAACGTCGCCACTCGTAGTGGCACCGACGGTCAACGCTGTAGGCGTGCTTGCGGGAGAGTAACTGCACGCGTTTTGGTTTTCGTTGCCTGCGGCGACCGCGTAGACAACGCCTGCCGCGATGGAATTCGCAACCGCTGTATTGAGTGGCGCATAATAACCACCACCGAGGGACATGTTGGCCACTGCTGGTCGGAAGGTAGTCGCCGTCACCCAGTCCACGCCTGCGATGACTCCCGACCAGGAGCCGGATCCACGGCAATTGAGAACCCGTACTGCGATCAGCGTCACACCTTTGGCCACTCCGACGTTGGTCCCTCCAATGGTACCCGCGACGTGCGTACCATGACCGTCGCAATCGTAGGCATTTGCATCATTGTCGACAAAATCCCAGCCGGAAGACGCGCGATTGTTGAATTCCTGATGATCGAAGCGAATACCTGTATCGATGATGTAGACACGGACACCTGCGCCGTTATTCTGGTAGTTGTACGTTTGATTGAGAGGCAGTGCTCTTTGATCGATACGGTCCAGCCCCCAGCTGGGTGGATTGCTTTGTTGATTTTTTGTCGCGATCCCATCAGGTTCGACGTAGTCCACATTCGGGTTTCTCTTTATCGCTTCGAGTGCCTGCGGCGGCAGCGTCGCAGCAAAACCTTTCAGTGCATGGCGATAACGGAAATGCACCGCACTGCCGTTGCCGCGTGTGACTTCATCGACGACGCGATCGACGTTGGAAACGCTCTCCTTGAACACCACGACATACCGATCCTTGAGATCGATCTCGCCGGTCTGCAACTCGGGAGAATCGGCTTTGTTCAGACGGGAGTCGGGCGAAGAAATGGGAGTATTCGGTTCATCGCTGCAAGCCGCAAACGCGAGCAGAACGACCACAAGCCAGACATGACGGTAGTTCATCGGTACCTCCGGGATTTCCATTGAGAAATATCTATGAAAATTTCAACTTTTTTTTCACAAGATGCAAGAAAAAGAAAATTTTGTCGAAACAGAACAATTGTCAGGTTTGCTTCCGACGAAGCCCACAGAGGGAAAAACCACGGATTCAGCGATTGCTGTCCCCTTTTTCTCGCACGTGCGCAAGGTGACAATGGATGAGCTGCTTCGCTCTCGCTCGAACTTCGCTCCCGAAAGCGAATGCGAACAAGAGCCTGAACCGGCAATGTGGCAACGACCCACCGTAGCATGGCTGTACTCGAATTCGGAGGGCAAGTTTCGTAGAGATTTAGTCCTGCTTCATTGTCCCATCGGATTTTCGTTAAAAGACCCGACCCTGTCCACATGGCGATGATGATGAAATAGAAAACAGAGGAGATTCCGAATCGTGGAAATACCCACCTTTTCAGGCGGTCGAGATTGAAAAAGATGGACAGGGATCCGCCTTTTCATACTTCATGAGAACTCCCTTTCTCCCCTGCCTCCCGGACGCGATCAACTACCTCGCTTATCCTTCCAAAGTCGGGCAATTTCGTCTTCACCCATAGTCTGATCATGCTTGACGCGAAAACTATCGGCCCACTCGCGCGAGAAATCCTTCTGCAGATACACATTGAGCCCGAGCGTGATCAGCATTGCGACGAGCGCTCCAAGACTGGCGAGCGCCATGTCCTTGTGCGCGTCCCAGATATCGCCTTGAGTTCCGAGATAGGCTTGCCCCAACTCACCGCCGAAGAACTCCGCTGCTCCCCATTCGATCAGCTCGAAAATCATCGACGTCGACATTGTGACGTCGAGAGGGAAAAAATAACCCCAGAATCCTTCCGCTGAAGTGAGTCGAAAGTATGCTTCCCTGATTGGGTACGCGAGCAGCAAGCCATAGGAAAAATGCACCATCCTGTCGAAATTATTTCTCTCCCACCCGAGAAAATCGTTGAAACTCGCTCCCGTGATTGCGCGGCTCCACTCGTCGTACGGCACCATGGCATACGTATAATGGGCGCCGACCTCGTGTAGCAACAGAAAGATAAAGATCAAGGTGTACGATATTCTCGATAACGGAAAGGACGACCTGGTCAGAACGAGGAAGAGCACGATCACGACCACGAGAGCGTTTTCGAGCATCCAGTCGTGCCGATCGAGAGGCTCTATGGCGAGAACCACCCATTGCAGCAGAAACAGCAACGCGAGAAGCAGCGGATATGTGTTATGTGTAAGCAATCTACGCATTCGACCTCCTTGTTATGTGGCCTCTTACCGTGTTCTCACCGCGTACCACTCCTGACGCACGCATTGTTGCTTGCGGTCCCCAGGGAGCCTTCCGATTGGATTATTCAACGCGGCCCTGACGAAAGGACACGACAGTATACGACCTCCGAAGCGATTGGCAAATCCTTACCCAATGGAGTGCCGCATCACCCCTTCCGCCAGGACGGCAAGGATCGATCTCCAGATAGCGGTTTTCGGAGACGCTCGGCAATCCTTTGAAATGTTGCTTACAGTGGCGCCGACGTGTTCATTGCTCCTAACAGCGACGAATTTTTACCCTGTAATTCAATCGAAAGTAACGCTCGTGGGTAGGGATGCGCGCACATGGCGCCAGCTTGTGTGACTTAATCACAGACGGGAAGATATGGCAGAAATATTTTATTGAAACTTAAAACAGTTTTTTTTCACCGCAGCGTCACCTTATGTCTGGAGGATACCATGTTTCAAAAATACATTCTGCTTTTTCTTTTATTCTTGTCCCTGTCCGCCACGTCGCAGGCCACCATACACACGGTCGTAGACGCCGGGTTATCGTTCAGCCCCGCCACACTCAACATCAACGTAGGCGACACCGTGGTCTGGAATATCGCCGCAATGCACACCGTCGTTGAAGTCAGCCAGACCACCTGGAACAACAACGGAAATACTTCGAATGGCGGCTTTGTCCTTCCCAACGGTGGCGGGACGGTTATTTTTCCAATAGCCGGAACGTACTACTACGTCTGTGGTCCGCACGCCGCCTCCGGAATGAAAGGCATAGTCAATGTGGTGCTGACCACGCTGATGACGGGGTCGATCATTCCTACTACGCGCTGTAAGGGCGCCGCAGTGCTCGTTCCCTACACCGCGACAGGTGCTTTTACCGGGGCCAATGTCTTCAGCGCGCAGCTGTCCGATGCGGTCGGAAGCTTCGCAAGTCCCACCGTTATTGGAACGCTGAACAGCTCCACCTCCGGCCAGATCAGCGCGACAATCCCGGGTGGTACCCCCACCGGAACGGGGTATCGCATACGCGTCGTCTCGTCGGCACCCGCACTGACAGCAAACAATAACGGCGCGGATCTGAGTGTGCTCGATGTCCCGTCGGCAATGATCACACCCGCTGGTCCCACGACTTTTTGTGACGGACTGGATGTGACGCTCAACGCCAACACCGGGGCGGGCCTGACGTATATCTGGCGTCTTAACGGCAATGTCATCAACGGAGCTACGGCAGCGAGCCATACCGCCACCTTGGCCGGACTCTATACGGTCGAGGTTTCCAACGGCACCTGTGCAACCCTGTCAGCAGCTGTGCGGGTTACGATCATTCCGACCAATCCAACCACATTGACATGGACGGGCGCTTCCAGCTCCGATTGGGCGACGGTCGGCAACTGGGACAATCCCTGCGCGATACCGACTGCCGGCGATACGGTGATCATCGGTCCGACGGTTGCACCGCCTACCGGGATCCCCGCCATCACGCTCAATAAGCTCACGGTGAATCACAGCACCGGTATTGCGCTGACAAACGATCTCCAGCTGAACGGTACTTTGGCCTTGACCAGCGGCAACCTCACGCTCGGGAGTGCGAACCTCATGCTCGCCGCGAATGCATCCATCAGCGGAGGAAGCGCTGCGAGCCACATCGTCACCAACGGTACGGGCGAACTCCGTCAGGCAGGAATCGGCAGCGGCGGACGCACGGGCGCGATTCTATTTCCCGTGGGCCCCGACGGTTCGACTTACTCTCCAGCATCGGTGAGCAACAGCGGGACGCAGGATGAATTCCGCGTACTGGTGAAGAACGATGTCCTTGAGGATGGCACAACCGGCAGCGCACTGTCAGGCAACGTCGTCGGGAAAACCTGGTTCATCTCCGAGGCCACTCCCGGCGGCAGCACAGCAATCCTGACGCTCCAGTGGGACATCGCTCACGAGCTTTCCTCGTTCGACCGTTCCGCCTGTTACGTCGCCCATCACAACGGCACGGACTGGGTTCCCCTGCAGGCGCTGGGTGCCGCTTCCGGAAGTTCTCCGTTTCAACGTACTGTCAGTGGTGTGACCGCATTCTCGCCTTTCGCTGTTGGCGACGGCAACTCTCCCCTTCCGGTTTCCTACAGGACGCTCACCGCCGACGTTGATGGCGACGCGGTCGTCATTCGCTGGGAAACGGAACAGGAAGTCAACAATGCCGGCTTCGAGATCGAGCGCTCCGAGAAGGCAAATGGTCAATGGGAGATGGTCGCATTCGTTTCCGGTACAGGGGAAGGCAGCCATGGCGCCTCGTACATGCACGTCGATGTGCCTCCCACATCCGGAGGCTGGTTCTACCGCCTGCGTCAGATCGATATGGATGGCAGGCATGAGCTTTCCCGTGTGCTTGCGGTCAGCATCGGTGAACCCCTGCGCGAGCTGGCGATCGAATCCGTCTATCCGAATCCCGCGCAAGCCTCCGTTTCTCACGAAGTCACGCTCGCATTCACCGCGGCGGAAAACGGACCCGTACAACTTTCGATGCATGATATGCTTGGACGACGTGTCGCCGTGCTGTTCGATGGCCTCATTGATGCGAGCGGTCAGGGCATCGCGCGATTCAACATCGCCGACATTCCTCCCGGCATGTATCTGTACCGTCTCGACCAGGGCGCACACAGCGTTATCCTGCGGACGGTGATCGTGCGCTAGAGGAATGCGATTCAAAGAGCGAGTGGGCTCGCGGGGGTTTCCAGAACGACAGAGGTTCGCCCGGGATCACTAGCGAAAAACAGCGGAACTCTGTCTGTAGTTATGCCGGTTGCTTCCGCGAGCTCCACGAGGTTACCTGGCGGTACATGTCTGCGAGAATCATGCGTATCCGTCATTCGAAACAGGAAAAGTCCTTATCATGAGGGCTTTTCCTGTTTCGGACCAATGTTCCCAAGTCAAACATCCATCCCTCAGAGCGTCTGCACGAATTCGCTCGATTGCCGGCATTGGATCGCGGCTTCGCAAAGGAGCGGAACACATCAGCTGACGGCGATTCCGGCGTGCGCCAGTCTCCACTGTCGAAATGGTCGCGTTGAGGAGCGTACTTTGTGCCAGGGTCCGCAGACTTTTCGTTGATTTGCTTAGCTTTCTCATGCCTCACTATCGATCGCCCTGCCGTGGACCAATGGACACACACCGAACGAACTTGGAAAGCCTTGGCGGTTCTCCTCACAGTCTGTTGGCTCACGCCCTCGCCGGCATAGCAACTACATGGCCGAACCGAGGTGAATCGCGGCGAAGGCCCCGAAGGCATCATCGCGCGTGAGCTGTGGTATACGCGCCAACGCGTACCGGAAGGCGAGGAAGCTCCCTGGGAGAATCGTCTCGCGGCATGGGGCCAGGTGCGCGAAATGAGCGTGTTTCGACCTGACATCCTGAACAAGTCCGGAAATTCGGCATCGTCCTCATAGGCGTGTCTCGGACCGCAACCGCGGCCGACAAATCACCGGCATCGCTATCCACCCCACGAATCCCGACATCGTCTATATGACGGCGGCGAACGGAGGCATCTGGAAATCGGCTGACGGCGGAAAAACGCTTATCCCCATCGCGGACCACCTCCCAACGCTCGCCATGGGCGCAATCGCCATCGATCCCGCCAATCTCTTCACGTACCGGGGCACCGCACACATCGACTGCGTTGCCTGCGCTTCCCGCGGCAGCTCCCCGGAAAAAATACGCTGATTACCCTATTGTCGCCGGTGATCTTGACCCGTATTGTGCATAACGGAGCGAGATTGAAAACCGAAGACATCAGAATATTTTCCGTCGTCGTTGTTGATGACAGTAAAGAGTACCGGGTAAGTTTGCTCGATCTGCTAGCGCGAATCCCGGGCATCCACGTTTCCGCGGAAGGCGCAAACGAGAAGGATGCTGTTCGGCTATGCGTGCTGCATGAGCCGGATATTCTGCTCATGGATTCCAGCATGCCCGCGTATGGTGCACTTACTGTCACAAAGACTGTAAGAGAACGTACGCCGGCAACCTATATCGTGCTCATGACCACCCATGACGTTGCAGATGTGGCGGTACTTAAAGGGATTACTCAAGCCGACCGCATCATTTCAAAATCGGACATAAAATCAGCCATGTTCCTGATTTTGTCCGATCTGAACAGGGATACCGCAGATCGAGCGAACTGATAGCCTGAGGACAGAGGGAGACAGAGGGAACCAAAGGTGGATTTTTTTTGCTTATTCAATTAAGAAATCCGTATATTCCGTCATCGCGTCCCAACCGAACAGACAGATGTATCCCCGGACTTGAGCCTGACATGACTCGAACTTCGTCATATCCGACATCGAATGCGCTATACACCGTAGAAGAAGTGCTTTCCGATCTCAAGCGTACAGAGCAATTCTCGCTTGCGCAACTCTGGCTGCCAGCCGATGATGACGCCTCATTCCGTTGTGCGTTGAGCATACCCGGCGACAGGGAACAGGATCACAACTTCGTGCAATATTGCCGGGGCATCTGTATGAGTCCGGATGATGTCGTTATTGACCGCGCATTGAAAGCCGCAACGGCGATTTCCTATGAAGATGTCTCGCGTATTTACAAATCAGGCCGCAACGACCGAATTCGGGAAGCAGGCTATCTCGGATATTGCTGCGTGCCGTTGTTCGTGGAGAATACCCCTCTGGCCGTCGCGGAATTTTTCGATACTCTTCCGCGCGCTCCCGATCCGCAGGTCCTTCAACGCATCGAGACACGCCTACTCAATTCGTTGGCGGAAATCGAACAATACTGCGAACATTTCCGGATGCTGCTCCGTGAGGAGATGATGTCGAACCAACGACAGCAGCACAGATTCCACGATGAGGAACTGGGGATGCTGTTCAGGCTAGCACCGCTGGGAATCGTAATAACGGACGAGGACGATTATATCGTCGAAGCCAACGACAGATTCAAGGAACTCTTTGGCTTCCTCGATCACGGCATCGTCGGGATGTCCTTCCCGAAAATGCTCCAACCTGACAATCCTTTGATTGAATCGACGCCCTACCAGAATATCAAGTCGGGCTCGCTGCGAAATGTGCAGATCGAGAAGCGGTACCATCTGAATGAGAAGCCAATCTATGTGCGGATCCATCTCACAGGAATAACGACTCAGTCAGGTGGGCAGCAAAAATGGTATTGCGTGCGCATGATAGAAGATATTTCGGAGGCACGAAAGCTTCAGGAGCAGCTCCTGCGAGCGGAAACCCAACGTTCGAGAGAGCTCCGGCGGTTCGCCATCCGCGTACAGAACGCGCAGGAGGAGGAGCGACGACGAATCGCTTCCGATCTGCACGATGACCTTTGCCAGCGACTGAGCGGCATGAAGCTTAATATCGAGGTATTCGAGGACGATATCCGACAATCTGACGAGAACGCCTTCCAAAAGCTTCAGATACTCAAATCGCAGCTTGAGAGTATGGTGGACACCGTTCGACGGATGTCAAGCAGTCTGCGTCCCAGCATGCTGGATGATTTCGGACTTATAGCCGCACTGCAGTTGATGGCGCGGGAACACGAAGCGATACACGGCCTCAACATCACTATCCACGCTGAGGAATATCGGAGCACTACAGCCCTGCGCACATGTGAAACGGCATTCTATCGCATCGCGCAGGAAACGCTTTCCAACATCGTTCACCATGCTCATGCCGACTCCGTAACCATTGAACTCGACCTCAGCGCTAATGAGATTGTCATGAGTATCCGTGACGACGGATGCGGCTTTATCCCATCGGAGGTCGTATACAGCGAAAGCGATATGCATGGAATGGGACTCGTCAGCATGCGTGAGCGAGCTGAGCACCTACGAGGCAGACTGCATGTCGAGTCCACTCCTGGTTCCGGGACTACGATCATGGTGCGAATTCCGCATCCCGAACTGGAACAGTATCCGAGATGAGTATCAAGGTTCTGATCGCGGATGATCACGCCGTGGTCCGCAGCGGACTGAAGCTCGTTTTGGAGAGTTCCGGCGAATTCGAAATTGTCGCGGAAGCTTCGGATGGTGGCGAAGTGCTCGAGCTTGTCAAGCAGCACCGTCCCGATCTCGTGATTCTGGATATCAGCATGCCAAAGGTAAACGGCATTGAAGCAACACGTATGTTGCGGGCACGGTATCCAGAATTAAAGATCCTGGCCCTTACCGTACACGCCGATGAAGAATATATCTACCGTATGCTCACGGCCGGAGCCAACGGCTACATGCTCAAGACTGCGGGAAAGGACGAGATTTTCCATGCCGCCTCCTCCGTGCTCGCCGGCGCGACCTTTTTCAGCTCAACCGTATCGAATATCGTTATAAAAGGATTCGTCGAGCGGGCGAAAAGTGAAAGCAGCACCGCAACTGTTTCCGAGAAGCCGGAAATGCAGGAAAGCGCTCTTACAAGACGGGAGAACGAGGTCCTTCGTCTGATTGCGGAAGGACTGACGAACAGGGAGATCGGCGACAGACTTTTTCTTAGTGTGCGGACGATTAACACGCACCGCACAAACCTCATGCGGAAGCTCGAGCTTCACGACACAGCGGGCCTCGTACGTTACGCGATGAGTCATGGAATGATGTCGGCCGAGACCGCGGATATGGGAAATTCCCCAAACTAGAGCAAACACACCAAATTTTGTGCCGAAAAGAGGGCAAAAAAAATACGGTGTTTACCCGATTGTCATTCTACAACCTGACTTGTAACATATCTTTGTAGATCCGCTCACGAAATTTGGCAGTGTTGCACGAAGCTGTGCAACGCGGCATCGTCATCAAGGCGAACGTCGTGGATCGCTTCAATATCTCACAGTATCGAGAGGCTATCATGCGTCGAAAAGGATTATATCTCGCACTTGTCCTGCTGCTGCTTACCGCAGCTGGTCGGACCAACGCCCAGGTTGCGGGGGGCCTGTTGTCATTTGGTTTTGATGCGGGCGCGGTGAAATACTGGGGAGAGTTTACGGACAACCAGTTCTGGCTTGCGGGGGACGCATTTGCCCGCTACAACATTATGCCTGAATTGTCCGTCCACGTCATGGCGACTCTTGGACAGGTTCGCTATAAAGTCGATGACGTGATCATTAAGCAAAATCCCGGTTATTTTGGAGAGGGGAACCAACTCGGCGGTATTTATCCCGGGACGGGAACCACACGTATCGAGGAGAAGAATGCAATACGCTTCTCCGCATTCGATGTGCTGTTGTCGCTGAACATATTTCCCAGTCAGAGATTTGTACCGTTTATCTTCGGTGGAGTCGGAATGCTGGAATGGAATCCCGCAACACTGTTCACCAACGAGCAGCTTCCAAACAAAGCGCGGGATCTCTACGACAATACGAATTTGAGTATCCCGTTCGGCTTTGGCTTCGAATCATATCTCACGGGCAGTTTCGTCTTCAACGGCAGGGCGACGATGCGTTTGACGCAAACCGATTACTTCGACGACTATAGCGTGACCGGAACCGAGAAAGACGCCATACTCACGTTCGGACTCGGAGTGTCGTATTACCTGTTCGGGACGAGGGATACCGATGGAGATGGTCTGACCGATGATGAGGAAGATAAAATCGGAACAGATCCCAGGAATCCCGATACCGATGGCGATGGTCTCAACGACTTTGAGGAAGTGCGCGGCTACAATACCAATCCTCTGAAAGCCGATACCGACGACGACAACCTTACGGATTATGACGAAGTCATGGTCCATGGCACCTCACCGGTCAAGAACGATACCGACAGTGATGGCCTGAACGATGGTGAGGAAATCGCCCGGAAAACGAATCCGAAAGAACCGGATACGGACAAGGATGGTTTGATCGACGGTGACGAAGTGAATGATTCCAAGACCAATCCCTTGAGTCCCGACACGGACCAGGACGGTCTGACCGACGGTGATGAAGTCCAAAAATTCAGCACCGATCCACTTGTGAACGACTCGGACACCGATGGCCTGCTCGACGGCGCCGAGGTACATACGTACGCGACGAATCCCGCTCTTGCCGACACGGACAGTGACAAGATCAACGACGGGGATGAGGTCAATCGCTACAAAACCGATCCCAAGAATCCCGACACCGACAACGATAAACTGAATGACGGCGATGAGGTCATCACGCATAAGACCAATCCTCTTGTGCCTGACACCGACAAAGACGGACTGATGGACGGCGACGAGGTTTCGTATCGTTATCGCACCGATCCACTGAATCCCGACACCGATGGCGATGGGATTCTCGACGGCCGGGACGACTGTCCGCTGATCTACGGTGTCAAGAGCACTGTAAAAGGACGGAACGGCTGTCCGGCTGCTCCGAAGGTCGGTACACGCCTCGACTTCCCGGATATCCTCTTTATCGTCAACACCGACGAATTCAACTACGAATTTCCTCAGACTGCGGCGAATCTCGATAGTGTGCTCGCCTATGTGCGTCAATGCGAAGGTCTGCGCATCCGCATCGAGGGACACGCTTCGAAAGAAGGTTCGGACACCCGGAATCAGGAACTTTCCGAAATGCGCGCCAATCGCGTGAAGGCGTGGTTGATCGAGCGAGGAGTTTCATCGGACGTCATTCCCACGACGGTCGGATACGGTTCTCGTCAGCCGAAGGTCAAGGAACCGACGGGCAAGGCACTGAAGAAGACGTCTGCCGCCCAGCTTGAGGCTATCCGAAAGCTGAATCGTCGAATTTCGATCGAGGTGACGCAGACATGCATGAAGTGATTTCAGTCAGGTGAGGAAGATGGCACGTGCTCTCCCAGTGAAGATGAGCGGAATACAATGAGCACAAGGTCATCAAACAGACAAAGCCCTCGGTATGAGGGCTTTGTCTGTTTATATACGGAAGAAACCGACGCTTCGCACGCTCGTTGACACGTGCGCAGCGCCGAGAAACCAATGTGGCCCAACCGATTGCCGGTGACACACGATTAATCGGACAGTAGCATTTCCAGGGTAGGGGACAGAAACGCATCAAGACGTTTTCTCAATTGAAAACGACGTGCGTCTGCCTGAAAAACAAGCCGTTTCCCCGCCAAGAACCAACGTCGGGATGACCTGTTGCGCGCGATTGCCGGTGGACTCCAGCACCGCCGCGGCGGATACAGCCTTCGGCTGACGACGTTGGAGGACTTCATAGACTCATTCCGCATCCCGTACGGGCAGTGTACGTGCTGGACGAGAGCTATGATGTATCGGTGATCGACAACAAACAGGCGCGCAATGAATATGCCCTTGTACGCGAAATCGAGGAAGGTCCCAGCCAGCCGCGAACACCGGGAAGACCGGGAGTGATGCTCTGTGCTATGTCGTGCTGGCGAGATACGGTGGGATTGGCAATGACGTCCCGTAACAATCCCGTCGCACTTCTCCTGGTACTTAAGGTCCATGTGCGGCGTGGCCAAAATATGCGTTCAGAGGCCGAAGAAAGGAGATTTCCTTGATTTCGGTCTTTTCGAGTTCGTGGCGGCCTTCGGCATTGCGGGCCTTGCACGCAATGCGCATGCCCGCAACGCGTCGGAGATTGCATTCATCCTCGCTTCGATATTCCTCCCGGTCATACTGGTATTTACGATCGAGAATGAGAGCCAGGTGGATTCGCGCATGTACGTTTGCTACAGCGTCGGCGATGGTCCGGCGATCGCGCCATGGTCAGCAGTCGAGTGCGTTTCTTCCTCGGCCGATACGATGCGCGATATCGTCCACGCAGCCGCGCGCTATGTCGGGCGCTATGTCGGGCGCGTCAATATCAATGGAAAATGCCGGCCGGGCCCCGATCATTTCCCGTTCCCGGGACGGCGCGATTCGGCGCAGGCGACGGTATTGATAGAGGATGCGTTGTTCCGTTTTTCGATGGCGACAGTGAAGGCCACGCCGGAAATCTCGGGGAAGCTCGAACTCCGGCGGGAAGTGATGAACGAGGGAACTGAATCGACGCTATTCCGGACAGCGGCTTCTGTATGATCATTACCTGCTGCGGCGCGAATTGCCGCGACGGAACATCGTACGTCCGGACATCAAACAGTCCGGAGAAGCGAGGGACACTATCGTGTTCTGAGCAGCCGGCCCGTCTCCTCGACCTGTCCGCCGTCGTGCTCGATATGCAGTTTGAAAAAATACACGCCGTTGGCGACCTCGTCGCCGTCCTGATCACGGCCATCCCATTCCACCTTGTTGAAGCCGACGCGTACACTCCCTGCCGGAACTTCGATGCGTCGAATACGGCGGCCGGCGACGGTGTAGATATCGATACGCCCGCTGCCGGAGGCACGCTCGCCGGTCAGCACAAAAGTAAACGAGGTCTGCTGCGCGAAGGGATTTGGCCACGGCAGAATATTCAGGAGCCGTACTTCCGATACTACGTGGAGCGTGATGCGGCGATCGACCTCGAAGGCCGGATTGCCGAGCATGTCCGCGGCATTGTATTCGAGGACATGCTCGCCCTCCGTCAGCAGAGGCCTGAACAGCAGGCGCGCGGGCGTGGATGCAGTGCCGGCTTCGAACGAGAGCCTGGGGTCGTCAGGCAGTATGGCTTCCTGATCCAGTCGCAGAGTGATGCGTGCGGGATCCGTGAACGGAAGGGGAGTTACAGGATTGATCAGGAGTGCGATGTCCGGTTCGGCGCGAACGACATCGCCATCCATCGCTTCGGTATCATCGATAAGCAGCCGCAGAGACGGAGCGGTGCTGTCGTGCGAGATGATGAAGGGTACGATGAAGCTGTTGTTGTTTTCCACCTGCTCAATCACCTCGTTGTCGGCGTCGGCGCGGACCGCGATGCGGTAGCGTCCTGCTTGTGTATTCGAGTTCAGCACGAGAAGCGTATCAAAGCGCTGCATGAACGAAAGCTCCGGTACGGGGATGTTGCGCGTTTCCAGCGGATCTCCAAGGGGTCCATACACGAGCATCTCGATTCTGGAGCCTGCGGCAGCCGCCTCTCCCGCATTGATCAGACCGAGCTGCAGACGGGCTTCCTCACCGGGTGCGAGTGAATCCGTTACGAGATGGACGGACTGGTCGTTCAAGGCCAACTCGGGTGCATGAGTGAAATCCAGACGCACCTCGTGAATTGCCGGCGGGACTACGCCGGGAAGAGGCAGGAGGCGAATTCCGGCACGCAGCCAGGGGTAGCGTGATGCATCGATACCGGTGAGCTGAAGCTGTGCTGTCCACTGCTCGGAGACCAGGGTGTCCGTATCGCCGTCGAGCCCGCGTCCGATAATCATAAGCCCGGTTCTCGCGGAATCCAGATGCTCGCCGGCGACGCGAAGACTGGTCCACGATGAAGCGGGTCCTGCCCAGGGTGTGAGCAGCAGGCCGGAGGGTGCCGCGGCGTCGTACATGGTGTCGATTAGCGCAGGAGCCTCAAGGCGTGCACGGCGCAGTTCGGGGATGGTACCAGGGGCGGCGCCGCGTCTCCCGATGCAGGCAAAGGAGCCGCGATCATCGACGCTGTCGATCTGGATGCTTCCTGTCGCGCGCAGCGCGGCGGAGAAACGCGTTCGATTTGTAGTGGGATTTCCCGCAGCCACGACAGCCAGCAATTCATCCGGCGCGCGCGAAAGCAGGAAGCCGCTGAACGCATCCGCATCGGCGACCGACGTCATGGTGTTAAAGATTCGCACATCCTTTACGACGAACGATGCGCTGTCGACGACGACGACGCCGTATCCGTCGAAGGTGCGAAGCGGAAGCATTTCCTCTTCGTCGATCTGTACCGAAGCGGAGGCACCTGCCAGCGCGCCGGCGGAGCTCAGCCGCAGCCGTCTGAGAGAGCCGAGCGTCCTGACGACATCCGCCTCGATGCGCAGGCGCGTAAGCTCGTTTCGAACGAAATCGCGGGCGTCGCTTTGTATGACGCCACGCCCGGCGTTCGTGCGCATACGCTGTACATCCGTCCACTGCTCTGGACCGGGAAGTGCCGAGGCATGCCAGTACCAGGAGATGTCCACTGCGAGAGTTGAAAGTTCCTGGTCGGATGACGTGACGTGACCATAGACACCGGTGAAGGAGCGCGGTGAATCGAAACGCTCCGTACTGTCTGCTTCATAACGCACATCGGAAATCGATCCGCCTGCCGCCGCGGGATTCAGGAGACGAACACGATCCCACGCCGCGTTTGTCCAGGCCGCATTGCTGTTGACTACCTTGAAGCGTGAACCGAGAATGATGAGGCGGTACTCCGCGCGGTTGTTGTTTTCGTTGCTCTCCACAACTTCGTTGTCGGCATCGATGACGGCGATGACGGACAATTCGCCCGGTCGCTTGGGCGACGGGAAGGCGAGATCGATGCTGTCCACGAGAGCCGGGACGGGGATGCGCCTGCTGACCGTCGAGAGCGTGTCGGCTCCGTCAAGAAGCGAAACCTTGAGAGTCACGACCGCATTCGGCACGCGCCCGTAATTCCAGACGCCGAGGTTCAGCAGCAGCGAATCCATGGCGTCGGTCACGATTTCCGAAGTTGTGCTGATGGCGCCTTCAGGCAGCACAAGATCCGGTTGCCGGGGCAGGGATGGCGCCAGCAGGGGATCGCCGAGCAGCGTACTCATTGTGATCGCATTTCGTATCGCAGGTAAATTGCCCTGTTCCTGCAGCAGCCGGGCTCGTGCATTTCGCAGTATTTCACCAAGAGATTGCGAATCGCCGCGCAGCAGCTCATCATAAAACAGCGGAGGGAAGCTGACGCCGGTCGATCGTGCACCGAACGCGGCATTTCCGATGTAGGCGATAGCCGGGGCATCGTCGCTCTCGATGCACAATTCCCCGAAGCTGCTGATGTCGGGCTCGGCGAAACGCGCGGAAGAACAGCCAAAGTCCGTGATGATGCTTCCACGCGGATCATCCGATTTCAGTTGAGCGGGCTTGCTGACGCTGTTGTCCCATGTGGTGGTTGCGCTGTGCCCGACGTAGGAAATCGCGAAGGCGCCCCGACGCACAAGCGCTTTCATCCCTTCGTCTCCCAGAGGCGCGAAGTTACGTACCGGTTCGGCGGTTTTGTAGAGATGTGAAGCGCGTCCGCCGAACGGAGGGGGTTCGACGATAGCGTCGATCAGCAGGTCGTTGATGTTCCGGTAGAAGGAGAGCTGCGCGTCGTTTTCGTAATACTCACCACCGCTGAAATGCAGGGTCGTCTTGTTCCACAGATCACCGGCTGCGTTACGATAGCTGCGATGCCGCTCGAGATACGAAAGGATATCCGCACCGCTGCGCGCGGGAATACGCCCGACGAGAATTTCCTGCTCTACGCCAAGGGAGTCAAATGAGACCATTGCGGCGTCGCTGGCAGGCCAGCCTAGCGACGGCACCAGCGATTCGCGGAAGGCTCCCGAGGCAGCGCGGGGATCGACGTTGGCGTCACCGAGCAGCAGGGCTGATGCCGGCGGCGAGGACCATCGCCTCACCGCGTCGAACAGGAATAACCGCAGCGCTTCGGGTTCGGGCATGCCGAAGCTGTACTCGTTGTATATATCATCGACAACGACGAGCAGTGCCGATTTGCCAAGCTCGCTCTGTGTGAATTGCGCATATTGTGCCGCCGCGGCACGAAGCTGTTCCGCGGTGATTATCACGGCTTGTGCGCCAGTTGTTTCGGAACGAAGCGTCGGTTGCGTCACCGACAGCGCCGCAGGTGCGCCGATCGCGGCATTCCGCTCGGTAACGCAGTACTTCCGGTTTGCCCGCAGCGTGTCCGAAATGATCGCGTCATACGTTCCGTCGCCGCCCGCGATCGCGGCAACATCAAGCAGCGCGACAGAATCGCCATCAACACGAAATGCGAGCACATCGGATGATGCGAAGCCCGCGATCCGGAGAGAAGTGATGCCGTCATCCCTGCCGGGAACGACAGATTGAACAAAACGTCCGCCGATGGCGACGAGATGCGCAGGGACGTCCACGTCGATCCAGTCGAAAGCGACGGAACTGCGTTCATCCTCCCTCGGCCGACTGTGCATTGTGATCGTGCGCCGGCCTTCGGAAAGCACTGCAGGCGGCACATCGACACTGAACAGCAGGTGTTCACCGAGATCAAAGGTGATGGAATCCCGCTCTCCCGCGCCTTCGACTTCAATCGAAACGCGATGATTGGGTGAAACCGAAGCCGTACCCTGATAGCCCGTCATCCTGGCAAGGACGTAGCAAGCGCGCGTAGGGTCCACGGCGGGAATATCGACCTGCAGCGGCCAGCTTCTTGCACGGGACAAGATTGTCGTTATCCAGGTTTTACCGCTCGACCAGTGAAAATCATTGAGCACGTCGGTGTTCGTGCCAAGGTATTGCAGCGAGGCATCCTGTTCGATATGAATGGTTCGATACAGGGATTGCAGGGTGTCGCGCGCTCCGGAGGGGGGCGCGACTGCGTGCATGACGGCGGCGGGACGTACGTCGATTACGATCCAGTACGCGGTGGAATCGGAGTAGCGGTACATGTACTCCGGATACTCCTCACCTGCCGTCGGCAGCCGCCGATAGTCATTGAATCGCGGAGGACCTGCCGCAAAAAAAAACGCGTCGCCTTCGTCGAAACGCCCGTCTTCCATCCCTTCACGGTACATCGGGATCTCGACGCCAAATCGGTAGAGCTTTACCTGTTCGGGCTGTAGAGCCGCAGCGTTTACTCCCGCGGAAGTGAACCACTGGCTGTCGATGCGGTAGAGCCCATCCTGCTTGACGTAAAAACGCAACAACGTCGATGAGGCCGTCATCCACGCACGGTCGCGATCCAACATCCGGTTGGCCGCAAGCCAGGATGGATCCTGCTGCGCAACCAAGGGTACTGTTGAACCCAGGAGAATCAGGAATGCGAACAATCGGCGCAAATACATCAGCGTCCTTCAGCGAAATACGGCATTGCGTCCAAAGTGAATCTATGAAATTCGCGATCAAATCCAGCATGGACGATTAGCACATGAGCGGGATACTGTCAATAATTTAATGCTCGATTCATTGTTTATTCAGCCATTCATAGGGATTTTGATACTATGAACATCGATAGATACAGCAAGAAACGCTTACTCATTATTCTCGGTCTGCTTTCCCTGCCGCTGCTTGCGTATGCGCAGGGCTCAGGAACCGCTCTGACCTGCAATGGAACGACGTATGCGAGCGGCGGGAACGTCGATTTCGGGTTAACGGGGACCGTCACGGTTATGAGCTGGGTGAAGTGGAATATAACGCCATCCTCAGGCAACAAGTGGGCAAATATTGCGACATCAAACGCGACAACGGGTAATGGCGATCAAGGGCAGTTCTGGCTGCAGCATGCTGAATTCAATTCCGCCTTCGAATTCGCGGTGATGACCGGCAGTGGCCGCGCATACATCCAGGGAACGACGGCACCGCAGAACGGAGTCTGGTATCACGTCGCCGGAGTATACACAGGCTCTGCGATTCAGATATACGTCAACGGTGTGCTTGAGGGCTCTACGAGTTGGAGCGGAACAATCCCGGCATTGACGCCGGTCGATCAGTTTTCAGTCGGGCGGTGGTCGAACGCGGGCAATGCCTACCGCATCCTCACCGGAGATTTGGACGAGATCAGTGTCTGGTCTTCTGCGCTCTCGCAAACGGACATTCGCGATAACATGTGCAAGAAACTTGCAGGCAGCGAAATCGGGCTTTGTGGATACTGGCGCTTCGACGAGGGCAGCGGCGGCACTGCGACGGATCTGAGCGGCAACGGAAAGACGCTTACCTTGAGCGCGCCCGCCACGCAGTGGACGTGCTCATCGGCACCGGTCGGAGATGTGAGCACCTCGCTCTACACGACATCCTGGTCAGGCCTGACCATCACACTGGCGCATCCGGCCGGCGATTATGTGATTGTATCAGATGTCACCAATTCTCCAGTTGGCCTCCATCTCATTCTTGTCGATGAAGCCCCGAACGCGACAAGCAGCAATCTCTACGCTGTCAGCACAAAAAGGTACTGGATTATATACGTGATCGGAGGAAGCAGTCCAACGTGGAGAACACGCTATTATTACATGAACGCCGGCGATCAGGGACACCCGGGGATCGGGAACGAATCCCGACTGCGACTTGCCGCGCGGAGCGATAATTGCGTCGCCTCCTGGACGGAAGTGGGCAACAACCCAACGCCGGGTTCGAATTATATTCAGCTCAATTCGATAACAGCGACGTACCGACCGCAGCTGCAGTTGATACTGGGAACTAACGATTCGAGCAACCCACTGACCGATGATACGTACCGCTGGATTGGCGGAAACGGTTCATGGGCAACGGCCATCAACTGGCAGCCGACGCGGAGTACGCTGAGGACCTCGGATGTTCTGATTTTCGATAACTATAACGCCGGCCCGGTGACGGTGTCGAACATCCCGACGCAGACGGTGTCCCGGATCGAAGTGAACAACGACGCCGTGGTCACCTGGCAAGCGGCGTCCGCAGTCACGCTGACGATGATCGATGAGCTAAATCTTGAAGCAGGGAGCAGTCTTGCGATGAACGGCACGTCGGCCATTACCATGCAATTCGGGTCCAGAGCCAGCGGATTGATTGGTGGTACGATGTCCATGCTGGGAGGTGCGGCGCACCGCTTGAACGCAACGGATGCGCAGGCGGTGCGATTCGAGTCAGGCGCGATGTTCGTACAGGAAGCCCCCGGTCCGGTGTTCGGCAATACGGGTACACCCAACGCAGTGGTGTTTGGGAGCGGATCGTCCTTTGCCATGCAGTCCGCGCTGCCTGCGGCGGTCCCTCCGTTTGGTCTCGCGGCACCATCGAGCAAGGTGTTGTTTGAAAGCGGCAGTACGTATGTGTTGCATTCCACCGTTGCGGGCGTGCTGCCCATGTCGAATCGCAGCTACGCGAACGTGCTGGTAGATGCAAACACCGCGCACCTAATCGGCACGGCTTTTTCGGGCAACGCATCCATCGACACGCTGACGATAACAAACGGGAGCAGTCTGACAATCGATCATGCCGCGGGTACGGGCAACGGCACAATCATGCTAGCGGGCGATCTTATCGTCGACGGCTCGTTGGTGTTCGGCTCCGCGGCATCGGTGAATTACACGTTGATGTTCACGGGCACCTCTCCGCAAAAAATTCGCGGTGCCGGTTCGATCACGCTGCCGGCGAATCTCGCCGGTGTCATAACATCGTCCACCGGCGGTGTCGCATTGGCGAGGGATCTCTCTGTGGATTGTCTTTTTTCCGTGACGAACGGGCAGTTCGCCATTGAGGGACACACGTTGCAGCTCAACGGCGCATTGAACGTCGCCGCTCCAAATGGCTTACTGGGCGGCATGACGTCGCGCCTGGTGTTTGGCGGAAGCGGAGCAAGCACGAATCTTTCCGGAATAGAATTACTGGATCTGGTGATAGACCGGTCCTCGGGCATCGCCATGATCGGCGACGTGCTCGTCGATGGTGAACTGACGCTGACGAGCGGGGCGCTCTCGATCGGAGCGAATGAACTCACGATCGCAGGTCGTATCCAGGCCACGAGCGGTACGCTCACGGGCGGAACGCTTTCCGGTTTGGAATTCACCGGTACCATGGTTTCCCCGCTGCCTTCTGTTGAAGTAGGGACGCTCACCATGGCGAAGTCCGGCGGCGTAACCCTCACCGGAGACGTGACTGTTCATTCCGGCCTGGTGCTTACGAATGGCGTTATCGCCGTAGCGGATCAGGCCTTCATCTTCAGCGAGAGCGCCACGGTGACCGGTACGCCATCCGCTTCAGCGATGGTTGCGATCACAGGAGCAGGCAGCGTCCGGAGACGGATGTCATCGGCAAATACGTTTACTTTTCCCATTGGCGATATGGACGGCAGCGCGGACTACTCGCCCTTGACGGCGAACGTTCTTTCGGGCAGCTTTGCGCCGGGAGCGTTTCTACGTGTTCGGGTGACGGATGTGCAGCATCCGCAGGACAGCGGCACCACGGTTGGTCTCACGCGGTACTGGACGTTGAGCGAAAGCGGGATTACAAATTACACCATCGACGTCCAGGCCACGTACGTGCAGTCGGATGTTCTTGGAGGCGAGCACCGGCTCCACGCGGCGCGTTGGGACGGCATCGTATGGAGCAGCGGGATTGCAACGGATACTGTGACGAATACTCTGACGTTCTCCGGTCTTGTCGCACTGGGCGATTTCACGGGGAAGGACGAAACACCGTATCTGGTGATCAGTCAGGTAAACGGCGCATGGCAAGACTTGAGTACCTGGGACGCCGGTCGCGTTCCTCTCGATAACGACAGCGTGATCGTCCGTCATGTGGTGGATTTCGCGGGTGTCGAAACTTGCCAAGGTTTGTTTATTGAAGGAACAGGAACTCTCAGACATGCCTCGTCGGGGTCGACGCTGGTCATCAACGGTGGCTGGACGAACGACGGCATCCTCGACGCAGGGACGTACATCACCGTGTACTTCGCAGGACGTCCAGGCCTGACGTATGGCGTTGACGGTACGACGACGACGGTGTTTTGGGGCTTGACGGTAGCCGGACCCTCCGCACTGCGTTCCGATATCGCGGTGACGGGGGAACTTGGCATCGATGTCGGCGGGATACTCTATGGCCAGGATCGCGACATCGAATTGCGCGCGGCAGGATCGCCGCTGCGTATAATGGGGACGTTCGAGCCGGACATGTCGCGTGTGCGTTATGCGGCGGACGATGTACAGACGATCACGTCAACTGAATATTACAATCTGGTGGTATCGGCGCCGGGCGCCGTCATTCGCAATCGGACGCTCGCCGGCGACATCGTCGTGCGCAATACGCTGACGCTGGGCCCGTCGAGTTCTCTCAACGCTGCTTCATGGCGCATTGACCTCCAAGGCAGCGACCCAGTCGAGCAGTTGGGCGGTATATTCGACGCAGGCGCATCCACGGTGGCCTACAGCGGAGCAATCGATCAGAATATCGCCGCGCTTACGTATTACAATCTGCATGTATCGACGGGCGGCGTGATTCTCCCGACACCGGTCGTTAAAACGGCCTCCGGTGATATCCGGGCGTACGGAACGGTGACTGTCGACACGCTCGCGCTGCTCGCCATGGGCTCGCGGCTTCTGGAAGTGGCGGGCGATGTGCTGCAGCGTGGCAATGAGAGCGGCGGCGCGGCGAACCAGGCCGGTCATCTGACCTGGGGAATCGGCGGGACACTCTCGTTCTTCGGATCGGGCAATTCGGTGTTCTATGGAAATCATACCTTGAGCGATCCCGACGTCGTCAATCTCCAGATTTCCAAAACCGGCGTCGAGGATACCGTACGCATCGCAAGCACGGCCGCCGGGACGCCGAGGATCATGCTGGGACCCGATGCGACGATCAACGTGCTGAGCGGTGTACTTGACTATGGCGATGCGAACGTGACGGCAACGCAGGCGCTTTCCTCCTTGTTCAGCATTGCGTCGCTGGCCGTCGTCAGAGCGTCGGGACAGAGTAACTTCCCTGTCAATGGCAGCGGCTTCACATACGGGTTCACGACGGCCACCCTGCAATCCGGCAGCAGCGTCGAGTTGTACGGAAGCAATCAGGACGTGCCCGGCTCCGATCACGGCATCACCAGCTACGGCATCCTGAAGCTGCTCGGCGACGGCACCAAGACCATGACGGATGATTTCTTCATCGCCGATAGCCTGATCCTTACAAGTCCGGTGATCTTCGACGACAACGGCGCGGTGCTGTTGTACGGCGTCGCTTCGGTGCTGCGCTACAACATGGCCGGGGATTCAATCCCGGCGTGGCAGACTTCGCAGAACACGGGAGACGAACTTCCGACGGCCAGCAGTCCGCGACTCGTGGTGCTTGATAATCCGAAGGATGTGCGATTGACCGCATCGCGCAGTATAGCGGGTGGTGTGGATTTCCTTCGCGGAAAGATGATCCTGGGATCGAATACGCTGACATTGGGTTCGTCGGCAGTCATCACGGGAAATGACGCGCTCCGGTTTTTCCTGACCGACGGCAGCGGGAGCCTCAAACGCGGCAACGTCGGCGCGGGGCAGACCGAGTTTCCTGTCGGAACAATCACTGGCGCGTCGCTGACGGACACGACGTACACGCCTCTGCTTATGAGCAACTCCGGAACGCCGGACAACTTCGCCGTACGCGTGCAGTCGGCCATCGACAATCCTCCGATGTTTCTCACGGACGTCGTCAATCTCCAGTGGAGCGTCAGCGAAGACACGCCCGGCGGCAGCAATGCGACGATGTCGTTCCAATGGAATGCTTCGGATCAGGCCGGGAGCTTCAATCCCTCCGGTTCGGTGGTAGTTAACTATTTCACGACAACCTGGAACGAACAGGCGGCGATGGTTGCCGGCTCGGATCCGTACACGGCGACGGCGTTGGTCCCGGAAATCTCGAAATACTTCGTGGCGTTGGCGTCGCCGCTGCCGGTTGAGCTGCTGACCTTCTCGGCCATCCGCCGCGCTTCGCTGGTGGATCTGCAGTGGGAAACGGCCACGGAACTGCTCAACAACGGCTTCGAAATCCAGCGCTCGAATGACGGAAGCGTGTGGCGGACGCGCGGCTGGGTTGAAGGTGCAGGCACGTCGTACAGTCCGAAGCGCTATAGCTGGACTGACACGCTGGCTGCCGATGGATTATTCGGCGATGCCGTGTATTACCGACTGCTGCAGATTGACGCCGATGGAAGCGAGCAACCCTCGCCCATACTCATGGTGGCCCTCGACGCACCTCCGTCCCGGGCTTCGGTGGTGGGCAACTACCCGCAGCCATTTACGGACGGAACGACGATTCGTCTATCGATTCCTGCCGAGCAGGCAATAACCCTTGAAGTGTATGATACTGTCGGGCGGCTTGTGCATCGGATTTATGATGGCGTGACGATGTCCGCCGGAACCCATGCCGTGATGTTTTCGTCGGTCAAACTGCGGGCCGGCGCGTATCTTTGCGTTCTGCGCGCAGGTGCGGTTGTAGAAACCCTCCTCCTGATCAAGCGCTAGTCCGTGTCCGAAACACGTAAACGGATTACATGGATGCGACGGATTTCCACCGAGGCGACTTTTTTTTCTTGATGTGCGCCTAAGCATGTGTTATCCCGCCCAAGACTGGAATGCACGTGTCGCAGGCGAGTACCCGGTGTAATGCTTTGCCAGTCGCGCACAAACATCCTGCGTTGATCCCGTGTAAAACCGACCTGCCGGAATACGGAGAAGAATATAGACAAAGCGCAGCACCGATCTCCCCTATTGTGATGAAAAGACAAAGCCCCCGACCTGGGGGCTTTGCGGGACTTCATAGCCTCATTCCGCACCTTGTGTGTTGATCCCCCTATCGACACGACGCGTTGGATCAGCTGAAAAGACTGCCGGCAGCGATATGAAGGACGCTCGTCGACTCCTCGGCCATGGAGATAACCTTCGTGCCAGGAAAAAGGGAACTCCTCTCTGTGCGGAACGTCTCGATCCGTTCGTACAGCAGAGAACCATCAAAAAAGAAATTCAGACCATCCTTGGGTGTACCGTTCCCATTCGGTGAGAAGAGGAAACAACGCAGGGCAACATATCCATCCGTCTTCTGGTGTCAAGTGTTCGCTTCGTCCCGTCGGGCATTTGACACCAGTACACCGATACATCTCGCCTGCGTGCAGACTTCCTCTTCTCGCCTGTTGCATGTTGAAAAAATCAGCCCATTTCGGTAACATGTATTTTGAGGCAACTGGCAACCCTCGGGCAGCATCGACCAAATTGGATGCCCGATACACTGCATTGACGCCGGAGAACATCATGAAAGCGCACATCATTCCGCTCCTGCTCCTTCTTTTCACCATGACCACGCATGCGCAAACCACCATCGTGCTCCGGCCTGGCCCCGAGGCGGGGAAGGACGCCATGGTGTGGGATGATCCTGTGTACAACAAGGCGGTACGCAACTACGGCAGTTACACGGAGATGCTCGTCCACGCCTGGTCAGACCAGGGCACGGCTGTGTATGCTCGCAGCTACATCGCCTTCGATCTCGCCTCTGTGCAGCGGACAGACCTGCTCTCGGCGACACTGACGCTGTACAATAATCCTGACGGAACATTTGACGGCAAGCATCAGCAGTTGAGCGGACCGAACCGTGCCTGGATACGACGCGTCATCACTCCCTGGGAAGAAGACAAGCTGACGTGGCACGATCAGCCCGCATACACAGAGCACCACCAGGTGCTGATCCCTGCGTCGGTGGACGGCCACCAGAGCTACACGATCGACGTCACCGAACTCGTGCGCGACATGCTCACCGATTTCCGAGACAGCAGCCAAGGATTTGTGATCATCCTCGAAGAGGAAACACCGTACCGAGCGCTTGTTTTCGCCACCAGTGATCACCAGGACGCAGCCAGGCATCCCCAGCTCGAGCTTGTCTTCACCGGGTCCACCGCGGTCGATCCCGGAAAAACCCCTGCGTCGATGGATCTCGAAATCTTTCCCAATCCCGCTTCGGGACAGGTCGATATACATGCGAAGCTACCTGCCGGCAACGCCGGCTACGTGGATTTGCTCAACGAGCTTGGGCACGTGCTGCGGTCGTGGGACGTCTCGGGCCAGCAGCAGCTGCACCTGTCGCTCACCGGATTCGCATCCGGCCACTACTGGCTACGCATCGGCAATGATGCTGGGGTTGCCGTAAAGCAGCTCATTGTCCGATAATATCCCGTCCCCGTCTTCTTGCGTCCAGGGATGCGTCATCCCTTGATTCACCTTCGTCCTTTCGGGTGTCCCCAATCGCGGGCGATCCCACTCCGGATCAACGAGAAAAGGCCCAGGAGGGATTTTTCTTCGCGGCGCGGGTCCCAGCATTCCTACTTCGCGGGACGACCTTCCTGCCTCGCGGTATCCGGTGCAACGAGACATTCTGTCCAATCAACGCCTCAATGAATGTGCAGGAGTTCTATCTCTTGATCTCATATTCGTGACGAGGACGATGTTGGATCAAGGACAGTCCGAATGTTTCTCGAAGAATCGGCGACACTCGGCGAAATGACGCCCGAGCAAGTCCGGACCGATGCTTTCCGGCAGGTGTCGACGATGGGACTGGAATATGGAGATGATCGCATTGCCCCACCCCTGCACCGAAAACCAGCTTGTCGAGCAGCCCGCCACCGGCTTGTTTGCCGCACTGGGTCCCGCACAACGAACACCCGATCCGGCCAGAGACGCCAATCGACAACACCATGGACGGACGCACCCGCAACCCGCTTCGGCATCGCCCGCCGCCGTGGTGGATCGATGTCAACGCGGAATGACGCGTTTCTGCTGTCCCGGGAGTAACCTTGCAAATTGAATGGCTTTGTTTTAATATGCACGCATGATTGAACGTACCCTCTATCCCTCGATTACCCGGGCTATCACCAAGAATCCGGTGGTGGCCCTGATCGGACCGCGACAGGTGGGTAAAACCACGATGGCCCGCCGAATCGGCGCGCGGGACGACCGCACCCTGTATCTGGATCTCGAACTCCCGTCCGACATGAACAAACTCCGGGATGCCGAACTCTACCTCGACGGGCAGAACGACCGGCTGGTCATCATCGACGAGGTGCAACGTATGCCGGAGCTGTTCCCGCTATTGCGCGCTCTTGTGGACCGGGATCGGCGCCCCGGCCGCTTTCTTTTGCTTGGGTCGTCCTCGCCGGAGCTGATGCGCCAAACGTCCGAAAGCCTGGCTGGCCGAATCCGCTACTTTGAACTTTCTCCGCTCTGCCTGACGGAAACCGGATTGGAGCCGTTACGACAGCTTTGGTTGCGGGGCGGTTATCCACCGAGTTTTCTCGCCGAAGACGATGCCGAAAGCATGAACTGGCGCAGGTCATTCATCGCAACCTATCTGGAGCGGGACCTCCCCCAGCTCGGCATCCGGGTGCCGGCCGGACAGCTGCGTCGGTTCTGGACAATGCTGGCCCATCTCCATGGTCAGCTCTGGAACGCCAGCCGGATTGCCGCCAGCATGGAGCTTTCGGCCCCGACCATCCAACGATACCTCGACATACTCGAAGACACGTTCATTGTCCGGCAGCTTCGTCCCTATCTTGCGAACATCAGGAAACGTATCGTCAAGTCTCCCAAAGTATATGTGCGCGATTCCGGCCTGGTGCATGCCCTGCTCGGCATCGAAACCGGTGAGGACCTGGCGGCCCATCCCACATTGGGAGCATCATGGGAGGGCTTTGTCCTCGCCCAGATCCTCTCGCTTGTTCCTGACGGCTGGCAGTCCTATTACTACCGGACCGGGGCCGGCGCGGAAATCGACCTTGTCCTGCTGGACCGCAGGCAGGAGATCACAGCTGTGGAAATCAAGTATTCATCCGCACCCCAGCCACCCAAAGGATTCCGGATAGCCTGCGATGACCTGAAGTGCGGGAAGCGCTTCATCGTCTATCCGGGTACGGAACGCTACCCACTGCCTGGCGGCATCACAGCACTTCCCGTACAGGATATACCGGCGCTATTCGAGTTGGTTGGCAAGACGGGAGCAAGCGCTAAGCGATGACGCACCCCGATTCCGGGGACCAGCTCGTCGGGCAACCCGCGATCCGGCTGTTTGTTGCATGGGATCCGATCTCCTGCCTGTGCGCACAGAATGGAAAAACGGATGTTCTTCATGATACACGATGCACCAGGATCTACCGGATTCCGTTGATCTGCTGCACTCATCGTTATGACGTGCCAGCCGGAGCTTGCAGATCGTACATCGAACCAACGTAGCTGCGATTCGTCACTGTGTTTTTGAGAATATGGACATAGAACATCACCGATCTCCCTGATTGTGATGAAATGCATGTTACCGGTGTTTTTGATTCATTCCTCCATTCGATACACAAGGCTGTAAAAAAACTTGTGTATCAAATATTCAGGTGTGTTATTTTGGGATATTTCGTATATAGGAGAGATTGACTCGAGGTATCGCGTTTTCACAACCTGTCGAGGTACCGATGAACACGGCTATCAAATCCCTCCCTCAGATTCTTTCTCTTGCCGCACTGGCGGCGTTGGTATTCTGGCACCCTGCGGCAGGGCAGGTGATCGGCGGAGTTGCCATCGAATTTCCGTCCCAGAATCCGATCGTTGCGACCGTCGCGACCGAAGTTCCGTTCGAGTTGGTAGCCCGAGACACCCTCGGGAATGTTATCATGGATTGGGACACACGGGGGCACCCCGTGACCGTCAGCGTGCAGAATTCCATCGCTGCAGTGGACACAAACCGCCGCTCGTGCTACTCCTGGGATGACGGCTACTCGTGGACGAAAATCACAGCTGGCGGTAGGAGGGCGCTGCAGATCTCTGATTCCGACTTCGTAGTCGACATGTCGGTATTCGTGAACGGACGCGCGGCAGTCGTGTTCCAGGATTCCAAAGCGGAAGCAGGGATTGCGATCCAGGTTACACCATTCGTACCCGGGCTCACGCAGACCTCGCCGCTGATGACGTTCACGGAAAGCGACCTGCAAAACTATATGCTGGAAATCACGGGCGCGCCATTCCCGAAATCCGACACGGTGTACGTACAGCGGCTCTACGAACTGCTCGTTCGCCCGCAGGATCGCTACTGCAACACCATTCCGCGCGAAGAACCGACCATGTTTTCAGCACGGTTCCCGAGCGAGTTCGACGCTAGCCAGGGTGACGCCGGGGATCTGTTCAGCGGCCGGGCGACAATCGCCGGCGACAGTCGCTTCCTGCTGCTTTCTCGAATCGTCCACGAGGAAGGGATGCAGGCGCAGCTCATTCGATGTAACTCCCGGGCGAATCTCCTGCTCACGGGCAACTCGCGCGAGTACTACATCCTTCCCCATTCCCCTAATCCGTTCTCCGTCATCGACCTCCCGGACAGCACGGAGATCAGCCTCGCCGCAATACCGGACAGCACGGTGTTGTTCCGCTGGGAGCGTCCGAGTCCTCCCGATCCATACACCAACTGTTTCCAATCCGTACTCGATCCCGCGCGGTATTCGGACGAGCTGCGCTATACCGTGAAATTTTTCGATGCGCCCACCCCGGAGCGGAGCATCCCGATTGATTCCGACGGAGGGGGACTGCAGAACCAGTTGACGCGCACGGTCGCCGAGCTCCGTCAGATCCTGGCGTATATCCATCCGCACAACGTATCGAATTACGCACGCGTGCTCTGGCGCGTGGAGGCTACTGATGGGCTGACCGTCACGACGAGCAATCCCTCGGGGCTGAGCCAGTTTCCGTACTTCCGGCTCTTTTTCCTCGATACACAAACAGATGCGTCGGCCGCACCCCGGCCCGCGACCCTCAGGTTGCATCAGAACTACCCGAATCCTTTCAATCCTTCAACGGTCATCCGTTTCGATCTGCCAAGCGCGATGCCCGTCACGATCACAGTCACTGACGCCCTGGGCCGCGAGGTCGCCATGCTCGTCGACCAAGGGAGGATGGAAGCGGGGTCACACGCCCTGCCGTTCGATGCAGCCGGAATTCCCTCCGGTGTATATCTCTATTGTCTGAAGACCAAGGATGCAGTGCTGGCACGCCGGATGGTTGTGATGAAGTAGCAGGACACGGAGTGGACGATCCGCCTGAGGCGTAGAACTCGCGCCCTTCCGCTGTCGGCTGACGGACATGTTCCCATAACGCACAAGCCCCTCGATTGAGGGGCTTGTGCGCATGCGGGACTTCATAGACCCACTCCGCAACCTGTTCTTCGATCCGCCTGTGCAGACGAGGCTGCTCCTCAGTGAGCTTAAGCAATTTAGGAATCTACCGTTTGCCGCTTGAATTCATCGGCACCGGGGCATGCCTGACAGCGCTGGCACCGGGTGTGTGGTCACGCGTCAGTCCCGCAACGCCACGAGCCGGACGATCATCCGCGAGCGGGGTCCCGCCACCTCCCGCGCGGTGAGGCAGATGAAGTAATCCCCTGCTGCGAGACGGCGGCCTGCCTCGTCGGTGCCGTTCCAAGTGTAGACCTTCGTTCCCGACACCTGCTCGTCCCAGGTGATACTGCGGACCATGCGGCCCTGCATGTCGAACACGGCGACGCGCACGATGCAGGGCTTGGGAGCGCTTACGGCAATGGTGGCACGGCCGGAGAAGGGATTCGGGTAGACCGACATCTTGAGGGAATCCAGCGTCGGCGATCCGGGAAGGGGAGGCGCGTCCTGCGTGTCCGGATCGTCCTTGTACTTACTGGTGTCGGCGTCGAGCACGAGGAAGGCCGTGTAGTCGCAGAGGAGGCGGTACTTCAACGCGAGGTTCACGATAGCGGCAGTATCGTCCGGCGTCGTGCGGAAGAGCGTGTTCAAGTTCTCGTTGGCCAGCATGGCGGGGATGATCCGATCCATCCGCGTCGTGTCGAACGGTACATCCATCGATACCTTGACGGACTGCACGTCGGCGCTCCCCTGGAATCGTGCGTGAACGTCGAACGTCAGGGTGTTCGCGGTCGTGGCGGCGCCAATGAAGAAGCGTGGCTTGTTCCCATCGGTCGGCACGGGTTGCACTTCCATTACCTGTCGTAGCTGTCCGGCCCCTGAATCAACGGTCACGGCAACCAACAGCGAGTCCATGTATGGAAAGGCATAGCGGTTCCTCGACGTGATGACTGATATCCACGGGTCGGTGTCCAGCTTGTAATGCGATCCGTGAAACGCATCCGCCACCGTTTTCAACAGGTATCCGCAACCGAGGTACTCGACCATGCTGTCGAGGAGGGAGGCGGGTTTGTACAGGGTGCCGTCGAGCAAGTTGATCGTGTGGATCCGCGGTGCCGTACCCGCGTAGCGGGCGGCGTAGGCCATCGTCCATGCCTGCGCGTCCGACTTTTCGAACAGGGAGTCCGTATTGCTCAGCACAATCGCCTGCTCGAACCCATCCCGGTCGAAAGTCACACGCACACTGTCGAGAAGGGCGGTGAGAAGCTGCTCGCGCGTGAGCGCGTTCAGCCCGAGCAGCGGGACGTTGATGGCGGTCTTTTGCGCGGCGTCGTCCCGGAATTCCCAGAGGACGCTCACCACGAGCAGGCCGTTGGCGATTCTTTTTGAGATGACGTACGGCCGCCCAAGGTCGTCCGTGACCTCGACGATCACGGAGGGATCCGGCGTGTAGGTCAGGTGATTGAAATTGTAATGCAGGAAGGTCTCCGGGAAGAATTTCCCGATGTTGCCCTGCCTGTTGCTGTGCATGGTGAGATTCTCTTCCTTGATTCTCGATACCGACAATTCCGGAATGTAGTGACCTCCGACTCGTTCGTGATTGATCCGATTGTAATCGAAGTAGGTGAGAAATCTCCCGCCCTGGACGAAAAAACTGTCGAGTCGCGCAATGATCTCCGTGAGATGTTCGGCCGTACCAGCAGCTGCCTCATAGCCCTGTTTGTAAGCCGCGATGACACCCGCGGATTGGAAGTGTTGCAGGGCGGAGAGCAGATCGGGATATTCGCTGTGCGTGGCGTAATTGTCCAGACCGGGGAACTGCCAGCACGTTACGGCGTGATTGTCGCAGTACAGGACGTGTGGAAAAACTTCCGCCTCGACCTCCCGGCCCCAGTCGCTAGTCGCGAACGATCGTACCAGGGCATCTATGCTATCTACCCGCCCCGGCGTCCACCCCGGCTGAACGGGAAGCACCCTGTGCGCGCCGGCGACAAGGAGCCGGATACTGTCCTGGGGTTTCGCGGCTGAACTAAGGAGTTGTTTCACCGATGGAATAAGGGTCGTGTAGTTCTTGCAATGGGCGCCGCTCAGGTCGAGGCCCACGAGAAGACGCTTCGCGGTGGAATCGACGGTCAAGTTAAAGAGATCTCCGGGATCGAAACCGAACTGGAAATATGACCCGTCGTTGAGCAGTCTCGAGGCGGTGAAGTAGTACCCGCCCGGGAATTGCATACTGAATTTGAGGGTGAATCCCGTCAGTTCGGATACATCGACCAGGTCCATGGTTTTATACGAACAGCCCGCGGAATCCTTCCAATCCCCGAACGGCTCCATCGGGAGTTCCGCGATGGTCGGTTCGCCCCACACCTTCTCTGCCACTTTGAACACAAGGTGCAGCGGCTTCAGGTCCGCGTTGTTATCCATGAGCATCTTCAGAGGCAGTTCCGCCGCCGCAGTGTTCCCCAGCCATATCGTCGGCGTAATGAACACGAGCTTGATCTTCCGCGTCGAGCCCGAAGTGAGCGGGTACACGTGCATCTCGAAGGTGTTGCCCGCTTTCGCGAGGAAAGCCGGGTCGCGATGGCTCTGGACGATGCTGTCGTACACGGCGCGAGCGGACCATGTGCTCATGATCCTGCCGCGCACGCAAATGTTGTTGATCCACAACCAGAGATCGTTCACGACGGCGTTGGCCGGCAGGCGGAACCGGTGGTCGACTTCCACCTCCGGCGAACCGCCGAATTGATTATGGTCGCCGTACGACAGGATAAGTGTTTGCTCCACGTAGGCGCCGTGCGGTTCGACGATGAGCGTCGCGTCGTCGATGTACCCCGGCTTGGTCCCGTAATCGCTGGTCCGCGTGCTGAGTTGCGCCCGCAGTGTCGTCGCGAGGAGCAACACCAATGCAGTCGCCAGAAAGAGACACAGTGCCTTCATCTCCACCTCCGAAATATATGAACGATTCCTTCTTCCGTTCTTCAGGAACACCCGCCGTGGCCGCTGACCTGCCCCTCTCCGGTCAGAACCGCGCGCTTATTCAGTTTTCAGGCACGAATATCCACAACATACCGGACGCCCGGCTCAATCGCAAGTCACTCCGCCGTCACTCCGCATAGCCGGAATACACGCGTCGCCGCCGAAAGCCCGGCGTTATGTTTCGCCAGTCGTGCATCAATATCCTGTGTCGATCCCGTGTAAAACCGACCTGTCGGAATGCTTCGAAGGATATAGACAACGTGCATCACCGATCTGCCGGGATTGTGAAGAAATGGAAAAGTCCCTCAGTGAGGGACTTTTTGCTGTTTTTCGAAAGCTCCTCCCGCGATTTACGCGTTGATCCGAATGCTGAGTATTTAGAGAGGGATATCCCATCCCGCGCGGGGAATATGACCGGTCACTCTTTTACATTTGTTGAAATTGTCCTATTTTCCGGCTACATCGTCATGATACTTCGCCTGAGAGAAGAGAATGCATCAATCCATACTCCATTCACCGAAGTTCGATACCTGCGTTAAAGCACTTCGCAAGCCGGATATCCGCAGCACGAGGGTGTCCCCTTCCTGCATGCCGGCGTGCGATGGTATGTGGACCCGGTACCAGATCATGTATTGATGTGCCCGCGCATCCGGCATTGAAGAGTTTCCACACCTTACCCGAGGCAGCAATTGGGAAAACGAAAGAGCAGCAGCGATAATTCGAAAACGAGCACCGCGCACATCGGTTTCGAGGCCAAGCTCTGGCTCGCCGCCGACAAGTTGCGGAACAACATGGATGCGGCGGAATACAAGCACGTCGTCCTCGGCCTCATTTTCCTGAAATACATCTCCGACACCTTCGAGGAACACCGCGCCAAGCTCCTCGCCGGGAAGGGCGACTACGCCGGGGCCAATGCCGAGGACCCGGACGAATACAAAGCCGAGAACGTCTTCTGGGTGCCCGCCGAGGCCCGCTGGTCTCACCTCCAGGCCAATGCCAAGCAGCCCACCATCGGCAAGACCGTGGACGACGCGATGGTCGCCATCGAGCGGGATAATCCGCGTCTGAAAGGCGTACTACCAAAGGATTACGCACGCCCCGGTCTCGACAAGCACCGCCTCGGCGAACTCATCGACCTCATCGCCACCATCAGTCTCACCGCCGCCAGCGAGGGCGAGAAGACCCATCGCTCCGTCGATCTGCTGGGCCGCGTGTACGAGTATTTCCTCACCCGCTTCGCCAGCGCCGAGGGCAAGAACGGCGGTCAGTTCTACACCCCGCAATGCGTCGTGCGTGTGTTGGTCGAGATGCTAGCCCCATACAAGGGCCGCATCTACGATCCCTGCTGCGGCTCCGGCGGCATGTTCGTGCAGTCGGAAAAATTCGTCGAAGCCCACGGCGGCAAGCTGGGGGACATCTCCATTTACGGCCAGGAGAGCAATCCCACCACGCGCCGTCTTGCGGTGATGAATCTCGCCCTGCGCGGCATCGAAGCCGACTTCGGTCCGGAGCACGCCGATACCTTCCGCCGCGACCTACACCCCGACCTGCGCGCGGACTACGTCCTGGCCAACCCGCCCTTCAACGATTCGGACTGGTTCCGCAAGGACGATGACGTGCGCTGGCTATACGGCGTTCCGCCCAAGGGCAACGCCAACTTCGCCTGGGTGCAGCACTTCATCCACCATCTCGCGCCGCACGGTATGGCCGGTTTCGTCCTCGCCAATGGCAGCATGTCCTCCAACCAGTCCGGCGAAGGCGACATCCGCCGCGCCCTCATCGAGGCAGACCTCGTGGACTGCATGGTCGCCCTACCCGGTCAGCTATTCTACAGCACGCAGATCCCCGTTTGTCTCTGGTTCCTCACCAAGGACAAACGCGCCGATACGAAGCGCGGCTTCCGGGACCGCCGCAAGCACACGCTTTTCATCGACGCCCGCAAACTCGGTACCCTCATCGATCGCGTCCACCGCGAACTGACCGATGCCGATATCGAGAAGATTACCTCGACCTACCATTCCTGGCGTGGTGAAGCAGTACTCCGCACCTCGAAGTCTAAAAATAGTGGTTATACGGACATACCCGGCTTTTGCAAATCCGCAGCCACCGCCGAAATCACCACACACGGCCACGTCCTCACCCCCGGCCGCTATGTCGGCGCCGAGGAAATTGAAGACGACGGCGAGCCTTTCGAGGAAAAAATGTCGCGCCTCGTCGCCGAGTTGCACGAGCAGTTCGCCGAGTCCGCGAAGCTGGAGAAGGCAATCAGGAAGAACCTGAAGGAGTTGGGGTATGGTGGGTAAAAAGGGACGCGTGAAACCTGCGCCGGGTGACGACTTCGAATCGCTCGTTACCGCCATCGTCCAGATCCACCACCAGACCAACGAGTTCGCCCTCAAAGCCGTCAACCTCGGGTTGACCCTGCGAAACTGGCTCATCGGTCATCGCATCGTTGAGTTTGAGCAAGTGGGCCAAGACCGAGCCGCTTACGGTGCGCGACTGCTCGAGAAGCTCAGTGAGCGCCTCGCGGGACAAGGGCTTAATCGCACCACGAGCCGCGAACTCCGACGCTACCGCCAGTTCTACCAGATCTATCCCCGGATTTGGGAGTCGGCGACTCCCAAATCAGTGGCGGAAACCGGCCTGAAATCTCTCGTTTCGCTTTTGCCCAGTGTGCCATCACCAATTCGGGAGTCACCGACTCCCGAATCTCACATTGTGGAGTCAGCGATTCCACAATTGATCTCCCAGACTCCGGAGCTAATCTTTCGCCTATCCTTCACCCACCTCGCCGAGCTCATCACGCTCCCCGACGAAACACAGCGCCGTTTCTACGAGATCGAGTGCATTCGCGGCAACTGGTCCGTCCGTGAGCTGCGCCGCCAGATCGCCAGCTTCTACTATCAGCGCAGCGGCCTCTCCCGGGAAAAGGGAAAGCTCTCTGCCATGGCCCACTCCGAGGCAGAAATCCTCCAGCCCGCTCAGATTATCCGCGATCCCTACATCTTCGAGTTCCTCGGTCTGCGCTCCCGCGACGTCATGGGGGAGTCCGAGTTGGAGGATGCACTGCTAGACCGTCTGCAGGACTTCCTCCTCGAAATGGGACACGGCTTTTGCTTCGAAGCACGGCAAAAGCGGGTTCTCATCGGAGACGAGTATTTTTTTGTGGATCTCGTATTTTACCACCGCGTTCTCAAGTGCCATATCCTTGTGGAGCTCAAAACCGAGGCCTTCTCGCACGAGAATCTTGGCCAACTGAACACCTACGTTGCCTATTACAAAAAACACGAAATGACCGTCGGGGACCAGCCGCCAATTGGTATTCTGTTGTGCACCCGAAAGAACCAGGCACTCGTCGAATTTGCGCTCGGGGATCTCTCAAACCACCTCTTCGTCTCCCGCTACGCGGTGGAAATGCCGGATAAAGCCATGATGGAGAATTTCCTGGTAGAGCTGGGGAAGGAGATCGGACATGCCGGATAATCCCAGCTCCGAACGCCGGGCTACCGGTCGTCGTCAACCGGTGGTCGCACCCGAAGTCGATTCCGACTTCGACGGCATCAGGGCGCTTGCCGCATCCTTGTGTGATCTCCAGCGACAAATGGTTGCCGCCTACGCCCCCAGCACGACGGATATTATTCGCACTCGCTGCCGCGATAACCGGCACATCGAGCAAACGTTGGATCACCTGTTGGATTGCGCCTGCATCCCGGAGGGCCTCGCCCTCTTCAAATCCCTGTGTCGCTATTATTACACCCTGAATCCCGCCGTCACATCTGAATACATCGGATGTTACCGGGAAATGTGGGACAGCGAGTCCGATCAGGAACAGGAGGCGGCACCATGAATGGTTTCGAAGAAACGATACAACCCCTCGTCGCCGAGCTGCACGAGCAGTTCGCCGAGTCCGCGAAGTCGGAGAAAGCGATCAGGAAAAATCTGAAGGGGTTGGGGTATGGCGGGTAATTTCATCAACGGCGAGATTCCCGACCATTGGGAGTTCACTACGCTCGGTGAGGTTTGCCATCGCGGCGGTGGCAGCATTCAAACTGGCCCGTTTGGCAGCCAGCTTCACGCTTCGGACTACGTGCCAATCGGCGTACCGTCCATTATGCCGACGAACATCGGCGATAATCGAATCATCGAAGATGGTATTGTCCGCATCACAGAGAACGATGCGAATCGTTTAGGCCAGCACCGGTTGAGAGTGGGCGACATCGTTTACAGCCGCCGGGGTGATGTAGAAAAACGGGCGCTTATCAGAGAACGTGAGGAAGGCTGGCTGTGCGGCACTGGCTGTCTAAAGGTCCGACTAGGCTCGGGTGTCGTAGATCCCCTTTTCGCATCACTGTTTCTAGGGCACCCAGCGATTCGCGAATGGATTGTTCGTCACGCAGTCGGCGCAACGATGCCGAACCTCAATACGTCCATCATGAGCGCGGTGCCGTTCGCTCTTCCTCCCCTCCCCGAGCAAAAAGCCATCGCCTCCATTCTCGGTGCGCTCGACGACAAGATCGAGCTGAACCGCCAAATGAATGCCACGCTCGAGGCCACGGCGCGGGCGCTGTTCCAGAGCTGGTTCGTGGATTTCGATCCCGTGCGCGCCAAACTCGATGGCAGACGGCCCAACGGCCTCGACACAACCACCGCCGATCTCTTCCCCGACTCGTTCCATGATTCCGTTCTCGGCCTGATTCCTCAGGGTTGGACCGCTGCTCGCGTGGGCGATGTGTCTGCTCGAATAGCAATGGGACCATTTGGTTCACGAATCACCCGTGACAACTTCGTGTCTGAGGGCGTTCCCGTTGTTCGGGGAGGCAACCTGACCCAGGGGTTTGTTGATGATGACTTTGTGTTCCTCACCGAGTCCAAGGCGGAGGAACTTAAGGCATCTGTCGCTCGCCACTTGGACATTGTATTCACGCACCGAGGCACACTAGGCCAAGTGGGTATCATACCAATTGGTGCACGCTATCCTCGATACGTCGTATCTCAGAGCCAGATGCTTCTCTCCGTGGATCGCGTGAAACTTAGCCCTTGGGCTGCCTATTTGTTTTTCAGTTCACAGCAAGGTGAAGCGGCCCTTCTGGCCAATACCAGCACCACGGGCGTTCCGGCGATATCGCGGCCAACGACAAGTCTAAAAGCGATTTCGATTGTTGTTCCACCAATCGCAGTGTCGAAACGCTTTGATGAACTTGTCCAGCCTCTCTTCCTCCAACGAGAACAATTTGCCCACCAATCCCGCACCCTCGCAACTCTCCGCGACACGTTGTTGCCGAGGCTGTTGAGTGGGGAGTTGAGGGTGTGAAGGGCACAAAAGAGGTTCCAGTATGAACACGAAAAAGAAAATGCAGCATCTGACAATCTTTTTGCTAAAGCCGAGCGTGAAGAAATTTAAAGATGCAGTCAAGTCTGGGGGTGAAGCGGGGAAACCCATCACGCTCAAGAATAAACGCTTCACTGGGTCACTCTATTTACCAGCATCTGTGGAGAGTCCGCCCGCATGGCTTACCTTTGTTCTATCTGGTTTTCCTGGACAGAGCGTCGCCGGAAATCGAATGGCTTCGGCACTTGTGTTGTTGAAAGCTGAGGAACGAATATTCGCACTTACCTTTGGACACGCTCGCCATTTTCTGGTACCTGATTCGTTCGAAAGGGATTTTGGTCTCCGTGTTGTTGTAAATCGCGTAAACAAGGACAACATACGTGGAATCAGCCTCCGAATGTTCAAGGAGACGCCGGTTAAACGGCAAGAAGAATCGGCCAAAGGCACCGGACTTCGGACATTTGGAGTGGATATTCAGCAAGATTTGTTACGGGGAGTCACTGGTGTCCCCGAGGACCCGAACTTCGCATCGCGACTGAGTGGAGCCGACAGTTTGGCTCTTGATGTGGCGTTGAACTTCAGCGATTTAGCGGACAAGTGCAAGGAACTACTGTCGGCATACAACGCAAACGAGTATGCGAAGCGGGGGTTCGATTGGATCGACAATCTTAAAGTGGTGAGGTCGCCTACGCTTATCGAGCAACTCGACCAGAATTTTGTCGCTGCACTTAAGGAAAAGGACAAAAGCATCCAGATGCTTTGTCCTGACAGCTGCAATCGAACAGCAATCAGGGGATTTCTTCACGTTGGGGAGAAAGCGGATGCAGAGAAGCACACCGAACTCGAGTTGGATGAGTGGCAGAATGCCCTCGGGATTGGACTGGCAAGGTTTACAGTTAAGGAATTGCAAGAACGCCGAATTAGGGGGTTTGATGGTGAAGGGGCCAAGGCGACCGAGATCCAAGAGCGCGACTGCTTCATATTTGAGACAGACGTTAGCGGGACCAAGTTCGTGCTGAGTAATGGAGAATGGTTTGAGGTCGCAACGAACTTTGACACCGAAATAACGAAGTATGTTAAAGCGATAAGCGGGAAAACCGTGGCTTTGCCCGCTTTTGCTAAAGCATGGAAAGACGAGGACCAGTATGTAGCTGAGGCCGCAAAGACCGCCGATCTAATGAGCATGCACAAGAAGACATGCACGATTGGTGGAACCGCCATCGAACCGTGCGACCTCCTTCATCGGACTGGCGCTCTCGTGCACGTAAAGGTGTGGTCGCAATCATCCACATTCAGTCATCTTCTGGCACAGGGAGCCGTGTCTGCCGAGTCACTGCTTCAATACTCGGAGTTTCGAAACCATGTCGCAAAGTCAGCCACGAAACATAAAGGCGTAATTCGGAAACTGTTCCCAAAGGATGCATTTGTTACATCAAAGCTAGAGGTCGTACTAGCGCTCGTCCGGGAAACCTCAAAACCTTTGCCTTTCTTTAGTCGACTGAATCTCATGAGAGAGGGGCAGCGTATTGAGCGACTCGGATACAGTGTCAAATACCACCGAATTGAAGTGAAATGAGCTTCCTCCCAACAAACCAACTCGCTGAATTGATTAGCTTCGCAGCTTTCGTAGTCGAGGAGGTTCGAGGCAATTTATCACTCGGAACCATTAATGATGAAAACGAGTGCAATCGAATTTCACTGGCGCACATCACTTTTGTCGAAGCTGCTGGGTGGTGACATTCGACAAACGCAAACTTATACCACAGGAGAAACTTTATGCCAGACGACTTAGCACCGTTAAAAGAAACCGCATTCGCGATCGCATTAAATGATTTAGACGACTTGTTGATGCAGAGCGGTAAAGCATTCCTGCTTGGTGCGGGTTGTAGCAAATGCGCCGGGCTCCCCTTGACCGCAGAACTCACTTCCACGACTCTCGCAAGCACGTTGTTGGATTCGACAACGACAACAATTCTTAAGGCTATCGAGGGGCTGTTCTCAGGAGCGAAGACGGCAAACATCGAGGACTACCTGAGCGAGTTAGTCGATCTAGTTGCGATCACTGATCGGCGCGGTACTCGTGGTGCCACGACTAGTAGTGCACCTTTAGGCGGGGTCGATTATTCTGCACAACAACTCAAAGATGCTGTCGATCAAATCAAAGCGGCGATTGCCGTGATTATTGACACCGCAGTAAGTTTGGAGGTCCACTGGAAGTTCATCCAAGCTGTTCATAGGCCCGCACGTCCGGGTAGGAATGTGGCAATTCGGCCGGTCGATTATCTCGTCTTGAATTACGACACTTTGATCGAAAGCGCCCTCGCTCTTCAGAAATTGCGGTATGCCGACGGAATGACTGGTGGTACGAGTGCTTGGTGGGACACTACAACCTTTGGAAGAGACGGACTTGTTGCCCGCGTTTTAAAGCTGCACGGGTCTATTGATTGGAGTGAGATATCAGGTGACCAATTACCTCGGAGAATTGCGAGAAGTCTCACGCTGCCAGTTGGGAACGACAGGAAGGTCCTAATTTGGCCCGCCTCGACGAAATACCGTGAAACCCAACGGGATCCTTATGCTCAACTATCGAGCCTTGCACGCCGTATACTTCGACCACAATCCGGGAGTCAAACAGTTCTGACCATCTGTGGATACAGCTTTGGGGACTCTCACATCAATATTGAAATCGAAAGCGCACTGCGGGAATCGGGTGGGGAATTGACGGTTGTGGTGTTCACCTTCGATGAGGAGCCGGGAGGCGAATTGAGGCGGCTGCATGAGGATAAGGAGATCACGGACCAAGTGAGAATATACGCTCGCAGAGGATTTTTCCATGGATCCACAATTGCAAAGTCGGACATTGACCTGCCTTGGTGGAAATTTGAGAACATTACCCGACTTCTTGGAGGCGAACGATGACAACTGAAATACACAATCCGAATGCTCCCGTTGAGAATCTTGCTATCGGTACGATTATTGAGGTCGACGGTTCACACATAGTAGCCGAACTGAAACCAGGGATCACTGAGCTTTCTCGCATTTTCGGCGGTGATACTTATCCAATCGGTCAGTTTGGTTCTATCGTGAAAATCCATTTTGGCCGGAGAATCATCTTTGCATTTGTTGGGCGGCTCCGGATGAAGGCTGAATATGAATTGGAGCGCGGCATCGCGCCTCAAGCAGCCAGTGACGAACGGGTCATTGAAGCTGATTTGTTCGGGGAAGGTGAGTGGCTGAGAGAAGCATCGGGTGACCAGGCGAACTGGGAATTGAAGTTTGACCGAGGTGTTGCAACCTATCCGCTTCCGCAACAAACCGTTTACCTCACCCCTAAGCGCGAACTGCGTTTCATTTACGGTCACGGGAAAGGACCATCTGTCCACCTTGGCGAACATGTTGGCACAGGAGGAACCCGCTGCTACGCTGAGATGAACGAGTTGCTTGGTAAGCATACGGCCGTTCTCGGGTCAACTGGTGCAGGGAAGTCAGGAACCGTTGCCGCAGTCCTTCACAGTCTGCTCGAAAGAGGCGCGGAGGAAGGCTTGGCAAGCTGGAAGCCACGTATCGTCGTTCTTGATCCTCACAACGAATATGCGAAAGCATTTACCGGAAAGCATACTCGGCTTTCGACTGACGAGGGGAGCTTAAAATTGCCGTATTGGCTTCTGAACTTCCAAGAAACCGTTTCTCTCATTATCGGGAAGACTGAATTTGTTGCGACTTCGCAATCCAACATCGTGAAGCTTTCACTGCTGAACGCCCGCATTGATGCCGCTGCAGTGCTTGGGATTGACATTTCAAAGCAGCCATTGACGGTCGACTCGCCAACCCCATACTCGATGCAGAAATTCAAGGATGAGGTGAACGCGCTGCGTCCACAAGGCAGGGACAAGAAGGAACAGGAGCCATTTAACTCTGTAATCAACAAGCTGGAAACTCTCGAAAGAGACAGCCGGATGAATTTCATGCTGGCACCTTGGAATGGCGCGACGGATGAGTTTGCACCTGTCCTTTCACAGTTTGTTGGTGACGGAAAGCCAGTGCGGATTGTGGATTTATCGGGCGTACCAAATGAAGTTGCCGGAATATGCAGCGCAGTGATTGCACGTACCTTGTTCAACCTAAAGGTTTGGCAGACTTCTGAAGAGCGTGAGCGCGATCCCGTTTTGCTAGTTTGTGAAGAGGCACACCGCTATGTGCCGAACCGGGGTGAAGCCCAGTACGAGGCTGCCCAGGATGCAATCCGGCGAATTGCAAAAGAAGGTCGTAAGTATGGGATTGGGTTATTGCTCGTTTCACAGCGGCCAAGTGAGGTCGAGGCGACGGTTCTGTCCCAGTGCAACAGTTGGATCATCCTTCGAGTGACGAACGATGCAGATCGTGAGCATGTACGCGCGATACTTCCAGATTCAATGGCTGGGCTCACGAAAATGCTTTCTGGTCTCCGCCGCCAAGAAGCGATTTTTGTTGGTCAGGCGGCAATACTTCCATCGAGGATTCTGATTCGATCTCTTACCCAAGATCAGTTGCCAAGATCGAACGACATTGATTTTGATAAAGGCTGGCAGGGGCCAAGCATGACTGCCGATGAGCTTGTGGTCATTGCCAATAGATGGCGGTTTCAACAACGCTGATACTCAACCAATCCACCATGGAGCACGCCCCAATGTGAAATCTGGTGAAAATATTATCCCGCAATAAAACCAATACTGCTGAAGCGATTTTTTCTAAACTATTGGTAGGAGTTAGATCTTATGGAATCATCAGCGGAGAAACTGGTCGGCATCACAATCGACATTTGGGCCTTTATAATTGCATGTATTGCCCTATTAGTTACCATGATGAAAGATTTTATTCTTCCGATGCTCATTAAGCCGAAGCTTGAATTTACGTATCGAGAAGAGCGGCCATTTCGTCGGAGCAATGTGGCAATTAATCGAGATTCAGATATGCTTGGAGCATTCTTCAGATTTTCGGTAAAAAATATCGGTCGTTCTCCAGCAATCAATTGTAGATGCCAAATCGAAGCTGTAAAGAAACAGGATGCAATTTTTGGCGATTATCAAGGATATCCACTAAGATGGGCGAGTCGTCCAGAGTCAAGCATCGACAGCGTAAATGGTGAACGATTAAATATCGGCCGAGGTGAAATTGAGTTTGTTGACCTTGCGGTAGCTACTAATCATAAACCCTGGATTCACCTGCAGAAATATCATTCCGTGGATATTGGTATGAGCGATATCATCGAGCCTGGGGTTTACGACGTGCATTTACTATTCAGTGGGGATAATTTTAGTCCATACCGGTTGGAGTTTCACATTGAAAAGGAAAACAACTGTAACAGTGACGATGTTTCAATAACCCTAAATCAGGTCAAACAATATTGATGAATTTTTGAATCGTGAGAGCGGATTTATTGTAACTCAGGATGTCAGCGTGTAAGATACAATCAACTACTTCAACCATCATCCCTGCGTCAAGGATCAGCATGAGCAAGGACAAGCAATTACGCATCCGTAACAGCACGGCGGAGTTTCTCATTTTTACCCGTCAGGCCGGCGACGAGGGCATCGAGGTGCGCGTCGCGGAGGAGACCGTATGGCTGACGCAGAAGTTGATACGTGTGCTCTTTGCTAAGGAGCGCAGTACAATCACCGAGCATTTGAAAAACATACTCGTAAGCAGCGAACTTGACGAGAAGGCAGTATGTCGGGATTTCCGACAGACTGCGGAAGACGGGAAAGATTACAAAAAGCGATTTTTCAACTACGGCGCCATCATCGCGGTCGGTTCCTGCGAAAAGTCAGCGCAAGGCGTCATCGGCAAGAATATTCAGTGAAAAAGGGGACTAACACAATGAGCGAACAAGATCAATTTCTTCTCTACACCGCACCGGATGGGGCGGTAAAAATCGATGTATTTCTCAAGGATGAAACCCTTTGGTTGACGCAGAAAGCGCTGGCGGAGCTATTCGGCATTGATCGTACGGTCATCACCAAGCATCTGCGAAATATCTTTTCATCCGGAGAATTGGCCGAGGATTCAGTACGTGCAAATTTTGCACAAACTGCCTCGGACGGGAAAACCTATCGTACGAACTATTACAACCTCGATGCCATCATTGCCGTCGGCTACCGGGTGAACAGCTTCCAGGCCACCCAGTTCCGCATCTGGGCTACGAAAACGCTGCGCGAGTTCATCGTCAAGGGCTTTGTGCTTACCATGACTCATCCCGCGCGCATGAATCTGCTGTTGTTGGTGCCTCAGCAGTTAACTCGCGACATCAATAGCGAAATTATGTCGCGATACGGAAGAACACGCGCACCAGCCCGATTTTCGCGACATTTCTCACGACAAAGTGTCGCGAGCGACCGCCCTCAGAAATCGGCAATCCCATTAGTACTCCCACAAATGTGTTGGAATTCAGCGACTCCTGGGCTTCACGCCAAAAATCCTGCCAAAATGGAGGAATCTCATACGCCGAAGCTGTCATTTCCGTCTATCCAGCCATTATGCGCAAGAGGCAGTTTTTCAATAAGAAATCCAGCAAACTTGGTGTGATTTTCATTTAGACACTAACCGCCAGCCAGTACCTGTTGACACGTAAACCATTGAAATTGCTTGACTTGCTTATTTAGACGCTAATCGCCCAGCCCTATGATCCTCAACGAAGCCAACGTCGAATACGCCGCTCACCCGGTCACGTCGCCATGAAAATAGCGTCAGCAACAAAATTTATCGAATAAAACAGGGGACTAACACAATGAGCGAAAAAGATCAATTTCTTCTCTACACTGCACCGGATGGGGCGGTAAGAATCGATGTATTTCTCAAGGATGAAACCCTTTGGTTGACGCAGAAAGCGCTGGCGGAGCTATTCGGCATTGATCGTACGGTCATCACCAAGCATCTGCGAAATATCTTTTCATCCGGAGAATTGGCCGAGGATTCAGTACGTGCAAATTTTGCACAAACTGCCTCGGACGGGAAAACCTACCTTACGAACTATTACAACCTCGATGCCATCATTGCCGTAGGCTACCGGGTGAACAGCTTCCAGGCTACGCAGTTCCGCATCTGGGCCACGAAAACGCTGCGCGAGTTCATCGTCAAGGGCTTTGTGCTGGATGATGAGCGCTTGAAGCGAGGAAAGGAGGTCTTCGGCAAGGATTACTTCGAAGAACTGCTGGAACGCATCAGAGAGATCAGGGCGAGCGAGCGGCGATTCTACCAGAAGATTACGGACATCTACGCGCTCTCCATCGACTACCGAGCCGATGCTCCCATAACACGGGAATTTTTTGCCACCGTGCAGAACAAGTTGCATTGGGCAATTACCGGTCAGACTGCTGCCGAAATGATCTACACCACGGCCGATGCCAAGAAGATTCACATGGGCCTCGCGACATGGAAACACGCGCCGGATGGTAAAATTTTGAAGTCGGACGTGACCGTGGCGAAGAACTACCTGAACGAGGCGCATGTGCAGGAGCTGAACCGCATCATTTCCGCCTACCTTGACCTGGCGGAAAATCGGGCGCAGCGCGGAATTCTGATGAAGATGGCGGATTGGGTGGTTTTTCTGCACAGCTTTTTGGAGCTGTCGAATTACCAGATCCTCCAGGACAAAGGCAAGGTGTCGGCGCTGGAGGCGAAACTTAAAGCCGAGGGCGAATATGAAATCTTCCGGCGGCAACAGGATGCTGACTATATCTCGGATTTCGACAAAGAGATCAAACGGCTTGAAGGCAAGAAAAAACCATGACCCTCAACGAAGCCACCGTCGAATACGCCGCTCTCGAATGGTTCGAGGCGCTCGACTATGCCACGGCGTACGGCCCGCTGCTCGCACCCGGTGAAGCGGCCGCAGAGCGCGAATCATTCGGCGAGGTGTTGCTGACGGAGCGTTTGCGCGAGGGCATCCGGCGTCTGAACCCGGCTATTCCCGCGGATGCGCGCGACGAGGCGTTGCGCAAAGTGCTGCGCGTGGGTACGCCTTCGCTTACGCAAACGAACCGCGCGTTCCACCGCATGCTGCGCGACGGCGTGCCTGTGGAGTATCCGAGGCGTGACGGAAGCATTGCGGGCGATCATGTGCGGCTAATCGATTTCGACATTGCCGAGGCCAACGACTGGCTGGCGGTGAACCAGTTCGCGGTGATCGAGGGGCAGCACAACCGGCGGCCGGACATCGTAGTGTTCATCAACGGTCTGCCGCTGGGTCTGATCGAGTTGAAGAACGCCGCCAAAGAGGATACGACGATCTGGAGCGCGTACGCCCAACTTCAGACCTACAAGGCGGAAATCCCCACCCTGCTGCAATACAACGCGGTGCTGGTGGTGAGCGACGGTTTGCAGGCCCGCATCGGCTCCCTCACGGCGAATCAGGAGTGGTTCAAAGTCTGGCGCAGCATCGATGGCGAAGGCGATGCCCCGCACATTGCCCTGGAACTTGAAGCGCTGGTGCGCGGGGTGTTCGAGCGGCAGCGCTTCCTAGCTCTGCTGCGGCATTTCATCATTTTCGAGGAAGACCCGGACTCGGGCGCGGTGCACAAAATCATCGCCGGCTACCATCAGTTTCACGCGGTCAACGCAGCGGTGGAGGAGACGCTGCGCGCCAGCGGTATGCTCGTACACGGCCGGGTGCGCGAGGCGGCGGGCAGGTACTGGTCGGGACGCATGCGGGGCGGCAAGGTGGGCGACCGTCGCGCGGGAGTGGTGTGGCACACGCAGGGCAGCGGCAAGAGTTTTACCATGTTGTTCTTTTCCGCGAAAGTGATTCTTGAGCCCGCGATGGAGAATCCCACGCTCGTGGTGCTGACGGACCGCAACGATCTCGACGACCAATTGTTTGGCCAGTTCCAGCGCTGCGCGGACATCCTCGGACAAACGCCGGTACAGGCCGCAAGCCGCGAACAACTGCGCGAGCTGCTCACCGTGGCGAGCGGCGGCGTGGTGTTTACCACCATACAGAAATTCTTCCCGGCTAAGGGCGACCCGTCTGCTCCGGGCCTTCGGCGGGCTGGAAGCATGCCTTCGCTGAGCGAGCGAAGGAATATCGTGGTCATCGCCGACGAAGCGCATCGCAGTCAGTACGACCTCATCGACGGCCTCGCACGGCACATGCGCGATGCACTCCCGAATGCTTCATTCATCGGCTTCACCGGCACGCCCATCGAAAAGACGGACGCGAACACACGGGCTGTCTTCGGCGATTACATCAGCATTTACGACATTCAGCGAGCCGTCGCAGACAAGGCCACGGTGCCGATTTACTACGAGAGCCGCATCTCCAAACTGGCCTTGAATGAAGCCGCGCTGCCGAAACTCGACGACGAGTTCGATGAAATCACCGAGGGCGAGGAACTGACGAAGAAGGAACAGCTCAAGAGCAAATGGGCTGCGCTGGAGGCGCTGGTGGGTGATCCCAAGCGCATCGCCCTCATCGCCGCCGATCTGGTCGCGCATTTCGAAAAGCGCCTGGAGGCGATGGACGGCAAGGCCATGATCGTCTGCATGAGTCGTCGCATCGCCGTCGACATGTACAACGCCCTCATCGCGCTGCGTCCCGAGTGGGCAAGCGCGAAAAACGATGATCCCGAGGCTGAGCGCGACCAGGCCTGCGTGGTCAAAGTAGTGATGACCGGCAGCGCCGATGATGGTCCCGCATGGCAGCAGCATATCCGCAACAAGGAAAAGCGCCGTATGCTGGCCACCCGCTTCAAGGACAGCAGTGATCCATTCCGCATCGTGATCGTGCGCGACATGTGGCTGACCGGCTTCGACGCGCCCTGTTTGCACACCATGTATGCGGACAAACCCATGCAGGGCCATGGGCTCATGCAGGCCATTGCCCGAGTGAACCGCGTCTTTCGCGACAAGCCGGGCGGTCTGGTGGTGGATTATCTCGGTCTCGCCGATCAGCTCAAGCACGCCCTCGCCAATTACACGGAAAGTGGAGGGCAGGGCGATCCGACCTACGACAGCAGACAGGCAATCGCCGTGATGCTCGAAAAACACGGCATCGCCAGCGACATGATGCATCCGTGTAAATGGAACAAGTGGACCACCGGTACACCCGCCGAGCGCCTGCAGCTCATACCCGCCGGACAGCAGCACATACTCGAACAGGAGGACGGCAAGAAGCGCTGGGTGCAGGTGGTGACCGAGCTTTCACGCGCGTTCGCTCTCTGCGCCGCAAGCGACGAGGCGACAGAGATCCGCGACGACGTGAGTTATTTCCAGGCCCTGCAAGCCGCATTGAACAAGCAAAGCGGCGGCAGCGGCAAAACCCCCGAGCAGATCGACGCCGCGATCCGGCAGCTCGTCTCCCGGGCCATCACCACCGAAGGCCAGGTGATCGATGTGTTCACTGCGGCCGGATTGCCAAAACCGGACATTTCCATCCTGAGCGACCAATTTCTCGCCGAAGTGCGCGGCCTCAGGCACAAGAACGTCGCCGCCGAACTGCTCGAGAAGCTGCTCAAGGATGAACTCAAGGTTCGTTCCACGCGGAACCTGGTGCAGAGTCAGCTCTTCTCCGAGAAGCTCAGGAATACTCTCAACGCCTATCATAACCGCGCCATCTCGACGATGGAGGTCATAGAGGAACTCATCCGCCTCGCCAAGGAACTGGACGCCGCCGGCAAGCGCGGCGAGCACCTCGGATTAACGGACGATGAAGTCGCCTTCTACGACGCCCTCGCCACGAATGAGTCCGCCGTAAAAGCGATGGGCGACGACAAACTCAAAGTCATCGCCGCCGAACTCATCACCCAGGTCCGCAAGAGCGTGACCATCGACTGGACCCTCCGCGAAAGCGCCCGCGCCCGCATCAGGGTCATGGTAAAGCGCATCCTGAACAAATACGGTTACCCGCCCGACCTGCAGGATGAAGCCGTGAAGACCGTCCTCGCGCAGGCGGAGCTTTTATCGGATCTGTGGGCGGTGGAGTGAGGAGGTCAGGGCTGGAACATCACCGATAATAGGTTTTTTACCGCAGGGGATACGTGAAAGGTATAGAAGCTCCCAGGCGTTCTGGAGGATATAGACAACGTGCATCACCGATCTGCCGGGATTGTGAAGAAATGGAAAAGTCCCTCAGTGAGGGACTTTTTACGGGACTTCATAGATTCATTCCGCAACTTGTGCTTCGATCCCCGGTGGACATGATTCTCATCTTCAACGAGTCGGATCATCGAGTAACCTGCTCGACGTGACCTCGGGCAGAAAAATGGCGGCATACTTGTGTAATTCAATGCCGCGATGTATACTGTTTCGTGAAGCTGCAACCGACATATGGACGGCATTGTAACCGACAATTGGACGATGCCATAACCGACATGTAGACAGATCACTATTCGACAATTTGGCAACAGCATCAACCATGGAGACCCCTCACCCAGGACTGGACACCGACCTGTATCCCCGCAATCTTGCAAGGGTGCTGGTGGAGGCGATGACGGACACGCCAGTGGTGTGTTTGCTGGGTCCCCGACAGAGCGGGAAGACCACTCTCGCCCGAAGCCTCGATCCGGACCGTGGCTACATCAGCCTTGATGAGCGAAACTACTTTCACCTTGCGATGGACGATCCTGCAGGTTTCATACGCGGACTTCCCGACAGGGTGACACTGGATGAGGTACAGCGAGCACCAGGACTGCTGACGGAAATCAAAAGGGCTGTGGATGATGACAGACAACCAGGTCGATTTCTTCTGACAGGATCAGCCAATCTGCTGTTGTTACCACAGATTGCTGAGTCCCTGGCGGGACGCATGGAAGTTGTCCACCTGCATCCGCTCACCGAGGCGGAGAAGGAGAGAAATCCGGGGAATTTCCTTCGTACATTGCTCGACGGTGCGCTGAAATCCCGGATTGCCGCGGAGCAGAAAAAAAAGATATCGCTTGCAGAGCGTCTCGTTTCCGGTGGATACCCTGAACCGCACAGGAGAACTCCTGCCCGAGCCCGTCGCTGGCACAGGCAGTATCTTCGATCATTGATCGATCGCGATGTCCGCGATGTCGCACGCATCAAAGACAGCAGCGCATTGGCGCGACTGCTCGAACTTCTCGCGCTACGCACGGCGGAACTCCTGAATGCCAGTGACATCGGACGTGCACTCGGCTTGCACCGGGAAACCATCGACAATTATATCGCAGTGCTTGAACGACTCTTCCTCGTTCGGAGGCTGCCTGCCTGGCATAAAAATCCCGGGCATCGGTTGATCAAATCTCCGAAGATTCATGTTGTCGACAGCGGTCTTGCGGCTACTCTGGCGGATTATACTGCGGCGGACTGGTTTGAACGGCGCGAACGGATGGGACATCTTCTTGAGTCCTTCGTGGTCCAGCAGATCATGGCCCAGTCGGAATGGACAGACCAGGACCTCCGCTTTTGGCACTATCGGGATAAAGACGGTCATGAGGTAGATATCGTCATCACTCGGGGGCAACAGACTTGGGGGATTGAGGTCAAGGCCTCGAGTGCCGTCAACCGGGAGGATGGCCGCGGTCTTGAACTGTTAGCCGGGCATTGTGGCAAGCATTTTCAGGGAGGTTTCCTGCTCTATGATGGGAAGGATGTTCTCCCCCTCAGCACGGCGAACACACTCGCAGTTCCGATCAGCAAGCTCTGGGAATTGTAAAAAAAGACCCAGATGGAGCTTTTCTTGCGTAGCGGACGGTACCGCCGACTTTTCCGTCGCTTGATCTCAAACTCGCGTCGAATGGCGCTCGACCGGTCGGGATGCTCCTCCGTGTAGACGATGCGCCAAGGCCGTCCGGATTTCGTCGATCTGCTCCAACCGTCGTTATGATGCGCCAACCGGAGCTGCATATCATGTGTCGAGCCGACATGGCGCCGATCCGTCAGTGTGCTTTGGAGAATATAGACATAGTACATGATCGATCTCCCTATTGTGATCAAATGCAAAAGTCCCTCAATGAGGGACTTTTTGCGGAGCGGACGAGACTTCCCGAGATCGGGACAACCTCCTGCGTAGACCCACTCTACATAAGATCCATTTGGTAGCTGTTACTACCGAAAAAAGACCTCAGAAGAGGCCTCTTTTCTTGTTGCGGAGCGGACGAGACTTCCCGAGATCGGCGGCGCGCGGGGGGGCGCGCCGGCGCGGCGCCGCCCCGGGGGGGGGGCATCATAAA
>CAYJMN010000032.1:0-737 GCA_964371045.1 uncultured Chromatiales bacterium | reverse complement strand
TTTTTTTTTGGGGGGGCCGCGCCCCCCCCCCCCGGGCCCGGGGCCCGGGGGGGCCCCCGCCCCCCCGGGACGACCTCCTGCGTGTGCGAAAAATGAACGATGTTTTTATTCGCTGTTCGTACGCGTGGCAATCAGGGTTTCGATGTACGTCCTACTCTTCCGTCGCTTGATCTCGTACTCGCGTCGTACGGCGCCTGACCGGTCGGGATACTGCTCGGTGTAGACGATACGCCAGGGTCTCCCGGATTTTGTTGATCTGCTCCAGCTATCGTTGTGATGCGCCAGCCGGAGTTGGAAATCGTGCGTCGAACCGACGTAGTATCGATTCGTTACTGTGCTTTGGAGGATATAGACAACGTACATCACCGATCTCCCTATTGTGAGCAAATGAAAAAGTCCCTCAATGAAGGACTTTATGCGGAGCGGACGAGACTTCCCGAGATCGGGACGACCTCCTGCGTAGACCCACTCTACATAAGACCCATTTGGTAGCTGTTACTACCGAAAAAAGGCCTCAGAAGAGGCCTTTTTGCGGAGCGGACGAGACTTCCCGAGATCGGGACGACCTCCTGCGTAAACCCACTCTGCATAAGACCCACGTGGTAGCTGTTACTACCGAAAAAAGGCCTCAGAAGAGGCCTTTTTTCTTGTTGCGGAGCGGACGAGACTTCCCGTCGCTCGGTCCGCCCGGGGGGGCCCCGCGGCGGGGCGCCCGCCGGCGGGTGGGAAAAAAGAAA
>CAYJMN010000031.1:38413-55449 GCA_964371045.1 uncultured Chromatiales bacterium | reverse complement strand
CTGAAGTCTCTCGTATCGGGGTTTCAAAAACTCTTATCCGCGTTAATCCGTCTCATCCGTGAAAATCCGTGCACGTATTCATCCGCGGAGGTTCGCTGCAACTGTCTTTAATTTCGACAATTCCTGCTGTGTAATTTCATTCACATCTTGGCCAGATCACTGAACACACGAAGATGTCATAAGCAGGGCCGCCACGGGAAAAGGAATCGATTTCGCACATGGCGAACTCGGCGGCGTCTCGAAGGGTGATTGGCTCCGAAACGCACGAGGAGAGTAGGTACCTCCATGATGTCATTAACAGGAGTTGCCACAGCCTGATCGTTCATCATCGCACGTCGAGAGCATGGCGGCGTCTCGAAGGTCGCAGACTCGCCGCAGCGAGGTGACGATGTTGACTAGACCGTTCGGACACATGAGCACCTATGTCATAAGAAGGAGCCACTGCGGCAAAATCTTAAGCCGAGGCTCTGACGTTGTTCGGTGGCGTCTCGAAGTATGATTCGTTCCGTAGCGTACGAGGTGGCTAGGTTCGTCCATGATGTCATTAGCAGGAAACGGGGCTATGCTCCCGAGGCGGAATTCGTGTTCATCGAAGGGACTCCGGTTCAGTTCCTTCCCGCGTTTAACGATTTGCTTGTTGAAGCACTCGAGTGTGCTGTGGTACTTCGGTATGAGGGAGTTCCCGTACATGTGATGAAGGTGGAGCATCTCATGGCCATTTGCGTGCAGACTCATCGGGCAAAGGATCGAACACGAGTCGCGCTGCTCATGGAACAAGCCGAGTATGATCCGCTCTGCCTCACGGCTATTTTGCGCAAGCACAATTTATTTGACACCTGGTTGGAATGGACAGCATTAACCCCGAAATAGAGAACATTCTCGAAGCAAAAGTCGCACGTCGGAGAGTATTGGCCCGCCTCCCGATCGAGGAGAAGGTGAAGATACTCATTGAACTTCAGAAAATGGCTGCCCCACTATTACGTGCACGGGGCAGGGATGTCCGTATTTGGGAGCTGGAAGATTCAGGGAAGGATTGATCAAGTAGGGATGGTAGGTGACGGGAGAAAACGGTACGTCGGCCACTGCGTTCGACGGTGAAGCCTCATCCAAACACAGGTGAACATTCGCAAAGCGCAATTGGGATCACTGACGCGACTACATGCTTCATGGTATCGTGATCGTTCGTATCGTGAGCACACTGCCCGATCTTCGGACAGTATTGACATTCTCGTCGATAATTATTATTATCTGTCGCACTTCACCAGAGAATCAGGAACGCACATCGCCTTCGCGGGAAGGTACCCACGCATGCAGCGTTGAGGTAAATGCACAGTGGCAAATCCATCGCTTGTATTTCGTTATGCTATCCGAATTGTGGAAAGGTCGTTCAATAGATGAGAACAGAACAGCGACGTACGTGGAAGAACTGGGCGGGTAACCAGTCGTCCACACCCGATACGAGTTTCTGGCCGGAGAACCGGTCGGATCTTATCGAGATCATCAGGCTGGCGGAACAGGAGAGAAAGACGGTCCGCGCCGTGGGATCCGGGCACTCCTGGTCCGATGTTGCGAAAACGGATGATTATCTCGTGTATCCCGAAAAGCTGACCCGGATCCTCGATATCGACGAGTATGGACTTCGCGATCCGCTGCCGCTGCAGAAACGCTTACTCCTCCATGTTGAGTCCGGTATCACCATCCGATCCCTCAACAAGGTGCTCGACGAACGCGGGCTGGCCTTCATCAATCTCGGTGGGTACGATGGGCAAACGATTTGCGGCGTCACCTCCACCTCCACGCATGGATCGGGAATCGCGTTTCTGCCGCTGTGCGATTTTATCAAGTCGATGGAGATCGTCTCCGCTGGAGGAAAAGTGTTCCGTATCGAGCCATCGCTATCGTCCGGCATGACGCTGACGGATCCGGCCGTGTTCACTTCGAGATGGCCTGACCGGCGCACGCATGAATTGGTGCAGGACGATGAATGGTTCTACGCGGCTCTGGTGGGCATGGGCTGCCTGGGAGTGATCTACTCGGTGGTGCTTGAGGTGCGGGAAAAATTTATGCTGAAGGAAACCCGCACCCTGACAAACTGGGCGGATGTGAAGCGGCACCTGAGCGATGGGAAGATCTATTCTACCGCCGAGCATTATGAGCTGTTGCTCAATCCCTATAAGGTGGATGGACGAAACCGCTGCCTGATCACCACACGGGTGGAAACAACCAAAGCAGGACATGCCGAGCGAAGCATCTATATCAAATACAGGGAAGTGCTCGATACTTCCGTTTGGTGGGTGAATTTTCTGGCCAGATTTTGGCCGATCAAAATCAAGAACACGCTCACGAGCGCACTGGAAGCGCTAGCGGACGACGATTTTACTGGTAAAAGCTTTAAGGTTTTTCATATAGGTGATGCGAATGAGTTTAAAGTGTTTTCGGCGGAATATGCTATTCCGGTGGAAAACGATACGTGGATCACAGCCATAGATCGACTAATGGATACAGCGGAACGCATTGGGCGCGACAAAAATATGTATCTGACCGTACCAGTTGCCGTCCGCTTCGTGAAGGGAACTCGAGCCCTGCTCTCGCCGATGTACGGCCGCGACACCTGCATGCTTGAGGTAATCGGGCTTCGGGAAGTGAAGGATACCGTCTACATATTGAAGCAAATTGAGGAAACGCTGCAGGCGAATGCAGTCCGTCCGCATTGGGGACAAGTGAACCATATAACATTCGATCAGCTGACGTCCATGTATCACGAAAGCTACCGACGGTGGAAAGCCGTTCATGACATCCTGAACGCGACTGGGACGTTTTCGGGGCCGTTTACAAGGCGTATCGGAATCTGAGAATACACTATCATAGCCGTCAGGCAATCTCATAGTATAGCAGCAAAAAGAAAGCGAGTATAGAATGCCGGATTACAAGCCACGATTTTTCGATAAAGATGACTTTGAAGGTCTGATTGCCATCATCGAGACGATGGTCGATACGGGAAGCGACCCAGCCGTGGATCCCAGATTAGCGGCATCGCATGTTGACAATTACCTGGCGCGTATCGAATCGCCCGCGTTGGAGCAGATTCGTTTGGCGATCGACGCGATCGACTCCTGGTATATGCCTCTTTTCCTTTCGTTCAAATTTGGGCGTTTCAGCAAGCTGCCGCTCAGGGAGCGTCGCAAGGTTGTGGAACGGATCATCCAGCCAAAGGGACTATTCAAGATTATCGCGGTGGTGAGATCCGGCGCCCGTGATGCCGCCCGAACATTGAAATTGCTGGCGAGCATCGGCTATTACAGCAGTCCCGAAGGAATGCGGCTCGTTGGATATCTACCGGTTGAGGAGCGGCCGCGATTCGCCGCACTCGACCAAAGACCGATTTCCCATGCGGATCCATTTCCCGGTGGAGGTATGCCATGAAAGCGGAATATGATGTCGTTATCATCGGATCAGGTGCGGCGGGGAGCGTGATGGCGTATCAGACGATACGGAACAATCCAGGAATCAGCATTGCGGTCGTGGAAAAAGGTAAACGGATTCACCCGCAAACTTTTACACACGATACGCTGGATATGATGGCGCGAATATACAAGAATGGCGGTTTGCAGACGACGAAGGACAACGACGTGGTCTTTGCACAGGGGCAAGCCGTTGGAGGTTCAACGGTCATCAACAACGCGATATGGATTCGCTCAAATCTGGATACCGTGGTTCCGGAATGGGAGCAGCACAATGCCTTTGTGAATAAGGCGGCGTTGCTTGCAGCGTATGAAGAGATTGAACATGCATTGCATGTAGAGCAGATCACACCGCTCATGGCGAATGGCGGGTCCGAATTTTTCCTCAAGGGATGCAGGGCGATGAGCATCCCGGCCGAGTACCTGAAGCATAACCGCAAGGAATGCATCGGTTGCGGCTGGTGCAACTTCGGCTGCCGATATAACCGCAAAACCTCCATGCTCGTCACGTACCTACCTTGGGCCGAGAAGCGGGGCGTGGACGTCATCGACGGCTGCAGGGACGTCCGGATTCTGCATCAAGCGGGACAAGCGAAAACCGTAGAATTTACAGGCGTCGGCGATAGTTTTTCACCGAACGCGAAAACAACGTTGAAGGCAGGCAAGGTCATCGTGTGCGCCGGCGCCATCGGTTCGAGCGAGGTACTCCTGCGCAGCAACATCAATCCGAACGGTCGGACGGGAATGCAATTCCATGCACTCGGCGGTGTGCTCGTTTCCGCCGAAGCCCAAACGGAAATGCAGGGGTACGACAACATTGGATTGACCTGCGTTGCGCACGCGAGTCCTGATTATGTGGTCGAATCGTATTTCAATCCTCCTGCGGTATTTTCGCTCGGCATCAGCGGTTGGTTCCACGAACATTATCAAAAAATGAAGCGCTACAACAACTATGTTCAGGCCGGAGTGATGGTTGCCACGGATCCCACGGGCCGCATCAGCATCGGTAAAAAGGGAGCGGTGGAAATCGATCTTGTTTTTTCGGGACGCGATGTGCAGCGACTCAAGGAAGGCATCAAGACTATCGCGCGGATCTTTTTCGCCGCGGGTGCTGTGAAGGTGATTCCGGCCACATACGAAGGTCTCGATTTCAACGGTATACAGGATTTAGCGAAACTCGACGATCAGATCAAGGCTGCGGACGATTTACTCATAGGTTCGGCACATCCGCAAGGCGGCAATATCATGTGCGACGATCCCCGTGGAGGCGTGGTGGATAGCGGGTTTAAAGTGCACGGCTTTGAAAATGTGTATGTAGTCGATGCGAGCGTATTTCCGACAAATATCAAGGTGAACTGTCAGGCGACGGTAATGGCCATGTCGCATTATGCATCGAGTGTGATCGTATCGTGAAAAGAAGAGCACAAAGCAGACCATCGATATCACCGCTATACAACAGAAACCAAAGGAGAACACATGCACATCGTTCTACATCCCCGCGCCGCGCCAGGAGATCGACTGCTTGTCTGGATCGGTGCGTTTGAAGCGATGACCGCACCGACGCTCACGTGGTTTCTCGACAGCGTTCCAACCGACCCCGTAGCACTGCGACCGTTGAGCAGTGTCAGGCACAATTCCATGTTACCGAAGGGCGCGCAAGCAGATTCCTTTCCGCGGGTGTTCGGCGGCGTGTACGAATTTGTAAATGTGCAACCGGATAAGGTATACAATATTTCCGTTCACGGCGGTGGCGCAGGAGCTACGATCAATGTACGCACGTTGCCTGCGGATGTACCGTCGCTTTTGAATGGATCGTTCAATGTGCTGCTGGTGTCCTGCTTCCATCGCGACGAAGATCGCGTTGGACTTACCGGTACAATCGTCTCGCAGTTGACAGCCGTGGCAAAGCCGCATCTGTCCTTGCTCATGGGCGATCAGGTATATTTGGATCTGCCCACGCTCAAGAATTTTCCCGATGACGAGACCTGGCTGGCACAGAAATTCGAGAACGATTATGCAGCGAATTGGACTGGTTCTCCGGGATATGCACAGGTGTTGGCGGCGGCGCCAAGCGTTGGGGTGCCGGACGACCATGAATACTGGAACAATTATCCTCACCCGAGTCCGATGATTGGCAATTCGCTCTCGGATGCTGGGCGCGGGCGATGGGGCAGACCAGCTATCGCCATGTACGAAGGTTTTCAAATGCCGGCTCCGGCATCGATGGATGAGCCATTTACTTTGGATGTTGATCCGGTGTCCTTCTTTATTCCCGACATGCGTAGCCAGCGGGATGAAAAGCGCGGATTTTCGATGACTGCGGCTGCTCTGAACAAGATGCGTAATTGGGTGGGATCCGTGATCACGGAAAGAAAATATCCTGTATTCGTTTCTGGGCAATCCCTGTTCAGCGAAGCCGTGGGTACCGTCGCCGGAGCGGTTGCGGATTACGAATTACCCAACTATAACGACTATGGCGAGGTAATGACCGAACTCGCACGTTTTGCCGATGCCGGAATCCCGGTCCTATGTCTCACCGGAGATGTACATTATGGACGAGTAACGCAAACACGGGATATACAGACGAATCGTACCGCGATGTTCGAGATAATTTCCTCGCCCTCGTCTTTGGTGACGACAGTGGGATTCGATCAGGTGTCGGCGATAACGGGATTTTTCAGCAGGTTGTTCGGAAAACCAAAGGCCTGGCCGCGTCATTCGGATGCGAGCAAACCTCCGGATTTCCTTGCGTCGGAAGCACTGAACGGACGATTCCGCAATGACATGCTGCATGGGCAACGAGGGAATCACGTGGCAATGCTTCAATTCTCCAGAAACGGAGGCGGACTCAATTTCAAAATTACCTACTGTCCCATCTCACGGGACAGCTCGATCAATAAACCCATAGTTGTAGGACCGTTTCAACTCAGATCTATCTAGCTAAGGAGCGAAGCATGATCAATATTCTCAGTTCCACGGCCACTGCGCCAAGCAAAGGTTTCGCAAAAGTTGCCCGGAAGTCCGGTGAAGATAATATATCCTGGCTGGCTCGGAACATGAGCAGCGACAACGGGAGCACCATCGTCATGGTTGGTGGAACGAGTCCGACTGCTTTCCGGCTCAGGGTGGCGCAGTCGCACGTGCGCCATGATCTGTACCCGAGTTCCTGGTCCCATGCGATGTTATTGGGCAAGGTCGGGAAAAATCTCGCGAGGACCACCATTCATGAAATCAGTCTTGAAGCCTCGGAGGGAATGGGATTCCCACCCCCAACCAACGCCGTACAGGAGAGCACGCTTGGCCACTACGTTGATGCGGCCGCTTTTCCGAACATCGCAGTGCTTCACGTTCCAATCACGCTAAGTGCTGTATTGTCCGCGCTGGAGCGATTCAAAATGCAGCGTGCCGTGCTCGATGCCGTTGACTTGCTCGTACGTTGGCTGGCATTCGCCTGGGGAGTATCGGGTACCGGAAATCCGCTGCTCGAGAATCACGGTATGCCCTCCGCGGCTATGCTCGAAATCGTGTTCGGCGCCGCCGGGTTCGATTTGACTCCCGGACTGGAAAGCCGATCGAGTTGTCCGGAAGCTATCTGGCAGGCCGCGAAATGGTGGCACGAGTATTACGAAAAGCAAAATCTGCCTGGACTCACCGGTGCGTATGTGGTCGGGCATGATTTGTTGAAAGACGAGAAGGATAACAGGAAAACCGAAAAATCGTAATAACGAAAGAAGCAGTGTGAAGCAGACGTCGATAGTAAAGCGTGCAGCACGCTGCAAAGACTGAACATCGGACAGCGCCGAAATTATGTTGCATGTACATCCGCGATGCCGGACTATCGGTGGAACGAATTCATTTCAGAAGCTTACCCGATCGATGTTCCATCCGACTGTCGCTGGCGCCGCGCGTACGATCTTTTCGTTTGCAAGCATATAAGCCTCCCGATCTTTTGTATTATCGATAAAATAGTACTTGACATTCAAGGTTGTTTTTGCGACATTGCCCATCGATTCATCCATCAGAAACTACGGTAACCAGATTTGTCGAAAGCGACGGACCACGGTTCCACGCGACAGCGCGAGATTAAAGGATGTTGCATACATTCGGTGCGATGAAGAACCGACATGCATCGTTGATCGGTACAGAACAATCACCATATAAACACACGGAGGCGATTATGCGGAAGAGAACACGAGTCATCATCAGTGCAACGTTGCTGCTCACGGCGGTAATGTTGATAGCGGGAGGTCCCGGCGCACAGGCGCAGACCGGCAAGCGCTTCGCCATGACGGGAGTAACCGAACTCGGTGGAAGTCTCTCGTTTCAGAGCATCACACCGGTCTCGAACGGCAATACCGGTGATGCGACAAATTATCTCACGGTGGCTCCCTTTATCGGATACTTCGTGACTGACGGCTTTGAACTTGGCTTCAATCCCTTCGGAATTACGTATATCAGCAGCGGAGGCAGTTCGTCGACCCAGATCATGATCCTCATTGCGCCTTCGTACAATTTCCAGACGCAGGGTTCAGCGTATCCCTTTATCGAAGGTTTGGTGGGGTACACTTCTTCCTCTTCCTCGAACGCATCTTCCCGCAGCGGTATCAGCTTTGGTGCCAGAGCAGGCGTCAAGGTCGAGGTCGCCGAGCACGGATTGCTGAACGTCGGGGTACAGTATCTGCAAATCACGATGGATCCGGAAGGCGCGGACAATCGAAACGGATCGAACAACCTGGGCATAACAGCCGGATTTACGATCTGGCTCTGATACTCGCACACCTGAATCTGTCAGGAACCGAATAACATACGGAATCCGGAAAAAGCACAATTCCACAAAACCGGAACGCGGACGGGATGCGGATTCTCTGCATACTCCTCACCGATTCGAGGCGTACGTATCCCGGTAATGTGCCGCGTCGATCGAGGGGATTGGATACCCGACTCGTAAACAGAGTGATGAGTCACCCGCCAAGCAATTCAACCCGGCATCAATGAAACCCGAAGGGATTCAACATTGCTTCGATTTCAATCGAAGAACGTGTTGAATCCCTTCAGGATTTCGTTGTTCAGAGGGGCCAATCCGTACAGAATTGGGATCGGCGATTCATCCGCCAGAGCTGGAAAGCACACAGACGGGATACGGGAGTTGTTGGGGATAGTGTAGCTGTGACCCATGTTCGTCGCGGTGGTGGGAAAAATATCCATGTCAATTTTTCGGTAGCCCTAATCCTGAGGCGACGCTATATTCCACATGCGCATCAAAAGGATGCTTTTCCAGCAAGATCAATATGAGAGGTAACGTGGAATATCCAACATTCGAAGAGATGTACCATGCCATCGGTAGGAAGGATTCGTTCTATGAGGGCGTATTCTTTACCGCGGTGAAATCAACGGGAATTTTCTGCAGGCCCTCATGCAGAGCGAGGAAGCCGAAAGCGGAGAATGTGACGTTTTTTCAAACGGCCCAGGATGCCGTCCGGCATGGGTATCGACCCTGTAAACTATGCAGTCCCATGGAACAGCGGGATGAAACTCCGGGATTCGTACTCGAACTCATCGAGGAGGTACGGCGGAATCCCTTTCAGAAAATAAAAGATGCCGATCTCCGTCAACGCGGCATTGAGCCCAGCCAGATCAGGAGGTGGTTCAAGAAGCATCATCAGATGACGTTTCATGCCTATCAGCGCATGCTGCGGATCAACACCGCGTTTCAGCGTATACACGAAGGCGGCACCGTCACCGATGCCGCATTCGAAAGCGGATACGAATCCCTCAGCGGTTTTGCCGACAGCTACCGTTCGGTGTTCGGTACATCGCCGACGCAGACGAAGGGAACGGAGGTCATCAACATTGTCCGGCTCACAACACCCATCGGTCCGATGTTCGCGTGCGCGACGCGCAGGGGTATCTGCATGCTGGAATTTACCGATCGAAGAATGCTCGAGAGGGAATTCCTCGACTTGCGCAAACGATTGAACGCCGTGATACTTCCTGGTCCGAACCCACTGCTTGAACAGGTGCGGCAGGAACTTCAGGAGTATTTTTCCGGAACACGACAATCGTTCTCTGTTTCCATCGATGCTCCGGGCACCGGGTTCCAGTGTGCTGTATGGAATATCCTCAAGACTATTCCCTACGGTGAAACCCGCTCCTACAGCCAGCAGGCGGCGGCGCTGGGCAAAGAGAAGGCCGTGCGCGCGGTTGCCTCCGCGAACGGCATGAATCGCATCAGCATCATCATTCCATGCCATCGCGTTATCGGTTCCGACGGCAGTCTGACTGGCTATGGCGGAGGGCTCCATCGGAAAAAATGGCTGCTCGACTTTGAGCGAGACCATGCCTGAAGTAAAAGCCAAATTCGCTTTTTATTTCTTCGCATGATAGCGGTTCAGTCGGAGTAGCTGTTCAACACACCTTGATGAGGCTTAGGAATCGAACCACGGATTACACAGATGAAACGCACAGATTTTCACAGAGATGGTTTTTTTCATTTTCTGTTCTGTTCAGGTCTTGCGTTTATTCGGGTAATCTCCGGTTTGATTGGAACGGACGGTGAGCGGAATCGAATCTCGAGTAGTGAAACGTGATTAATCGAAACAAAGAGTTCAGGAATAATCTTAATCTGTGCTAATCTATGTCTTTCATTCGTGTAATCTGGGTTTCGATCCTCTTCGGCTTTGACCCTTGTACGATTCCATCCTCTTCCCGCAACTGAACGGTGGTTAAGAAATATTGGCGCTCGTGTCTGAGTTGCTGCACCATGTATGAGTCTCAGTACCGATTGCCGGGAATGATATCTTACAACGAAAAAACCTCGGGTAGATGCATGTGCGAGAGGGGTTGCACCCTACCGCATCTGTCAAATCTACATGGTGCAGCAATGGCGAAGTCAGCAAACGATGCGAGACCGTGGATGCAGTGGTCGGATCATTGCGACTCACCGTCGAAGGCAATGGCCGGTGCGAGGGTTGTGAAATCGGAGCGGAATCCGTTGTAAAAGCGAAAAAAGCGGGGAGATTTCTTTTTAAGCGCAGCTCGAAAGGCTGGGCGAGATTGCCAGTCATGCGTTACTCGATCCAGTACGGTACCGTATCGGTGTGAACCCGTGTCCAAGTGTTCCCTTCCCGCCTGAGAATGAGAATGCTCCCCGAATGGTACGTGTCCTTGTACTCTATCCGCGCTTCGCAATGGTCCGGAGACAGGTCCACGCGGTACCAGTGCGGCAGGCTAGCGAAATGATAGTAGGCGCCCCAATGACCGATACCGACGGGGAAAAACATTCGAAGAAATTCGAGTCGATCATCTTCATCGGAGAGAGGCTCGGTGGGCAATGGAAGCCGGAATTCACGATAGCCGTTGAGAAAGCACGTTAATGCATCCGAGAGTTGCTCGGGTATGATAAGGACTTTGTGATGCTTTATCGGATCTTCCGGACGAAAATCCGTCAGCCATTCGGGATCGCCCGGGGACCGCATTTCACCCAGGGACTTCTCGAAAACACCTCGCTGCCTCTGCTCCGTGAAGGCCAATCGATCATGGAACACCAGGAATTGATGTGCTTTGACTCGCCCTTTCCCTGAAGCCAGGCCTTCGCCGTAAAACATCTCGAACCAGGTCCTGAACAGTCCGTTAAGCAGTTGCTGGACCGAATCGGACGCTTCGTATCTCTCCTCCGTATCCACCACCCAGTGAGCGAAATATTTGTGCATGCCGGACGAATCCGCAGCGTCGTAATAATGCCAGAGCGAAGCAAGAATGCGCTGCCCATACTGCGGAAGCGTCTGCGCACGCATGGATGGAGGAGACGCGGTCCAATTCAAGAGAAATAGAAAAAGAGCGACTGTGCGATACATGGTGTACCCTGATGGATATTTTTGTCGTTTACCACGAATGATCTTCCGACCGTAATAGCAGCGGTCGTTATCGGAGGACGCCCGTCTGCTTCATACAAAAGTGAGTAGGCTAATCTAAGGATATTGGAGCGAAACAATCCACCTGGACCCCGTACATCGAGAACCGGAGGATACGCGCATCGCGCGGCTTTCGATTCGAAGTGGAGCGCACTTTGACCTTGCATTGCATGTGTCCGTGTGTTAATATTGCAGACTATAATGTCCTGTATAATTCGATAGCAGCGACACACATCAAATTTTCAAACGGAGGAGTCATGCGTTTCCCGTGTATTCTCTTAACACTGCTGCTGATGACCGTTGGTGTATTTCACGTTCAGGCGCAGTTCCGGCTAGGCATATACGCCGGCCCACATTTTTCGTCGGTTTCGACCGAATCACCGATCGAACACTCGGGGATGACAGCATTCTCGGCGGGCCTCGTCACGGAATATTCCTGGGAGAACGGCTTCCGCGTCGCTTTCCAGCCGGGATACATCACAAAATCTGTGATGCTGGAGGGGATCACGATGTACGACGAAGTCGAAATGAGATCGAACTATATCACTCTCCCGTTATTGCTCGGTTACGAGTTCAACATGCAGCCGGTACGACCATATATAACGACGGGAGTCAGCGTCGATTTCCTTTTGAGCGCGGAGGAAAAGCTCAACGGATCCTGGTACGACATATCCGACTACGTGAAGAAAACGGACCTCAGTCTGAATGTGGGAGCGGGAGTGTTGATCCCTGTTGGAAGCAATCGGGCCTTCGTTGAATTTCGTTACCTCCACGGTCTCGTCAATGTGAGCGATAAAAAAGGCGATATCTCGATACTCAGGTCCAGCTCGAATTATGATGTCATGACACGCGGGATGTTGATCGCCGCGGGCTATACGTTCGCACTCTGATTGTGTGCCAGTGCTTCAACACGCGGTAGGAGCACTTCCGCCAGGTGTATGCGATAGTCGCAATAACACAGGCGTGCATGTCCTCGACGCACAGTCCCTCGCGGTAGGAACATCCGGATCGGCGTTAGCTAGTCCGGACGAATCCCGATCATTTCACCGCCGCCGCTAACTCCTCACAAGGTTGCGGCGCGTAGGTGCGTGTCTTCGTTCAATCAAGCGCGATTTCGCCTTCTATGGCTTTTTTCGTAAAAGCACCGTATCATTGCTGTGTCGTTTATCCATCGAGAGCATCGGACAACCATTTGGCGTACGTCCGAATTGCGGCTGCGCGTGAAGCGCAAGACGTTTGTCACAGGTGATGAGTACCGCCGCCTCGATGACATCCGGGTCGCGGTAATCAGGCATATCATAAACAATGAGGAGAACGAGATGGCACACAAGGGGGATATACATGCGGATAGTGTTGTCACAGCGACATTCACCGCCAATGCCGGTAATGCAGGCTCCACTAGCGATGCGATCACCTTTGCCAGAATTGGCGGCAATGCTGAAAGCGATTTCGTCATGGTCGCACCGGCAGGATCGGACGAAGTATCCATGACACTGGATCTTCAGGGATGCAGACGAGGAATTTTCACCGTATGGATCGACATGGCGAATGAAACAGATTCCGGCCAGCTGGTGGTTTCGAGCAACGGTCTAACACTTCCGGGATCCGATTCTATTATTTTCGGGGACATCACGTGGGTGTACTCCGTGTATTAATTTCGATAACGAGAGAGCAAACCTGCGGAGGATCTGCTGTGAACAGAATGTATTACTTCGCGTTAGTAGCCCTGGCGCTTCTTTCGCTGAATCAGGCATGGTCGCAGGATGCCACCGAGGAAGAACGAACAAACAGGCGATGTTATAACGCATTGCTCCTGATTCAGCCGGACCTGGGGGCATACAGACAAGAAACAAAGTATTGCTTCAGACTTGCGGATGACATAGCAACGCAAATCCTGCTGCTCGACAGCAATCCCCTTGGTTACCAGCCGACACCGAGGGATTATCAACCGGTGACGGGGCAACGCGTCGGTGCGGGTGGAAGCCTGGCGCAGGACGAAGCGGTCCCGTCGGTCCAGCCGCTTGCGCTTGCCGGCGCGGTTATCGGAGCGCAGGGAACCGAGGGCGGCACAAGTTCGATCGCCGGTTTCACGCTAAATCCGATGATGTTTTCCACCTCGATGTCCGGGGACGATGATGAACAGCGTATCGCGCGTTTCAGCAGGTTCATGGATGCTTCGGTACTGCTGCCTGTCGACGGCGCGGATGCGAACAAGGATGGCGCGCTGGATTATTTCGGACTGAGGGTGAGAATGAATGTTCACGGTCTGTTCAAGGGCGGTGAATTGGTCGACGAGATAAAGGGGATGCTCAGGGGTATCGCGCAAAGGCAGGGTGAGTTGAGTGAAGAAATTCTGGAAATTCTGGAAAATGCTCCCGATTGCGAGAAATGCGCCGAAGCACTGTACGCTGGACGCATGGATGAACTGGTGTGCGGACCAGGACGTACTTCCCCTCAGTCCGAAAAGCTCATCCTCGCATTGAAGAAAAAAATCGCCACTCTTCGTAATGAAATGGATGCATCGTATTACGGACTCGATCTGAGATACGATGCAGGAGATCCGTCGCTAGGCTCAACGCCGGGAGCGTCCGGTCGCGGAATGTTCGCCGCGTTCGCGATCGGGAAGACGCTCAGTCAAACCACCGATTCGAAATCGGGATGGCGGGTACGCTTGGGATTGCGACAGTTCGATCAGGATGACTGGACAGACTCGAGCGCGCTGAATCCCGTGGATTCATCTGTTGTGTATGAGAAAAAAGCGGGAGTCGCCGAGTTCCAGGTGGATGGCGCTGCGGGACTGGAATTCACAAAAACGATGAGTAGCCAGGTCCTGGCCCTCTCGGTCGGCGCTGAATTCAGGATGAGCGGCTCCGCAAAAGAAATGAGCGAGGCCTTGCAGACAAATTACCTGCTTCTTCGGGTTGCCTTGAGCATTCCGATTTCGGATTCAAACACCGTATCCGTTTCCTACGCAAAACCTCTGCTGGGTGCGGTCTCGCAAGTGCTCACCGTCAATTACGGTTGGAACCTTCTGTTACCGGACTCCGCCGAATAGCGTACACGAACGTCTCCTTGACAGCTGCCATCCGTTGTGCTCGGGCACCTAGTCGTGAAGGATGTACCGAACATGATGCACAGGGATATCCGCGAACCTCAGCCTGTGCATTACACTTCCGCACTGGCCACCTGCAACAACACAAGTCCTCGTTGATTTTTATCGCCGAGGGCACGGAGGGCGCAGAGGGCACGGAGAGCTTATTAGATATCTCAGTTTTCTGGGATTTAACCGTATCGATGGCATTGTATCAACTTGCATTGTCAACTTCACCATACCTTTCGATATGCGCCCTCTAAATTTCTCTCCGTGCCCTCGGCGCTCTCTGCGATCTCTGCGATAAAAGGAGATCCGCACAATCTTGCGATCAACGGTCTCTACGATAAAAGGAAATCCGCACAATCCGCGATTGACATTTTCCCGCCAACGTTGTAAGATGCGTCGGTAGCTTAAGTTGCGACCGACGCTCTTCGTCGACAAGCCGTGGTACATACACCAAATGTTGCGAAGCATGCGGAGGCATTTCATAAACACCGAAAATATTCTCTCATAATCAGCAAATGAAAGGAGGAAACATCATGACAACGCAGGATACTGCGGAGTGCTGTCCCGAATTCAAACCGGAACCATGGGACGACAAGGAAATCACGTTTGAGAACAAGCTGTTTCTGAAGGATCACGTCTGCAGCGTGTTCCATATTCCACTCAACTTCGGTGCGGTGATGAAACGGAGCATGGCGGCAATTGAAGCGGCCGGTGCGGCATCGGAGGAGGTGCTCGTACTCTCGGACGAAACCTCTCTCTGGGGTTCGGACGTCTATATCGCGATTTCGAAAGACATGCCTGGTGCGACGACGACCACGCTGTCCGGGAATTTTCTTACAAAGGTGTTTGAAGGACCTTACGGGAGCATGCGGAAGTGGATCGAGGAAATGAAATCCTTTGTCACGAGCAAAGGGAAAGCTCTGAGGAAATTCTATTTCTTCTACACGACCTGCCCCAAATGCGCTAAAAAATACGGAAAGAACTATGTGGTGATCCTGGCCCAGATCTGAGCCGCGGCGGGATTTCTGACTGCAATCGGGAACGCCGGTCACAGGCATCGTGTTGGTTTTTGAAGCAGGTGCACGCATCAGGCACTATCATCCGCTCCCTCTATTGGAAGCGGATGATTTTGTGATGCGGCGCCGACATTGCCGACTGCTTTGTCACCATTCACGCCGATGAAGACATGAACGCTATTCAGACAAGACTTTCCAAAACCTTCACCCGGTTTTTCGAATCGGAAAAATCGAGCGGGATTCTGTTGATCGTCTGCACAATGATATCGCTCGCGCTGGCGAATTCCGTGTTCCAAACGGAGTATCTTGGCATCGGGAGGTACATCCTCGCCGGTATGAGCGTGGAACACTGGATCAACGATGGGTTGATGGCGGTGTTCTTTTTGCTGATCGGCCTGGAACTGGAACGCGAACTGTACAACGGGGAACTCTCGAATTTCAAACATGCGCTGCTTCCGATCATCGCGGCCGTCGGGGGAGTCACCGTCCCGGCGCTGATACATTTCGCGTTGAATGCCGGAACACCGACGCAGGCCGGTATCGGTATCCCCATGGCGACGGACATCGCCTTCGCACTCGGCGTCCTTGCGCTGTTGGGTAATCGCGTTCCCGTGTCGCTGAAAATATTTCTGACGGCGCTCGCAGTAATAGACGACCTGATGGCGATCATCGTCATCGCACTATTTTACACAGCGGAATTGTCGGTCGCTTACCTCCTTGGCGCCATTGCGGTATTCGGCGCGCTCCTGATCTTGAACAAGGTTGCCCGCGTGATGTCGCTCGCGCCCTATCTGCTGGGCGGTGCGTTGATGTGGTTCCTGATGCTGAAATCCGGCGTCCACGCCACGATCGCCGGTGTGATGCTGGCGTTCGCCATTCCGTTTTCAGCGAAAATGGATGACGAAGCATCGCCGTCACACCGGATTGAGCATTTCCTGCACAAGCCCGTGGCGTTCATCATTCTGCCGATTTTCGCCTTGGCGAATACCGGGATTGTTCTGGGAGCGGATTGGGCGCAGAACCTGACGAGCAGCAACAGCTTGGGCATCATGGGCGGATTGATCCTCGGGAAACCGCTCGGCATTACGCTGTTCAGTCTTACCGCGATCGGTCTGGGTTTCTGCCGCTTGCCGCACGATGCGAACTGGAGGCATATTTTCGGCACGGGACTGCTGGGTGGAATCGGTTTCACGATGTCCATCTTCATTACGAACCTGGCCTTCACCGGCGATGCGGATATCATCAACGCATCGAAGATGGCGATTCTTCTGGCGTCGTTATCGGCGGGGACGATCGGTTTCCTGTGGCTCAGGTGGTTCACCAGACCGGTATCGCTCGCAGGTGTCGAGTCCAGCGTTCGATGACGTAAGGATAACCACGAAATACACGAAAAGCACGAAAGGGATAGGGAGGAGGTCGCTTTTACCGTGCAAAGTCGCCGGCCGACACGACGTCCTGGAATCGTTCGTGTGTTTCGTGTCGTTCGTGCTTCATACATTTCCAACCACGAAATACACGAAAAACACGAACGGGTTGTAAGAAGCATCAG
>CAYJMN010000031.1:0-38313 GCA_964371045.1 uncultured Chromatiales bacterium | reverse complement strand
CGATCCACGCTGGTGATGATCGGCGTCGTTTCAGAGGCTTTGTTCGTGTGTTTCGTGTCGTTCGTGCTTCAGACATTTCCAACCACGAAATACACGAAAAACACGAACGGGTTGTAAGAAGCATCAGCCGATCCACGCTGGTGATGATCGGCGTCGTTTCAGAGGCTTTGTTCGTGTGTTTCGTGTCGTTCGTGCTTCAGACATTTCCAACCACGAAATACACGAAAAACACGAACGGGTTGTAAGAAGCATCAGCCGATCCACGCTGGTGATGATCGGCGTCGTTTCAGAGGCTTTGTTCGTGTGTTTCGTGTCGTTCGTGGTTAATGGTTTTCACGCGAACAGGTACCCTGCGAATATCCTTGACTCTGGGAGAGGTGCGTCCTACATTCATAGTTGTAACGCAACAGTTTCCGTTCCGATTAGCCGAATATCGATCATTATTTTCAAGAAACTAATGGCATGCGTCATGACAGGGCATGCGATATCAGGTGGAGTGTTTCCTGTCGCAGCATGAGCACTGTTCATCCGGAGAGCAATTATGAATCACACATTCACGGCACCGGCATTTTTCCTGCTCTTCCTGTTTCTTTCAATAGGTGAAACCGGGGCGCAGGGGAGAAAACTCATTATCCTCAGTCCCAAAGTCGGGACAGAAATCGATTCGGCTGAAAGCGCGGAGTACAATCTCTTCGGCACCGTCCGGAATTTCCACAGCGCGCAATTCCATCTGCGAGACGACGACGTCCTTTTTATTGAACTGCGCCTCAGGGACACTGAAGGAGGATACCGGGATTCCTCAACACAGGTTTCGTTTCGTTCGCTGACCACGTTCGCTGAACGGATCGAGTATCGCGAAGCAATACAAAGCGACAACCATCGACCCGGTACCATCGATGCCTCACTGTCATGCACCGACGGCACTCCCGTGGATATTTCCGGGGTGGAACTCGTGGCGGTCTCACCCTGGATAGAAACAAACAGCGTGGCGGCATCCTCAAGCCAGGCATACAGGATCACCGATACACTGCTGCTCAGGACGGCGCCGCGGTCGCCGGGTGTCGGCACGCGGAGGTCTGCGACGGGACCCGACAAACTGCCGTTGGCGATAGACAAGGGGAACCTGCATCGACCAAGATTCAGCCAGTACGATCTGGCTCTCTCGATGGATGTCATGAGTATGGATATAGGGTCGATTGCGCCGCTCCCGGGAGACAAGGGCAAATCGACGGTGAGCGTGTCGATGCGGCTGGGCATTCAGCTTCTGGAAAAACCTTCTCTCCGTTTGCTCAGCGGGTGGACAGTTTCCGTGCTGCACGACGTACAGTCATGGAGCGTGTTCTTTCTCTGGCAACCGGTCGCCTTCGGCACCCACGCACCGCTGGTCGGCCTCGGGGCAGGACGGATCAACTTCAACTTCACCGACCACTTCTATATACGGGGTGCATATTCGTATCCGCTGTTCATGGTTGGCTGGTCGCTGCGGCAGCCGATGGTTGATCTGTTTTTTTCGCTTCCCGTCGGTGAGGTGACCACGTCGTTCGATTATAAAACGTTCACCATTTCTCCGGCCGGGCCGGCGGTGACTCTCATGATTTCACTATAATGGGAAGGACGTCATGAACAGCAACACACAAGGACAGCAGTTCCACGCCGGCACAGCACTGCGGCGGGCAGCGGTGCATTTCGCAATCCTGGCGGTATTACTGGCGAGCGGTTGTGCCGTGTCGCGCAACACCACCACGAAGTGGGAATTGTTTGAAATGAGGGGTATCGGTCCGCTCCGGGCGCTGACGGTGGATTCCAGACTGTACAGCTTCGACAGGTTCGCTTTTAACGATTCCCTGCTCAGAGGCGTGGGAACGATGCGGTACGGTGGTATAACGCAGAAATTCGAGGGAACAGTCCGCTTCGACAGCATCGCGTTTCTCGAACGAAAGGAAGAAAGCTTCCTCCAAGGAGCCTGGGTCGTGCCGATGGCGGTGGTGGCGGGAATGGGAATGCTGACGATTCTGGAGAAACCGCATTTTTTGATACAGCATGATCAAAACAGCTCCTGTCCGTATGTCTACTCTTTCGACGGAAAGGAGTACAAACTCGATGCCGAAGTGTTCGGTACATCAGTGTCGAAAGCCATGGAGGCGAAAACCTTCAGCATTCTTCCATCCCTCATCGCGACGGACGGCAGCGCGCGCATCAGGGTGAGCGACGAGCGGCCCGAAACGCACATGGTGAATTCCGTGCAGATGTTTGCGGCCGATGCCGGACAGAATGCAGGGACGGCGCTGGATACGGAAAACAGGCTGTGGCCGCTTCCGAATGCGTTTTCCCCGGTCACGGCCTCCGACCACTCCGGCGCCGATATCCTGGACGATATCTCTGTCCGCGACAAACGCTACTGGATTTCCGATCTGGCCGGCTGTTCGGCGAAGACCGGTTTCAGGGATCGGGTCGAGTTGGAGTTCATGACGGCATCGGATGGAAAAGAAGCGACGCTGGTGGTCGATGCGATCAATACGGAGCTGATATTCGAGGTGTATCGCTCCATCGGCGCGCTTCTTGGCGATGCGACGCTGGAATTTTACCAGGCGCTGGAAACGGATACTGTGCTGCAGCGCTGCGTCCGCGATTGGCTGAGCGATTGCAGTCTCACGGTGGAAGTGCATGACGGTACGGACTGGAAGCGTATCGGACACTTCATGCCGGAGGCGAATGTAGCGCCGTTCCGACGCGCGATACGCATCGCTCTTCCCGCCGGCGCGTCGCGGAAGCTGCGTGTCCGGCTTTCCACCCTCACCGACGTGTGGAGGATCGATGCCGTGACGCTCGACCAGTCGCAGGTCGAGCCGCTCCCCATGCAGGAATTGCGCATGACCTCAGCCATCGCTTCCAGCAACGCCGATATGCGGCGGCAGCTGGCGGCGGTAGATTCGTCGTATGCGGTAATGCTCCCGCCGGACCATGTCGATATCGCTTTCGACGCGGCGCCGGTTGCGGGCATGCGCAGTCCGGTGTTTGTCGTCGCGGCGCAGGGATACCTCTACGAGTGGTTCCCGACGCAGGATGAGGATAACGGCGAACAGTTGACGGCATCGCTGGACGGCCAGGAACGCATCGCCCTGCTGAAGTCGGTGCTTCAACACAAGGAGGCATTTCTTCCGCCGATTTATCGTGAATGGAAGAAAACAAGGAATGGAGGATGAGCCGCAGGTGCACGCAGCATCGCACCCCGGCCACGTACGTTTGCGAAAACTGAAACATACGCCGGATCTTCCCGCGCCGTACATCCCTTCGGGCCAATGAATGCGTTGGCATCCGGGCTCAACTCGCAAAGAGGGAGCGGGCATCACCGGCGAATCAACAGAGGAGAATAATTATGAAAAAGACGGCGCTGCTTTTTTCCCTGCTCATGACACTCGCCGTGGCCGGATGCGGGGAGGCGGACAATCCTTTGGATCCGACGGAACAGGTTCTGACGCAGGACAGCACCGGGAACTTCGTTTTGTGGGTGAGCAACCAGAGTTTCGATATCCCACTTGTGGATATCAAGGTTACGATTGACGGCAAGACAGCCGTTTCGGCGACGTTTGAGGTGAAGAACCAGCACAATTGGATCAAACATACGTTTCAGCTTGCCCTCGGGAAACATGTCCTGAAAGCCTCCTCCGTTGAAGGCGAGGTTGCGATCGAGAGTGAGTTCGAGGTGCAGGATCGATTGTGGGGAGTGGTAAACTTCTGGTACTACGCAAAGAGCGGCGGGAACAAGTTCCTGGAGTTTCGTACGCAAAACACACCGATACTTTTCATATAAATTCGAATGAGGGGTGGTAAGGACCACTCCGTCAATTGTTACCCAGTACACCGAAGTAACAGCCTGCGCAATGCTGAGTATTATTTCTGCGATAACGCTGTCCCCTCGTTTCTCTGAGATTGCTCCAAGGATCCCGGAGCGATGCGTGCTCCTCAATCCCGCGGGATGTACGTATCGCGCTTGCCCTCGCGTTCGTCGTGTTTTGGCACTATCGGTCCGCCGCCGCTGGGCGATGAGGTGAAAGGCGGTATCCATGACATGCCAAATGGCGTCTCTTTGCGGTAGCGCGTACTCCCGCCACCCCCGCATACCACGGTGAGCAAAGGCCGCGTGCTGCTAACGATGTGATAGCCGGGAGTGATTTCGATGTATGCGTAGGCGTAGTCTCCGAATACCTTAAATCTGCCTGCATCCACAGGCACATCGTTTACCAAGACACCAGCGCGATTTGAGGCGAGTGTGACGACGATCAGGTAGAGGTTGTCGTAGTAAGGCGCATCACCAGGTCTAGTCCACCATGGATAAGTGTAACCCATGTTCGATGCGAACAAATCACCTGTCCAGACATGATATCGCTTCCCCCAAATCTCCCGTTGCAGTAATGCGAACGCGCCTCCCGCATACACAGTATCCGATTGCAGATAATAGCAGGATAGGTGATGTTGATAAACAGCGACAGGGTTATTCGTGGATATCACTGTCGCTGTGGAAAGCAAGGTGTCAATGCTCTGTGCCCTGTCAAGCATAATTGGTGGTGTTGCCTCATCCAGTCGTACCTCTGTACCATCATGATATGCAACTATGCGTATCAAATCGTCTTGACGTGTCGCATGAGGTTTGAAGAAAGGAACGAATACGTATTCCATTCCCAGCAAAGCGCTCGATGGTTGATGAAGGTAGCGGAATTGCCAATACGGAGACTGACCTGGGCCTAGTCTACCACCTGGATGCAGGTATTGTGAAAAACGATTCACAAGTAGAAACTTGTTTTCTCCCTTGAAGATATCGCCGGTGCCGTCTATCGATAGGGTGCGATCGCTGGGTCTCTTTGGCGACCAATGATTGTAGAGTGTAACGCCGTTGTGACAATCAAAACGCAATCGGCTCTTGGGCGGTAATGCTACCGAGATACTGCCTCCAACAAGATACCCACCCGGAGGACGTGCCGAGAATCCAGCAATAAAGTACTCAAGCGAGTTTGTGATTCTGATGCTATCAGCGCGTGCATCCATGAAAACACCGAAAGCACACTGACCCATCATACCATGATACAGATACTGCGTGTCCCACATGTTACTCGGCCAAACCATATCTCCGTCTAAATTGTAATTGTCACCAAACTCTCGGATGCTCAGACCTATTTCGCGGTCAGCTTGAACTACCGTATATGACTGTCGATAGTACGTAATTGAATCCGTATCTTCTGGACGAAGACTTCGAAGACTGACAACTAACGTAACGGGGTTCTGTCGTGATATAGTTACTGTCGTATCCCAATAGCGATCTGCCGTTGTCGCCGATTCATACGCATTATCACAATAAGGAGTTGTTATTGTGGCACTCGCCGTCGATTCACATACTAACGAGAGCAATACGGAAGAGAGCACTGGCACTCTGAATTCCTTAGCGAACGTCCCTGTTGCTGGAGTTTCCGGTTCGCTCCCCGTCAACCCGACTGCCGTGCTGACCGCGTGGTGCTGCCCAGGCAGAAGATTCGTGCTATTCCACTGCGCCAGCACGGCGGTATCCCAGATCGGCAGACCGGTAGCTTCGTAGCCATACACCGCCGTGCCCAGCGCTGAGTGATACATCCAGCGCCCCACCGTTACGGCGTCGGGAGTGGTCAGTCCATCACCGCGGAGACGGCAATATGCCGAATCCGGTACGTACCCGCCCGACATCAGCATCAATCGCTCGGGCAGCTCCGTCGCGTCGAAGCGTCGTTCATATTCCAGCGGTGTCGCGCCGTTTCGCAAACGCACCTTGTCGTCCGGGCCGGCACATACATCCTCCATCACAGTCATCCCCGTGCTTATCGCGTCCATGGTCGCATTCTCCACGATCAGGTGGACGCGGACCTCGTTGTACAGGCTGTCCGACACAGGTTCGAGTTCAAGGATCACCCGTCGCTCGCCCCTTCGCGATCCGAGCCGCCAGGTATGCCGTATCCTGTCGGCCAGCACCTGCGTCTCACCACGGCCCAATGCATGCAATGGCCATAGCACGTTCATATCCGATTTCGGATAATTCGTGTAGATCTCGCCATCCAGCGCAACGCTGATATGCGAAGTCAGCTCGGCGTCGCGCGCGAACAGCAACTGTGCGCCATTCACGGTTTTCGCCGAGAAGCGCCCGCTGTAGGTGTCCAGCACGGCGGTGAGCTTCCCTTTCGTCAGCGTCGCCAACCGTTGTTGCGCGGGTAACGAGGCGGCGAAGAACAGAGGCAACAGCAGCAACCATATCGCTATTCTGGAACGCATGAGGGACTCCTTCTATCTGCAAATATTTCGAATACGTCGGGAAAATAATCTCGCCTCGCGGGGAGGACCCTTTCCGGATCCTCCGCGCGAAGCGTTGCGTGTAGCGTGCCGGGAACACTCCCCGGACGCGGGGCGTCGTTTAGCGGATAATAAGCACGTTGCGCGTCAATATGGCCTCGCTGGCGCTCAGCCGCAGCAAGTACACCCCCGCGGGCAGATCGCCGCGGTCGAAGCGCAGTTGCGTGCGTCCGGCCGGATACATCCCGTCGGCAAGGCGGCGCACGACCCGTCCGTTGACGTCATGCACCGTAAGTGCCACAGTCGTTGCCTCGGGTAGCGTAAAGGCCACTGTGCTCGATGCGTCGAAGGGATTCGGATGCGCCTCATGGAGCGCAATCCCCGACGGCGTCGCAATCATTTCGCTCGCGGCTCTCGGCGTGGAAGTCGCCGCTCTTCCGCCTATCAAAGTCTCGACGGTCCGCAGCGCCATATCGCCGGGGAAGGCCGTCAGCAGTGTATCCAGCGAGGCGCGGGCAGCGCGAGCATCGCCATCCAGATACAACGCCAAAGCGGCCATCGCACGCGCACTCGTGTAGTTGCTCTCCGCCGCGCGCGCGGCTTGCCCCGCCATCGCATCGAACGCTGTCCGAGCACCGCTCCAGTCGTGATCGTACATGCGCGCTGCGGCGACATAGCGATATGCCGGCAGCAGTATCTCCTTACGCGTGCTGTTGGCGATCAAATTCGCGCAAAATGCTTCCACGGTGGATGCGTCCGCCGTGCGCCAGAGCAGACTCAGCCCCGACGAAACAGCCGACATCGCGAGCGTGAACCGGCCCGCGTAGAGCGTACGCATCAATGAATCCGGCGTAAGTGTCGCCCATTGTTGGTACAGCGTCAGCGCCGTCGAATTGATTACTCCTCCTGATCCACCGGTGAATCCCTCGCCGAAATAACAACCGGCGGAATCCGCTTGCAGCGGATCAAGGGTGCTGAGCGTGGTGTTATTCACTTGGAAGGCGTAGTTGTTGTGCCAATAATTCCGTTCCAGATAAACCTCCGAATTCACGAATGCACCCTGAAACCTGAACACCGGGGAGAGATAATATATCGAACTCTCGCCACCCTGATAATGCGGCGCCGTTCCGTCAGAGTACGTCCTGCCCAACTCGAAGAGAGCTTGATACCCCATCAGGTTGAGGGTATCCTCCCAGATACAATTCCTCGCAAGCGAGTCGGCGTTTGACCACTCCACCGGGGAGGTCGGTGATTCGTAGCCATTTATCATCGCCCAGTTCATGCCGATGCCGTAATACTGATGATGCACATTCGAATGACGTAACGTGATCCAGCAATCGTTGTTCAGGCCATAGACCCCGGACCAGGCATCCGCGCCCGTCGCGCCATTACTTGTTATTTCGCACGTATCGATAATCACGCGCGCCCCGCCTGTCGCAACGATGCCATGGGCATGGTTGCTGTGTACAAACGATTGCTGGATACGCGAAATGGAATTGTCCACAACCGCGACACCGTTCGCGGTGATGCTGCCGTAAAAGCTCGAATTATAGATTTCAACGTTCGATCCGGACTGAATCCGTATGCCGCTTTCATAATTGCTGTTGCTGGCCAGATCCCGATGAATTCCCGAACTCGACTCCATCAGCACGCCGTCACCATCGCATTCGAGGGTGGTGAGTGAGTACGTCTGGACATCCAGACAGTTCTCGGTGTGCAGACCGTGCGTGGCATACATGATGGTCGCGCGATTCAGCCAGATCTGATTCGCGTCTACACAATAGACGCCATCCCAATCTCCACGCGCGGGCGATTGCGCGGAGGAAGAAAATACAATCCACTCGTTGGCGAATCGATGCTCCATCGTCCTCAGTGTCCCTTCAACGGTCAGTCCCGTCTGTTCATCAAAAGAGAGCGTCGTGTTCGTTGGGGCTAGATCGAATCCCTCGATCAGCAGGGAACTCCCCGAAGGCACACCAATGTCGGTATGTACCGAAAGATTGACATCCAGCCGCGCGGAGGTCACGTTGGTGGACGGCAGGGGCAGCAAATTGTCAGACCCGGTCACATGAAAGGTCTTGTTGTTGAACGAAGTGCGTTCGCGTGCATAATTCGCGTCATGCGTGGCGCGTATCAAGCCCCAGTACGTGAAGCTGGCACCGTTGGTGACCGTAATCGCGCTGCTCCACGTGCCCATTGCGCCAGGTGAGCGGACGTATAAATTCACGCTTCCAGAGCCCAGATAATCCACGAGGACCTTGTAGACTGTAGAATTCGACCCCGCGCCCCAATGCGCGTCGGTGAGGTTCAGTCGAAACGTGATATTCGCGATACCAATGGAGTACTCGCCACAGCCAAGAGTGTCCATAACGTAGTCAACCTCTCCAGCGGCTTGGTCGAATGACCATGGTCCATCATACCCCCAAACTTCAGACGGATTGATGGTGGTTGACAATACATCCGAAAATCGGTGTGTCAGCTTCAGATTCTCGTCGAAGACCAGATTCACCAGACTTATTGATACGCCTGGATCGTCCTGTGCGTTGTTCCGTATCGCGATCTCGCTATCTCCGATATCGAAATTCAGCTGGGCCAGGGCTACTGTTGCGAAGAGGGTGGGGACGACGAGGAGAGAGAGAGCGGCGGTTAGCAGTTTGCGGGACATCTTCGTGATGTCGCAGTCGGCGACGCTACGGCACATCCGTGAAAGGAGGTTTGTGATCTGGGGGGCAGGAGCGCTACAACTGTTGGCAATGTTCATGCCGGTTCCCCGAGATCCCGAGATCCCGAGATCCCGAGATCCCGAGATCCTGAGATCCTGAGATCCGGATATTCCGGAGAATTGAACATGGGGCGAATACGTGTTTCATAACGGGACTCCTCAAGGTGGTTGATAATTGTGTTCGACTGTGGAGAATCGCCGGGTCCGTCCAGAATGGCCAAGGGAGGCGACGACCTCCATGTAATGAAAAGCAACCAATCTATCAAGCAACAGAGCGGTGTCGGGTGCGTCGGAAAACCCGGTTAAATCGCGCCTGATCCGTCTCCGCGTACGTACAAGTCCATGTTCGTCATCAGTAGAGCAACGGAATTTCCATCGAACAGAATCAAGCGGATCACCGGTTAGTGATAATCTTCCCTGAACATCCTAATCGTGGGTGTAAGCTAATTCAAACTTCTATAAAAGTCAAGAAATAAATGCATCGTCTGCGTCTCTCCGTCTCCGCGTCTCTACGCCCCTGCTTCTCTGCGTCTCCGCGTTACATACTTCAGTTCGGGAGGCGGCGAGCCCGTGCCGGGAGAGAAAGGATTTTATATAGGGTCCATACGCTGCTCGATGAATTTCTATGTAATTCTATCAATTTCTAGTATCTTTTCGCTATAAATAGCTATAAAGCTTTGTCGAACAAATCAGGTTCTTACACTGAAGCCATCGGGTACATTGTCCTACAGCGCGAATCCATGGGGTACATACCCACGCACAATCATTCGAACAGCGCTCAAAAAAACTCTCCCCGCTCGCATCGCTCTCGCCGCTCGCTTTGCCAACGGATTCTGCTCTGATCTCACAGCCTACGCACTTTCATTTCGTGGCGGGGCTGCTGATGAGATGAGGGAGGTACGGACCCGCAATCCCGGAATAATCCGAACGCCGCCCTTCGACTTCGCGCCGGATGAGGCGTTTCTCTTTTACCAGACTCTTTCTGCGGCGCTGCGCTCAGGGTGACGGTGTTTATTTTTTTGAAGACAAGATGCCATCCAATGAAACAAAACGGGGCGCTCGATTCCTGCCTGTCTTATTGTGAAAATTTTGCGTACTTTTTTACGCTATGGAGTATCCGAATTTCACACCATGTTGCATATAGCAAACAGCATCGCCGAAGTCATCCTCCCCATACTGTACGTGGTCACCGCGTACATGTATGCGGTCACGTTTTTCGGGAATGAGCCCATTTCCGAGAGGTGGAAGTCGCGGGGACTGTTGCTCACGGCTCTTGTGCATTTTTTGTATGTCGGGCTGCACACGGCCGAGTACAGCCGCTGCATGGTTACCACGCCGTTCGAAATCATGTCGCTGATCGCTTTCACCTTGACGCTCACGTACACGATTATCGAGCTGCGGACGGGCGAGAAAGGGACGGGGCTCTTCATCATTACCCTGGCCGCGATCTTCGAGCTGACGTCATCCATCGTGATGAAACTGACGGAAGCGGGAGTGGCCAACCCGGTGCTTTCGAAAATGGCCATCGGACTGCACGTGACGCTGGCGATTTTCGGCTACGCCGGGTTCGCGCTCAGCGCCATGCATGGGGTGATGTATCTGCTTATGTACCGCGATCTCAAGCGCGGCAGCTTTGGATCCGCCTACCGCAATCTGCCGAGTCTTGAGGCGATGGAGCAAATGACGATAATTTCGGCGGTCGTGGGCTTCGCGTTCCTGACAGTGACGGTCGTGATCGGAGGGATATGGCTCCCGAGATTGTTCGAGGATTTCTCCTGGTTCGATCCAAAACTTCTTTCCACCGGCGTTGTATGGATATTGTACCTCATCCTGCTCTTCGCGCGCTTTGTGCTGCACGTGGACGGCAAGCGCATCGTGCTGATGTCCCTCGGCGGATTCGCGGGCATCATACTTTCATTGACGATTGTGAACATGTTCCTGAGTGATTTCCACAGGTTTTTGTAGATAATGATCCGTTTCCACCATACATTCATCAACAGCGCGTCGAAAGGGCGACAGGCATGATTTACGCGGTTGGCGTCAATCATCATTCCGCCTCCGTGCAGGTGCGCGAGTGCCTGCATCTGTCCGATGACGAAATCGTACAGTTTCTCGAACGTCACCAGGGAACACTGTTTCGCGAAGCAGCCATCGTTTCCACATGCAATCGCACGGAACTCTACGCGGTACCCATCGAGGACGGGATCGACGGTGAAGATTTTATTCGCGCGTTGCGTGAGACCCGTCCCGGCGAACATCTCGAGGATTCGAAGTTTTTCCGGCTCTTCAGTTGCGGCGCGGTGACGCATCTCTTCAAGGTCGCATCGGCCACGGATTCGCAGATCCTCGGGGACATGCAGATTCTGAACCAGGTGAAGACCTCGTACGAGTTGGCTATGAAGGCGGGATCGATAGGGAATGTGTTCAACCACATGTACATGGGCGCGCTGCATGCCGGCAAACGGGTGCGCAGCGAAACGGCCATCGGCATCGGCGCGGTGTCCGTGAGTTTCGCGGCCGTTGATCTTGCGAGAAAAATTTTCTCCGATCTGCATCGCAAGCACGTCCTGATTATCGGAAGCGGCGAGACCAGCGTGCTTGCCGCCAGGCATTTGATGAGCAAGGGCGTGGAGCAGATCAGCATGACGAACCGCACATACGAGAACGCTCAACCGTTCGCGGAGGAAATCGGCGCGCATCTGATCCGTTTCGAGAGCTTCCCCGATCTTCTGCACGAATTCGATATGATCGTCACCGCTACTGCATCGCCTGTGCCGGTGGTGACCTATGATTCCGTGAAAACGGCGATGAAAAAACGCCAGAATCGGCCGCTGCTGATCCTCGATCTTGCCGTGCCGCGGGATGTCGATCCGCGCATCAACGAACTGCCCAGCGTGTTCCTGCGCGATCTCGATTCCATTCAGAATATCATCGATCAGAACCTCGAACAGCGGCGGCAGCAGATACCGAAGGCCGACGCCATCGTGACCGAGGAAGTGGTCAATTTTTTCCTCTGGTACAACACGCTCGACGCCGCTCCGACGATACAGCAACTGCGCGATAAATTCGAGCAAGTGCGGGCGGCGGAAGTGGAGCGCTACCGCAACAGGATTTCCGATGCATCCATGGAAATGGTGGAGACGCTGACGAGGCGCATCGTCAACAAGCTGCTGCATCCGACCATGGTGTCGATCCGCAAACCGACCTACGACAGCAGCGAATTCAGTTCGCGACTGCAGTTCGTGCGCGATCTTTTCGATCTGGAAGAAGACAACAACGACACGACACGGGAGAATATCCGGCAATGAGCAAGACCATCGTCATCGGCACGCGCGGCAGCGCCCTCGCAATGTGGCAAGCGGAATATGTGCAGCGCGAGCTGAAACGCCGCCATAAGGGACTCACCGTGGAGCTGACCGTCATCAAAACAAAGGGCGACAAAATCCTCGATCAGTCCCTGTCGAAAATCGGGGACAAGGGTCTTTTTACACGGGAGATCGAAAACGCCCTGCTCGACGGAAGCGCCGATATCGCCGTGCACAGTTTGAAGGATCTGCCCACCGAGACACCGCAGGGTTTGCGCATCGGGGCAATTAGCGAGCGCGAGACGGTGAACGACGCATTGATATCCACGAAATGGAAATCCATCGCCGAGCTTCCCGAAGGCGCCGTGATTGCGACCGGCAGCCTCCGCAGGACGGCGCAGCTGCTGCACCTGCGGCCCGATCTGAACATCATCGACATTCGCGGCAACCTCAACACGCGCATGCAAAAATTCGACGCCTCGGATTGGGACGGCATGCTGCTCGCGTATGCCGGCGTCAAACGGCTCGGCTGGGAACACCGCATCGCCCAGATCATCCCGACCAGCTTGTTATTGCCCGCGGTGGGACAGGGTGCGCTGGGTGTGGAGATTCGCGAAGGCGATGCGCGCACCGAGGCCATTGTCGCATGTTTGCACCATGAAGAAACCGCCGCTGCGGCGACAGCCGAGCGCAGTCTGCTTCGCACGCTCGAAGGCGGCTGCCAGATTCCCATCGGCGCCTGGGCTCGGATGGAAAAAGGCAACCTGTTGATCGACGCCATGGTGGCCTCCATCGACGGCGTCGTGCGGCTCGATACACGCGGAAGCACCGCAGTGCTGTCGAAAGCCGAAGCGCTCGGGGTACGCGTCGCGAACAAACTCCTTGCAAACGGCGCGCGCGAGATACTCGACGCGATACGCGGAGGGCAGGCCTGAGCGATGCGTGACCACACCGTCACAGTGCTCAATACGCGTCCGGAGATCGGCGCATTCGATGCCGCGCTCGCACAGCACGGAATCGGCTGCATTCATCTACCGATGATCCGCATCGCCGATCCGGAATCATGGGACGCGTTGGACACAGCGCTGGACCGCATGGGTCAATGGGACGGCGTGCTGCTGACAAGCGGTATCGCTGTCCGGTATTTTCGGCGGAGAATGGACGAGCGCAAGCTCGACGTCACGGATTTGCCGCCAGTGCATGTGATCGGATTGAAAACAGCCGCGGCCGCACGCAGGTCGGGGCTTCATCCCGCGTCGATGTCGGAATCAGCGTACGGAAGCGCCATGGCTGCCGGACTGCCCGACGTCGCAGGCCGCAATTTTCTGCAACCTTGCTCCGATATCGCCAGAGACGAAATGGTGAACGGCGTTCTAGACCGCGGCGGCACGGTGCTGCAAGTGCCCGTGTACCGGATTCTGGGTCCCGAAGCTGAAATCGTGAGCCGTCTGCGCGCTCTCCATGAGGAACATAGCTACGACTGGGCGGCGTTCTTCTCGCCATCTGCCGTGCGCCATTTGCTCGCCGCGCTGCCTGACTTCCTGGCCGATCCCCGTCGCGTCGCCGTCATAGGCGAAACCACCGCCACCGCCGCGCGCGCCCTCGGTATGCACGTGGACATTATCGCTCCCGAGCAGACTGCGGAGGCGCTTGCGGAGAGCATAGAGCATAGAGCATAGAGCATAGAGCACGGAGCCAAGAGCCAAGAGCATAGAGCATAGAGCTTGGAGCACGGAGCACGGAGCCAGCGACTCGAAAGGCTCGTCGTGGTGACTCCCGCCCGGGAACCAGATTACATGATGAAGTGAAACATGTCGGAAAATATAGAACTCCAGGCTCCATGCTCTTCGCTCTTAGCTCTTAGCTTCCCAATCACAGAACCGATCATCACTTAACCACGAAGTATGCCAACACTTGCCAACGACCTTCTTCTCCGCGCCGCGAGGCGTGAATACACCGAACGCACACCTGTCTGGATGATGCGTCAGGCGGGCAGGTATCTGCCCGAGTACCGCGCGGTGCGCGCGAATACGGATTTCCTCACGCTGTGCAAAACGCCGGAGCTCGCGGCCGAAGTCACCATTCAACCCGTCGATATTGTAGGCGTGGACGCGGCCATCATTTTCTCGGACATCCTGGTCGTGCCGGAGGCGATGGGCATGGAGCTGATCGTGGAAGAAGGCAAGGGCGGTCCGCGTTTTCCTTCGCCTCTGCGGAGCATGGCCGACATCGCTGCGCTGAACATCGATGGCGCGGCGGACAGATTGCAATATGTGTATGACGCGCTCGCCCTTACCAAGCGCGAGTTGAACAACCGCGTTCCGTTGATCGGCTTTGCCGGCGCACCGTGGACGCTGGCTTCGTACGCGATTGAAGGCTCCGGGTCAAAGAGCTTCGAAACGATAAAGACCATGCTGTACAATCAGCCCGACGTCCTGCACGCGCTGCTTTCGAAATTCGCCGGCGTTGTGTCCGAATACCTGGTGCGTCAGACGCAAAGCGGGGCGGACGTCGTGCAGATTTTCGATACATGGGCGGGTGTGATGAGCAAAGATGCATTTCTCGAATTCTCTCTCCCCTACATCATGCAGATTGTCGAGTATGTGAAAGCCAACAGCGACGCGCCTGTGATCGTGTTTGCAAAGGGTGCCAACTCGTCGATCCCCGAGCTGGCCACCAGCGGCTGCGACGTCATTGGACTGGACTGGACGGTGGACATCGGCGAGGTGCGGTCGTCCGTCGGACAGTATGCGGCGCTACAGGGCAACCTTGATCCCGTCGCGCTGTATTCTTCGCCTGAAAGCATCCGCACGGAAGTGCGCCGCATTCTGGAATGGTACGGCAATCACCCCGGCCACATTTTCAATCTCGGCCACGGTATTCTCCCGACCGTGCCGGTGGAACACGCGAAGGCGATGATCGACGCAGTAAAGGAAATTTCCGTTGAAATTCGCGCGGAAGAAAACGAATAACGTTAGTGATGAACACGAAAGGACACGCATGAGTACGGCGATTAATCAATTTGACGGCATCGACACCGAGCTGCTGAAAAAATACTCGCGGCCGGGTCCGCGCTACACCAGCTATCCCACCGCCCCGGTATTTTCACCGGACTTCACGGCGGACGATTATCTGGCCGAGGTTCGGAGCACCAACGGCGAGGGCTCGCTGCCTCCGCTGTCTCTGTATTTCCACATTCCCTTCTGCGACACGCTCTGCTATTTCTGCGGCTGCAATATGATGATTACGCGGGATCGCGAGAAGATCAACAACTACGTGCAGTATGTGAAAAAGGAGCTGGACCTCCTGCGTCCCCTGATACGTGAAGACCGTCCCGTTGCGCAGATCGCCTGGGGTGGCGGCACACCCACGTATCTGCATCCCGATGAAATCCGCGAACTTGCGCTATACACGAAGCAGCTTTTTCCGTTTGATGCGGACATCGAAGCAGGCGTGGAAATCGATCCCCGCGAAATGACACGCGATCACCTCGTCGCGCTGAAGGAAGGCGGCTTCAACCGTATTTCCATGGGTGTGCAGGACTTCAATCCCGCGGTGCAGAAAGCGGTGAACCGCATCCAACCAGAGGACATGACGCGCGAGGTGCTGGACTGGGCGCGCGACCTCGGCTTCATGAGCATCAACCTCGATCTGATTTACGGCCTGCCCTTCCAGACCATGCGCACCTTCGAGGAAACGCTGGAACGCATCATCGACATCGATCCGGACCGTATCGCCGTGTTCAATTATGCGCATGTGCCTTGGCTGAAAAAGCACATGGGTCTGATCCACGCGGAAGATTTGCCCTCGCCCGAAGAGAAACTCCGGATCAGCGTGCGCACCATCGAGATGCTCAACGCCGCGGGATACGTCTACGTCGGCATGGACCACTTCGCCAAGCCCGACAACGAACTCGCCGTGGCGCAGCGCAACAAATCGCTGTACCGCAATTTCCAGGGCTACACCACGCACGCCGGCGCCGACCTGTACGGCTTCGGCATCACAAGTATCGGACAGTTCGACCGCATGTATGCGCAGAATGTAAAAACCCTGCCCGAGTATTACGGCGCCATCGATGCGGGTCTTCCCGCAACGCACGTCGGGTACCGCCTCTCGGACGACGACTATCTGCGCCGCGATGTGATCATGACCTTGATGTGCGATTTTGCTCTTGACAAACGCGCCGTGGAGCGGAAGTACGGAATTATTTTTGACGAATATTTTGTTGATGTACCCGAGCGCCTCCAGGAGCTCGTAGACGACGGGTTGGTCACGATCACCCCTGATTCCATCACCGTCAACGGCATGGGCATTTTGGTGATACGCAACGTGGCCATGGCCTTCGACGCCTATCTCGCGAAGCAGATGGAGAAGCCGATTTTTTCAAAGACGGTGTAGGAGAGGAGCGCGGGGCGCTTTATATCGAGTGAGGTCGGTGGGTTATTAATCCGCGCATAGCCAAGCACGTCACCCTGAGGGCCGCCGCTGGAATACCTTTCGGTTATGCACTGCGTGAACACGGCGGCGTCTCGAAGGGTGATTCGTTTCGGAACGTACGAGGAGAGTAGGTGCCTCCCTGATGTCATAAGCAGGAGACGCCGCCAAACACACGCAGTACCATGATAAACGATCATACTGTGGCGGCCCGCCGCGGCGGGTTAATGACATCATGTAAGATGGGCCGGACTCCGCGTTTCGGCCCTCATCAACTCACCCCCCCGGCCCCCCTCTCTTCCAAGAGAGGGGGGAGGAAGAGGGGAAAATCAGTGATTTTCATAAACTATGCGGAGAAGGCTTGATCGCGGATGACGTGATTTTGGTACCTGTAACCACCGCATGTGTGTTCCCATGTACGAAATACACACTAATTCTTATATCTTCCTCCCCCTCTCTACCAAGAGAGGGGGCCGGGGGGTGAGTTGATTGAAGCAGGCAGATTCCAGCCTATTTTGCATGATGTCATAAGCAGGCTGACTGGTAGTCAGCCTCAGGCTGATCAGGCTGACGAAGTGTTTTAACGGATTCGTGCAAATTCATCTCATTCACGATTAACGATTCACCGTTCACGAATCCCCGCTCTTCACCCTTCACCCTTCACTCTTTACCAGACCTTCACCCTTTTCCCCTTACCAAAACAATGAACAACCTCGGCATCATACTTCTCAACATGGGCGGGCCCGATTCGCTGGATAGTGTTCGGCCGTTTCTGGAGAATCTGTTTCTCGACAAGGAAATCATCTCCTTTGGTCCTATGGAATTCGCGCGCAAGCCGCTGGCGAAATTCATAGCAAAGCAGCGCTCGAAATCCGTGAGGCTGAATTACGATATGATAGGCGGAAAGTCGCCGATACGCGAACTCTCGCAGCGCCAGGCCGATGCGCTGGAAAAGCGCCTGCGCGAGCATTACGGCGACGGAGCGCGCATCCGCGTGGAGATCGGCTTCAGCTACTGGCATCCGTTCATCGCCGAAGCCGTGCAGCGCCTGGAAGAGGACGGTTACGATCGCGTGTTCCTCATGCCGCTCTATCCGCACTATTCAAAAACGACGACCGGGTCCTGTTTCAAGACCTGGCGGGATATTCAGCGCGGGCGCGGTTCGCGGCGTTTCCGCGTGCAGAGCGTAAAATCGTATCATGCGCACGACGCCTTTATCGCCGCCATCAATCAGCGCATCGACGAAGGGCTGCGGCGCTTTCCCGAAGAGCGGCGCGCAGGTGTGACACTGCTGTTCAGTGCGCATGGAACCCCGGTATCGCTCGTGGAGCAGGGCGATCCGTATTCGCATCAGATCCGCGCCACGGTTGAAGAAGTCATGCGGCGCCGCGGCGATGGTTTGCCGCATCACTTGAGTTTTCAGAGCAAGGTGGGCCCGGCGAAATGGCTGACGCCCAACACCGTCGATAAAACAGTGGAAATCGCCGCTTCCGGTGTGAAAGATCTCCTCGTCATACCCGTGGCCTTTGTGACCGATCATATTGAAACCCTGCACGAACTCGGCATGGAGCTGCGCCACACCGCTACTGACGCGGGAATCGGACAATTCGAGGTGATGCCCGCGCTCAACGATTCATCTCTCTACATCGATGCACTCGCGACGCAGATTATCCAACGCATGGAGCGCCGCGCCGCGCTCGGAGAAACAAGCGCATGAACGACAGCAACGCAACCGACGTCATCGTCATCGGCGCGGGGATATCCGGACTGACGTGTGCTTTTTTACTCCAGCGCGCCGGGAAAAACGTGCTGCTGCTCGAGAAAGCCGACCGCTTCGGCGGCGCCATACGCAGTGAGCGGCGCGACGGCTGGCTGATCGAAGCCGGACCAAATAGTACGCTCGAAACCACCCCGCTCCTGACACAGCTTATCCGCGATGCGGGTGTGGAGCACGCGAAGATGTACGCGAGCGACAAATCAAACAACCGCTACATCCTGCGCGACGGTGCGTTGTTGCCTTTACCGATGACCCCGATGGCGTTTTTAGCGACGAAACTGTTTTCGTGGAAGGCCAAGCTGCGGCTGTTCCGCGAGCCCTTCATCCCGCCCTCGCCCGCGGATGCCAACGAGAGCGTCGCTGATTTTGTGAAAAGGAGACTTGGCGCCGAATTCCTCGACTACGCGATCAATCCTTTCGTTGCCGGTGTGTACGCGGGCGATCCCGGGCAGCTCAGTGTGCGCGCGGCCTTCCCGAAGCTCTTCGAACTCGAGCAGAAATACGGGAGTCTGATCAAGGGACAGATCAAGGGTGCGAAGGAAAGGAAAAAAAGCGGAGAGGAAAGCAAGCAGAGCGCCCGCATGTTCTCCTTCACCGACGGCATGCAGACGCTGACTGACGCCATCGCGGATACGCTGCCGCGGAAGGTGGCCGGTGCGGAAATCCTCTCCATCGCAGCGTCGGACCAGGACACGGCCGGCAGAACGTACACGGTGACCTTCGTCGCGGACGGACAGACGAACATCGTCATTTCCCGCACGCTCATCATCGCCACACCCGCGCAGGCTGCGGCCAAATTGACGAAGGCCATCGCTCCCGACATACAGCGCGCGCTCGAGTCCATTCCCTATCCGCCGGTCGCCGAAGTGCTGACCGGCTTCCGACCACAGCCCGGTATGCATTCGCTGGACGGTTTCGGCTTCCTGATTCCGAAGGTGGAGAAGCGCCGCATACTCGGCACAATTTTCTCGAGCACGATTTTCCGCGAACGCGCGCCCGAGGGTCACGCCCTGCTCACCACCTTTATCGGCGGCATGCGCCAGCCCGAAGAAGCTGAGCGCGGCGACGAGGAAATTCTCATCACTGCGCTCAGTGAGCAGCATGCCCTTCTCGGCACACCGATGCAACCGGTGTTTTCGCATGTCACTTCGTGGAAGCATGCCATACCGCAGTACGTCGATGGTCATCTGGACCGCATGAAGACGATCGACGAAGCGGAAGCTGCGAATCCCGGTCTGTACTTCTGCGCCAACTACCGCGGCGGCATTTCAGTGGGCGACTGCGTGAAGTCCGCGCATGGGGTGGTGGAGAGGATTACGGGCTGATGGAGAAATGGTCCCGCTGCCAACCGAGGTTGACACCGATACCGATCGAAGCGGCATAATCCAGGAATGATTCTGTGGCCCGTTTGCCATAGACGAGCGACACGCGCGCATGTACGCCGATGACGGGATGGAGGAGAATGCGCGAGGTTTCGATACCGGCTTTAAGGACAAGACCTTCCCATTCCGGCAAAGGGCGAATGCTGTTTGTTGAAACCATGTCGAAAGTCGCCCTATGTGCAATCCCTGCGAACACGTCCCATCGCGTCCGCTGAGAGTATGTTCCCGCACGCAACAACACATGTATGTCGCGAGCCGAAGGTACACGATCATGAATTGTCCACACGGTGATTTCGGTGCCTACGCGCAGTCCGAGAAGGCACCCCGAGGATTTCGACTTCCGCTTTTCAAAGAAGTTCGCATCCGCATTTGCACCGAAGGAAAGCAGCAGGGAGAATGTCGCATCCAGCCGTATGGATTCGATGGAAGGCACGTAGCGGAAGGTGGTATCGGTTGTATCAGTCGGCAACTCCTGTGCGACGCAGGACCACGCATTGAGAAGCATGAAAGAAAAAGCTATCGCTATTGATTGCTTCATGTTCGGGCCAATGAAAAATTGCGATCGTAAATTCAAAAGGAGAACAGTACTGGTTATCCTGAACAGCCGATGATCTCGCTCAATGCCTCTTTCACAAGCGCCGATTGTTCCTGGGTTACACGGCCGAGCCTCTCTACTGACAACCTGCGAATCTGACCGATCTGTACCCATGATAGACGCGGAAGCTGGATACCCTCAAGCTCCATTGTGAGAGGGGAACCAGCGTGCGGCTCCTGACTGCTGATTGCCACTGCTATCACCGTTCCGGATCGTTCGTTAAAAACGTCCTGGCTCCGAATCATTGCAGGCCGTTTACCGGCTTGCTTCCTGCCTCGAACAGGATTGAGATCCACCCACCGAATCCCGCCTATCGGTATGCGGGCCACGGCTCAAGCTCCTGGTCCATTCCTTCTTCCGCCAGCGCCTTTTCGTACTCCGGATCGAGCTTCGCGCATTCGCGCGCGAGTCTGCTTCGGTCCATGCGCTTGAGTTTCTCTTCGATCGCAGCCTCTACAGCCTGGCTGCGACTGGGGAAAGCGCCGTTGGCCACGATTTCGTCAAGGCGGAGAAGCAGCGCTGGATTCAACGCGATTGTAATTTTTGTCTTTGGCATGGATACCACCAGAATGCAACGTACTCATCCCGACGAACGCATGCAATTTCATTCAGCACTCTGTCGCGCAAAAAGCCGGTACCACACTTTATCCTTACCTTGAAGCGCCGTAAATTTAAAGGATAAAAAAATTCTCACCATCAATTTCCACCGATGACCATGCAGACAGGCGAAACCCATTTCACTCCATATACGCCGTTCACCCGCACACGACGGACGCGCATGACGGCGACGTTGCGCGACATGGTGCGCGAAACCATACTTACGCCAAAGGATTTTATCTATCCACTGTTCGTCGTGCCAGGCAGCGGTGTGCGGAATCCCGTTCGATCCATGCCCGGAGTATTCCAGCTTTCCGTCGATGAAATCGTCAAGGAGGCGAAGCTCGTCTGGAAGCTTGGTGTGCCGGCGGTTATTCTCTTCGGTATTCCGGAGCACAAGGACGAAATTGGTTCCGAGGCATGGAATCCGTTCGGTGTTGTGCAGAAGGCCGTACGCGCTATCAAGAAATCCGTGAAAGATCTGGTTGTGATCACCGACGTCTGTATGTGCGAATACACCTCGCACGGACATTGCGGCATCGTGAATGGTGAGGAAATCGTGAACGACGATACGCTCGAACTCCTCGCGACGGAAGCCCTCTCCCATGCCGAGGCCGGCGCGGATATGGTTGCCCCTTCCGACATGATGGACGGCCGCGTGGCAGCCATCCGGGATATCCTCGACGATAACGGTTTCGTGAATCTGCCTATCATGTCCTATGCGGCGAAATTCGCATCCGGCTATTATGGTCCGTTCCGCGATGCTGCCGAATCCACACCGAAATTCGGCGACCGGCGCTCGCATCAGATGGATCCGGCAAACGGCAATGAAGCAATTCGCGAGGTCGCCATAGATATCGAAGAAGGTGCGGACATCGTCATGGTAAAACCCGCAGGTCCGTACCTCGATATCATTCGCAGGGTCAAGGACGAATTCGCCATGCCCACCGCCGCATATCAGGTGAGCGGTGAATTTGCGATGATCAAGGCCGCGGCGGCGAACGACTGGATCGACCACGACCGTGTCATGCTCGAGTCGCTTCTCGGCATAAAACGTGCAGGCGCCGATATGATCCTGACCTATTTCGCACTTGAAGCTTCCCGTCTGCTGAAATAACGGACGCAGCATGCGTCATCGTCAACAACGTTGAGCACCAAACCCAACAAGCCTGCTGCCCGGTGTTGACGCGGCGCACGAAGCGCGAAGGCAGGCACCGTACTTCCGAGAAAAAATCAGCTCGAGCATGTTATGACACAACATCCCCCAATCCTTACGACGGAAGAAGTACGCGTCCTTGGATGCCTGATGGAAAAAAGCCAGGCCACGCCGGAGTATTATCCACTGACGTTGAATGCCCTCATCGCCGCGTGCAATCAGAAAAGCAGCCGCGATCCTGTCGTCGATTACGATGAGGAGACCGTGCATGAGGCATTGACGGAACTGCGCAGCAAGGGACTTGCCGCCTTCGCGTCCGGCACGGGAAGAGTGCTGAAATACATGCATCGCGCGGGGCAGAACGGGCTTGGCTTGTCGCCCGCCCAGGCGACCGCCATGAGCATCATCATGCTCCGCGGACCGCAGACCGTCGCCGAAATCAAGGCGCGTGCGGGTCGGCAATTCAATTATCCCAGCCTCGAGGTTGCACAGACAACCGTGGAAAGTCTCGTCTCCAAGGAACCACCGTTCCTGGAAGAAGCTCCCCGTCTCGTTGGACAAAAAGAGACCCGGTACCGCCACCGTTTTTACGTCTATGACGACAGCGCGCCGGACGCGAACGTACCGCAAGAGGCCGGTGCTTCCATGCGCCATGAAATTGAAGGGCTGAAGGAAACACTTCGGCTGATGCAGAAGGATGTGACTCAACTTCGAAATCTCGTAACCGCGCTCCAGGGTGAAGTCACCGTCATCACCGAAGATCTTTATGCGGGGGAGAAGACCGGGGGGGACGGTGGGGAGAGCGGAAATTGATAATTGAAAATTGATAATTGATAATGGAAGAGGTGAAATGGTGAAATGGTGAAGAATGAAAAGAGGGGAGTGACAACCAGCCAGCATGCATGATTCGCTCGTCTGACTGAAGCTATACCGAGATGGTTCCAGGTTAATGCAACTGATGTTTCGGCGAGCGGGCAATCGTCAATCATCATTCGCAAATCATCACTCCTTAATCGTCAGTCATCGGTAAATCCAAGATCGTCAATCGTTATTCGTCATTCGTCAATCGTAAATAACCAATGATCCGCACCCGTTCGCAACAACTGTTCAATGAAGCGGTAACCCTGCTGCCCGGAGGAGTCAACTCCCCGGTGCGCGCATTTCGTGCTGTCGGTGGACAGCCGGTATTTTTTACGTCGGCATCTGGCTCCAAATTGCGGGACGCCGATGGAAACGAATACATCGATTATATCGGAAGCTGGGGTCCGTTTATACTCGGTCACTCGCATCCGCGCGTCGTCGGGGCGCTGCATCGGCAACTGGATCTGGCCACGAGCTTCGGAGCGCCTACCGAGCTGGAAAATCAACTCGCGATGAAAATCATCGAAATGGTGCCTTCGGTGGAAATGGTGCGCATGGTGAACTCCGGTACTGAAGCCACGCTCTCCGCAATACGCCTCGCGCGCGCCTTCACCGGACGCGCGAAGATACTGAAATTCGAAGGTTGTTATCACGGCCACGGCGATTCCTTTCTCATCAAGGCGGGGTCGGGTGTCGCCACGCTTGGTTTGCCCGATTCTCCGGGCGTCACCGCCGCGACGGCGAACGACACGCTGAACGCGCGATATAACGACCTGGAGTCGGTGGAAATCTTCGTAAAAGAGTACCCCGGTCAGATCGCATGCATTATACTTGAGCCCGTTGTCGGTAATATGGGCTGCGTCCCTCCGGTTGACGGCTTTCTGCAGGGACTGCGCGATATCTGTACACGCGAGGGAATACTGCTGCTGTTCGACGAAGTGATGACGGGTTTCCGTCTGGCACCGGGCGGTGCGCAGGAATTGTATGGAATAACCCCCGATCTCACCACGCTGGGCAAAATCATAGGGGGTGGCCTTCCCGTCGGAGCGTACGGCGGACGCCGCGACATCATGCAGATGGTTGCGCCGGCGGGACCGATGTACCAGGCCGGCACGCTCTCGGGCAATCCGCTCGCCATGACCGCGGGACTGGAAACGCTCAGCATACTAACCGAGGATCCTGCTCTGTACGCGAGGCTCGATGAACATGCTGAAGCCCTTTGCACGGGGATGCAGGACATCCTCGACGAATTCGGCCTTCCTTTCGTGACGAACCGCGTAGGATCGATGTTCACGTTGTTCTTTACGGATAGACCGATCCGTAATTGGGAGGACGCAAAAACCTGCGACACCGTGAAATTCGGAACCTATTTCTCCAACATGCTCGACCGCGGCATCTACCTCGCGCCGTCGCAGTTCGAAGCCGCCTTCATGTCCATCATGCACAGCACCGACGACCGCGAGCGCACACTGGAAGCGGCAAGGGAAAGCTTGAAGCTGCTGTGATTGACGAGGTACGATTTACGAGGTATGATTTACGACAATTTACTCGGGATATCGTAAACAAGTACCGTCACCCTGAGCGCAGCGCCCGGTAACAGTTTTCGGTAATCCTCAACGTTATCGGGCGCGCAGTCGAAGGGCGGCGTTCGGGCTTCTACGGTGTTCATAAGTACGGACCTACGATGTCATTAGCAGAAGCCACCACTAATTGATTGTGCGAAGGATGTAAGCTCAGAGCAGAATCCGTTGTGTAAAGAGAGCAGAGAGAGCGGAGAGAGCAGGAAGAGTTTTTTGAGCGCTGCTCGAAAGGTTGTGCGTGGGTTATTACCCCATGTATTCACGCCGTACGCCATTTTACACCAAGCCTTCAGCGCAGGGCACCCTTATAAAAATCTCCTCGCTCTCTCCGCTCTCTTTACCCCTTGGCTTCTGCTCCACACGCCCATTTCCCGGTAATTGCGGAGTCTTATTTCGGCGGCGTCTCGAAGGTCGAAGACTCGCCGCAGCGAGATGATTGGTTCCGTGACGCACGTGTAGACTAAGTACCTCCCTGATGTCATTAGCAGCAGCCGCTACGAAATGATTGTGCAAGGATTGTGAGATCGGATCGAATCCGTTCCATGTAGAGACGTTGCATGCAACGTCTCTACATGGAACGGATTCTGACGGAAAGGCTATGGGTTATTACCCCAAGGATTCGCTCCGTCCGCGATGTTACGCCATGCCTTTAATTGCAGGAACCCTTATAAAAATCTCACCGCTCTCACCGCTCTCTTTACCCCTTGGCTTCTGCTCCATACGCCAGTTTACCCGATGCTCTCAGCGCGAAGACCTACTTTGTTTGACTTGCTCACTAATCACCTAGCCGCGACGAGATGACAAGCCTGGCTAATTTTATGGAATAACCACCAACTCTATTGAGCGCACCTCACGGCCGGTTGAAGTTGTCATCTCCCTGCTATCAGATTCGTCAACATCGCGGTGATAACGTCTTTTTCCTTTGGATCGCTCTCGGCTATCAGAAGTGTCATCGCGACGAGGGCGTTGTCGGCTATGCGTCTGTTGCCTTCTTTGTCAAAGATGAGTTTGTTCTTTTCGGCGAAGCGCAGGAACACGGTTGCGGCAATGCGCTTGTTACCGTCGACGAAGCTGTGGTTCTTGACCAGGAAATAGAGGAGATGCGCGGCCTTTTCTTCGACAGAAGGGTACAGATCCATTCCACCGAAACTTTGCATTATTGCGTTCAGCGAACCGTGCAGGCTCTGGTCCTTCTCTCTGCCAAACAGCGCCGAATCGCCGAATGTCGTCCGCATGTGTTCGACCAGACGTATGACTTCTTCATACGTGACCGGCTTTGCCTCGCGCTTGGACGTTCTGCGGATGCTAACGCGTTGATGGTCATAGTCATCGAGCAGCTCTAACGCATAGGCATAATCGGAGATCGTTTGCAGCAGAGCCGTGGCTTCATCAGCTGAGAGAAGTTTTCGCTTCGAGACATCGGAAGCCAATTTGAGGGTTTGCTTCAGTGCTTTAAGGCGATTTTCGTTTGCGCTGTAGCCATTTACAAGATGTTGCCGGAGGATATTCGTCGCCCAGATCCGGAATTCGGTACCTCGCCGAGATTTCACCCGATAACCCACCGAAATAATGACATCCAAGTTGTAAAAACGAATGTTTCGTGTGACTCTTCGCCGTCCTTCCGTCTGAACTACCGAGGATTCCTCGGTAGTTGCAGACTCCAATAATTCTCCTTCCGTATAGATGTTGCGTACGTGCAGACCAATTGTATCGGAGTCCTTTGCGAATAGATCTGCCATTTGCTTCTGGGAAAGCCAAACGGTTTCATTCTCCAACTGTACGTCCAACGCGATCTCCCCGTCCTTGCTTCTGTACAGAACAATACTTTCCGAGCTCTTCATTGTAGCGCTCTCCCTTTTATTCATTGGACTGAGTGTTGTTATGGAAGAATCACCAGCACAACCGAGCGCACCTCACGGTCGGTTGAAGCCTTGAGCAGATAGCTCCCGGCGGACAATGCAAGCGCATGGGCGGAGATGTTCATCGACAGCCGCCCTAGAGGTACGCGGTCGTCGTGAAGCAGGGCTATTCTGTTTCCGAGCAGAGAATACAGCTCAATGCGAGCATGCTCGTTGGGTTGGGTGCGAAGATTCACCGCCGTCAAGTCGCGTACGGGATTCGGCGCGGCCGCAAGTTCGAGAGACGCGGGCATGGCCGGAGCGTTGACGCTCGTGCCCGTGTGTTTAAGGAACCATGGCGACGCCGTTTCATCACTGCTGAAGAAATCCAGGAGGAGGTTGGCCACCTTCCGCCGTCCCGCGTCGGATGGATGCGTGCCGTCCGTCGCCACATCAGCAGGGAACCACTGAAGTCCATCCGCGCGGGCTGTCGGGCCGCTGGTCCAGAGGTAGGGACCCCAGGCGAGCCAGGGAGCGCGGAACTGCTGAGGGTTATAGCTCAGCGAGGTATCTCCATTGATCTGTTGTTCGATCAGCCATTTGACGCTGAAGGCGGATTCGTAGGCATAAGGCTCCGGATTCAGCGGGGTTGTTGCGTAACCGCCGTAGGTGCGGCTGGAAAGATAGCACAGCTTGATGTTGGGAAATTTTTCAGGCAGCAACCGCACGACGGCGCGAATATCGTCCTGAAGTTTTTCCGCATGAACAGGGAAGGCCTCGGTGGGCCCGATATTGGCCTGCTTCAGCCATACGATCTGCACTTGTTCCGGCTTCACGCGATGGTGCCACAGGCGTTCGTCCTCGAGGACGCGCCAGAATTGCGCGTCTGGATCGCGGATAATCGATGCGGTCTGTCCCGCCTGCGCTCCGTTGACCACCTCCACGTAGGGATTCCGCTGCTGAAACGTGTCCGCGACAGCTTCGAAAACGGTGAATTCCTGGCCGGTATTCGACATGCCTACAGAAAGAAGAACGATACGTCCGTTGTTCGGGTCTGGCGCGCCAAGTGTATCCAGCGGAACAATCAGATCGGCCAGCGCCCGTCCCGCAGCAGCATGCGCAAGCGGAAGTTCGTTTGTGGCATCGGGATACAATCCTCCGGCACTGCCTTTGTACAGGCTACGCCCCATCTCGGTTATCGGTGTGGCCGAAAACAGAGAGCCGTCTTCGATGCGGAAGGACCGGACCACACTCGGAGCGCTCCATCCGGCATCGCTTCTGGCAAAGGCACGCCAATACATCGCCGCGCCGCTGGGTAGATTTTGCAGCGTGACCGTGGTGTCCGCAATTGTCGTGTCCGATTGTACAAGGGTTGTGAACGCCGCGTCGCTCGCCACATCGAGGCGATAACGGTATACGGCCGGAAGTGAACGCCGCCATGTGTATTGCACGACGGTATCGCTGAGGATTGCATTGTCCGCTGGAGCGAGCAGCACCGGCGCGGGAGGAACGCGATTGGTGTCCGTAGGTGTGCCGACGTTCCATCCGGCGATGCGGGCCATCAGCACCCAATACGCCTTCGCCACACGGATTCCGCCAGCTGAAATTGAGCCCAGATGGCCACCTTCGGTTTCGGTAGTGTATTGCGCGCAGATAGCCGGGATGTCCAGACCGTCGTTCGGATTGTTTTCATCCAGGTACTGCACGCCGTCGCGATTATCGTAGCAGGGATTCCCCGCCGGATCATGCGAGAGAATATCAGCGACGTCGAAGAGGACGAGGTTGTGCGTCCGCGCATAGTCACGCATGACGGTATTGAAGGTTTGGGATTCAGGCGATCCAATGCCGCGAGCAAGCGAAGTGGTCCACCAGATGATCGTCTTCTGAGGCCATCGCGCGGCGAAGGCGGTGTAGCTCGTGGCTGTTCCCCGGTCGGTACGCGATCCAAAAAAACCGTCCACGGGATGCACCAGACTCGATCCAGGCATGACGGCGAGATAGCTGAATTGAAAGCCCACGACGTCGAACGAATCGATCCGCGGCTCGACGAAGTTCACGAAACAATTCGCATCCTCCGAACACCCGCTCGGCCAGTATTCGTAGCGCCAGTTGCTGCGGTCCCAGATTCCGTCCCAATACACTTCGGATGGTGAAACGGCGTACGCGCTGTCGCGATGCTGGTACCGTTTACAGTGACTCGGCGCGCTCGCATGCGGAACGGAGAGGCAGCTCAGAGCATCGTGAATGTTTCCTCCGACCGAGCGGTCCATGAAGAGCATGCGGAGATTCCGCGCGGCTTCCTTGTACTGCGCCGGAATCGAGTCGAACTGCGCCACGGAGGTGTGATCCACGATAAGCGGCTGCGCCAACACCTGCATCGCCACCGTACACAGCAAGATCAGGGAGTAACGAATGAAGCGCATGGCACATCTCCTTCTATCGGGCGTCGGGAAACGAATTCGCGATTGTGACAAGCAAACAGCGAAATGTATGAAATGGGAATGACAAACACACGGAAATCGATGATGGGCCACATTGCGCTTTGGGCAACATTGTGCGGATCTCCTTCTATCGCAGAGATCGCCGAGGTCGCCGAGGGCACAGAGAGAAATGTAGAGGGGGTATCCCGAAAGGTATGTTGGCCTGACGCACCAAAGGCGCAGAGGGGAGGGGAATTTAACGCAGAGGCGCAAAGGCGCAGAGGAAATTAGGATACCCTACGATCCTGCTGATTGTTGAGGCTTCCTGATCGATATCAATAATCAGTGTCCACTATAAATATATCGGCTCTGCGTTATTTTCCTCTCCTCTCCTCCCTGCATCTCTGCATCTCTGCGTTGCGCCCTCTGCCAGCATGCTCAACATGCACGTTTCTTTTTTATCTAGGCGGAGTGGATTTGGACGCGAACTGTACTTTTAGCAAGAATTGATCTCCTTCTTACAACCGGGAAAGGATGCTCCCTAACCTCCCTGAATATCGTATCTCCTCAGTTTGTAATTGGCTTTATCGCGATAAATCAGATAAAAAGAATTTTCGGAATGCTTCACGAGAAAACCGGGAGTACTTGCACTTCTACTGAGGAAACGTACATCTTCCGCTGAGTACAGCTCTAAAAAGTACTTATCATTGTGATAATCCGAAGTCGCAGTCATCAAATATTCCTCGCCAAACGCGATCATAGCCCGTGTAGTCGCGAATGGTTTGTAATTCATAGCTCTTGCGCTTTTTCTGGGATACTTCTCCTTCAGCGCATTGCCGGTTGCGACCGATTCCTCGTGCTGTCTGTGGAACAATGAATCGTATTTCGGAAAGTATTCTCCCGAAGCTTCATCGACTATCCATTTTGATAATGATTGTGTTGTGAAGTATCGCCCACCTGAGACTGCTCTAAATCCTCTCAGCATATTTTTCCCGATTCCAAGATGAATGTAGATGCTGTCAAGCTTTGACCACCGTTGCGTATGTCCATTTCTCAAATCAAAGGTCGTAACCGCATACAAACTGTCATACGTTGAATCCGCGACTAACCATGTAGGATAGACAGCTATTAACATCGAATCAATCATGTACGATTCCCTGATCGAGAAGTAGCGTAGCAACGAACCCAGGGATGAATCCTGTATAACACCTATGCGATTTCCATTCCATGGTTCCCATAGCAGAGCATAGTTTTTGTTTGAAATTCGTATCCTTTCTTCACTTACTCTTTTCGCGACCGGCATCGAACCCAGTACGATTAGATGTTCCTCATCCAGAAACTCTACGGTTCGGATACACGGTTGCTCATTTTCATCCCGGTAAATCGATTCTCCATCATTTAACATGGCTTCAAACAAACTGTCCTGTACCATAAGGCTATGTATGATGCCTCCATTCTTTACATCGTACAGCGACAGAAACGGTTGATTCTCGTCTCCGATCGCCACCATGTCCTTTACGGTGTTACTACATACGGTGGGTGTGTAAATTCTCGTTTCACGTTCATCCAGAACCACCTCCTCTACACCGATTGTGTGAACAATTTTTCCGCTGTGTGCCGCCCGTTCCAGAATATTCAAAGCTCTAGCGAGATCTTCATCCATGAGCAGCGATCCTGTCTCAATAATCCCTTTATTCGCGATGATCCATGAGTTTGACACGCTTTGCAATGTCTTGTTGTCAACCCTATATTTTTCGATATATATTCGGTCACCAACGTAAGCCTGACATTTGTTTGTCAGAGCAGAATCAACAAGTCTATCAACCAAAAACACTGTTGAAAATGTGGTGTTTGCATATCCCTCAGACATCCTGGTGATCATATCGGATGCGCGATATTCACATTTTTTACACGAGGCTTTGTCTACGATCAAATAAATGCATATTCTTTCGTTTATGAAGCTGTCATAGTGCAATTTGTCGGCCAGGAACGACTCATATAACCGGGGTTGCGAATGCAATGGAATGGACAGCTGGATCACAAGGACAAAAATGCAGGATGCAATACGCATAATGTACCAGGGGTTTTTGTCGTTTAAAAAAATGGTCGGGGTTAAAGTAAATGGAATCACCACGATCCTTCGAAAGGTAATGATTTGAATCTGTTTTGGCAATCCTTGAATTTTAGCCAGCCGCATCATACTCAAATAAATCGTTGATCTGCCTGGCACCGCATTTTTTCTGTTCGCGAGCCGTCAATTCAGATTTACCCGATTATTCGCATATCATGCGACTGGCGTTATCGCAACACTTTCTTGATACAGTTTCAGCTATCAAGTTATGCAGATATTGAGGTGTTTATCCTAGGTATCGGTTACCGACCTTTGAGGATAATAGTTTTATATTATCGCTCATTGAAGATCATTATCCCTCAGGAGGGTATTCAAATGTATGAATTTCATACTCGACACCCGTAATTGGATCTGTATACTCCTGGATATACAGGAGCGTGCCTTGGGGGACCTCAATAACAATTGGATCTCCACAGGGATCAAGGATGATGGTCGCGGTTCCGCCAGCATTGGGCACGGCTTCATAGCACGTGTTGCTTTCGTTTTCATTACAGCGAACTGCAAATCCGCCGGTCCCATTCCCTTCCATGCAGACATAATCTCCATCTCGGGTCTTGATGGGATCCGCCATTTCGGCTTCACGTTCGGAGACCATGCACTTTTTGGTAGCGGTGTACGATCCAGCTGTTCCGGTGTACGTCGTAAGCAGACACGTCATAATGACGAGAGCCCATGTTTTGATTTTCATTGTACTCACTCCTGGACTTGTTGTGAACGAAATTTGATGAATTCAGCTTCGCCGGCGTCTTAATCACATTAATAGCTACATGACGAACATAAGCGTTTTATAGTAACAACGTAAAGGAGCGTTATTTGGTATATATCAATGTTTCACGTCCATGTGGTTAATGCATCGCATAAGGTTGTATGAAACAAAGCGCCGTGAATATTCTTCACTTTGGCTGCCTCACCTAGATGAGTCAGAACCAAAGAGGAGGAATTGAATTCCGCGAATAGCGGCTTTGTGTTTCCTTTGTTCTCGGTTCATTGTATTTCTCCAGTCATTGTTTAAATTGAGTCAGCTTTTTCTTTCTTTCATGCCACTTTGAGAGGTATTCACTTTTTTCCAAAGTGCAATCCTATTTCGGGTACTCCCAAGTATAATCGGTATATTATACAATTTACCAACGATGCCAAAGCAGGTCAATCGTAGATAAATCTTGCAATAACAACCTTATCACTTTTATATATTACAGCATAGTATACGCCTTTGTTAATTGTACTTAATGTTATATTTACGGGATTCACATCTACTTTCTGGTTGTGCTTGTAGATTAGTCTACCGTTGGCATCGTAAATGTGAATATTTTGGATATCCCATGTTAAAGGATACTGAATACTGACGGTATTCAAAACAGGGTTAGGATAAAGGGAGAGGCCGGCTTCGCCAGTACTTAGATGTTGAACTCCCATCAGGTCATCCGGGCAATACAGTCGCTTGATAGCACATTTATCATGCAATTCGATTTTTCTGTCAAAATCTGGACGTGAGTTTAATCCACCCGCCATTATTGAGGTTTCACTACTTCCTGTACAATTCAAAGCTGGATGGCCTAAACCAAGTAAATGTCCTATTTCATGTAATAGTACCGTCTCCATGCTTATACACCACTTATCGTAATTACCTCCTTCCTCTTTGTTGCACTGGGACCATCCTTGTATGAGGCCGCTACATTGGCCCTTAAATGCCCAAACATGGCCGGTACGTAAGTATGGAAGAGGAATTGTTTCGCTTAGCTCGTTCGTTAAATTTATATTTATACGCGTTGGTCTGTATTTACCGTCAGATGCAATACCTCCGGGCCAGGCTTCTGCGTAATCTGCTGTTGCACTTTTTAAATTTCCTGTCCACATACTCCTCCAATCTGATTTTTGATCAATAGCTGCAATCTGTCCGTCACATACTGATTCTCCACGACTCATATTAATAATATTCGCGGGACATATACTATTCCAGGCGGCGAGAGCTGCGTCCAACGCCGAATTGAACTTACTACTAAAGTCCACGGGATCACAAACATTTCTGTAAAGGTTTGATGGGAGACTGCTTAAGTCCATATCTACACAAATTCTAAAAGGCATTGCAAGCGTCACCTCGGCTGGATTAGGGGCCTCTTCGGACGAGCACTTTGCTACAATTCCATTTCCTGTCTTTTTGAAATAAACAAAATGCTTTCCGCGACAGTCCACTTCATTCTGCGCGTGAACTTCCATCAGCGCACAATTTGCTATTGTAAGAAGCGAAATTAGCAGGATCTTCATATTATACCTATTGGATCAATTTTTAACTAATGACTGACACCATAATCAAATGTGCTCTCTCCACGACCTTACAAACTCTTTAAAGGTCTGGACCTCTATTTCTGTGCCAATACCAAAATACCCATCATCGTCGATCACCATGCCATTAATAACTGGTAGCACCCATGTGCCTAATTCATTTGAATCATAGGTCCCACTAAGCAAATACCCTTGTGAATTTTCACTCCCATTTAAATGTGTTGGTTCAGCCAACACGAAGACGATGTATTCATGCTCCGGAATAAGGAATCCTTCGGCAACATTAAATGCAGCCGTGGAGTCTACTATATATATCCCATTATTCCAGCTTGGCACTTCCGTTCCCCACCAAAGGGTGATCTGCTCAGTTCCCCCATCCTCCATACGACTTGGATCTGGCAGCACCGTTCCTTTAAGTTTATTCAAAACGTCCGCCCTTGCGCAGAATTTACGCATTTTGGTGTGTTTATTGCTATCATCTCGCGCGACTTGAGAGCGTACGCGTATATGATAGATATATGACGTCCAGATCAACAAGTTATCCTTTGGTCCAGCATCTGCTGATTCTTGGTACAAATCAAATAGTGTACTTATGAAGGAGGGTACGCTGCATGGATAGTTGGGATCGCCTATTGTAGCCATGGCATATTTGTGGAACAGAATCGGATCGTAGTCGAGAACGTCGTAGTAATACCGCATCGCAAGCCGTATCGAGTCGTTTGACATGAGATTCAGTCTCGACTGCACCTCCTGTAAGGTACCCACCTTGCAAATACTATCAAGCACTATATATGAGTACATTACATTTAGCGGCATAAACGTCGACAACGGTGGTTTAATCAGGACGTCGGCGTATTCAACTACTCCGCATTCCTGGGAGCTGAAATAAATCGGCAGTTGCGCTAAACTTTCCCGCCATCCGAACAATATCGCAAGAGCAACCAAAAGGGCCTGACATTTCTTGATTCGCATTTAGTTCTCTACTCCTTGTACCAACGTAATTCAGTGTGCAGTACTCTACATCTGTTTATTGAAACCGGATGCTACCGGTGCTTTGGCTTCTCTCTGAAGCGTGCTTGTCCGAAACAACCTTCTTCTCCGTCTGGAACTCCTACTTCATCTCGATCAATCTTATGTTCAGCCTCTACATATAAATAGCCGCCACAATTACCCGTTTCCGAAAATTCGTGAAAATATTTTTTCGGAACGAGACATTCCTGAGAATTTCGGGTTGCTCAACTTGTATTCGTCATCAACAGGTGATTCATACTCGCTGCACCGATAGCTCTCTTCCCGGATCTGCGTTGGTCGCAATTTCGTTTTCTCCGCGTTCAGATGCTTCCGCGTACTCGCTATATGTCGGAGACCAGCTTCCGTAATTCGAGCTTGAAGCGTGTCCTGATGTTTTCGAATATTTTGAGCAGTTTTTTGCAGGACTCTCCGTGCAAGGCATCGAAGTGAAGGTACGCGGTCGGCCCTTTGCACTGCCCCTGTGCGGCATGGAAACAAAACTCCGTGATGGCTTTCTGCATGGCTTCCGCTTCCCCAGCCGTGAGCTTCCCTTTCCGTACATAGCTGCCTTCCACCCATACCCACGTTTTTTCGAGGGCCGCATCGATATAGGAGTGGATTTCGCATCCTGTAATGTCCGATGGATCATACTCATACGATTCAACCTCCTCCGCCACATATTCGCACGCCAACTGCTCCTTCGTAAGCCACAATACATGGTGTTCGTGTACCGCGCGGCAATACTCGTCCTGTGTTGCCAGGAGGTCCAGGCAGGAATACAGCATGCTCACCGCCGGATTTGCAGGTGCCCCCCCCGCCTGTGCGTCTTGGCGGGCAGTGTGATTCTGGCCGTCAATTCCTCCAATGGCATGTATGGTCTCTTGTGCAGGATATCCGTCGAAGCAATGTGGTACACGTGCCCAGCGCAGACAGGTAGCAGCGTCAGTTCGTGCGTATTCCGCTCATGGCGGCGTAGGGCACGCTGCATATGCGCATGGGCTGGATCGTGCTGCGCAAGTAGCCGCGATAATGCCTGGTGAACGAGGTTGTTGAGAATTCCGTGTACGCAGTGACAATGGGAAGCAGCATCCTCCCGAAAAGGACTCATCCGCTCAAGCGATTTTCGGAGTCCGGCACATGGCCCTTTTGCGTCCTTTACGAGCAACTCGGCAACGGCATCGCCCGCCAGGCCCCCGGACGATATCCCGATTTTATCGAGCCACCAATGCCTGCTCCTTGTCAGTTGCTCGACAAGCTGCTTTGCCACCGCAAGTATCGCGCGTTCAAGCTTCGCGGTATCGACCCGGCTCAGCTCCCCGTTCACCAAAGCGTGGAAAAAGCGCAAATGCGCCGCGCACCATGTGCACTCCTCCGTCCGAAACGTCTCCATCCGAAACTCCTTAGCTCGTTCGGGTCGTCTCACCGCGATTCTCCGGAATCCCTCCTGTATCCGTCACGGTATCACGCGCGTCCCACGCGGTTGCCGTTCGGTTGATCCAGGAATATCGTGACAGGCTTTAGATTACGCAGACATATTACGGTTTCTTTCTCCGATAGTCAAGAGGAGGCCGAGTTCCGCAATTAGGACAGACTAAGTCGATCTCTTTATTTTCGCAGTGCGCATAATTCTTGAAGCCGAGACCGCTAAAAATATCTCTATGCCCTCGGCGATCAAAAGTCAACGAGGACTTGTGTTATCGCGGAGGAGCAAGATTGTGCGGATCGGATTTTATCGCACATTGTTGATGCATTGAGTCCCGTGAATACAACCGGGAGACGCTATTCGCGAAACAAGAAAAGGAAATCCGCAATGATCGCACGTTCGCATTTCATTCTCTACGTCGACGATCAGGAGCGCAGCACCGATTTCTATCGACACATACTTGGAAAAAGCCCGGATCTCCACGTACCGGGTATGACGGAATTTGAGTTGAACGATACTTCCGTTCTGGGATTGATGCCGGTTGCGGGTATACGCCGACTGCTCGGAAACGCGATTCCCGATCCTTCGGTGGCGGCGGGCATCCCTCGCGCCGAAGTATATCTCGTCGTTCCTGAAGCCGCACCATACATGGCTCGCGCTCTGCAGGCCGGAGCTGTACTGCTCAGTCCGCTACAGGCGCGTGATTGGGGACACTTGGCCGGATATGTGCTCGATCCGGACGGGCACGTGCTTGCATTCGCGGAAGTGCTCGACGAGTCTGTACTTGCTGAACCTCGTAGAAGCCCGGACGCTGCTCCTTCCCTGCAGTAGCAGGGTGCCTGCGAACCTCAGTGCATCTTCCACACATCTTACTGCGGGCACTGCGCTGCTCATGACATACACTGAAGCCATCGGGTACATTGTCGTATGGAGCAGAAGCCAAGGTGTAAAGAGAGCGGAGAGAGCGAAGAGAGCGATGAGATTGTTAAAAGGGCGCTTGTTCTTCAAGGCAAAGCGAACCATCGCGTACGGAGCGACTCCATAGAGTAATAATCATCACACAACCTTTCGAGCTGCGCATAAAAAACTCTCCTCGCTCTCTTCGCTCTCCTCACTCTCTTTACCAACGGATTCTACTCTGAGTTCATAATCCTAGCGCAATCATTTCGCAGTGGCTTCTGCTTATGACATAGGAGTCCTTACTTGGAAAATCTGTAGAAGCCGAACGCCGCCCTTCGACTCCGTGCCTGCAAACGTTCGTGCATCAATCACACGTTTTACCGCAGGCACTCCGCTCAGGGTGACGATATTTTTTTTCTCAGATGTCGCATCGATATAAACCTGAGCGCAGCGAAGCTTACCTGACTCAGAGTGACGATATTTAATTACTTTCGGGATTATAAGCTCTTGACGGGAGGCTTCCGCAGCAGTAGCCAGCCGCCGAAGATGACAAGAGGAACGCTCAGCAATTGACCCATGGTGATCGGCAGGGAAGGATCAAGAGAGGATTGTCCTGTTTTGAAAAACTCCAGAAAAAACCTGGCCGAGAAAAGCATCGTCAACATTGCGCCCGTGAGCCTGCCAGCGCGCGCGCCGAAACCGCGCAGGTACAGCATAAACATCACGCAGAATATCAGCGCATACGCTATCGCCTCGTACAATTGGACGGGGTGCCTGGGAATCATATCCACGCGCTGGAATACGACAGCCCATGGAACATCCGCCGGCAATCCCAGAATCTCGGAATTCACGAAATTGCCGAGACGGACGAAGATGGCCGAGAGAGGAATAACGATGGATACTAGATCGGTCACCCCGAAAAAAGTCATGCCGGGAGTCCTGCGCACAAATATCGCCAACGCAATCAAAATGCCCGCGGCCGCTCCGTGACTCGCTAATCCTCCTTCCCAGATTTTAAGTATCTCAATAGGATGGATCAGGTAATACTCGGGTCCGTAAAACAGGCAATGTCCCAACCGTGCGCCTGCGACGACTCCGACGAACACATAGAGAAACAGTTTGTTGAGCATATCTTCGCCGCGATGCTCTCGCCGGAATATCCACAACATGACCGTGAAGCTCGAAAGAAATGCAAGTGAAAACAGCAGCCCGTACCAGCGGACGTGGAAAGGACCGAGTGAAAACAATTCGGGGTCTGGACTCCAGGTGAACATGCTGTCGGCTCGTTGATAATGCGTTGATGCTGTCCCGATGCTGTGTGGCGCGTCTATGCCTGCTGCTATTGAGGCGTGTATCCGCGAACGTCACGGTCCGGATTTTCGTAGCAATCCTTCAACATAAGAAAAATTTCCGGCTTCCCCGCTGTATGCTCCAATGCGGCGTGAAAAGGAAACGTCTCCCGATACAACGGTAGAATGGGAAGATGCTTCCCGGCACAGGTCCATTTCGTGGATGACATAAGGGTTTCGTAGCGCATAGCAAACGCCGTCACCCTGAGGGCCGCCGCGGTGTGTGTATCACTGGTTCCGCGA
>CAYJMN010000030.1:0-55623 GCA_964371045.1 uncultured Chromatiales bacterium | reverse complement strand
GTTTAGCCCTCTGTTCAAGCCAGTGCTTCACGCACGACTTCGGGATGCCGGTTTGCGATACGGATAAGCGCCTGGGCGGCACCGGAAGGGGTGCGGCGACCTTGCTCCCACTCCTGGAGAGTACGCAGAGAAATGCTCAGTGCCACAGCAAATTGAGCTTGAGACAAGCCAGTCTTGTGTCGGGCCTGTACAACGTCATTGGGCTCGATGTTCGTGACACGTGCAGCCTGGGCGGCCTTCATTTCGCGCACGGACTGAAGAAGCTTCTGCCCAAGAGCTTCGCCGGAAGTAACGCGTTTGGTGGTTGGGGTACGTTTAGCAATTTTCGATTTCCTTTCGAACCGCCTTGAGTAGATCGCCGGGGATGCATCGCATGGACTTCGAAAGGTCGAGAAGCATCACGCGGGTGCTCGTACTCTGGCGGTAAAAAAAATGTGGGCCGTACGTATTGTCTCGGATGCTGTACGAGATCTGCGATTGTGGGGGAGGTCAATAGGGGATGGACGATCCCAAATTGCCTTGCATCTTGTCGGTCGCGTTGGTAATTTGAAAAATAAACAAAACTATTGTACCTGAAATGAAAATAACTGAAGCCAAACTTTTAAATGCTATCAAGTACTTCGTCCAGAACACGGAGAATGTGGGGTTGACGAAACTGTTTAAGCTGTTGTACTTTCTTGATTTCATGTACGTCAAGAAACATGGTATCGCTGTCACCTTAATGGATTACTACACCTATGAGTTTGGGCCCGTGCCGGATGCTTTGTACAAACAGATCCTTAATGATCGACTCCCTCTGTATTTGAGCGAGGAAGTGGGATTTATTAGAAACACTCAGGAAGATAGCGGGAAACCATACTACAAGGTCCATCTAAAGAATAGGAAAATTGATACCCGTGCCTTCGCGCCCTATGAATTAAAAATGCTTGAGACAGTCGCAGAGATCTTTAAATACGCAAATGCTGGGGCAATGACAGAGGTGTCTCATTTAAAAAATTCGCCATGGGAAAAGACGTTGCGTTCTGAGGGCATGCACAAGTTGATTCCATATAATCTTGCACATGATGAAGATAGCGAGATTGACGACCAAACAATGATGCAATTCCTTCAGATACAAAGGGAGCAACGGGAGAATGGCAGAATTTGAACGGGGGCAAACCTTCCTCGATAGGAAAGCAACAAACATCTCTGGACAAAAGCATAAGTATTTTATTGCGTTAAGTAACGCGGACTTCGAAGACGATGATGTCGTTTGCTTCGTGATGAACTCAGAAGATGATATGATTGGGAAGTCCTACCTATGCAACAAAGTGAAAGGGAAGTTCATTTTGAAATCAGGGGACTTTTCGTTCATCAAGCATGACACATCTATTATGCTCAAAGTTGAGTCTGTCTATACACTTGAAGAACTGCTGTCGTCTGATGTTCAGTTGCTTGATATGGCAAGCGACACCTTGCAGAGACAAATAAAGAATTGCATTGATTTTGGGTATCTTCTCCCGAAGCATTCTGATTTGATTAAAGCTGCTTTCAAGTAAATATTCTATCTTTGGGTGAATAAAACTTTACTCGGAATTCGTACTGATTTGACATCCGCATAAGCAGCCGCCAATGCGTCCAGCTCAATTCGCTACGCAGGGCGTAGTGTTTTCCCGCGTCGGGAAAGGTCAGGTAGAACTGCATGAAATTCCTGAGATTGGCGACGGACATGCCCTTGCCGAATTCCTCGCCGAGTGCGCGGGCAAGGTGGCGGATGAGCTGGCTGCCGTGTTCGGCGCGAGCGGCACCGGATTGTTCTTCCTCAACGATGCGACGACCGATGCGCCAGTATGCGTCCACCATGGACGCATTGACGGCGGCGTAAGCTTTTCCGCGCGCATCGCGCAGGATGGCGCGGACATCGTGCAGCATACGGGGTGGGTCTGGCATGGAATAGCGGTCCTTCATGCGTCTGTTTCCGGTCTGCTACCATCGTGCGCCGCGGCCAACTCGTTCACCGTCATCGGCGGGTAGATTTTTGTTGGTTCAAAGATCTCATCCTTGCCGAGGTGGGCGAAGAGCGAATCCTCCGCGCTGAACACCGCCGATTGCGTGAGGGTAGAGAAGCAGAAGTCCCGCCGCTGGAATCTGCCCTTGCCCAGGTAGCCCCACTCGGCAAAGGCGATCGGATCGCCGCGGTTGGTGCGCATTTTGAGCGCATCGACGTGCACGAGGTCCTGCGACAGCATAAAAAAGGCGGCGCGATAGAGCTCGTCCGCCTCATCCTGATTCAGGTACGCCGCCAGGATTTCCAGCATATTCGCGCGGCACTCGGCGATGTTGTCCGCCAGCAGCAAGATGCCGTAGATGCACATCAGCGCGAGTAAAGCATAGTACCGCCTCTCGAAGTCCGAATAGCCATACCTGAGTTCCACCGCCACCGCAGCATCCGCACCAGGAAGTTACCGTTCCCACAGGCCGGCTCCAGGAAGCGCGAATCGATGATCTCCGTCTCGTCCTTCACCAGATCCAGCATCGCCTCCACCATCCACCCCGGCGTAAACACCTCCCCATGATCTGCCACACGCTGTTTTGACTTGACGGAGTTCATGAGGTGGGGTAGATTTTATGTTGCGCTTTTTTTAGGGTTGTGGCTGGTGTATGTCTCCGCTGGAGAGGAGAGACGGGTTTCAGCCGTGCATGCAATATACCGAGGGAGGGGGGAGATAGGGAAGGGTGGTGGTGGGGATTGAGTGAGAAGGCGGAACGGTCGGTTGCGGTTCACATCGTAGCTTGCAAGTGAGTGGACTTGCCTGGCAGGTGTTCACGTAGAGGCCACGACCAACACCTTGCAGATCCAAACTTCCTAAGACTTAACCGTTCGCTCCGAAATCACAAGCCGGGCGTGTTGGTCGGGAGAGATTCCTAAACGGTTCAACCCCGTTGATTTCGGAGCGAAGAATGATACGGATTGTATTATCCTGAACAATATATTCTCGGTGTAAAAAATCATTGGCGATCGGGGCTATCACCAGCGGCACAAGACTGTTGCGGACTCTCAATCCACGCGACATATCTGAAAAGAACAAATGGACGGACCAACCGGTTGATTGCAGAACCAGCAGTTCACTGGCTAGCTAATTGGCGGCTATATCTTTGATAGCGTCCTCAATCGCCTGCGTGCCTTGCCCCTTATGACCATGCACCAAGGCTAGAGATAGCATCGACGCAATGGAGATAGTACCGTTTTTGGTCCGAATTTTCGCCTGAACAGAATAGTCACCATACGAGCTCAGATCTTCCGAGAAATTATCGTCGATATTGAGCGACTCGCGGACAGGTTCATAGTATGTCTCATGAAGCACATATGTGACTGCGTACGTATCTACAGGCGCCCCTTCGATGTGAAGCGTGATGTTGTAATGCTTCAAATCTCCTCGCTGAATAGCTATCGGCTTTCCTTGTTCATCCAATTGAAAAGTTGCCTTGATCCTTGTGTGTTCCATGTGCAAGTACCTCGCTATGTGCGTTGGAGGAGTGTGACAGAATCGATAATCGCCCAGTCTGCCTCAAATCGTGAGCACAAGGATTCCAATTCCTTCGCAACTTCGGAGTCGATACCAGGTGCGAAAGGTACCCATGGCCATGCCTGCTCTTGGATGTTTCGGTCAACCGTTGAACGAACCATTTTTTCTAGTAATTTGCTGATTTCGGGCATGGGGTCAGCTTGGGAGAGGATTACTGGAAGGTTGGCCTCCGCTTGCCTGAGTTGTTGAAAGCAACTCTTCGTCAGCACCGCGCGCTTCTGGCCTTCCTCTCGATTGAATGCGATTCTGAATACAATCCAAACAATTATAATGAATGCTGTGGGATAGACCAGCCAACCTGGCACTGAACTCAGGGCGGTGGTTAGCGAAGACGATGGAGCAACATCATCCGAGATATCACTCACAGACCCGAGGAGCGAGAGAAGAGGGGTCGAAACCCCAATTGCCGCGAGTGCGACAACGAGATCAGTTGTATAACCAAATATCAGATGGAGCCAGTAGAACCATTGCCTCCTTAAGCGACGAGCTGAAATGAGATATGGCAAAAGATCTCGTCGAAGAGTGCGACGCACTGGATGTTCTGCCATGGCACGCCTCCTTTTGATTAAAATTTGGTACTTATAGAAAACGATGAACTGGCCCACTGGCTGTCGGACTTGCGCGTGAGTCGTGCGCGCACTGAGCTTTGGTATGAAGGAAAACCTCGTCCGGGCCGGCTCAAATCGCGGGTTAAACAAAGTCTTGGTTATCATTCTTTCGGCGAGCAATATGCCAAGTCGTCGGTGACTTTGGAGGATGGTGCCGTATCAGTCTGAACCATCCCCCGGCTTCAACAACTCAACCCGCCCCTATGGGTGTTGCGACCGGACACCTCGTAAGCTGATTTCTGCGTTGAAGGATTCGCATTATGATGGCCGTTTTACTGAGAGTCGAGAAGTTGTCAGAAAGTCAACTTTAAAGTTAGCGAGGTAGAATTACCGCTTTTTGCGAACTCCTGTTCAATTTGAGCGGCGATCTGTTTGTTTATCGATATTTCTGCGAAGATCTTGCCGCCGTATTCATGATTGAAGAGATTGAAATTAAGGCCACCGCCTACAGTGAGTGTGTTTTCTGTTGATATTTTAAATCCCGTCGAAGATTCAACTGTAAGCACAATTTTATCTTCGCTTTTGTAATCGATGCCAACTGAGCTTTTATTCGCGTCACCGAATTCAAATGTAACGACTCCTTTGCCGGCAAGATGCCCAGCTGCATCCACAGCACCTTTAAGTTGAACAGATACGTTTTCATCCATGAGAATTCCTCCTTATAATTGAAATTGTGATTAATGGATATATGGTTGTTCATTATGTAATCGCAACACTTCGTTAATTTGGATTTCATTCTCACTCATGATGGTTTTCTCTGTTCCTTATTAAATCTGGTTTTATCCGACTAACGTTTTGGTTCAGCGGTGGTCCGCTCGTAGTTGGCTTGCTGGAACCGGCGGTTAGGCGGTTTTCCAGTAACGTTCACAGAGGGCCATTGTTCGCGCCTCTCAGAAGTCGACATCCGAGAAGCGTGCAAACCCGTGCAGACGCCTCGACGGCCGCGAGCCTACGAAAGCGACCGCGGTTGGAGATGGTCTGTCCTTGACCTCTTTCAGAATTGCCATTACTTGCTCAAGTGTTGTAACCTCGTTGACATGGTGACCGCCATGATGCCCACCGCTATCGTGTGAAACACCAGCACCTGGCCAATCGAACGGATCCGCTTTGATGACCCACGACCCTTGGGCGAACCACGGTATGCCTCGCACTTCCTGTGGCCGAACCTGGCTTGGATGAGCTGCCTCGTGAGCTGCGAACCAGGCACCAATGCAATCGTCGACCCAACCGTGGAGCTTCCAGAAGAGCGGATTCACGTGGGAACTGTGAAAGTCGCCGAGATAATCGTTGGTTGGCACATCCCATCTGGCAGTTATGTCGTAGTCGTCGCGGACTTCTGACGCTCCTGTATCTGGATTGCGCGAAAGACTCGCCCACCGCATATGCATCCAGTTATGTACAGTGAACTCCACAAGGTTGCCATAGGCGCCGAGCGATAGTTGACTGAGTACTCTGGGATTACGGAGATTTGATGCCAGGTTCCGCATCAGATTAGTCAATCCACGCGAAGTCTTGTTGAAGCGAAAGAATGGGACTCCACCGACTTGCTCGAGGAACTCTTGGGTAGGTGGTGGCACCATTACTCCAGAGTGCTCCGGATCAAGGATGAAGACCTTCAATTCAGGGTTCTTCGTATCCGGCATCTCCATATACACGTATTGGGCAGCCCCGGGGTCTGGGAGTTCTATCCAACTGGTGGGGCGAGGTTTACGCGCCGCGTCGTAAACATTATGCAACATTCGAATCATGCGACGGTGCATGTAGAAAAAGTCCTCGCCTGCTCCGTTCGCTATATCAAGAGATCCGTCGAGGTGGAACGGTGGATCAGATAGGTACCATCCGAGGCTCTGCAAGCGACTACGATCCAGGTCTGTCATTTTAGGTGAGTGCCAATCACCACGAAGCGTATGCCACACTGTGTGTCTTAAACGGTGGGCGCGTTCGGCAAGCATGCTGACTGCCTCGGGAATAAGCGCGACGCCAGGAATCGTACGCGGCTCGACGAAGTCGCGTTTAACGGCTACGAAGCTCGCAGTGGCACCGGCTTTCGCTTGGCCGTGGTCTTTGTTGCGGCGCACGGTACCGACCAGACAAAGTCGCTGCGGTGGAGTCGCAGAATCCCATTCATGGGTAATGCGGCAGTCGTACTCATACTCGAAATCAGAGATGGCGCTACCCGCCCGGCCTTTTCCGATGAACCTTAGAGACAGTACCTCCCAAAACGTAACCGAACCGGAGAGGTCCATTACCTCCTTCTGATTAGCCCCCGCCTCTGCGGGGAAAGCGAGTGTTCCGGTCACGACTCCTTCATCAGAAATGAGTAGAAATAATTCGCCCTCACCCCAAAGGATCTCGTTTGGAGTTCCAAAAGGGTGGCTTAGGAAGCTGCGGTAAGTGTAGTAGCCAATCGCTTCGGCTATGATCATCTGAATTGTCCTCTTCCGATTTCGTGTCCTGCGGTTTGATATCGATTCCGATGCCCATAGTCGGGCTAACCGTCTAGTTATTAGCAATGTGGGTGCCGGATATCACTGGGGTGTCACTCCCAGCGGTACACCCCCGCCACCCATCTGTCCTCCAACCCTTCGCAAGGGGATAACTAACTACCATCACCTCAACTACCCCAGGATTATTCGGTTACGGTATAGCCAACGCAGGAATCGCTGTCTAATCCCTCGTACCGCTCATTCCTGATCAATCACGATTGAGAACGTGCGTGTATAATTGTCCTCGATGCAAGAGAAGGATCATTATACCCAAAGCAACGGGATGACCGATCAACCCTATCGTATAATCGGGTACCGACAAAGCGTTGCTAAAGCATGTAGCAATAGGAGGTAGGTCGTCACGGCGCGATTTTCTGTGACAGATTTACTCCTTCTCATTGCGCTCTTAATCTATATCTCTGATTGAGATTCGTGGTGAATAGAAATAAACTCTTTACAACATAACATCATCTCTGTGCTGTGTCTATAGGTGGTGACACCCATTTTTATAGGTGTTCACACCTATATGAGACATATTTCACGAAGAAACTATTGAATTATTCAAAAAAAAGTGATCCTGCCAAATCATAACGGTGCTGGTGCTTCGACTCAGGATACGATGCCTATGCGGCGGCAAGCGTTTTGATTGAGATTTGCACATCCCCGGATTACGGCTGCGCAACGCGACGCCCGCCTGAGTGCTCATGCCGGCTCCTTCGGCGAGTCGCCGAGCGCCGCAGCCAACTCGCTCAGCGTCATCGGCGGGTAGATTTTTGTTGGTTCAAAGATCTCATCCTTGCCGAGGTGGGCGAAGAGCGAATCCTCGGCGCTGAACGCCGCCGATTGCGTGAGGGTGGAGAAGCGGAAGTCCCGCCGCTGGAATCTGCCCTTGCCCAGGTAGCCCCACTCGGCACAGGCAATCGGACGGCCGTCATTGGTGCGCATCAAGAGAGCATCGCCATGTACCAGGTTTTGCGACAGCACAAAAAAGGCGGCGCAATAGAGATCGTCCGCCTCATCCAGATTCAGGTACTCTGCCAGGATTTCCAGCATATTCGCGCGGCACTCGGCGATGTTGTCCACCAGCAGCTCGATGCCGTAAATGCACATCAGCGCGAGTATTGCATAGTGCCGCCGCTCGAAGTCCGATTACCCATACCTCAGTTCCACCGCCACCGCAGGATCCGCAACAGGAAGTTCCCGCTCCCGCACGCCGGCTCCAGGAAGCGCGAATCGATGCGTTCCGTCTCGTCCTTCACCAGATCCAGCATCGCCTCCACCATCCACGCCGGAGTAAACACCTCCCCATGATCTGCCACACGCTGTTTTGACTTGACGGAGTTCATGGAGTGGGGTAATATTTATGTTGCTGTGTTTTTGGAATTGTGGAATGTGGGCTGGTCGGTGCTGTTATAACCTCGTAGAGGTGCACCCAGTTTACGTTTCGCTAACGTATCTGCATACGTAACAGTTAATCGAGTGAACGTGTCTATTCGGAAAAGCTGGTAAAGGTTTTTCCATCGTATTTGTACAAGCCAACGTTTCTGGTGCCGAACCAAATGTTTCCGTCCCTGTCTTCTATGATGCACCAAACTCCATAATCGCCCATGCCATTTTTAGTAGTGAAATTCTTAAAGGATTTACCGTCATAACACCAAACGCCTCCTTTGCCTCCATATCCATTCTCGTGTTCTTCTCCACTAAACCAAATTCTTCCCGTTTTATCTGTTAAAATCGGAGCGCCAATCCCGACTTTTTCGGTGTACTTAGTAAAAGTCTTTCCGTCATAACGCCAATTACCATCATTCCTGGTGCTAAACCAGATGACTCCATTTTTGTCTTCGACAAGATAACGGATCCAGCCATGATTATTTGGTTTAAAATTTGTAATGGATTTTCCATCGAAACATGACAGCCCTTCACCGTCCCACACTCCACATCCGAACCAGATATTTCCTTTTTTGTCTTCTAAAATATATTGTGTCATTTTAAGATGAAGTCCGCTTTTGTTTCTTATGCCATAATTGTCTAAGAAGCGAGTAAACGTTGTTCCGTTGTAACAATAGACACCGTCACTTGTGCCGAACCAGAGTTTTCCACTCCTGTCCTGCAACATACACAAAATAGAATTTTTTGCAGAGGAGATATTGTTTGGTCCTATAGAGGGAAGGAAACTACCACCATTGGCCAAAGAGATTGGAATAGCACGTATTATTTTTCCATCGTAACGACAGAGTCCTCCGTCGGTACCAAACCAAATACTTCCTGTTTTATCTTCTAAAATGGATTGAACAGAATTATTACTCAGACCATCTTTAACTGTAAATTGGGTAAAGAATTTTCCATCATAGCGATAAACTCCTTCACCAGTCGTGCCGAACCAAAGATTCCCATCTTTGTCCTGTAGCCCACAACGAACCTGAGAATATTGGTCTGTCCCTTGCGTCTTTATAAAATTCGTTTGCCTCGTCGAGATTGTTTTTGGTTCATCCATGCTGCTAACAGGTCTGTCTTTTGGCGAGTCCGTTTTGACTTGTCCAATGCAAGAAGTGAACGCAACGGTGGCAATGAGAAAAATTGTCGAGTAGAGGAAATGAGTTTTCATTATTATTCTTTTTGTCTCAAGAAGGTTTGTCCGCCTCCAGGAGTTATAATGGAATACGATTTGTCATTGTACACCAATTTCTTCATACACTACCGAACACGGCGCACACCAAACCCAGTTCCGCATCCAACAATATGTCAAACACTATGCGTTAGCACTCGATGCCGATCGTCAACAATGCGGGTATCGTCTGGAGGCATATCCCTCTAAGGAGGGATGCGTGGCTACCGTGCTTGCAATACGCGGAGAGATGGGTGAGGAAGAGGGGAATGAGCTTGTTGCCATCGATATGAAGGGTGACGGCAAGCACAGCGTGCACGCATCTGATCGCCTGAGCGGTTTAGCCCTCTGTTCAGGCCAGAACTTCACGCACGACTTCGGGATGCCGTTTTGCGATACGGATAAGCGCCTGGGCGGCTCCGGAAGGGGTGCGGCGACCTTGCTCCCATTCCTGGAGAGTACGCAGAGAAATGCTCAGTGCCATAGCAAACTGAGCTTGAGACAAGCCAGTCTTATGTCGGGCTTGTACAACGTCATTGGGCTCGATGTTCGTGACACGCGCAGCCTGGGCGGCCTTCATTTCGCGCACGGACTGAAGAAGCTTTTGTCCAAAGGCCTCGCCCGAAGAGACGCGTTTGGTGGTTGGGGTGCGCTTAGCCATTTTCGATTTCCTTTCGGACTGCCTTGAGTAGATCGCGGCGGAGCTTGTCTCTCATGGACTTCGGATACACGAGGAGCAGCGAATCACTCAGTCGCGACGATGATGGTGTACAAAGGACTATTGTACGGCATTGACGGACATCATGCAAGATCGGGTTACGAGGCTAACGTCCTTTGCGTGCACCGCGCACTGGAAAACGTTGGTACTGGAGGTGGGCACGGCTCGCGACGTTTCATGCACCTGCTAGCCGCTATTGTGTGGACTGTTCGTCATGTACTGGGTGGCCTGAGCATTCTTGAGGGCTTCACGATGATGCTCTGGTAGTTCGATGGCGATTATCTCGATGGATAGATGCCGGCACGCTTCAGCTAGCCACGACTTACCCGAAAGCTCGCGCTTTACCGTCTGGTCAGCAACGCAGAGAATCGTTCGCCATGTCCCACCCAGAAGTGATTTGGCTAATGACAGCTTGAGAATGTCCGAAGCGATCTTGTGGCGGTGGCCTGCTTTGAGGGCACCGATGTGCGCGTAGACTTCGCAGATAACGCGGTTCACGTTATCATACCCATCGAGTTGAATGGTTACGCCGGTTTCGAACCCGTGGGTCTCCGAACGAAGCGCCAAATTCTCAAGATGGTTCAATCCATCGATTATTATTGACTCTGCGCGTTGCTGTACAATTGAATCTGAGGAGTGCATACTTCGTTTTATCGTGCGGTTAACGGTTTGCCGCATCGGCCTCGTACCGTCAGAGTGGAAGAAGTAGTGATGAGTTTCGGTCGGGTCGGCGCTGCGTTCTTAAAGCCAGGTTTAGAGCTGTTGGGCTTGATCCGTACGGAATGACAGCAGGTTGGTTTGTAACCGGCGAGCGGAGCACGTCAGGTTGAAGCGTATCTGAAGCGGTGGGATAATCTCGTGAGTTGCCGGTGCTCGATTCGTACCATCATGATCTACGGCCGAGCGACAAGTCTGAGTTCATAAATCCGTCCGAATCTTGATGCTGACTCCAAATCGCCTCGACGGAGCGCATCTCTCACATCGTCAAGTCTGTATGCATCCTCAACACTCAGATAAGGAGACCAACCGGTATCGTCTTCGACCAAGGCGACTTCGACTTCCGCGACATAGCCACCCTCATACACATGCTTTTTCTTCTTTCTAACATTCATCGATCAATCCTTCTCGTAAATGTTGAATTCCAACGCTCGGGTTTCGGACGGTATGCAGTAATCATGACCGCTGGCGAAATATGGCCCTTCGGAATTCCCCAAACAACATGAATTGGTGCGCCCAAACGATCTTTCTGTAGTACCAGCATACATGGCCCCTTGGGGAAGTTTGGGTAGTCCTCGATGACCTCGGCTTCAGAGAATCCACTGATCACTTCGCGGGCAGTCAACGCATCCTCCACCATCTCGTCGAATCCATGCTCGGAGATTCGAATATCGCCGGCGTGTATCAGTGCTCGTAGACTTTCGAAGAAATCGCTCAATGTACTTGCTCCAAAGGAAACTTATCGCTCTCGTTCCGCCTTACGGTATGCGGCGAGCCCGCATTCGTCCAAAACGGACCTTTAGAAGGCAAACCGGACCGACTGGTCGGGATTGGCTTGATGCGAGGGTTAGGTGGATTTGTGCCTGGTTTTTGCTCGACGTACGGGTGCGGCCTGGAGTATGGCGTGGAGAGCGCGATTTACCGACTGTGAGTCAGGGTACGCTTCCGCGATCTCCGGATCAAGAACGACCGCAATTGTATCGCTGGGGAAGAGTTGCGCGTATCGCCCTCGTTTCCCACCTGAAAAATCGTACTCAGTTTTCATATCAGCTTCGCTAATGGATGGCTCTTTAATCTTCTTCATAGTTTTTTCTTTCCGCGCTCGTAGCTTCTAGGGCACTGATGATACGAATTTCGCTCTTTCGATCCGTATGTGCAACGACAATCAGCAGCCCTTGTCGCGACAGCCCGATGGGTACATGCCGCTCCCCAACGACACAGAAAGTGGGGAATATAACGCAAAGGCGCAAGGGCACAAAGGCGCAAAGAAAGAGGGGAATTTAACGCAAAGGCGCAAGGGCACAAAGGCGCAAAGAAAGAGGGGAATTTAACGCAAAGGCGCAAGGGCGCAAAGGCGCAAAGAAGGAGGGGAATATAACGCAAAGGCGCAAGGGCGCAAAGACGCAAAGAAAGAGGGGAATTAAACGCAAAGGGCTACCTCCCCTACGACATCATCATATTTTGCTTTGCGCCTTTCCGTCTTTGCGTTACCTTCCCCCGCTTCAGTCCGGCCTTGCGTTACCTTCCCCCGCTTCAGTCCGGCCTTGCGTTACCTTCCCTTCCCCATCTCATCCTTGTCGAGGAGGGCGAAGAGCGAATCCTCCGTGCTGAACGCCACCGATTGCGTGAGGGTGGAGAAGCGGAAGTCCCGCCGCTGGAATTTGCCCTTGCCCAGGTAGCCCCACTCGGCAAAGGCGATCTGGTCGCCGCAGTTGGTGCGCATCAAGAGAGCATCGCCGTGTACGAGGTTTTGCGACAGTACAAAAAAGGCGGCGCGATAAAGATCGTCCGCCTCGATCAGATTCAGATACTCCGCCAGGATTTCCAACATATTCGCCCTGCACTCGGCGATATTATCCGCCAACAGCTCGATGCCGTAGATGCACATCAGCGCGAGTATTGCATAGTGTCGCCGCTCGAAGTCCGATTTGCCGTATCTAAGTTCCACCGCCGCTGAGGATCCGCACCAGTAAGTTCCCGCTCCCGCACGCCGGCTCTAGAAAGCGCGCATCGATGCGTTCCGTCTCATCATTCACCAGATCCAGCATCGCCTCCACCATCCACGCCGGCGTAAACACCTCCCCATGCTCGGCCACACGCTGTTTTGACTTGACGGAGGTCGTGGGGAGGGGTAGATTTTATGCTGCGGTGTTTTTGGGATTGCGGGTTGGGGGCTTTCTCTTGCGAGGAGAGACGGGATTCATTCCGGAACTCCGTCGCAGTACAACCCGGAGTTATGTCGTCCTGCGTGTGAGCCTCGCGCGGATAATACATGGTGTCGAAATAAATTCTGGCGGCAGGTGGGATTGGCTCCGAGCTGGTTTTACTCTTGCGTCTGCCGCCATCGATTCTCGTGGTAGAATCGGTACCTCATTCATGTAACCAGATCAATTCCCGTGAGATGAACCAAGATGAAGCATTTGTCGTGATTCAATATATGAACCAGTTCGCAACACGCATATATACAATTCTTGCTGCAAGGAAGTGGTGGTCCAGTGTATCGAATGGAAGCCTTCTGTTACATGCGAATCGAGCAACACGGCTACCTCTTTTCCCAGAACGTTGTAAATCCTCAACGACGCGTATCCCGGCTTCGGAAGGACAAATGAAATTGTGGTGCTGGATGTGAAAGGATTCGGGAAGTTCTGATTGAGGGTTACATGAACAGGTACAATCGGCTGTTGTTGCCGCTCTGACAATACTCCTCCGGTTGTCGTATGAAGGATTGTACCATTGTCACCTACCGCAGTGCCGTTTTCTTCGTCTGAGAAAAAAATACCATTGAGTGGATGGTCGGTCAGGCATTGTTGCTGCACCCATGTTTCCCCGCCATCTGTAGTGCGTAAGATGATTCCGCCGTTGCCGGCGATTGATCCATGCGAGGCATCGCAGAAATGGACGTCGTAGAAGCGAGAGAAGGTCCCGCTAAATTGTTTCCGCCAAGAGTTACCGCCATTGGTCGTGCGGAGGACGATTCCAGAATCGCCGACGACTGTGCCGGTGTTGACATCTGTGAAATGAATCCCGAGGAGATGCGCCCAAGTTCCGCTGTGCTGTTCTATCCAATTCAATCCACCATCAGTGGTTCGAAATATCCCGCCCTCGACCCCGACGACCGTTCCAGTATCTTTGACGACGAACGATATTGCCGAAAAGATATGCGATGAGTCATTTTCAAGTTGTAACCAGCTCGATCCGCCGTCTGTCGTACGTAGCATCGTTCCTTGCGTCCCTATAGCCATGCCGGTATTGATATCTGGACAGGAAATATCACAGATATCATTCTGACGGGGACTTGTTTGCTTTAACCATTGTGAACCACCGTCGGTCGTTCGGAGAATGACGCCTCCGCTACCGACGATAGTCCCAATATCGGCGTTGATGAACGACATCGCTGAGAGAAAATTGCTGGTCCCGCTAGGCTGATCCCACCAATGCGCACCTCCATCAGACGTGCGCAGGATTTTTCCAAACGCTCCGATTGCAATTCCTGTTTTGGCATCCGAGAAATAAACCGAACTCAGGTCCTTCCTAAATCCAATCCATCCTTTGGTCTGATTCGTCCAACTCACCCCTCCATCGGTGGTTTTAAAAATTGAGCCCCATCGTTCTATTATCCAACCTACAAGATTGTCGGAACACTTGACCGCGACGAAACCGGTCTTGTCCTGACCGCCGGATTGCCATTCCCAATGCGCTCCGGCGTCGGTTGTACGTAGGATGGCCGCAGATTGCCCACCCGCAATACCATGACTGGAATCGGAGAACGAGACACAATGGAGCATGTTCGGGACCCCACTCGACTGACGAACCCATGAGGTACCGAAGTCAGTTGTCCGAAGAATCGTTCCATTATCTCCGACAATCGTTCCATTGCGTTCGTTGGAAAACGAGATGCATCGGAGAGTCGACGAAGTACCGCTATTCACAGATACCCAATTCACACCGCCGTCAGCAGTGCGAAGAATGATGCCCGATGCTCCAACAGTAAAGGCAGTGGATGCGTTGCTGAAGCAGATTGAGTAAAGATCATTGATCGGACTCACTGACGAACGAATCCAATTCGCACCCGCGTCGGTAGTGCGAAAAATCGAGCCGGTCTCACCGACAGTTATGCCAATGCCGGCATCGGTGAGGAATACCCCGAACAGGGTAGCGGAGGTAGTAATATTCTGTGTCACCCAGGTTCGTCCGGCATCGGTCGTATGAACGACCGCGCCATAAAAGCCGACAGCGGTTCCGTTGCTTGAATCGGCGAAGGAAACTCCATTCAAAATTTGCGAGGTCGGACATTGCTGAATAATCCAATCCGATCCGCCATTTGTCGTTCTCAGAATTCTGCCCTGTCGGCCAACGATTGTGCTGTTCATGTTATCCGTGCTGGAGATAGAATAGATGAGGTCGGATTGCGGATTGGGGTGTTGCCAGTTCCATCCACCTTGCGCGAGGGAGCGACACGTAAGGGCGATGAGAATCGCGAATACCATTACAAGTACAGAAATGATTGATCTCATGATTACTCCAAAGCCAAGTGCATTATTTTTCCATTTATAAAAACCACGGGAATTCGCTCGGCGACCTTCAGAGCTGTGTGCGAAATCTCTCCCGGATATCTCCGCTGAGCGCAGATGCGTTAGACGGTCGGCTTCAATCGTGTTGCGTAGTGCCGCTGAACAACGAAGCCTGCAATGCGGGGTTGAGCTCAGGGGCTTTGTGCCAGATTGACTTCGTTTTTCCATCATTATATTCTTACCTCGTTTGAGCAGCGACGTCTGTCTTGCACATACCTTTCGGAATTCCCGACAGGTTGCTTCTGGCTCAACTCTCCCTCCGCGTAGATATTGGTGTTGTGCTAACCGACATTGGTGCACGTGGTCTGAAACGGATCAACCAGTTGCCGTTACTTCAGCCAGACTGTATCACCATCGAGCAGTACATCAATAGCGGATGCATCACCGCGCTGGTACAGAAAGATTTCGCCGCCGAGTGCTCGTTCATATCCGCTCCCATTCCAAATCCGCCACGCAAGCCGCGCGCGGTTCATACTGCCGGGCTACGATGCGGGCTATCCTGGCGCTGAGAGCCGTCCTGTCCAAGGCCTCGCGAGTGTCCCCCTGCTCCAATTACGGCGACACAGCGATGTTATAGCCGTTTTCTGCAATAGTGATGCTCGCCGCCAGCAGCTCGATGCCGTAGATGCACATCGCACGAGTATTGCATAATGCCGCCGCTCAAAGTCCGATTTGCAGTACCTGAGTTCCACCGCCGCCAGTTTGCGCCGCAGTATCCGCACCAGGAGGTTGCCGCTCCCGCATGCCGGCTCCAGGAAGCGCGAATCGATACGCTCCGTCTCGTTCTTCACCAAATCCAGCATCGCCTCCACCATCCACACCGGAGTAAACACCTCCCCATGATCTGCCACACGCTGTTTTGACTTGACGGAATTCATGGGGTGGGGTAGATTTTAGGTTGCTGTGTTTTTGGAATTGAAGATTATCGGCTGGGTGACTGTTTCTCTAGTGGGGAGGGGTGCGAGCCAGCAGCTCTTGCAATATACGGAGGGATGGGGGAGGAAGGGAAGGGTGGGGAGGCCGGAATCGGTTGCCGTCCATAAGCAATGTCTGGTCCAATCGTGAGTTTTCGAATGTGCTTATGTTACGATGCATAGGATTGAAAATACGCGCGCAACCTGGTAGCTCAGACTAGCGGGCGGAGGCGCATTCTTGACTGCTCTTCTAAACTACCAATCCATGTTTGCTGCGTTGTCGAATTGATAAGACAGGTACTCGACGAGCTCTGTCATGTCATGTTCGGATTGCATGGCTTGTCCGTAAGTTCCGTCTACCACGAGCGTAAGTAGGGATGGCAACCCGCTGAAGATGTAGATTTTGGCAGGGGCACGAGAGCCCGACCACAGATGTTCGATGAAAGTCTCGATGTTTGTGATAGCGGTGCCTTCGTCGAACGCTTGTTTTCCCGTAAGGGCATACTGATGTGGTGGACTTTGCGTTAGTAGCACTGGTACAGCACCGGTGCCCGAGTGAAAGCTGAAGGCTTCGCCTCTCTTTCCGAAGGCACCATGTGCCATGAAATTCCGAATTTGCGTGCGCAAGTCAAGGAGTCTGTCATAGTGGTGTTTGGTTTCGTAGTTGTTCAAATCCAAAACCGCCTTGAACTTGGTCTTCCAGTCGGCTACAGCAAGCTCAGCGACCTCATCACCTGCGCGAAGCCGTCCTTGGAGGATGGCGAGATGAATGAACGATTGCTCGGTCCAGCTAAAGAACGCATCAATCGCAGCTTGTGCGTTCCATTGAGCTTCGCGTCGAGGCAGGTACGCTGTACTATAGTCGGACGTTACATCGGTGTCAGTAAGCGATAATTTTACAACGTGCCGCTCGTCCTCACAGTACTCAGTTTCTTCGGTCATTGATCGGAACTTGTCACGGAAGAAGATATATCGATCAAACAAACCGTAGCTGGTATTGATGACATTGAGGGCAGAAGTCGACGCGGCCTCTTTTGCTCGCCACTGGAAATAGGGCTCTGCAATTGAGACCGCCTTGTTAATGGCCACGGCAATCTCACGTGCATCTGACTCTGCTTGGTCGGAGGCGGTCCCGCTCATCTTCGCCGTTGGATTATGATTCGGTGCGAAGACCCCCACCCCGAACTTTCGATACTCGATTGAATAGAGGCGATCTTGGTAGCGAATGGGAATGACCCACGCAACCTTTTCCCGTTGACCAAGGTCTTTGTACCCAAGAAGATCGACCAACAAGAAGTAGACTAGGTAGTACTCAGGCAGGTACCCCCCTCCATTAGTGCGCGACGCGAGCAGCAGAGCTTTACTCTCGGTACTAGATCGGGGCGGCCCGGCAGGCTTAATTTTCTCCAGTGCGTGACTCACCTTCTTGCGGACAGCTACGATCTCAGGGGGAAAGGACACGGTTGCAGCTATGATGTGGGGTGCGACTATTGGGAAGAGGCCGTGGCTAGCGGGTTATGACAGCTAACGCTCACGTTCAGCGGTTGGCGTCGAGCCGGGCCGTACAAGCTTATTGCTCGGTGACACGCTATACCCCGATGCCTGATTGGCCATCCCTACTTCCGTGGAATCGGAGGTGCGTGGCGCGTAAGGAGCCACCGGGCGTCTCGTCGATGATCACGACCAGCCGGCTCAGACGGTGTGTGTTATCGGAAAACCAGTCGCTGAGGTTGCGCAGCTTCATGGGCAACCGCTCCAACCGGGCAAGAAACATGCCGGAAGGCGGAACGCTGTGCTTGCCCAGCATGTGTGCCAGAAGATCCGCAAGCATGCCCGATACCAAGTCTGGAATCGCGAGCAGATCCTCGACCGAGCGGTCGCCGGGATCACTCTGGGCTGTAGCGACTCGAAAATGTCTCATTCGGTGAGGGAGCACCTCGGACGAGGCCTTTCTAAACACGTTTGTCAGTGTCCGCAGATGGCCGGGTGTTGCGGCTATCGGATCCTCATCAGTCAGCCACAAGAAGTCCTGACCCGCAGCCGAAAGTCCGGCAACCAAGAGGGCCAAGAGATGAGTCACGCGGAGCAGCTTTTCAGCGATGTGGGGGGATACAGGTTGAGTGGCTCGTAGGCAAGACTAGACGGAATGAGCTTACCTCGCTTGAAAAGACTCGCGATTTTCCGGTGAACAGCAAAGCACACCAAGAGGCCGCAAAGCTCGTTCGCTGACGCGAGGAACGAAGGGAGCGCCTGCGCCCGGACGCGATCCCCAAGGCGTTTGAAAGCCATACGACGTCCGTCAGGTAGGAGCTGTGCCCGAAGCGGTCGAGTTGCGACAGTCCACTGCGCTACGTCGTCGTATTGTGCGACAGCAAAACAGTAAGTCGACCACTCGGAAGTCCCGTGTTCTCCACCGTAGTCGGACGCCGCGACGAGGCCGCCGCAATGTCGAAGCTCTGGTATTAACTCTGGGTGGCGGGCTTCCGCAGCGGCGATGCAGCTGTCAATTTTACGGAGGAAACCCAGATCCGTACGCTCAAGTTCTCGCCAGTTCACTTTCAATCACGATTGCCATATGCCGAACTCCGACTCGATGATATTTTAAATGACACCATTCCGATATGCGCTCGCTGTTCGTTCCAGATAACGTTCTATCTTGTGTTTACTTGCTCCTAGAAGTCGGAACCTCCCATTCCTGTGTTGAAATCCGGTAGAACCCTTGTTGTATGGGCGAAGCAGCCTTCCTTCCCCTGTTAGGCAGTACTCGTCAGGACAATCGTGAAATCCAAGAAATCGAGGGGGCATCGTGGGGACAAAGTCTTTCTCGTTGTACACGTGAAAGGGATGTTCCAATTGAGTTACGGCATATCGATTACCATAGCGAGGCATACCGAATGTATAGCAAGCTGTTGGCCAGAGCGTCCAATAAGGACTATAAGGTAATAGGTGTCGTAAACGCATTTCCCGTAACTGAGAATACATAATCGCGGCCATCGCTCAGCCCAGAGAATGTCCGGTAATGTAGATGGGTGTATCTGTGCCGACCCGCTCTTCGGCTCTAGCGGCTACTTCATGGATGCAAGACGCTACAGCCTCAAAGAAGCCTCTGTGAAATCGAATTAGTGACCGTTTGTCGGGTGGAACGTATACTCTCCTAATGTCGAAGTCAACACGGAGATCGTAGAAGCTCTGTGTGCCACGCAGTGCGATGAAAAGTGCACTTTGAATCTTCGCAATAACAACCACTACCAGCTCGCGAACAACCACAATGAAATCGAACGCATCTTGCGATTGAAAGAACTGCCTGGAAGCCGAAAAGGACTGACTAGCGATGATCTCTTGATATTCCTAGCATGGTATTAATTTCGCACGCTCTGCATTTTCAATCCGTATTCGGGGATGTATTCATACGCAGACCTAGATAACACTGACGCAACATAGGCTTTGTCCCAACTGAAGTGAGGCTCTTTCCAGTTCCTCAAATTGCATGCAACTTTTTGTCCGTCTTGAAAATGCTGCGCAAAATTCATAGTGCTCCTGTATCAACTTACACCAGCATCAGCAGCTGGCAGGCAAGAGGGAAAGTCCATTTGAGAACGCAAATTTGAGTCCGGTATAAAAAGGCCGCAAACAGATTCAAAACCATCGAAATTATTCTAAAATCGATACCAACCTTAAAGAAAACGAATTTTTTGTACTGGACTCAACTTTGAACTTCAGTACAGATTGAAATCTATGCACAGTCCGCCAAGACCGCTGAATGCACTGTTAGCCGTTTTGCTGCCCTTCTTGTTGTTGTTTCCATTTCTTAAAGTCTCTCACCCGAAGCTCAAATATGTTTTCAAACTCCTTTGGGTTTAAATATTCTAGCACCATTTCGTTCCCTTTGAAAAAGTAGATAATCAAATCCTTCCAAGCATCCAGATCTATTTCTCCGTCAATTCGCCAAAGCTTAGGTTTCTTATAGCTGCGAGGTTCTTTCGGCAGGTAGGTATCGAAGCGTACATGGTAGCAGTTCTCAAGATAAACTTTAACCGCACCATCGATGTGACGAAAAAACCTTCCCCGAATGTCCCGTTCAGCGTGCACATACTTGTTAAAACGGTAGTGTTCGAACGAATAGTCTGGCGTGGACACTTCTTCCGTTTCAAAGGATTTAATACCATCGCTGAAACTCCAATAGAACTCGGTTCTATCCAACTTGTTGGTTAATCCAAACAGTGAATCCTGATTTCGTTTCACGACGGTGAGCCCGACCGCGTTCGGGTCATCCAAAGTAGCCTCCGAAAATTGGGGGCCGTGCCAAGTATCCATTTCGAAAATCCTTGAATACCATTCCTTTGGCATAATTCTCGTCCAATCTATTGCAATGCGAAAGGTGTTCATATCTCTCGTTCGACTGTGGTATTCTATGAAAATCATTAGGAAATCAAAATTCGGGTTGGCTGTATACCCGCGTCGCAGGAGTTGGTGATAATGAAGCATATAGTCTCTATACTCGATGCCTCCGTCGTGAAGATTAAAATCTTCGTCAACTATGAGCAAGCCATCTTTGTCCAGTTTCTTCTCAAGCTCCGGAAATATCCTCAACACCTCATTTTCGGCGCATCCTTCTATGACTCCCTTAAACAAAAAATAATGGCGTTGAACTTCAACCACAAGGTAGTATGTTGCTGTGCGTCGAAGTTGCTGTTTCATATCGCAATCAGGACTACGTCCTATGATCATTGCGTAACAAGCGGGAAATGAGTCAATTAACGCCTCAATTTCTTTCTTGGTAGCAACTTCCAAATATCCAGTGGCCTCCTCTACCAATTCAGCCATCAGCTGCGACACTGGATGCTTAGCACTTTCCCCAGGCACTGGAACCAATCTTGGCAGAAAGATCGGTGCGATATTGTAATGCTTAGACTGACGGATAAGCTCTTTAAGTTTTATTTTATTTATTGGAAGTCCATGCATACTGTCCTCCTCAGAATATCGAGAAAGCGTCTACTGAGTTGTAAAGCTTACTGCCAATGTTCATTGTGATTCAATGCTTGTTGTTAGTTTCTTCGGTCGCGCACCGGCCAACACGGGAGTCAACAAACAAGTACCGCAATGATTCTCGCCCGCATCGTCGCGATCGAAGATTCAACGTGGCGCTCCCACCACACGGGCTGCGCCTCGTGGGTGGTAGGTTGCGGGTAGGACAGGTGTCCGGCACGGATTCCATCGGGGTGCTTCTTCTGGGGGGAAAAGGCCGCTTTCAGCGACCAGAAATGCGTATGCGGCGATACATATGGTCGCGTGATGGTGGAACCCCCGCCCGCCAGCAACAGTCGCACGTAAAAGATATCATGCTAGTTTGAATCGCAATTTACCCACCATTATCAGCAAAAAACTACCTCAAGTGAATTTGTTCCTCCGGGCATTATTGCGTCGTTGATACCTTACCACCAACTCCTACCAATCCGACTTGTCCGAATAGTTCACGCGACCCTTGAAGTATTTCACATTGAGCGACTTATCAATCAGCGCTACCCCGATAGAATGCGAAAACCGTCCACTACTTCGGTAGTTCTCGCTCTCATATCGCTGGAGATTGAATAGCAACAGCAAATGTTTATCATACCTCATCAGTACTTTTTTTAGAATGGTTGATGTGCATAAAAGCCGCAGTCCCGGATGAAGACCGTCGTCACGATCCGTTTCATCGCGGCCCCAAGCTTGTGCTCGAAGGGCAATGGTCCCGCTATTGCTCTTCCAGCAACATCCGAACGCATCTTGCTGGCTAAGCTTACAGAACTCCAAATAGTCTTGTGCAAGATGTGGACGAACATTGGCAACCGAGACGCCATATGGATCGTGCTTATCCAAACGGGATTCGCCGGAAGGACAAACGATCCACGGCGAATACTTCATCTTATCGTTGCGCAGAAACTCGTCATCATCATCAGCGTCATGGCTGGTAGGCACCCACACTAGTATAGGCTTTTCGCGAATGAGCTTTCTAGCAATCTTGTCGGCTTTTTGGGGTGGGACAAGTGCAGAGGTTATCCCGATTTCAACACCATCAGAGGAGTACCATTCGCCGTGAATAATCAGTTCATTCCTCACACCTTTCACGATATCTAGTCCAGCAAGTCCTATAATCTTCTGTGGATTGCCGGTTATTGCGAGCCCCTTCTTCTTAGATTCAAGCAACCTCACGGAAACATCATCAGGCGTCCTGTCTGTACCATCCGACAGCCACAATCCATCTTTACGCGAAAGCACGGAGTCCTCAAGCCATTTTTCCCAAGGGTCGTCGTACCACCGGTCATCGATAACAGGGTGCCCAGCGAGCAGCTTGCCCGCAGCAATGAACAAAGCATGCCAGCCGAGCTGTTGACCGTAACCGTGAAAGTCCGTATTCAGCCCGCGAGACCGTCGCTCGTTCGACTCGCGGCCTCCATCATCAAGCATGTGGGACGCTGACGGATCAAACTTTTTCACGACGCTCGAAATCAGTTCATCGACCTCCCAGCAGCCTTTGCCGAACACGCGACCGAGGCTATTGACATCATACTTATTGAAATCGTACTCCAGATGAAACCGATATAACGGCTCGGGTACTGACTTTGGACGGCCCTGATAGAACCCTCCGTCGTTGTGCACCTTCTTTCGTAAGCGCGGATGCGGAGACTTCACGGCATTGCGCAAGGTCTGGAGTGTACCCGCCTCAAGTGTCAACTCGCCGCGATTTACGCAGGTAAGCAGTGCATTAGCAGCAAAGTGCTGCATGAGCACGTGGGGGGCACCCTTCTCCATTGTAACGGTTAGGAATAGACCCTTGTAACGAGCGACCTGATCGGGATAATCAAGAGCAACCCGTGCAAGAGCAATCAGGCACCATAACCTTGCATGAAGGTTGTAGAACACTAATTCTGCGGCTTGGAATGGTGCGGCTGATTTTGTACTGAAGGAGGCGACAACCTTATCAACAATGTCCCAGCGCCCGAACTTTGCAAATCGGCGTATGCAGTGTGCAGCGCGCCACCGGGCAGCAGCGTGAGGTGAACCGAGAACGCGCCAGATAAGCCCAGCTGCAATTTCGGAGAAATCATTTACTGGGTAGCAGGCAACTTCCCACGGGCCGTCTGTTACGTTGTTTGCAAGTCGAGCCGAATCACTCGTGAGTAGGCGCTGCAACGCAAACTGCCCCTGTCCTTCTTCCGCTTCAGGGCAGATAAAACTTGCGAACGCAAGCCATACCGATCCATCGACACTAATATCAGAACGTGTGTAAACCTCTATCAGCTCAACTACGAGTTCTGCCATGTTAACGCCTGTGAGCTCGGATATCTCCTTTATGCTCGACCCCGATAATCGACCGTCATCGACCAAATTATGGACATGAGCCCGAATCAGCGGCTTTGCGAAGCTCTTGTAGACATCCTTAAGCGCAGCGGATGACCAGCCCCATTCTTCCTTTGCCTCTTTCAATTCAGCTAGTTTCCAATAGAAATACAGATGCTCTAGGTTGGCGATGTTGCGCACGTACTGTCCGCGCGATTTGAAGGGTACCTTCGCACGCAGCGCCGGGAAAAGGTAGCCCTTGATATCAGAAAAACTCCCGAACGCAGCGCACTCGTCAAGTGCCCTTACAAGCGATGCCTCGTCAGTCGGGTCCGTCGCTTTGACAATATGAGCGAGCGCATCCCGGTTTGCATTGTCACGATTGGCAGCTTCTCTACGCATCTTCGGATCGAAGTGACTGCGACTGCCATTTGAAGTATTGCGTCCTTGCCTTGCGGTCTCGTATCGGTCCCGGGCGACTTTCAGGTGCTTCGTTAGATCATGCGCTGCACCCAGCGTTTCGTCAGACAGACTGTACAGTGTCTCGACAGTCTCGTCGCTCGCTATCGTCGGGTTGTCATCCTCGAACTGCGTAATCAGTTCTGTTACCGTTTCGGCATCCGGCCCCGCCTGGGCTCGCAACGCTTTGCCAAACTCCATTGAGCCGGCATAGTAATATTCAACCGGATTGGCGAGCCGGTTTATGCAAAGTGCAGCCTTCGGATCGATCTTTCCCGCTTCGAGCAGGCCTGTAAGATAGGGGAGAAGTGTACTATCCAGAGCTATTCTATTGCGGTCATCCCAGCGGCTGAGCTTGGCAAGGCCGCGTAACCCGGCTGCCTTTGCCATGCCACGTCCGTAAGCACCCCAAGGAAATTTGTAGGGCTCCTCGCCCAAATTAAGTTCGCATATATTGCTGAGCGTGTGAAAATCGCGTTCTTCCAATTCGCCACCTTTCATTTCCGACGCGAACAATAGAAGCTGATTCGTGAACATGTAGTCTCCTGAGCCGATGGCATCCATCTGTCCAAGACCGTCCCTGAAATAGACGGCAGCCTCTTCGAGACTGGCAGGAAGCATTGCCCGGCCAAGAGCGCCGTAGAGAGACGCCCGGTAGGTAACTTCATCCTCTTTCTCGATCATGGCGCGGGCCTGTACGGCCTGCTCGCCTGCAATCGAGTGCAGCGGGTTTCGCTGCGCGAGAATCACGATAATACGAATCAGGTCGCTGGCATTGCTCTTATGGGCGTGTACGGCATCGAGCATCCGCAGTATGGATTGTGGCTTCAGCTCGCTGCGAGACCACAATATGAATAGGACAACGTCAAATCCTAAGAATTGAAAGAATTTATCGATATCCTGCTCGTGGTAGTGGTCGCTTTTTTTTCGTGCTTGTTCCCAGGCTTCCACAAGCTGGACAAAGCGCTTGTCGATGGTCCGCACCGATGCCGCGAGTGCGGCCGAAAATGCCACAGTGATAGCAAGCAGTGGTTCCAGTCGATTGTCCAGAAAACGCTCGGTCGCCTGTTGCTCCTCATCGCTAATGGCATTAGCTGGTACGTCCTTGGTTTTTTCATAATTGTAACTCGGCTTGCGCGGAAGTTTCGAGAGTCGCTCCTTGGCTTTCTCTCGGAAGGTTTTTCCAGAAATGGTATTCGGAATGTGCACGCAGACCGAACCCAGATCTTTTGGCAGTAGATCCTTCTCGTGAATAGCGGTCTGCCTTGCGGCAGAAAGCAGTGCAACCTGGAATATGTAGCCGAAGACATCGGTGTGATTGAACTCGTCACGATAGGCCCAGATTCCGGGCCGGTCATGCGGCACTCTTAGTGAAATAGATTGCGCTTCATCGACGAGCCCCAGCGAAAGCGCGATAGCGGCCGACTTCCTCAGGCCATCTTCAAGTCTGTAGCTCTTGCGGAGCGAGAAATTTTGAGGCAAATCAAGCTTTACCCGCTTCTTGCAGAGAGCGGCGAGGTTGACGCAAAGCCGTCTTCGTTTAGCGTTCGCAAGTTCATGAAACGACAAAGCAGCCGTAATCGGACCAATGCTGGAGAGCGCAACGATGAACTGGTCAACTCGGTTAGTAGGCCACGTGCCTAACAAATATGCGAGATGCGCGTATCCGAGAACGAGTTGAGTAACTTCAAAGGCATACCAGTCCTGCCAACCTTTGAGGTAGCCGGCCGCCGCTTCTGTGCGACCTTCCGAGATCAGAAAAAAACTTGAGGCGGCGATGTCCGTTTTCCCTGGAATCGGTTCACGATTAAAATCGTTTTGCTGTGAGCGTCGATAATGCTGTATCCACTCTTCATTCGAATTGGCGTGACGAGTCGCTTCTGCGGTATCACCAGAAAGCACATTGACAATGGCAAGGCGCGCATGTCGGGTTCCCGGCCAAGCCGTTTTTATTTCAAATAGCCGCCGCAGGGCGTCGATATCCTTCGCAGCAACGACAAGATCAGGATGATTCAGCAGGTAATCGACACCACGTTGGTCAACCTCGGCTATGGTCGATAGCTCGACGAGCAGGTGCACAAGCCTATTGTAGTCGAACTGCAGAGCTGCGTGCAAAGTGGCTGCCCTAAGCCGGGCATACTGAATATGGCGCCTTCCGACTGTGCTGGTAATTGATGCAGGAATACGATCATCGAAAGCGAGTTCGAACAGGCGCTCACCATGACCGAGTTTATATAATAATCGCGGAAGCGCACTGGCCGCATATACCGACGAATCTTGGCGAGCAAGGAGATGAGATGCGACACGCTCAAGCGTGTCAGGCGATGTTGCGTATCGCTTGTGGATCAGCGTTTCAGTTGGCTCATCACGAAACATGAGCCCATGATTGGTGCGCTCCAATAAAGGGCTTAGGTCTGAAGCAAAGCTCTCGATTACGGCACACTCCATGCCATGAGCAGCGGCATACTCATCCACAGGGACTGGCGGAGGAAGCACCGCAAGCCCTGCAAGAAAGGCACTGAGGTCCCGTTCTTCATAGCCTCGCTTTGTAGCTAACGAGAGAGCATCCGTGATCCTTTGTTGAATCAGGTCATCCAATTCTATATCCTTGTCGATCTCGGATGGATCGAAAAGGCCACGACCGGCATTAACCAGATAATCCAGCACGCGCGGATTGCCGCCTGACCGAGCCTGCGCAACGTTCACTTCGACGTCTGTAACATTTTTCAGTCGTGCGCGCAAGAATGCTCCCGTTTCGCCCTTGCTAAAAGGGCGGAGTTCAAATTCATCGAACAGAGAATATGTGTGCGGCTTACGTTCTGTGCGGCATGACACGACCAGCTTTACTCCATTTATCGGTTCCGTATCGAGACTCTCCAGCAGCTTGATCGGAAAGCAGTCTTCACTAGTTTGGCCAGCGGCGAAAATAGCGTTGTCGATGGCATCGATAAAAATCGCAAGCTTGCGTCCTGGCATCATGCGCGAGATGGTGTTAAGGCACTGTGTAAGGCGGCGGCGGTATGCACGGAGCAAAGTGTGCACATCGGGACTGTCCGGTAGCAGAGGATCACAGAGGCCGCGAAATGCAAGTGTATTGGCAATATGAATGAGCCCCTTCTTGGGTAAGTGCCGCGCGTCTTCTGGAGAGCGGTAAGCACCGCCGCCGAAACAATCAAAAAAAACAACTTCGTAGTCCGTGGAAAGCTTTGATGCAAGCGAATGCATAAAGACAGTCTTGCCCACGCCACCGGTCGCATGAATTAGCAACGGTGTTGAATTATTGCTGATGCGTACTATGGCCTCGTATAGCTGTTCTCTCTCCAGCACTGGGCCGACATCGACAAGGGCTGCTTCACAGGGAAGCAGATCCTTTGGATCACCGATCTGAAGAGCCGCCAGCAAGTCAGTGCGTCTGATAAGATTTCGATCAGTACCTGCATAGCCGGCTTTGTCGCGTATAAGCTCCCGTAGTTTCCCGAGGCGGGCGGTAGCAATTAGATCGCTCGTGGCAGACCAATCCACAAGCAGGCTAGCAATCTCGTTCTTCGTTTGCCGCAGATTCGCAGTGCGTCCAATGATTTTGAGTTTCCGCGCAAAATTTTCCAGCGATTTTCCCGATAATCCGGACGCCGCTTTGAACTGCTTCGCCTGCTCCTTAACGTCCCCGGTCGGGCTTGCTCCCCTTGCCGTAGCATCGATCGCCTGAATCAGTGAACCGTTGATTGGCTGGTTCGTGACGAGCTGAAAGTCGAGTTTAGCTTCAACAGCTTCGGCACCGTATTTGCGCTTAAATGAACGGTAGATCGCGCTAAATTTCTCAACCGTCTTCTTTGTGTGGGAGGCGCGGAAATCATTATCCTGATCAGCAATAGAGTATTTGAGCTGGGCAATTGTCGTTCGGGCGGAATCCTTGAAATTCGGGACTAGACCGTAGTAGAACGTCAGATCAGCGATCTCGATAGTGGAAGCGGTAGCCCCGGCCTGATCGGTAGGCGAAAGCCCTTCAACGGCGATTGCGATCAGGTCGGTGTCTGGCCATAGCAACTGCGTTGCTTTGCGCGCTGCCCAAGCCTCATGAAACTCATGACCGTCCCGCGACGCCCTGACTTTATCGATTTTTTTCCTTTGTTTATCAATGCCCATATTCCATTCCAATAGATTGAGAGCCTCTATGAATGCCAACAGGCAGTGTACTGCTTGCGCCCGAACAATTGAGACACGAATGTCACATACTTCTCAACGTTTAGGTTCAAATAATACCTACGAGTGATATCATTCGTTCTGTTCTCAATATTTTACGAGTAAAGAATCCAAATTAATTGTGTAAAATAAGAATTCAGCTTTTCTTTCGTCTCTTTCATCAAATTCAACATCGATTTTCGCATCGAATCCGCTTTTCCGAAAACTTTCCAAGTAAATTTGACCTATCTCCAACTTCTCTTCAAAAATAAATATTTCCCTTTGAGGCACTAACCCGTATTGCGAGCAAGTCGCATCGCATATCCACTTTATCCCAGCAACCTCAAGAAGCAATGAGACGTGATGTTGATTAGGATTGTGGATGTTTGCAAAAAACATTGTGCTTATTTTAACATTTCCTTCGAATCTCGAATTAATCACATTTCTTAACAATAGAGAAGTAACATCGCAACATTGGTGAGGGTAGTTCTTGAAATCACTTAATTCAGGAATAACTGTTTCAACGTCGATATCCAATAGTGCCACATGAATAGCATTTACTATTCCCATTATTTGCTCTATCGTTTGTGGTGGAGCGTCTTCAATAGACAACTTGCTGACTACCTGCTGAAGCTTAATGTCTTCATCGTTATTGCGCTTAGCTGCTAAAAAGGGACCAATCCTCATCCAATAATGCAGCTGGACAAACCTGTCAACCAAGCAGTATTCCAAAGCTTTGCCCGCTATCCTTCCGAAATGAGAAATATTAAGCATGCATATAGCTGTAATATTTTCGGTTTCATTGCGTAATCGTTTTATGATATGCGATCGAAGATCGTCGGATTCGATGTCCAAAGTTCTCCCAAGGTGCATGTAATTCTCATGCACGAAATTTTTCGAGTAAGAACCATACCATTTTCCTATTTCAGGGAAAAATACACTCGCTGGGCCAATCATTTTGGAGCTTTTAAGTTCGAGCTTCAAATACTGCTGAAAGTAATTTTCATTTGTATTGATCGAGACTGCAACTGCAACGCTTTCAAGAGCAGATCTTAGTAACATCCTTGGTCCGCGTATAAATCCATGCGATAACGACACAAAAGCAGCCGCTAAATCTGATATTGCATTACCGATCAACAGCACACTGCAAACGTCTTGCGTGTCGTGATGATCGTATTTGATAATATTGAAAGCCTTCTCATAACAAGACCATGATATTGAAAGTATCTCCATTACGCACTCAACTTCTTCTTTGTACTCAAGATTTACAAAATTATGGTTTTCCTCCGTTTGTCGAAGCAAATTCTCTGCAAATTTATTTATTATGATGGTCCGCATATTTGTCCTCGAGTTGATTGTCAATATCGATCCCCGGTCATGTCTGCCTAAGGTACGCCAAACGTCGTACACATGAGCCATACGTGCAAATGAGCGCAGAGCAGAGAACATCTCAAGCCCGCGCAGGCTTGACGAGGTATCCAGCCGCCGGAGCACGCAGTGGGGAGGTGACCTGCAAGCGCGGCTTGCAGACGGTCCGGTTGACCGCTAGGTTAGAGCACATTTATCAAGATCGACGGTAAGATATAGACATTTCCATACTCGGCGGCTCTCTCCCTGAGAGAAGAAACGCTATGCGAATATCGGCGATCACTTGCCTGGCCGGCTGTAAGGAACGTGATGGCTCGGAAAACCTAAGTGCTGGCTCGGCCAAGTGCAACGCTCTGTTAGAGGCCAATTACCCACGAAGTTCTATCGCTTTTACAAGTTCAAAGAGTGCCACTCGCATTGCAGTGGCAGCCTCTTCCAATTCCTCGACTTTCAGGACGACATGGGTCCCGAACAGAGATTTGTCTTCAGGAATCATTTTCACGTATCGTTCCGTGATTTCGCCGCCTGCGTGCATGCAGACATGGCGTCTCTGAAATATACGCCGAAGGGTTAGCAGGCGCGGACAAGCAATATTACCGAGGATGTCAATGTTTGCGTGGGTCTTGAAGAACTTGCGGGCGTCAAACAAGTCCTGAAAATTGCCAGATTCGGACGTGAGCCGTTTCGCCTTCCGATTGCAAAACACTTCAAAAGTGGACACAAGATCTCCGTAAGCGTGACGGAGTTGGCTCTCTTTGTTGGACTCAGTGCTCAGTCTTCGCTTGATATTCGCCCAATTCGCATCGTAAATCTGAAGGTTCTCTCAGACGCACCCGGGGCAGTATCCGAAGATCCCATACACCTGAAACCGGACCGAACAATCTGGGCATTGAAATTCGGTATCGACCACTCGTTCCACGTAGCGTGGCTTGACGGTTTTCTTTTGAGGGCGTGGACCGGATTTGCACGTGATGTTCTTTGATCCACGAAACGCATTCTTTATCATATTCTGGAATTCGTTAATGGCGTAGACGCGAGCTTCCTCGATCGCCGCATCCTTTGCGTACTGTAGTTGAGACGACGTGAGCAAACTGTCCCGAGAGAAACGAGTTCCGCAGTAGGGGCAGTGCAGGAAGTCGCCATGATCTGGCACGTAGATCTTGAAGTACTGCTTGCAACTGGGAGCATCACACGCCCTCCCGACGGATCCGTCGGCGTCAGTCGGTATTGCGATATTGAACGTCACGTATTGCGACATTGCAATTTGCCTTTGGCAGCTAACGCCTTGCCCATCAGCCGCTGCTGGAGGCAGTCGGCTGCACGGGCTTGTTCGGCGGTAGATGCGTGTCACCATCAGATAAACTGTGTCGATCAGCTCTCCCATTACGAACGGACAGCAAAGTGGCGGCTAGGCGAGCTTGTGCCATGATCCATACCAACGCGACGGTGCAGCCATGTCGTCATTGGTGGGGTTGTTGGTTCTTACAGGGGCGTCATTAATCCCAATGCAAGTAGTCGGACAGAACGCTGTTGGTGAACAGTGCCACAAGCCCAAGGAGGGTCCCATAGCCTCCACCGAGCAGGCCTCCGATTACTGCACCTAAAAGACCTGTTGGCAAGGTCATTCTGTACATTTCAAGCGTGATGACAACAGGAAGGAACGGCAGGAAGGTTATCCCCGCAACAACGAACCCGACAATTCCAAACATCCACGAAAGTGCAGAGATGCCTAGAAGATGCATTATAAATGGACTATCACGGTCGCGAAAGAACCATTGCAAAGCGATCAGCAGAATAACCGTTATAAGGCTCTCCCACAGGTAGTCTCGAGTGACAGGGTACCGTTCCCAATAGCCACTCCACGTCGGTAGTGTGAGCAACATGCCTACAAGATAAGCTGTACCAAATAACCCCCCAAAGAAGACACTGAGAGCCAGTATAGCCCCGACGATGCGGACAAGCCCCTTCGCGATGATCACGATGACTGATTCCGCTATTCGATGGGGATGACTCGTTTCGAGAAGGAAGAGGCTCGCAACCAGCATCACCGGCCCGCACGAGCGTACGTCACTGAGCAGACCCAAGACGCCAAGCACCGCGCCGAGGATACTTCCAAGAACCGCTCCCAAAATCAGTGTTGGCCGGAAGCTGCCTTCAGGGAATTCATCGTCTGACATTGATCGCCCTTCTGATGCACTGCTTGTGTGCCATGCCAGTGATTGCTCCAGTGACCGAGCGGTAATCGAGTGGTTGGATGAGTGTCGAACGAGTATATAACCACGAAACTCCGCAGAATTGTGGATTGCGTGGGGACTATGAAGCCGCCGAACGCAGGGCTCACCGGTTGGCGGCAGCGCGCCAGCGTTGGAGCCAATCCGATGTGCAGAGCTTTGTTGGGCTCTATTTATAATCCACCGGACCTACTGCATTAAAGTCTGACATTCTTGAATGGACAGATCTCTACATTTTGCAATTCTCCGTCGCCTGCCTATTGCAAAGGCAGCCAGAGATATCTTGCTTCCAGGCTCGGTTCGTCGGGATGCTTTTTTGCGCTGCACAGTCGAAGGTGTTAAGGATGGCCGCTACGAGTGCCAAGAAGACCGCTATATACAGGTCAATGTTCTTTCCCTCTTCTGCGATACGAGCCCTAAATGGCAAGGACATTTATGATGCAATCGACATGGTCCGTAATAAGAGCCTTCAATTCTTCAGCGCATTCGCGGTAGCGTTGAAGCGTCGAGGCATCCTTCCCGTCCGGCCACGGATCGACAACGTCACCACTGGAGCCCAGGAAATCCTTCAGCAGGAAGGTTTTTGCTTGGGGTAGTGTCTTTCCCTTGGTAAGCAACAACCGTTCATCCATTACTAGGATGAGGTCCGCACGTGTCGCAAGTTCCGCCGTCAGTAATTCAGGGCGATGGTCCTTGAGCAGATCCTTTCCGAACATCTCACGGATAATGTAGCGGGCTGCGTATGAAACCTCTGTTCCACTGAGTGGACCAAGCCCTGCGGCATGGACCTCGATGTTCGGGCGCGGATTTCTGTTCACAAGCAGTTGTATCATGATAGCTTTGGCCATTGGATCACGACAGGTACCACCTGAGCTGAGAAATACCAGGATCTTATTTTTCCGTTTGTACCGTTGCCAGAGAAGCACAAAGGCCACCAGAAACATTGCGGGTACTCCAAATTTGGCGACGGGGTGCACAAGGAGAGATGAGGCATCGACTGCTACATAGTAGAGATAACCGGCACCTGCGACAATGGCACCAGCAATCACGTTACTACCTACTGGGTCTTTCCAAACTCCCCTCATCCAAGTTTTCAAGCCCATTTAACATCCTTCGAATTCTACTGTGTTATAAAAACTCGGCGCATGTGTTTGAGGATTTCTTGTTTGCGGTTGGTTCCTTCGCTTACACACTGGACAACATGGGAGTCGATGAACAAGTACCGAAATGATTCTCGTCCGCATCGTCGCAACGGAGGATTCAACGTGCCGCTCCCACCGCACGCGCTGCGCCCAGTGGGCGGTAACTCGCGGGTAGGACAGGTGCCCGGAAAGGATTCCATCGGGGTTCTTATTTTGGGGGGAAAAGGCCAGCGTTCAGAGACCGAAAATGCGAATTCCGAGGTGCACATTGTCGCATCTTGGTGGAACCTACAGCTGGCTTTCGGTAGAGCTTTTGGATTTCTTTGTGATCGACGCGCCGCACGAATTCTTAAAACGTTAGACCGCGAATCTTCAGTCGTCGGCGTTCGACCACTTGACAGACCAAGACAGAGTTTCGTGGATGAAACTGGAACGTGAAAAACAGCGAGCGTACCAAACCCCCGCGAGTTTCGATACCATCTCCAAGACTCACAGAAACCGACAACCTGGATCATTTAGGGTCGAACGCAGCGCAGCACTCATTCATGTCTGATTTAGGAGCTTGAAGTATGGTTCGCCACATTCTAAATGTCCTCACCGGTATTATCAGCTTCCAATAATTGTTTGAATGGATTGTCTTTCAAAATGAAGCGTTAGAACCGACCTATTATTTTAGATCGGTTCTTTAGCGCTTCTAATATAGATTACCTTTTGATGAGTTTCGCAAACTCGTCTGGTTGAATTTCAGGACCAGCGTAATAGGCCTCAAGATACAAGCATCCCGCTTCAATGCTCTTTTTCAAATAACCAGCCACCATTAACTTCTGCTTCGATCCACTCACTTTTCCTAGTTCTAATTTAACATCCTCCAGGTTTGAGCCAATTCTCGTTATTTCATGATCACCCTTCGGACTGATGTGGATTAACTGGTGTTCTACGCCATCCATGCAAAATCCGAAACCTACGTCCACAATGATTCCTGAAAGAAATAGTGGAATCTTTTGATCTTCTTGCATCACTTTCTCCATTCTGTGATTAGATTTTAGAAATTAATTGTTGAATTGAGCGCTGTTTGCCACTCAAATTCATTTTGAACGATTAGTAGTCACTTTTAATAGCTGTATAAAGAAAATCGCCATGTGGATATTAGTGCTATATTTAAACAAGCTGTCGAATGTGCCTTTATGTCAAATAACTAATTTTTATCACAAAACCTATTAATTACTCTCCTGTATCATTTCAGGGAAAGTGTATGGATACGCAGTCATCTTTTTGAGCTATAGCGGAGGTGTTTACATAGTATTTGCATTGGCAATCGTTTTTACTGACAAGTTCGACCTGTATGGTTGTCAGGTATTTATAAACCGGTCCGGGAATCGCTGGCACCTGTCTGTATATGTCGAGTAGGTTGTCAGTCTCGAGTCCCGCACGCAATCCACCGTCGACAAATATCTTGTCTTGGTCGACTTGAATTACAACGCTGTGCCATGGGGTTCCTCTGTTCACGGCATTGGATTGAGACAACCTGTGAGCGAGTTGTTTCATAGTCACTTCAACTAGCGGCTCTAATGCTAGCACCATGCTGCAAGGGTTAATGTCGCTCGGTAATACGAAATCACTGGAAATTGCTTGCTCTTCAATAACATCGAGAACTTGTCCATCTGATTTCGCCGTGAAGCGTAAGGCAAGCTCGACATGTACCTTTTTGGCCACTTTCCAGCACTTTGCCTCGAAGATGCTCCCTTCAATAATCAATTGATCTTTCTTTGCTGGTTCCATGAATAAATAGCGAACTGGTCTATAGTTGATCAAGGTTCTCTTCATGCAAGACTCTAAGAGATATGCACACTGTTGAAGGTCCAGGATCTGTCCATTTGGCATAGTGCTGGCGACCACACTGAAACGAGATATACGAGTCACGCGAGCAGGAAAAGCTTGAAAGTTCGGGTTCGTGTTAATAGTCATGGGGAGATCCTACTATTAATGTTGGCTTTATTAAATTAGAATTATATTATTCCGGTTTGCGTTGTTAATTCTTACTATTGTTCCTCTGGCTATGCATTTATCGAAGAGATAAAATGATACTCCAAACCGACTACAGCGTAATCTGCGGTAGTAGAAGCCTAAGATTGAAAATCCGAAGTAGGTTCCTATTTCTCAACTTGTGGAGTAAGCATACCTTGGTTCAAGATATACTATATCGCTACCGCGAATGATTCGCATCAGCCTTTATAAGGTTGAGTATATCCGCATCAAAACTTCATTCAATATCCAGTGTTGAAATACTTTCATTTGTTTTTTTCATTTTACTCAACCTTGGTAATTAGAATTAAAAGGATTATAGTTTACACGATAAAGCCCCTTAATGATTTGGTTTAAAAACTGGTTCATTTCTTCTGTCCTTCCGACTGCACTCCATTTGTATCCATTTTGCCATAATATCACATACATCATTAACTTATCGAAAGTGAATCGTGCCGTATCCACTCAATCCGCTCAATGACAGTTGCATGGTAGAGTAAATGGACCCGCCGTATTTCAAGCACTAGTTCCGGCATTTAGTGTTCTGGTCTTACTTCTATTTAGATTTTTGGATTGTACTGATAATATGCTGATAGTTTGCAAGAAAAAGCTCTTTCGTTATTTCATCGAGCAAATATTGCTCGACAGCCTTCACTCTGGCACCCAATAGTCCAGTCACCTTTATTTTTAAAATCATTTCGGATGCCTCCTTATTGTTGCTCTTAGCGATTACAGTATAATCAATGAGTGGGCAATTAACATGTAGCTTGTAAGAATCATTCTCAAGCGTTGAATCAGAAATCTGAAGGCAGACACCAACAAAGTTACAGGGAGCGTTGCATCCAACGACGCCTTTTTCCAGAACATTTCTCACGATTAGTGTGTTAGTATTATTGTATGGGTACAAAAACTCTCTCGAAGAATAACACCCGATAAACGACATTGTTGAAAACAGCAAAATAATTGCATAAAATGATGTGGTAAATTTCACGACGGTTCCTCCTGTTCTTCTAAGAATTGAGTAAGCGGTTTAAGCTAGCAACGTCCCTACGCGTAAGCCGTGTGCGGACCAGACTTCGGGACGAAGAAAATACTTGATTCGGGTCGGCTGCATGCGCCTGTTGGACCTCGAATCTTCTGTCGTCGGCGTTCGACTACTTGCCAGATAAAGGCCGAATTTCGTGGATGAAACCGGGACTTGAAAAACAACGTGCTTCCCAACACCCCGCGAGTTTCGGTCCCCTCTCCAAGAATCGCAAAAACCCACCACCTGGATCAATTCCCGGTCGAACGCCGCGCGGCGCTGACTCATAATGCGCTCAGCCGCTTGAAACATGTTGCGCCACAACGGATCTACCATCATCGGGACCATTTCATAAAAAAAATACTACTAAACGCCAAAGTTGGCTGTTCCTGTACGTATAAGACACCTCTGGAATTCCTTCGCAGGCGAGTCAAGCAAGTGTATTTCTTGGGCTTTTCGTCGCTTCGCCCTGTTCGCTTTTCGTTTTATACGGATCGGCATAAGAACCTCATTTCTATAGTACATCCACGGGGCTTCGCAGACCCCATGATCCACGGTTGAGAACATGAGTATAGATCATCGTCGTCTTGACATCCTTGTGCCCCAGCAGTCCCTGAGCGATTCTGATATCGTAACCGCTTTCGAGCAAATGCGTCGCGTAGGAATGGCAGCAGTTCTGGCATGTCGCCTTATTCACCAGTTCCGCATGTATCACTACCCCCGCATCGATTTTTAAGCCAAGGTCTCATCAGTCTTACGTCTTGCCCTTGAACCAGCTTAAACGTTCATGATGCTTCGCTGATCTCCATACAACCTGTTCCAACCGCTGCGGGTGGACCATCTATGACGTGGTTCCCAGGCGGTCTTACGTGTACCATGCCGTCAGAATGACTAAGAAAGAACTAAGTGTATGACGAAAAACTGAGGTTAAAATACGAGTATTCGATTGTCATTGCAAGTAAATTTAATCGCGAATCGTTTTTTTATTCTCGATTGAGTCCTCATCAGGAAGATTGAACCTTTATGACGACATATCCTCGAGGTGACATACCAGCACTCCAGCACACCCTGTGACAATTCAGTCTACCCCATCCTCGAGTATAGAGTCGCTGGTTACCTCACGGTCGCATTCACAGCCAGATTCAGAACCGATACAGCTGCGGCGTGGATTCCTTCCCCAACGTCGATCGCCATATCGCGCACCGATACCGCCGTGGTCAATTGAACGCCTGCCGCTTAGCGCAGACTAAATGCACTGAGCTGATAGCTGAGCAGACTATCGTTTACGTAGGCGGCGTAGGCGAGCGCCGGAGCATCTGGTCCTGAAACGACGGTATGCTCATGCTCCTTTGTTGATGCGAGTCCATCCAATTAACGTGCTTGAAACCTGCGAGTGTGGATATGCAAGAAACGTAACTCATTCTCAGCCTGCGACTGCTCCAAGAGCGTGTTAGAGTTCACGACCTTGTTCCCGCTCAAGACTCGCGAAGAGCTGCCCGATTGCGTGGGCAACGCGGTCATACTCCCACAAACTAAATGGATCTTGGTCGAGGAGTTGTTTGATAAGGGATTGGAAACGCGTCGCTCGTTCGAAGGCATCGGTGGCCTGCTGCATAGTGACATGGTTCGGTGTACAGGCAACGCTGCCATCGACGCTCAACCGGACGTACAGAGCATCCTGTTTCTGGCGGTCGTATCCGCCGTTCGCCACATACTCGGCGGTGTGGTCATACTTGGGTGGATCGGCCCAGACCCAGTTTTTGGACTGCCATCGGCCAATCTTCTCGTATCTGAGAATGTTGAGAGCATCAGCGATACGAACAGGAAAGTCAATGAAAGACTCGGGTGCTTCTTCCAGTCCCTTGATGCGAGCCAAGATCTCCTCGAACTCAGGTGTCATGTAGTTCATGACCAAGCCAAGAAGGTGCTTACAGGTGTGGTCACGACCAGCGCGTTGGATCAACTGGTGCCAAGGGATGAGACCAACATCAACGAGGTGCAGCAGGAAACCCTTGGCGAATTCTTCTTGTGCGATAACCGCAAGTACGAGCGAAGACTGTGGACGGCTCCAATCCAAAAGGTCACGCACTTCCTCAAGAAGGCGATCACCGTTTCGGAAACAGGCTTTCATAGATTCGCGAAATGGCGACTGGTTTGCCATCGTACCTCGTTAAAGCGTCTAAGACTGTATGCGTAAGAGGTGTGTGGACAATACTTGGGGTCGAAGAATATGCTTATTCTGCGTAGCTAAAGACCAAGATCTCCGTACACCAGAGCCGATATTGTCGCCGACTGGAAGTGCATCCCAAAGTCTTCTCCCGAGTGTCACGACAATATGTGGCTTCAAGGCGTCACGGATTTCAAAAATGCCCGGCTCGCCGTCTTCCCAGAGCGTAGCGTACCTAACAGGCACACGAGACCCGAATCCAACCACCTCCTGAAGGAAGTTCGAATAACATACGGATTACCAAAACTGCCGGCGAAACTCTATCTCGGCAGACGCTCCGAGGAATACATTTTCAACTTTCGTCCAGTGTTGAATCTGACCTGGTGATCCCATGATCACAAGGCGTTCGGAAATACAAGCCGCGGTTAGGTCCGCTGTGCGTTCTATTTTATCCGTCTTGCACCGCTCGCACCACTCGTAATGCGAGTGCCCCAAGACGAGGATACGAGTCATATTATATATTGGACTCCGACCATAGGAGCTGCCGACCCAAGGAATCTGACCTTCTTGAGCGCTGGGGTGCGCAAAATTGCTGCTTGGAGTTCCGCCAAGATCTTCGGATCTTTTGGACGACTTGTGGGGTGGTGAGGTAGGTCGGTCATATTAACATTTCTGGCATCTGTACGCTAACCTCCTGCGCATGAGCCATGCACGGATTGGATACCGTGTTTCGAGATGAGCTTTATTCGCAGCGACTACGTGCACCTGGCTCCATCGAATATATCAATAGGCCGAACGTCTACCGGAATGGTGTAATCCGTCGTGAACTCATCGATCTTTCTCAATCTTTTTGCTACTTCTCTGTTCTTATCCAACTTGACATTTGCTTTACACTTCTCGGGTTCATTCGCGAAAAATATCCAAAATATCGAAAGCGAAGGGATTATGTTAATTAAATAAGCTTCAGCCTCCTGCCTTCGATTCTGCAAACAATACGCAATGTCAGCTACATAGCAGTGGTACCCCTCGTTGAGTTTAACAAGTAACTCAGGAAAGCGCTGTGCGCATTGAAATAGATGGCTATTCTCAAACGCATTAGCATGGAAATCATCGAATACCAGTTCAGGATTAGACTCATTGATCCTCAGCCAATGGGTTTTACCTGAACCTGGAAGGCCGACAACGAAGGTCACCGCGGCCGAAGTAGGACTATTCAACATTATAGTATTACCGTATATTAATTGTGGCAAAGAAGGTTGTGAAAACAACTGCTAGATCCTCCGCAACGCGCCCTGGCGCAGCGCTTGCCTCCATCTGCTGATGTTTTCTGCCCCTTCCGACTAACAGCGCCGTGTTGCTCACAAATTTGGCTGTAATCATTGTTATGCAGCTCTCAGAGCGAGAACGTTACTTGATTCAGTGAACACGTGCTGCCAATTGTCTAAAGATGCAATCGTAGAATTCTGCATGTTTCAGATGTCTCTGCGCTGGGTGATAGGTTCTAATTACTTTCGCTTCTGAACCTGAGGGGTCAGGGATGAACTCTCCGGTTCCTGCCGCAAGAACGATTTCAGGGTCCAAAGCTGCCAATTGTCGTTGTAGGAGTGGTTGAAATTTGTTGGCACCGAGCAAAAAATCAGACCAATCGAGTCGGCTGCTACCGCCAGTTTTCTTAACATTCACGATGGCAATGTCTCTTAGGGCATCCGCCGCCTCTCTCGCTGTAATCCGCGGCAAAGTCTCAGGCACCGGCCTCTGCAGAAGCGCTCTTGATACTTTGGCGACAAGACCGAAAGTACAGTGCCACCGAGGATAGTCGAACAAGTGGTTGCAAAGAAAATCGGAGAGATCCCATTGCTTGGTCTCTGTATCGTTCACCTCCCGGAGCACCCAGACAATTCTTTGTGGTGCTCGAAGATATCGGTTAAGGCAAACCGGGCCGTCCGGGACTCCACGTGGGAATCCCCTAATCTTTGAGTTTACTACGGGGAGCACTAAATAACTAGCATTCATCGCATCCAGCATATCGCACATGTTTCTCATGAAAATACCTACGAACGATATCTGGACGCTTCTGCGTACTTCGCATGTACGAACGAACTCCTCTCATCATTTCCGGCTGCGTACGCGGATGGGAGTGGCGGAATGCATTTGCCTTCACGTCTTGATTCACGATTTCGTCCGGGTTTAATTCTGGGCTATAGGTCGGGAGATAGATAACGCGTATGTCTACCGCATGTTTCGCAATCCATTGTTTCGTTTTTTTTGAAATGTGAACGGGATGACTATCTATGATCAGATAGACTTTTCTCTTTGCGTAGCGAAGAAGTCGTGCCAGGAAGGTGAGAAACACATCCGTCACGAAACTTCCCTTGAACACCATGAAGGCCATCTCTCCACGATTCGTAATTGCCGAAATCATATTGCAGCCGAATCGCTTACCGGTTGCATGCATGATCGGCGTGTGCCCTTTCCGAGCGAAACTGCGACCGACGGCGTCATCGGATCGGAGACCCATCTCATCACCCCAGTAAATCAAGGCGTTTTCTCGTTTTGCCTCTGCTTTGATTGCAGGATATTCTGTATTCAGCCATTGCCGTACTGCCACTGGGTCCTGTTCGAGAGCACGCCGCATCGGCTTCTGAGGAGTGAAGCCCCAACCGATCAGCCATCGACCAATTGTCCACACGGAACGCTTGATGCCGAATCGTTTTTCAATCAAATCGCCAACAGCTTCACGGGTCCAGAGGACATAGGGCAATTTGATCTGGTCTGGACAATGATCTTCAATACTGCGTACTGTCTGTGCCGCTTGCCACGGAAGCAAGGTATTCTGTTTCTTGCGGCCCTGTTTCTTCGCTTTAAGCGCTTTCCATCCATCGGCACGATAGAGTTTCATCCACGTATCAACCGATTGACGTGGCACACAGAAGATTTGGGCGACTTCAACGTGCGTGCGACCTTCGAGAACTGCTGCAACAGCTTTCATGCGCAGATCTTCTTGGGCTTCACTGGGGAGAGTTCGTGCATCATGTTTTTTCATGCCGTAATATACAACAATTACAAACAAAATGCAAGTTATATTATGCTCCTGTTAGTAAGTGGCATCGCGCGGGTACCCTTGAGAATCCTGCCGGATAGTGGGATCTTGAAGCGAATGTTACCAACCTCGACTTCGGCGCCTTCTGAAAAACGCTTTGCATCTTCGCTGTAGCGATGCCAACCTGATGGTTCGATTTCACGGGCTTGGGCGATGCGATATTCGTAGTAGGCATTGAGACGCCGATATGTAGCATACCACGGCAAGCAAAGAATGAGGCCGAGGAGACCTGCAAAGCATGGGCCAAGACGTGATGAGCATAGAGGGGTGGTGAGACCCGATTGCAAAAGGAATGCAGTGAATACTGTTTGAGCCAGTAGGAATGAGGCAAACACATTCCAACGGTGCTCACCGTCAAAATGGGCTTGTTCTGAGATGGCCTCATACTTTGAAGTTTGGTTTTGTTTCTCTTCCATCGTCCTTCCGTTCAGCGTGAGGTGCTGTCGCTCCTAACGACATGCGCATGAGCCGCGAGTGCGCAATGCCTCGGTTCGGAGAACAAGCATGCGTCTGCTCAATGCAGTGATTGCGCTCAGGCGCTCCGCGCCAGATTGATTTCGTGTTTCCGTGATCATATTCTTACCTTCTTTGAGCAGAGCCGTCTGTCTTGCACATAGAGACGCAAGTTTCCATGCACCTTTTTCAACTCAATGGCGGTATCACATGTCCTTTCCCAGGGAACTCACGCCAAAACGGCAATCGCCCGCCGGTTTCTCGTAGACCTGCAATCACACGGGTTTTCCGTGCGAGCCCAGGAAATATACATGCGCGCCGTGCGAATGCTCGCCTATCATTACCACGCTTCACCCGACCGCATCACGGAGGAGGAATTACGACAGTATTTACCGCGCATCAAGAACGTGAAAAATGGTCGCGCTCCGGATGTACGATTGCGCCCTGTGGGATCAAGTTCTTCAACGAATGTACTGTTTAGTCCATTTTGAAATATTTAGTATTAATTATTGGAAGCAAATGATATTGGTTAAGGTTTACTGAATTTTGCTGCCTTGGACGGAGGCTACCTTTGTCCCCGTTGGATTCAGAAGAAAACCGCTAAATGAAATTGTATCATCAGAAAAAGTAATTTCATAAGTACCATTGTTTCGTCCTGAGGGACCTTCTTCATAATAAGTACCCAATGATTTGAGACTTGTTATTTGGCCATTCAATCTCCAGCATGTTGCCCTCTCTAATTGATCTGCTTCTTTACCATCAACAAAGGATTTACAGCCTTCTGCATTTATCACTCCATCTTTGTCTGCAATTGTAATCAACCAGGTAATATGATATTGACTCTTTGTATTACATACCCACCTACCGTTAATTTTATTCGAATCTTTATCCAGTATTTTTATAGGAGGCCCATCAATTGGTGGTTTTGGCGGTGGTCCTGGTGGATACAAAGCTGGTATGATAAATAACATAATTCCGCAAGAGAGAAATAAAAGACCTGTAATGGTTGCTGTGGTACGACGCGACGACGGAAGAGTTATGACAGTGCCTATTTGATCAACAAAGCTAAGCAATAATAACATAATTCCTGCGATTACAAGAATAGCTGGAACAGGGGTATTTTGAAAGTTGCTTAATACATCAAGAAATCTTGTCATTTCAAGTCTCCTGTACTTTAAAGCAATTAATGTTACCTTACATATTTCTGTAGTGTTATAAAAATCACGGTTCAGCTTTATGCGGATTATCGGTGTGAAGATCGTCCCCTCGCTTGCACACAGGACAACACATGAGCCGATGCACAGGCACTGCGATAATCCTGGCGCGCATTGTTGCGATTCAGGATTCCACGTGCCGCTCCCCCCGCACAGACAACTCCCAGGGGTCGGTAACGTGGTTTACCTCGGTGCCATCACGCCCGGTATGTCCCGGCTGTTTGCGCCAAGCATGAAGTACGATAGAAGCATGAGGTCTGTGCTCACGGAGGAATCTGCGGCTTCCAGTTTCGCGATTCGCGATTGGCTCGACCCGATTGCCTTTGCCAATTGGAGCTGTGTCCAACCCTTGCGCAGCCGCAATTCCCTCACTCTGACGGCAAGCGCCAACTTGAATTCAATGAGTTCGATCTCCACAGGGGTCAATCCCAGAAACTCCGAGGCATCTCCAACCTTCCACCCGGCCGCTGTGAGTCGTTTTGCTTTCTGTGTATCCATGGTGAGCTTTCCTAGATCGTAAGCCCATCGCTGTTGTACAAGCCTTTACTCATACGCCGATTGCCTGTGTCGGACCGCGATAATGTCAATGAGTAAGCGATCATCATAAATCGCGTAGATTACCCTATAATCCCCGATACGAATCCGCCAGAGATTTTTCTCTCCCCTCAGCTTGAGACAATTATCCGGCCTTGGATCGTTTGCAAGGGCTTCTATCCTTGGGAAGATTCTCTGGACATGAGGGATGTCCAGGATTTCAAGCTCCTTTCTTGCCGATCGAGCAAACGTGATTGTGTAGTCAGGCATTCAGCTTGTTTTGCTTCAGGAGCCGTGCTTTAACGTCACCGATTGATTCTCGGGGTTCTTTGGCCCGCTTTCGAGCCGTTAAGCTATCATACACATCTTCCCAGAGGTCTCCATACTTACGCAAGTCAATCTGTACGGCGACCCTTTCACCCTTCTCATTGGTTACAAACTGAATGCCTTCCATAATCTTTCCTGTCCTCACGTTTTCGATGCAGGGATCTTTTTCAATAAAATGCCGCATATATGCGAAGAATCCAATAGTGCTCTCAACCACAAGCAGCGGCGGCTTGTGTCACTTTGACCTCATCCCGAGCGCTCTCGCCGCCTCTCGTGCATGTACCTGTTAGTTCTACAGTGAAACAAAAATTGTGACCCGTGCCGATGGGGCTTCACCGTTTGACAATGATTCCTTCGCTTGTCCCTTGACAAACGCGAACCGATGAAACTGCACTGCAATACCCCTGTCCAGCAACTTCCCAATCGAGGATTCAATGTACCGCTCCCACCGCACGTGCTGCGCCTCGTAGGCGGTAGCTTGCGAATAGGACAGGTGGCCGGAACGGATTCAGACGGGCTTCTTCTTCTGGGAGAAAGGCCGCGTTCAGCGACCAGAAATGCGTATGCGGCGATGCGGATGGTAGCGTGAAGTTGGAACCCCCGCCACGCGCGCTCTGCCTTGTCTCGATGCGCGGATCCTGCAATCTCTGGAGTAACAATTGTCGCCAGCGTCAGCAAGGCTAACCTGGCCAGCAGTTTCGCAGATGTTGCGGCGACGGCACAGATGGTGCTACTTCCGGTCAACTTCCAGCACCTCAACGATGGAACCCAACTGACACGTGGACGTCAGATCGCTGCGGTACTCCACTGTTGCCCGAACACGGAGGCTGTCCACGAGATACTCGGTTGGCAGGTTGACGGGTTCATAGGTGTGACCATCGTCCCCCTCAATCATCCAGCAGCCGTCCTCGACAGAGGTGAAGCGGACCATGCCGGTGATTTCGAAGGAATCATTGAAAAGGCCGCAACTGGTTGCGAGCACCGTTGCGAAGAGAAGTAAGGTAGGTGAGAAGTAACGCATCGTATGTTTGGCGTTGTTTAATATTGAATAATTGGATCCCGATACAACGCGGTGCCTGCTGCTTTTGTCGCTACGACACTCTGCAGACCAAGCTTAACAATTGCCGACACGCAGCAATCTATTGGTCAGCTCTAGGTCGGGGCTGTGACCGTTCGACTCATGCTGGTCAAACGCAAAGAGGCACTTGTTACAAAGCAATGTTGGGAGTACGCGTGCAAGGTTGTCAATCCGAGTACGCACTAACTCTACGGTTCTATAGAACCTACCGACCAACATGGGAGTCGGTAAACAAGCACCGCAATCATTCTCGCCCGCATCGTCGCGATCGACGATTCAACGTGGCGCTCCCACCGCACGGGCTGCACCCCTTGGTCGGTAGGAAGCGGGTAGGACAGGTGCCCGGAACGGATTCCATCGGGGTTCTTCTTCTGGTGGGAAAAGGCCGCGTTCAGCGACCAGAAATGCGTATGCGGCGATACACATGGTCGCGTGATGGTGGCACCCCCGCCACCCTCGCCCTTCGAAGTGGTTGAGCCCGATCTCGCTTTTCAATTCCTCATAATCCCGTTCGATACGCCACCGCATGGCGTCCATGACGGAATCCTCGCGCCAGAGCGTATAGACGGATATGATGCATTGACTGATGTTTCCTCAACATACGTTCCGGATCGATGCTTTTGCGTTCTCCAAGCAACCAGGCCTCTGCAATGGTATCGCAGCGGCTCAGCGCGATCAGCGTGATTCATAGCGGTGTTAAGGAGATTCATGTACGCATCAAAGCGTAATTCGGTTGGCGAGGGGGTGGTGCATCGGAGCTACGATAGTGTACTCGATGCTGAATGATGCAGAATAGTATCATGACATAGTAGATCTAACGTCTGGCCTGCAGCCGACAGTGCGGGTTTTACTCGTTAGTACTTTTCTCTTCCCCTATTGTTTGCAGGGTTGGTGAATATTAACCTTCGAAAACTGCCCGCAATGTGTCTGTTGGCTTGTTAGGTGCAAATATAATTTCGAATTTGAATGATTTAATAGTTTCGAACTAAAGGAATGTTATTTTTTTATATTAAGATTTTAGTAGTTTCGCTAGAGCCTCATCGATATCCTCTTCCATTGTAGCTTCGGTCCATTTCATTTGTAATCCACGATACATACTGCATTCTTTCGAAATAACACAATAGGATTCTAAAGTTATTTTCATTTTAATTGTCGCCATGCCTAGCGCAATAATCCCTTCGCAATAATTATCTGTAATATCTGCAATGAGGTACTTGCAAGTTGATATTCCTAAACAAAATTTACAAATTTGGTTTGGTTGGCTATAATCATCGATTGTTTTAGGTGTATAGGAAAAAGTTTTTAGTTTTTTTGTGAAAGTCTTAATCAACTTTTGATGGATCGGATTTATAACGATAAAAACATCCTTGGAATTCACTGTAGCGTTAATAAAGTCTGCACATTCTCTATCGGATTTATTAATCATATCAAGACCTGGGCAAGTACTGTTTACCTTTAAACTGTCAAGAAGATATTGATACTCGGGTAGCTTGCTCTTGAAATTTTTAGGAAATGGAATTATTTGTAAGTCAGAAATTATTTTGGGTAAACCAGTTGGATCAATTGTGTGATCCCCGTCACGATCATGCATATACGCGAATATTTTCTTTTGCAACCCGTAGCTACAGCCGAGTTCAAAAAGGACACCTGGAGATAAACCTGTCAAATTATGAATAACAAAATCTGTTTTTGGAAAAAATTGCAGAATACCATTTTGAAAATTCCATTCTCCTATCCTTTCTTTATATGGCGATTTATAATCGAGATCTTTACCTTCCTTTGTGTAGTAGTTTTTTAAAAACTTATTTATTGTGTTATCCCAATCAATGGAGCTTTTTTCCGTTTTCCTGTATGGGGTTGAGTGGAAAACTTTTACAATTTCCTTTCCTCCCTGAAAAATAATTCTTAACGAATCTGAATCATTTTCGCTATATGTTTCGCTTCCCCATTGTATTACTACATTCTGAAAACGATCACTATAGCTTCCCGCAAGATCAATAAGAACTTCGATAACGCTGCCATAAGGATGATTTATCCATTGTTCCTTCATTGAGAGGGCCCTTAAGGCATGGGAAGTACCCGGCCCATGTCGGCCTGCAACATATATGACGCAATATTCATCAGTTGATGAATAAGGATTAATCGCTAAGGAAATTAAACCAAAATCAACGCCTTGGTTAACAAAAGTACCTTGAACTTTTGAATTTTTAATATCAATTCGGTGGTTGACAATAGGATCTAAAATAGCATCTCCCATGTATTTTCTTAGGAGGCTTTTTATGTTCTCAATTTCAGTTTTACGAATTAAATTCTTTATTATATTAAATTTATCCTTTATCTCTTCAATTATTATTTCATCTCTAAGCTTTTTATATTCCTCTGGGGTTTCAATACCTTGCTCCAAAATCGCTTTATAAAAATGTAATGCCATTTGATCAAATTTGTATTTCTCAACGATGGCTTTTTGATTTTTCATCTCAATTTTCGCCTTTTCATCTATGCGAAATCTGAAAAGCGAATTATCATTAATTATTCTTGAAAAAAGGTTGACAGCTGGAGATCCAATGGTTAAAATATTGTATTTCCCGTATTTATCCTTAAGTTTTGCTTCATCTTCCAATAAAAATAATTTATCAGAAACGATTAAAGTATCAGGACGTAAACCTAACCTATTTAAATATAGTAAATCGGTAGTACTCACAGAGTATGCTAGAATATCTCCAATCGTTTTTGGTCTAAATTCCCTTCTATCACCGACAACAACGACTAAGGGATAAAATTTTTCTGGAAAATCTTTTAGTGTTTTCATGGCGTAATTTTCTAAAATCTTAATATTACGAAAGTTGAATGTTTGCTTAACAGTTTGTTGAGTTAAACTCGTTTCCAGCAAGAGTGAATTGTAGAATTCGCCCAAAAGCATACTCCGCGATACGATGCATGGCCTCAGCCATGTTGCCACGGTGTCGGATAAACTGCCTCCACGCCACGTTGACAACTTTCACCGTGTATATAAAGAAGAACATAGAACGTTTAGATGCCGCGGTCAGCTGTTTCGAGGTTCCAATACGATAGAAGTGTCGCATCGCAAGCGAAACATTATAGCCCAGCGCTGCAATATTATTTCTTCTATGTTATAAAAATCATGGTCAATGTTACTGCGGATAATCGGTTTGACGGACGTTCCTTCCATTGAACACTGGACAACACGGGGTCGATGAACAAGCACCGAAACAATCCTCACCAACATCGTCGCAATCGAGGACTCAACCTGCCGCTCCCACCGCACGGGATGCGCCCCGTGGGTGGATTAGGTTGCGGGTAGGACAGGTGTCCGGAACGGATTCCATCGGGGTTCTGCTTCTGGGGGGAAAAGGCTGCGTTCAGCGACCAGAATCGTGTTTGTCGCGATACACCTGGTCGCGTGATGGCGGAACCCCCGCCAACCCCGCCCTGCAAAGTGGTTGAGCCCGATCTCGCTTTTCAATTCCTCATAGCCCGTTCGATAAGCCACTGCATCATCACGACATGGACCAATTGCCTCAAAGTACTTACTTCGGGATGCGTCGCCAAGCAGAATGTCGTCGGTTCGTCGGCGTCTTTCGGCCATTCAACGAGCAGCCATTCCTCCCGGGCCGCACCGCCGCGCTCGGGTAATTGGTGCGCACTGACGACGCTGATCGCCCAGAAGCGCGACATAAGAACCGCCGAGGATCCGGCAATGGCTGATGCGAACCCTCGACCGTAGCTCGCGAGCGTTCCGGTTGACCGCCTTGTTATAGATCGTTGGCTCTGTCGTCGCGCCACGACGGTAGTGAAATGCGCTTCACTCTGTGTCGCGTGAGTATGGTCATGAAGAGTCCAAATATCATTCCAAAAATCGCGCACGAGATCGCTGGTCGATGCCAGCTCTGATGTTCCCGCAGCACAAAAACCTCGGCACCGAAAATGAGTAAGGCGAAGACGCCTCCAAAGATGATTACGCTTGTCGCAAACGACCAGTAATACGGGGGAGCTACATCAAGGCCGCATAGCCAAAACAGCCTTACGAACGGTGGCGCTGCCGTCCAATCGTTGATTTGCTCCTTACGCGTCTCGGCGAAGAATCGATCGATCTTTTGCTTCAGCGTCATAGTGTGACAGGGTTGTATAGCATTGGATAGATATAATTTGATAAAACACAACGCAGGAAGATATTGTCCTGATAACACACATCACGTCAGGCTCTCAAATGATCTCAGCCCGCTGATTTTCTTCCAGGCCACTTAATATCGGTGGTATCACTTGTCGTGCGCTCTGGAACAAGGTAATGCCACAGTTTCCACTCCATCACCGGGCTTCGCTCGCCGCATGCTCCCCGATTGCGAACGTGTCTGTAGACCCTTCCGGAGCGCCGTCGGGGTATTATCGATGTCTTGACGTCCGGTAGGCCGAGGAATTCCAGGGTGGAACGGACGCCGTACCTGCTCTCGAGCACATGCTTCACAACACTATGCCGGCTCATATTGCTGCAATAAAGGGCGCTCCCACACTTCCGGCCAAGCTCCGCCAATTCGGTCCCAGGGTTGGGCCGGTGGATAGGGTAGGGGAGCGCGCGTCGGGCGGCAGAACACTCGCCGCCGGGATTCACGTCTGCCGTCCGGGTTGCACGATCAACAGCGGTGCATTGAGTGTAACGCACTTTCGAAGCACCGAAACGCCCCGCAAGCGTCGCCCGCCGCGGCTCGGGTCGATGTAGCTCATCGCGCGGCGATCAAGATAGTGTTATGCTCGCGTTGCGGATATGGAATGTCATGAGAACGATGGAATAGTAGTCGTAACGATTCTCTCGGTTTCCTAACACTTTTTTGTGGTCCGGCTCGTGCCGCAAATTCAAATATTCCGCAATATTCGGATATTATTCGCTCATAGTCAAGAGGTGGGGAATATTTATTTTCGATGGAGAGAGGCGCGGGGGAAAAGCGCAGGGGAGGGGAATTGAACGCAGAGACGCAGCCCTTCGACGGTAGTTGCCCTTCGACGGTAGTTGAGCGTAGCCGAAACTTCGCTCAGGAGCCGCGTAGCCGAAACTCGCTCAGGGACTGGCGCAGAGGCGCAGAGAAGATGGGTGCAGGGGAGGTAATTGGCTGGTAAGTGCTCTCGAGTCTGATTGTGCGGAACGGAACCAATCATCCCGCCGCGGCGAGTCTTCGACCTTCGAGACGCCGCCGCACAGCGATATCGCAATTACCAGACTTTTTTTCGCGGCGGCTCCTTCTTATGACATCAATGAAGGAAGTGAGTTTCACCTTACGTTACGAGACAAATCATGCTTCGAGACGCTGCTCTGCTGACATCGTTTTTATAAGCAGTATTCGTACTGTCGCAGCCCTCAGCATGACGAGCTTGGTTGGCGCCGATCCTTACCTGATGTCAGCCACGAAATGGACCGGTGCGCAGCGCTGGTAGGCTCACTCAGGTCGCAGACTCGCCGCGGCGAGATGACGAAGTTGGCAACAGGCTGTTAAGGAAGATTCTCCAGATCAGCCAAATCTTTGTAGCGGCCGCTAGCCTTTTTATTCTTCTTGAGATTCTCTAAATCAATTATATTGACTTCCATTCCATCAATGGTATCTACTACTCGATGTTCATAGCACGTCTGAAATTCAACTCCGGAAATCGTTGTGAGAAGCTCGATCCGGATCGGCACGTTCCCCAATCGCAACACCTTCTCTTCCTGCATAAAAAGTCCCTTATTAACTTCCGGCAAATCAAATCCAAATTCCCTTAACACGACGACTAATTTCGCTGCATTCTCTTCACGTATTCCAATCCATATATCCATATCTCCAGTTGCGCGCGGATATCCATGATATCCAACCGCATAGCCACCTATAAGCAAATACTCAACGCCGTGAATATTCAGTAACTTCAAAAAATCTTTGAAGTCTCGCGGTAGCGACGTCCGTACCATAATTGATTCTTCTCAACTGTTCAATAGCATTGATTCGGTACTGCGGAGTCTTTTCTAACCAAAACACCTTGTCGTCCTGGTCATCCTTCAACTCACGAAGGCAGATGATTTCTTTATTTATTCGCATTTCCATCATATGGTAAATAATTTACTCATTTAAGTATCTTATTCAAAAAACCAGCGATCTTGAAACGTTCATGCGAATTCTCCACTCCTTTCCAGCACAACGGTTTGCGTTAGGGGCCGTGCGCAGCGCCGTCAACTGCATGCTGTTGTTCGGCGACGGTTCACGAGGAACAACACCCTACTCGTTTTCGCTCAAACCGAGGCCGTTCGGGGAAGCCATTCCTGCCACTCCTAGAGCCCCAACTTCTCCTTCAGTCGGGCGGTGGTCAGATGCTTTACGACGTCGAACGGCTCGCACTCGCCACTGGCGGAGGTGAACTCGATCGGCCCCACATCCCGCGCAACCTTCAGGGCAGCCTTGTTCAGCACAGCGCTCCGCTTTCCGATCCCCATCAGCGCAGCGCCCATCGACAGGCGGACCTTCTCCGACTCCGTCCCGATCATGTCCGCGATACGCTCGATATGGGCGAGGAAGAACTCCTCGCTCGGCGCCTTCTTGCCGGAGAGCTTCGACACCTCATAGAGCAGCCCGTAACCGCAATCGCGGCGTACGGGGTCGTCGCTCCTGGTCCACTCGTCGGCAAGCTCGACCACGAACGGCGTCTTCGCGAGTGTTGCGTCGCAGGAAGCAAACACGTGCGCCAGCATGCCGCCGGCCAACTCCTCCACCTGTTTCTCGGCCTGTTCACGCGTGATTTGCGCAGGGTCGTCGACGAGAAGCGCGATCACTCTGGCTTCGTAGACGTCCGTCTTCCAGAGCGCGTGCGCGAGCTCACGGTTGCGCCCAATCCGTTTTGCCAGCTTGCGCAGCCGTGTGAGCCCAATTCCGTAACTCCGCATCCCCGCGGTGCTTGAGCCCAGTTTCTCCCAGTTGCTCATGCCCCGCACGTCGCGTTCAGCGTCGAGCAGAGCGAGGACTTCGGAAACGGTCATCGGAGATACCCTCTTCCAGTTCTGCTATGTTATGAAAACTACGGTGCATGTGCGAGAGGAGCCATTATTTGTCTGCTGCTGGTTCCTTTGCCTACACACTGGACAACATGGGAGTCGATGAACAAGCACCGAATGAATATCGTCCGCATAGTAACGAAAAAGTATTTAACGTCCCGGTCCCACCGCGCGTGCTGCGTCCCGTGGACGGTAGGTTGCGGGTAGGACAGGTGCCCGGAAAGGATCCCATCGGGGTTCTGCTTCTGGGGAGTAAAGGCCTCGTCAAGCGACCAGAAATGCGTATGCGGCGATGCGGATGGAAGCGTGATGTTGGAACCCCCGCCGCCCCCGCCCTGGAAAGTGAAAGAGCCCGATCTCGTCTTTTAGGTCTTCATAATCCCGTTCGCTACGCCGCCGCAATAGTCTTGCTGCGGCTCAATGCGAGCGGAGTGGCCGATGGCGGCGGTAAGGAGATTCATGTACACATCAACGCGTCGTTCAAGTGTCGAGGGTAGTGGCATCGGATCTCCATGCGTGTTTTGGATGCCGTAAGATACAAATATTATTATAACACAGAAGAATTAATCCGAACAGAGCTTCAATTGTCCCATCATCTGAATCGCCCTCGATGAGGGCGTATTCGACATACCAATTCTGCGGAATATGTTGCGCAGCTATTGAATCGAATATGTTATGTATTGATTGATACTCATTTCATGACGGTACAAGAATACTATTATCCTGATAAAGATTCACAAATCGAAGCCGAAATACGTTATCATATACAAAGCATAAAAAAATTGCGACACCCACAACAGAAGTATAGTTGTAATATACAAAGCAGGCCGCAGCACACGTTTTTGCAGCCTCCAGGGAATGATAAGAAGCGCAGGAACGATTATTTTGCCAAAACGAGCGACATCCCAAAGCGAATTGGGACTGGCAAAAAGGAATAAAATGATCAGAGACAAGGATACACCAATTACGAAAGGATCAAACAATCTCCGTTTCCAGGAATAGTAAAGGGTAGTGCCTGCCAGCGCAACTGGCAGCAGACAAAGGATCACCTTCCAAACGCCAGCAGGCCCATCCATCTGAACTAGTGTAATTGCCCCAACTAATGGCCAAAATGAAGAATGAGCGGTTGTTTCAGCTGAATTGATTGTCGAGAACAACCACGACGAAGTGCCATAATATTGAGAACCTCCATACCAAAGTGCGCCCAATGGAAGGATGATCAGCAAAGAGTATACCGAGTATTTTTTCAGCATTGACCCCTTTTGCGATGACAAAAACCCAATCCACACCAGCGGAACTATTAACCACATAATTTTATGGCAAAGCGGGGCAAATGCCAAGGCAACGACCATGCCGAGAATATTCTTATTCGAATAATAATACCAGGCAACCAGCAGGACGCATATAGCCAGAGCATCCGCAACGGGATACACAACGTAGGGTAATCCGGTCAATGGCCACAATACAAACGCTGCCACAAGCATAACTCGATCTTCAAGATTCCCCTCACGTGAAGAAAACCGCCAAATGATAAGACCGGAAATTGCTGTAGCTACATACGTTATAATCCACAATGATAGAATCGGAGGCAGAATATCAAATGTAAGGAACCTGATCGCTGCAATCGTTATCGCGTACCCTGCTATATGAAACGGATTGTACGGTCGCAAAATGTTATCACTATCATGCAAATAGCCGCTTATGTCAGACACGTAAAAATCAAAGCCATGCCAATGCATGAACAAAACCAACGAAATAAAGGCTAGAAATACCCCCAAGAGGAGGAGAAGGCTAGAAACATTTGATTCATCGATTCGAAAGCGTGAGGTAGTTTTATTCATGACATTAGTGCCCTGATATTCCTGTTAGGTCTAAAAAATCACCTTAGTAATTCACTATATAAAAGTACCACTGTGTTATATAAACTACGGTACATGTGTTTCAGGATTTCTTGCTTGCGACTGGTTTCTTCGCTTACACACTGGACAACATGGGAGTCGATGAACAAGCACGGCAATGATTCTCGCCCGCACCGTCGCGATGGAACCTCATCGTGTTGCTCTCACCGCACGGGCTGCGCCCCGCGGCGGCGGCTTGCGGGTAGGACAGATGCTCGGAACGGATTCTATCGGGCTTCTTCTCCCGTGGGGAAATGGCCGCGTGCGGCGACAGTAGAGGACGGTGGCGAATTATTCTGAACCATCAGACGTCGGCCAGTTCGTACACTTAATCAGGCGCGATGCTTACGAGTTTGCTTCCTACCACGGCACCATCTGGTTCAAATGCGGCTCGTCTAAGCTTTCGTATGTGCTTATATTAATCCGCAAATTCCGGTTGAACATCCCCACCTAACGCAAAAGGTTAGTCGCGGGAGCCAGCCGTCGGTGACGTTCAGTTTGTCTCTGAGCGAAGAGGCTAACTCCCGTTCGCTGCACCGTCTGGTTAGCCTTCGTGTCGCATGTTCTTACTAGTCGCGGCGCGATCGCTATTGTCCATAAGTCGCGTGATCTTCCAAGCGCCTCCAGACCCGCGCTTCACAATAAGAATCGACTTCCCTATGGCGTTTATCGGCTCGCCGCCAGCTTTCGGGGTCGCAGTCAGTGTGTAAGCCGACAAAAAGTATCCCAGATCGCCGGACACCACGACTTCTTTCACGGTACCCTCACCCTTGAAATCGAAATCATTGAACAGCGCCTCATACAGTCGACGAATAGCATCTTTCCCGACGACAACTGGCTGATCCTGGGGCATAACTACAGGATCATCCGCGTAAAGGGAAAGGAGTAAATCTACGTCACCAGCAAGCCATCCAGCACGCCAATCCGCCGCGAGTTGTCTGATCGCTTCGATGGCCTCGCTCTCTTTTGTCATAGTCGAATCTCTTGAAGTACCATTCTGTTCTGCGCAACTAACCAAGGCCAAGGCCATGACAATCGCGAACCTGCTGAAGTGATGCTTCATGATGGCGAACATTGAATAGATGTATCCTGCCAAAATGCCGCAACTTTCGTTCCTGTCGGGATAACACACTTCAAGGAATGTTCACTGATCTCTGGCAACCTGTTGTTTTTTTCCGTGGTCTCGAACATCAGTGGACGCACTCGTCATGAAATATGGATCTATAACTCTTCATTTACAAACCCTCACCGGTCTTCGCACATCCGCTGGACCCCGATTGAGAACATGGGCGCAGACCTGTCCCGAGCGCCGTCGAAGGAGCATCGTTGTCTTGACATCCTCATGACTGGGGAGTACCTAGACCGTTCCGATGTCGTACCAGCTCTCGAGTATGTGAGTGGCAAGGGGTATGCGGGAAGCTGTGCCCGCAGACATCGGCGTACTCCCACACCTCCCGGGCAAGCTCCGCCAATTCGGTCCCAGCGGTGGGCTGGCGAATACGGTGGGGGAGGTCAGGGAGGGGGTCGCCGCTCCTCGCGCCGCGATCGTAGATAGTGTCACGATCGCGCGGCGGACGTGGGATGGTCATGAGAACGATGGAATAGTAACCGTAACGACTCTATCGGATTCCTGCCTCTGTTTCGTATTCCGGCTCGCGCCGCGTATTCTTGGATGCCACAATAATCGGATATTATTCACTCATAGTCAAGTGGTGCGGAATAATTATTGTTTTGATAACTTCAAACATCGGAGATAATCCGTGCATTTTCAATTGGTTTCAGCTGGTTTTAGCTGGTTTCACCCAGTTTACATGGATTTTTCGTTCACAAATTTCTATGAGGAGCCAAATTATTTTCGATGCGGGGTGGGGAGACGCAGAGGGAGAAGAATTGAACGC
>CAYJMN010000029.1:20577-56349 GCA_964371045.1 uncultured Chromatiales bacterium | reverse complement strand
GAAGGTAATATACCAAATAGGCAGCAGCTTAGCAATTCTTATCTTAGCGCTTATGCCCCCCGGCCCCCTCTCTCACGAGAGAGGGGGAGGAAGAGGTATAATTCAGTGTATATTTCACACGGACGAATGCATTTACGGCGGTATCGCGGATTTAGGGAATGTCATCCACGAAATGGACCGGTGCGCAGCGCTGGTAGGCTCACTCACGATGACGAGCCTGGTTGGAGCGGATCCGTACCCAGATGTCACCCATGAAATGGACCGGTGTCAGCTGAAGGCTGAGCAGGTACTCTCAGCGCAGGATCTGCACCCGTGCGGTATGAAGTCCGCCGCTGTTGCGAAGAACGAGCATGTACGTACCGCTTGCCGGAACCTTTGGCAGGTGCATGCTTATGAGTCCGCCTTCAAGTGCAGGAAGGCGCACACTGAATATCCGTTGGCCGAGTAAATTGTACAGATCCAGATCGCTCTCGCCGAAGCTACGATCCGCTTCAATGGTGACGTTGAGCGTGGCCCCGGAGATGGAGGTATGCGCGATGCTCCAGCCTTCCGGTGTGACGAGATCATCAAGACCGACACTGATAGCACCGGTGTACGGAATGACATAACGCCGGTTCGATATCAGATCCGCGACCGTTCGGGTTGTCCCGTTCGGATAGTGGACGACGACGCTGTCCACCGTGGTGACATGTCCCAACCCGAAATGCAATTCCGTGCTGTTCGTCGCGGCCCGCGATCCTGCGCCCGATGTGGATAGGGTCCTGGTGAACTGTTTGCCTCCGGCAAAAACGACGACGCGCGAGCCGAACGCGCTTTGCGTCACACCCGCTGCGGGATCGCCCACCAATCGCATCGCGAGCCAGCGACCGTTGCGCGGGAGATCGTTGCGGAACAGCGCCACGCCATCGTGCGGACTTGCGACGAGCAGATCGATATCTCCGTCGTTGTCGAAATCGAGGCGGGATACCGTCCAGGCGCCATGTATCACGGAACCGGTCTGCCAGGTGCGATCGAGGAGCCGATATTCGGGCGGACCCTGGTTCAGGTACATACGGGAGTAACGGAAAGGTTCGCCGTTCACTCCCGCCGCCTGATACGAATATTGCGATTGCCACAGATCGAGGAAGCCGTCGAGGTCGAGATCCGCCCAGGTGATGCCGCTGTTCATTTCGAAGAACTTCAATCCCATGTCGCGCTGTAGATTGGTGAAGTTCACCCCCTGGTTATTGAGGAAAATGAGGGAGGGGTTAGACACTGCGCCTCGCCAATCGGGATGCCCAAGATTTCCGACGGCGAGATCGCTCCAGCCGTCGTTGTTGAAATCTCCGAAATCACATCCCATGCCATGACCAAAGTACTGCGGCGATGCCGTCGGCACACCGCGCGCGCCGGTCTGCGCGCCGACTTCCGTAAAGGTGCCGTTACCGTTATTTCTGAAAAGCATGTCCGGCGCCAGGCGGTAGGTGGCGACAAAAATATCGGTTTTTCCATCATTGTTGTAGTCGCAGGCGGTGGCGCCCCAGCAATCGAGGTAGGGCGCCGGTTCGGCGGAAGCTATGCCGCTCGACGCTGTGATATCGGTGAAGGTGCCGTCGCCGTTGTTTCTCCAGAGCTTGTCCGGGAAATATGTTTCGGTCCCGGAAACCTCTTTTCTCCCGTTGGCGATGAAGAGATCGAGGTGCGCGTCTCCGTCAGCGTCGAACCAGACGGGAGTGACGGTCGGAGCGGGATTTGTCAGTCCGCTGGCGGCGGTCACGTCCGTGAAGCTGCCGTTGCGATTATTGCGGAACAGCTTGTCCCCTTCGCCACCATTGACGATGTAGGCGTCGGGGAAGCCATCGTTATCGAAGTCGCCCCACACCGGGTGGCCGCCGCCTATGCCCAAGGCCGAGGAAACGTGCTCGAAGGTTCCATCGCCGCGATTCTGAAGGTAATTCCCTCCGATGGCGATATCGTCCCAGCCGTCTCCGTTCCAGTCCGCCACGGAAGCGATAGGTGATTTAATCGGCTGGCTGCTGCTGACGAGACCGGCCGCGACGGCAACGTTTTTCAGTGTCGCGGGTGGAGGCGCTTGGGAGCCGTTCCCTGACGGAAAATCATACTTCACCAGGATACGGACCATGTAATCCTTGCTAGAGTAGTAGTACCGTCCCGGACCTCCGAGACTGTTCGTTTCCGCGGGATTCATAAGGAAGGACCAGTATGGCGTGGCTTGATCGTCGCTGTCCACGGAAAACCATGGTCCGGATTTTTTCAGCCAGTGCTGGATGACGATACGGTCGTAGCCGTCGCTGCGCAGATTGCGGTCGCGGACGTCGATGGTTCTCCAACCCGCCTGACCGTTATAGTCCACGATGATAGGGTCGATGACCATGTTGTATCCCCACACCCAATGTGTAGGCGGTACGGCGCCTTCCGACGCATCTCCAGCGACTATCAGGGTATCGCGGGAGATATTGGGTCCGAGGTAATAAATCTGGATTTCGAGGACCTGGCAAGGACCTGCGACGGGAATGATGACGGATTCGTTTGTAAACGCAACGGCGTTGTAGTATGCGCCGCCCGAGGTTCCGTTGTCGCGCGAAATCAGGACATCCTGCGCTTGGAGCCTTGGAATGTAGAGCACGAAGACGAACAATAAGAGTACGAGGTGTTTCATGTGCGTCCTGCCGGAGTTTATTGGAGATCAGATACATGGAGGATACGAAACGAAAGCGTGCAAGGCAAACGGAGGATTGGGAAGGTAACAGAAAGGTGGGGGGTGTGAGATCAGTGCGGAATCCGTGTAAAGAGAGCGAGGAGAGCGAAGAGAGCGGGGAGAGTTTTTTTGAGCGCTTCTCGCAAAAACCTCTCAACCCCCATAGACATTCTTTGGAGCGACCTCAAAATCACTTCGCTCCCCCTCGCCCTCTCTGCTCTCATTAAACGGTTTCTGCACAGATCCTCCGGAGGAGCTCCCTAAAAATCTCTCTTCGCCCTCCTCGCTCTCTCCGCTCTCATTAAACGGCTTATACACAGGATCCCATACCCGCAGGATGAAGGCCCGTGGTAGTGGGCGGCGTCTGGAGGGTCGCAGACTCGCCGCGGCGAGTTTTCGGAAGCGCCCTCCCTGCGGGAGTTAAGAGCCTTGGCGTGTCGCGAGCCCATGAGCTGCCGGAAATCCGATGTCGGTTCATACAAGAGTATCAAATTCCGTATTCCGCAGAAATTCACTACCTTGGTCCGATGCTTGTTCAATGAGGAAACAACAATGACCCCATCGACTACAAAGTCTCCGGACGCTGCTGCGGCGCAGCAGAAATTTCCCCGAACATTCTGGACGGCGAACCTGACGGAGCTGTTCGAACGCGCGGCATATTACTCCATGGCGAGCTTCGTCGTATTGTATCTCGGCCAGCTCGGGTTGGGAGATTACTGGCCGAGTACGCTCAACGGCATGTTATGGACGCTGGTCTATTTTCTGCCGATTTTATCGGGCACGATCGCGGACCAGGTCGGTTTCAAGCGTGCGTTGCTGACAGCATTTATCCTGCTCGCCGGGGGGTATTTCCTTATGGGGTATCCCGTGTGGTTCGGTGGTCAGGTAATGAGCGATCTGGTGTCCAGCGAGATCACCGCGGGCGCGGGTGTGCTCGTGCCTGTACTTTTTGGCATCGTCATCATCGGTATGGGCGGATCGGTTATCAAGCCATGCATTTCGGGGACGGTGCAAAAAACCGCTGCCGGACGCGCCACGCTCGCATTCGGCATTTTCTACATGGTGATCAACATCGGCTCGCTGGTCGGACGCGGCATAAGCTATTACGTGCGCACCTCCTACGACCTGAGCTTCATCTTCGCCGTAGCGGTAGGATGTTCCATCGTCGCCTTTTTTGTCGTGCTGTTTCTTTACAACGACACGGAAGAGGACAAGGAAGCCCGCAGGAATCGTACAGGACGCCGCAGTGTCGGGCGCATCCTTCTTGATATGGTTCTGGTATTGAAGAACGGACGGTTTGCCCTGTTCCTTCTTGTATCCAGCGGTTTTTTCTTCATATACAGCCAGGTGTACAACGTGCTGCCGCTGTATCTAAAAAAGGTTGTTGAAACCGATCCCGCCGTGGATATTTACACCATGGCGAATCCGTTCACCATCGTGTTTTTCCAGCTGCTGATTACGAAGACCTTCGGAAAGATGAAGCCGATCAACTCCATCATTGTCGGTATCGTCATTATCGGCGTGTCGATGCTGATCAATCTCATCCCGATCTTCATGGCCGGCGGTGTGCGGACGGAGGTGATGGATCTGCTGCCGATCGGATCGCTGTTCATTGTGCTTACCGTCGCGATGATCGCATTCGGCGAGCTGTTCACTTCGGCCAGAACGTACGAGTATATCGGCGCCCTCGCTCCAAAGGGACAGGAAGGTCTCTTTCTTGGATACGCCAATCTTCCGATGGCTATCGGCGCTCTGATCGGCGGACCCGCCGGCGCCGCGATCTTCAACGAGATCATGTGCACAAATGCGACCGTGCTCGAGAGCGGGCTGCTGGAACTTGATCCGACCTGGAACGCGATGGGTTGGGGTGTACTGATGGCGATCGGTCTCTTTTCCGCATTCAGTATGTGGATGTATAACCGCTGGCTGAAGAAGCAGATCTGATGCGTCAGCGTAGAATCGAACGCCCCGATGGCATGCATACCATCGGGGCGTTCTCGTTTTGTACAGGCTGTGGGGCGAGCGGCTTTATGGTGTATTTCGATGGATCATGCGCGGGAAGGGAATCGTCTCGCGTATGTGTTCGAGACCGCAGATCCAGGAGACGGTCCGTTCAACGCCCAGGCCGAAACCGGAATGGGGCACGCTCCCGTATCGGCGGAGATCGAGGAACCACTGGAAGACTTCCTCGGGCAGATTGTGCTCGCGGATGCGTTCGAGTAAGAAGTCGAGGTTGTCCTCACGCTGACTTCCTCCGATGATTTCCCCGTAGCCTTCGGGAGCGAGTACGTCCATCGCGAGGGCTTTGCTCATGTCCTGTGGATCGCGCTTCATATAAAACGCCTTTACCGCGGATGGATAGCGATGCACGATGACGGGCCTGTCGAAATACCAGGTCAGCACGGTTTCGTCGCTGCCGCCGAGGTCGTTGCCGTGTGTGAAGTTCGCGGCGGATTCCTTCCACTTCGGGAGATTGCGCAGCATCTCGGCGATTTCTTCCAGCCGCGAATTGATTTTGATTTCACGGGTGTCGAATTTCCGGCGCACATGCTCCTTGACGGAATTGTACTGCTTTTTGTTCTCCTCGAGTTCATTGCGAAGCAGGACTTCTTCTTCGCCGAGGCCGGCGATGCGGGCATCTATCCGTCGCGCCGTTTCCTCGCTGTGAAGCATCGTGACGGCATCATCATACGACAGGCGAGGGAATGGGGCCACGATGTTCTCGAGGACCTTGGTATCGCGCTCGAGGATATCCAGTTCGGTGCGCCGCTCGGCAAGCACCGTCTGAACGATGTAAGAAATGAAGTCCTCGGCGAGTTTCATGTTGTCGTCGAGATCGTACCACGCCATTTCGGGCTCGACCATCCAGAATTCCGTCAGGTGACGACGGGTCTTGGATTTCTCGGCCCTGAACGTCGGCCCGAAGACGTAAATGCGCCCGAGCGCCATCGCCCCGGCTTCGCCGTAGAGCTGTCCGGACTGCGTGAGATAGGCTTTCCCGAGATCGAAGTACTCGGTCTCGAAGAGGGTGGACGTGCCTTCCGCGGCGTTGGGTGTCAGGATCGGAGCATCGAAAAGGATGAAACCACGTTCGTCGAAGAAATTCCGGATGGCCTTGATAATCGTATGGCGAACACGGAGAATAGCGGTCTGCTTTCGGGATCTGAGCCAGAGGTGCCGTCGGTCGGCAAGAAATTCGACGCCGTGTTCTTTGGGTGTAATCGGATACTCATGCGCGAGGGAAACCACCTCGAGAGCGGAGACATCCATTTCATAACCGCCGGTGGCGCGCTCTTCGGAGCGAATGGTTCCGGTGACGATGAACGACGATTCCTGCGTCAGGCTGCGTGCTTTCTCGAAATCCGCTTCGCTTAACGCATCCGAAGTTGCGACACACTGGCAGATGCCCGTTCCATCACGAATGATGAGGAAAACGATTTTTCCGCCCAGACGGCTGTTGAACAGCCAGCCTTTGAGCGTTACTTCTTCCCCGACATGGGCGCCGAGATTTTCGATATAGACGTCAACCATTGTGATGTTCGTTGTGTGATACAGAATTCATCAAGATAGGCAAAACACGGCTGGAGATGAAACTTACTCCGCGTGCCGCACTCTCAATTCAACCATTTTCTCGAGAGTCTCTTCCAATAGCAGCTTCCGACGTTCGGCGCCCCAGAGTTCGATGCTGGTGTCGCATTCCTTGCGCAAGGTGAGATCGATGACGATGTTGTTCTGTTCCACGTGGCAATCGAACGAGGAAAACACATCCTGGTGTCTGCGATCGAGGCCATCGGTGATGCGGAGCATGCCCGCCAGCAGATTCACGATGCGCCGGTCCTCTTCTTTCAAACGGGGATACCCTTCGTGCTTGAGCTTGGGGTGGCTTTTCCGGTGATAGCGTGCGACGTTCGCGATGATCTCGATTTCGCGATCGGTGAAGCCGAGGAGTTCGCTGTTCCGGATAAGATAGTAGCTGTGCTTGTGATGCTCGGCGTGCGAAATGTGGTAGCCGATGTCGTGCAGCAACGCCGCCGCTTCAAGATACTCGCGTTCCGGATTTCCGAGCTGATGCAGTTCCCTCAATTGATCGAAGAGCGACAACGCCATGCGTCGGACATTCGCCGCATGCTTCTGTTCATAGTGACAGGATTCGCCGAGATGCAGAACGCTCGCCTTGCGGATATCGGTGAGGTGAGCCACGGATCGCTTTTCACCGACTATCTTGTGCAGCGTATCGAGCAGGATACCTTCTCTCAGGGCGTATTTGGACGTTACGATGCGTTGCAGGTTCAGCTGCTCGAACACCTGTTCGAGGATGAGTGCGCCTGCGACGATGATATCGGCCCGTGACTGATCCATGCCCTCCAACTCTCGTCGCTGCTCGATGGTTTTCGCCGCAAGGATGCTCGCGACCACGGCCTCCAGGTCCTTGCGTGTGATCACGAGATTGTTGGTTTCGTCATTGAGCAGCGGTGTGCCCTTCATCGCCATCATCATCGAGGCCGAGTTGATGATGGTACCCGAGGAACCGACGGCTACGTCGATCGTGCGGCCGCGAATAGCGCGTGCGATGGGGCTGATGGCGCCGGCCAGGAATTCGCGGCACGCGGTTACATCCTTTTGACGAATGACTGGTGCGGTGAAAAACCGCCGGGTGAGCCGGACCGCACCGATCTTGATACTATTTGCGTAGTCTACGGAACCGCGTGAACCTGAGAGAAATTCGGTACTTCCTCCTCCGATATCGACGAGCAGGATATGTTTCTCATACACCGGAAGAGCCTGGAGTACGCCAAGGTAGATGAGCCGCGCTTCCTCGAAACCACTGACGACTTCTATTTCAAGTCCGATGGAGCTGCGCACGCGCTCGAGAAATTCCGCCTGGTTCATCGCCTCGCGGACCGCGCTGGTGGCGACGGCACGCACTGGAGCGCCTTGGCTCCGAGCGATAAGCGCGAAGCGGCGCAGCGTCTCCAGCGCGCGATTCATCGCCTCGTCGCTCAGGTGCTTCATGTCGGTGAAGCCTTCGCCGAGACGAACCATTTCCTTGTCCTTGCCGACGACGGTGAATTTCCCGTTCGATTTAACGTCGGCGATCACCAGATGAAACGAGTTCGTTCCAAGATCGATTGCGGCGAGTCTTCGAAGTGTATTGGCCATAATCACGTATTTCCGCTTCCGGGCTTGATCACGGTGAAATCAATCTTCAGCTGCCGCCATGGCGGCGGCTCGTTCCGCATGAATCTCGCGGAGCATGCGGGTAAGGACCATCCAGACCTTCTCCGCCGAAATATTGTCGACGCTGCCGCCGTGGCCCAGGATGAAGCGATGCCGGAACCCGGGCGGCGCCCATTCCAGAGGGTCGGTAGGACCGAACAACGACAGGGTGGGCGTGCCGACTCCAGCCGAGACATGCATCATGCCGGTGTCGTTCGTGATATACACGTCGCATTGCCGGATGATAGACGCCACCGTACGGATAGGTTCGTTATGCATCACCAGGCACTGGTTGGGCATGTTGAGCGTCATTTCGCGCAGAGGTTCGTCGTCGTCGGGGCCTGCGGTTATGACGATAAACGCGCCGTAGATTTCAGCACAGCGGTTGGCGATCTCCGCGAAACGCAAGGCGTCCCAACGGTTGGGTTTTTTCGCGGCGCCGGGATGGAATCCGATGATCACATCGCGCTCGCCACGCTTCTTATCAATCAGCTCACGACCGCCATCGATTTCTTCTGAAGTGAGACCGATATGCAGTTCAAGGGATGCATCCTCAAGCACGAGGATGGAGGCGATGTCGAGGTTGCGCTGCGTCTGATGCCGATTTGGATCGTGGGTCCAATCCAGATCGACACGGATGTTGTACACATACCCTGTGAGATTTTTCTTGCCGCTGAGCGACGCGGGTCCGATTCTGCGGCTCGCGTGGGAAAGATATGCAAGGACGTCGCTGGTAACGGACATTGACACGGTGGCGGGAGTGATCGCAAGATCGAAGCCCTTCCGTTTGAGCGCGCGTCCGAATCGCAACACTTGCAAGGGATTCCGCAGAAACCTCGATTTGTCGTAGACGATGATCTCGTCGAGCACTGACGATCCCCGGAGGATTTCGCTGTTGAGCGGGCGGGAGAGAAGGGCGATATGGGCGTCGGGATACGTGCGGCGCAATGCCCGGAACAGGGGCACCGCGCAGAGCATGTCCCCAAGCTGATTGTGCTGCCTGATGACGAGGATGCGATGGACGGATGACCGCGGCACCGTCGTCACCGTGCCCGAATGCACGAACAGGCGGACGATGGAAAAAAGAAATCGTTTGAATCCTTTCTCGATCCTGCTCATCCGGGTCGCTTCATTTAGTCGTGAGGGCGTTTTTCGCGGGCATTGTCGTCAAGTTCTTCGAAGTCGGCGTCCACCGCCTGGCCGTCGAAGCGCTTCCGCTTTCTTTGGCTGGATGCGGCGCCCCCGCGCGGAGCGCCGAACATTCCGCCCAGGAAGCGTCGGACAAGCCAGAACACTCCGTAAAACAAAACCGCGTAGATCAGCGTCCTGAACATCATTCCGAATCCCGTGAAATGCGTGACATGGGCGTGTAATACTCCACAGCCACATGGTGCGGCTTGGTGATTTCCTTGATCAGCTCGTCGAGATGATCCTCGTGCTTGACGAAATCGATTTCCGTCGCGTTGACGATGAGCAGCGGCGCGCCTTTGAAGCGGAAAAAGAAGTAATTGTAGGCGTCGTTCAGATCGTTGATGTATTTCCGCGAAATGGTTTTTTCGAAATCGCGTCCTCGAAGACGGATGTTCTGCATCAGACGATCCACGCTGGATTGCAGGTAGACCACCAGATCCGGTTTTGCAAGATTCTTTTCCATATTGGCCGCGAGCATGTCGTAGAGATGGAGTTCGTCATCCTGCAGATTCAAATGCGCGAAGATTTTGTCTTTTTCAAAAATGTAGTCCGTGAGCAGATATTCGGAGAACAATTCCTTTTGAGAGAGGGCCTGGAGCTGCTTGTAGCGCGTGAGGAGAAAGAACAGTTGCGTCTGGAATGCGTAGCGTTCAGGATTCTGGTAAAAGCGGGAGAGGAAGGGATTTTCTTCGAAGCGCTCGAGGATGAGCTGGCCGCCGAGTCGCTCGTGAAGAAGACGCGTCAGGCTGGTTTTTCCTGCGCCGATCACACCTTCGATTGCTATGTAGCGGACTTCATGTTCCACATTGCTCTCCGCGGCGCCATCAACTCAGGTTAAGGTGGACGTTGGTAAGACGCACTGTTCCGGTATCGGGACAGACGTCGGTGAGTTCGCCGATCGTGCTGCCGGTTTCGGGATGACGGGTCGATTCGATCAGCTCGCGCAGCGGGACAAGCACGAAGCGGCGCGAGGTTAGGCACGGATGCGGAATTCGAAGCTGATCGAGTTTCACGATGCGTCGTTCATAAAGGAGGATGTCGATGTCGATGATGCGGGGGCCGTTTTTCCGTCCAGGCACCCGGCCAAGCTCGATTTCGACAGCTTTGAGGTCGCCGAGCAACGGACCAGGCTGCAACCTGGTGCGGACCTCCAGCACACAGTTCAAAAATCGTTCCTGCTGATCGTCGCCCCAGGGATCTGTTTCATAAATGCCGGAGCAGCGAAGCACTTTCGTGTCGGGGAGTAACGCGATACGGTCCAGGGCATACTGCAGGGCGCGGCTGCGATCACCGATGTTCGAGCCCAGGCCGAGATGTACGATGTATGTGTTATCGTCGTTCATCTACTTCCACTTCCACATGGTCGATGACGCCTTTGATGGGAACGCCGGGTTTGCGTACACGCACGAGGACCGCGGAGACGCCAGGGAAAGCTGCAAGAATATCCAGGGCGATACGATGAGCCATCGCTTCGATCAGCTTGAACGTGTTGTTCGTCACAACGTCCTGGATGAGCGCATAGACTGCCTCATAGTTCACCGTGTGCGCGAGACTGTCGCTTTCCGCCGCGGCAGTGAAATCCGTCTCCATGTCCACATCAAGGTGAAATCGACCGCCGAGAGAGCGTTCCTCGTGTTGATTTCCATGGTAGCCATAGAAAACCGCGTTATGGAGACGAATATGGTGCCGCTTTTGCATCCTTTCAAACTACGGCATGCCCGGTTCTCACACAACCGGGGCAACCGGAATACCCAGGATATAGAGTGCGCGCGCCATACGTCGCAGACAGGTTTCACGTCCGAGGGCGACCATCATATCGAAGAGACTCGGAGATGTGGTCTGACCTGTCAGAGCGAGGCGGAGGGGATGAATCAGTTTCCCCGCACCGATGCCGCGGCGTTCGGCTTCACTGCGGATGAACGTTTCCAGCGAGGGGGCATCGAAGGGGAGGTCCGCCAGAATGGTCAGCATGTCTCGGACATATCCGACCAGCGGCGCGTTCCAGTACTTCGCTACCCCGGCCTCATCCCAGGTTTCCGGATCTTGAAAAAGGTAGGTCGCGGAGGTAAAGAAATCCGGGAGCAGGACGATGCGCTCACGAAGCAGGGGAAGGAAGCGACGGACGGTTTCGATATCTGATCCTGGAAGGTTGCCAGGTCTGGAATCCATCACATAGTTCAGCAACGTTTCGTCATCGAGCAGGCGGATGTGCTGTCCATTCATCCATCGCAGTTTCTCCTCGTCGAAGACGGAGCTTTTTTTCAGAATGCGCCGGACGTCGAACGCTGCGACGAGTTCGTCCCGCGACATGATTTCGCGATCGTCGCCGGGCGACCAGCCGAGCAGCGCGAGAAAGTTGAACATCGCCTCAGGGAGATATCCGCGCTGCTGAAACTCGCCGAGCGATGTAGCGCCATGCCGCTTGGAGAGACGTTTCTTGTCGCCGCCAAGAATCAGAGGCAAGTGTCCGAACATAGGCACGCCGTAGCCGAACGCCTTGTAGAGCGCCACTTGCTTGGGAGTATTGGAGAGATGATCGTCGCCCCGCAGGACATGTGTGATCCGCATGTCATGATCATCCACTACGACAGCGACCATGTATGTTGGCGTACCGTCGGAGCGAAGAAGTACGAAATCGTCGATTTCCTCGTGATTGAAAGATGTCTCGTCGTGCACGATGTCGCTGAAGGTGATTCTCGCGTCGGGCACGCGAAAACGCAGGACCTTGTTCATGTCCGCGGCATCGTTTCGCGCACGATCCTCGGCGGTGAGTTGTCTGCAGGTACGGTCGTAGAGGAACGCGCCGCCGGCGGCTTCCGCCTCCGCGCGCCGGACAACGAGATTCTCCTGCGTGCAGTAGCACCAATAGGCTTTCCCTTCGTCGAGCAGCCGCAGACATTCGCTCCGATGCCGTTCGATGCGCGAGGATTGAATGATGGGATCGTCGTCCCAGTCGATGCCGAGCCATCGGAGACCGTCGAGGATTTCGCGGGTCATTTCGTCGCTGGAGCGCTGCCTGTCTGTATCTTCGATGCGGAGGAGGAAGCGGCCGCCTTCGCTGCGCGCATACAGCCAATTGAAAATAGCGGTACGGGCGCCGCCGACATGAAGGTAGCCGGTGGGACTTGGAGCAAAGCGTACGGTGAGGTGTTCGGTCATGAGTACAATGGTTTCAGTGAAAAAAAGGCAGACTAGGGTGTGGATCGGAGCAGCGGACGGCGAGGCGATGAAATGTCCTTCGGGGTTGTTCGCCATAAGCTGCGGAGCGTCAGCAGGAAGACGGTGAGCGACAACAGACTCCATGCGATGCCCCATATGATGGCCGGGATGCCTGTGGCGGCCGCCATGATGCTCGCGTCGGTGAGGCGGTGCTCCAGGGTGAGAAGATCTTCCTGTACATCCACGAGAGCGTAAAGACAGCTCATCGCGCCGAGATATTGCACGACGAGCGGGATCCATGAATCGGGGAGCTTGCGCGCCGCTGCGAGCAGGGCGAGTCCGAACAGCACGCCGAAGACGACACCGAACATGTTCCGCACAAACAGCAGTGTCACGAGCAGCACGACGACGGCGATGACCGCCGCAAGGAAGCGAACCCCGCCCTTCCGCACAGAACCCAGAAGAATCAGACTGCCGAACGCCATACTGCCGACATAGCCGCTGGACACCACGAGCCATTCCCATCCCCCGCGCGTGATGGCCAAGCCACCAATATTAGGATCGATCTCGATGCGTTCCACGTTTCCTCCTGAAAGTATCGCCGCAAGCGCATGGCTGAGTTCGTGCAGCAGGACAACGAAGAGCTTGACGGGGGTCAGGGCTGTGGAATTCCAGAATAGGACGGACAAAAGCAGTAGCACGATAAGCGCCGCGTTCCTGTATTTCGTCGGTATTGTGGGAGTCTGTGCCATTGAGAAATCTAGGGTGTCGGTGCCGGGAATGCAAGCGGGGATGGCGGCGGGTTTCCCGATGGAGTTCCCGGAATGACGGGATAGCGGTTGCGAATGCCGGTGGGGATTTCTGTCCGCTGGAAAATTATATAAAGGATTTCTTCCGAAAGGCTTGCTTTTTCTGAAATTAGGGGTAAATTACGACACGATATCTCCCCAATCGCCGATTTGCTCTGTTTTCGAGAAGTACCCGACGAGGGTTGTGTATGGAAGTTCCATTGGACTGCCTGTGCGCCTTACAGAGGCCAGCCATTCTATTCCACCGGCCAGGGCTCTATCGACTGAGGAATCGTCCGTATGACAAGCGCGCGTTCCGCATTGAACGATAGCTGCCGGGACATGCTTCATGCGTTGCGGCAGTCGTGTCCGGTGAGAGATGTTGAATATGTTCGCTTTATAAGGAAGCGATGTTGGTCGAGAAATTCAACCACGGCGCCGTGCCTGTCGCAGTATGAGGTACGGCTGGCCCGGAGCATGAATGAGCCTGACGGATGTTGCGAGGAATGTTCCTGAAGTTTGGGACCGGAATCCGACAAACCGACCGAAGCAGCTTTCATGCGGTCTCGTAAATCCCCGGTCCGGGGCGCGTCTGAACTGTCCGGCTCGCAGATACCGATATGATGGATTCAATTTTTTCGATAATTAATTTCAGACCACACACCAACAAGGTCGCTGCCATGAAACGGTATTTACAATTTCTCTTCGGGTGTTTCACCCTGCTTTTGCTGGGAACAGCTTCGCAGGCAAACGCACAATCATATATTGCTGAAGCGCAATCCAATGGCTTCACGTTGAAAAAAGTGGTGAGCGATACCGCCATCGCGACGGGCCAGAACTTCAGCTACACGATTTATTTTTCCATACCGGCGGGTGCGACGAGCGTCACGATAACCGACGCTCTCCCTCCAAGCGTGACGTTTCAGGCGATCAGCATCACCAGTGCGTGCGGCGCACCGGTAACCACAACACCTGCGGTAGGCGTCAGCGGGCCGGTTTCGCTTTCCTGGGCGTCGGTGCCATCCGGTTGCTCGGGGTCGTTTGTCGTTACGGTGCAATTTCCTAATGGAATCACATGCAATGGGACTACGGCACGCAATAATGTATGCATGGTCGCCAACTTGGGACCGATCAAAATCGATTTCTGCACGGGTTACGTCTCAACGCGAGCGATCGCGTCCGATCCGTGGCATATCGGGAAATGGGTGATCGGAGCGGGAACGCAAGCAGGCCCCTGTCCGAATATCACCGCGGATTCCATTATCACATATCAGATCTGCGTCTACAAGAATGTCGGCGTAACCGGTCAGCTTAACATGGCGAATGCTGTCGTGTACGATACGCTCCCCGCAGGCGCGACGCTTGTGAACTCGAATTGTGGAGCAACACAATCAGGTAACGTGGTCACATGGACCATCGGCGCGCTTTCCGCGCTGCCGATGTACAACACCATCTGTTGCAGCTACTCGGTATTGTATCCGCCGGCGCTTTTCCCGACGGGAACGCAAATTCATAACCAGGCATCGCTCCATGGCACCCTGGGCAGTCCGAACAACCCGTGTGGTCAGGCAATTCATAACAGCGGAGTTACTTGTGTCGAGATCAAAACCATCACAAGGGCGACGTTAAGCAAGTTCGTATACACGAATGGTCAACCTGGTTGCACCGGCAAGTACGGAATCTGGATTTGCAACACCGGCAGTGTACCGATAACGACCATGACCGTAACCGATACCATTCCGCCGCCATTGACGGGTCTTTCCATCGGAAGCGTGTCATCGGGACTGTCGGTGATTCTCACCGGGAACATCGTTACCGCCACGCTCACTTCGCCTCTGCTGCCAAACCAGTGCCGCTATTTCGAAGTGAATTTCACTATCCCCTTGACCGCGACGGTACCAACAGTTGTCACAAATTGCGCGCACGCGCTCATCGTTGGTACCCCGCCGATAACTGCATGCGCCACGTTTACCATCACCGCCCCCGCGCCCAATCCCTGCGTATGGAAAGAGGTCTGCAGCAAGCTGCCCTCGTACACGCCGGGCAGTATTTTCCGCTACCGGTTGCGCGTGCAGAACATCGGCGGTGTGGCGATGACAGGCGCAAGCATAACCGACGTGCTCAATCCGAATCTGCAGTACGTCGGCAATCCTTCGTACTATACCACGACGGTATGGAACACGCCCTGTTCGAATGTATCGAACTGGGTTGGTGTCTCGTTCGCGCAAACGGGCAACACTCTTACCTTTACACTTCCGAGCATCCCGGCGAGCTGTCAGAATATCTTCTACGCCAATTGCGGAATGTACGGTACGTTCGGTGTTCCATTCTATTACATCGAATTTGACGTGAAGGTCGCGGATACATCCGCGCTCGGAAACATACCCAACAACTTCACGATATCGGGCGGTAATCTTACAGGTCCGACGACGTCGAACACCGATTACGTGAACGTGGTCGGTACCACGGGCTTCTCCCTCGACAAGGGTGTAGCAAAAGACACCACGAGTTGGGCGTCCACGTTGAACACCACGGCGGGCTCCAATGTGAACTATCGCCTGCGGCTAACGGTCGCACCAGGAAGCGTCGGGCTCAGGCATGTCACGCTTGCCGATCTGCTCCCGCGGGACAATGCACCCAACGACAATCTGATTCTCGGGCCCTGTGGTCCGAGAGGAAGCGCGTTCAACATCGGGTATGCATCGCCGATCCTGACTTCGCCAAGCGCAGTCGGTTACAAGAATGCGACCAGTTTCTCCAATGTCAACATTTTCACTCCTGTCGGAGCGCCTGCTCCTATGTTTACGAGCGGCTGCGGTACATTGGGCTCGTGGGTAGCGGGCATCGCGGCACTGGACAGGAATCTCGGCTGGTATTTCGGCAACACTCCAATTGGCGCCGGCAACTCCGCAACCGCGATGTTTACTGCCACGGTCGCTCCCGGAGCGCTGGAAAACACGGTGGCATGCAATACCTTTGCGGCGAATGGAGCTGTGCGACACCTGATAAACAGTACGGTGTACACTGACCAGGTGACGGGCAACCTCGAATCGGGTACCGCCTGTGTCACAGTCGTGAAGGACACGATACCAGCGAACGAATGCTTTACCGTCAGTAAGCAATCCATCATCAACACCGGCGTCGATACGGCAGGCAATTGCACGTACGACATCGTCGTCACGATTACGAATACGGGTGCGGCGACGACAGGCTATTTCGAATCGTTCTCCGGTCTCGTCGTTCCTTCGACGCTGCCTATACCAACTGGAGTAACTCTCGATACGCTGACGTTTATCGACACACCGCCGACGGATATTTTCATCTGCATCCGATACGGAATGTTCGGCGCCACGGGAGTCCGTATCCTGTGCGACAGTCTTTGCTTCGATCTTCCGCCATGCAGCGGCGGCGATCCATGCGACTCGCTCAGAGCCCAGCTGAAATCCGTCACATCGACGGGAACAAACGCGGCCGGGAACTGCACGTACACGGTGGACTTCTCTTTCTCGAACACCTCTATCAGCCCCATCCCTGTATGGTTCGATTCGTTCCAGGGCGTTGTTACACCGACCTCGCTGAATATCCCTGTCGGCAACAGCACGCAAACGCTCACATTTACGGATATGCCTCCGACAAACACGTCGATCTGCATTCGCTACGGCATCTTCCAGGGTGCGCCGCCTCCTGTGCGTGTTGTGTGCGACAGTGTGTGCTTCAACCTTCCGCCGTGCGCAAGCGCTGATCCGTGTGATTCGCTCAGGGCTCAGCTGAAATCCGTCACATCGACGGGAACAAATGCGGCCGGGAACTGCACGTACACGGTGGACTTCTCATTCTCGAACAACTCTATCGGCCCCATCCCTGTATGGTTCGATTCGTTCCAGGGCGTTGTTACGCCGGCTTCGCTGAATATTCCTGTCGGCAACAGCACGCAAACGCTCACATTTACCGATATTCCGCCGACGAACGCCTTCATCTGCATCCGCTACGGAATATTCCAGGGTGTGCAGCCTCCTCTGCGCGTTGTGTGCGATAGCGTGTGCTTCGACCTGCCGCCGTGCGACGATGAGGAGAGCCCATGCGACTCGCTCAGGGCTCAGTTGAGAGAGGTAATCTCGACAGGAGTGAATGCGGTCGGCAACTGCACCTACTCGGTAACTCTTTCGATCAATAACACGTCCACGGGTGCAATGCTGCTGTGGTTCGAATCTTTCCAGGGCACAGTGACGCCTTCGACGCTCAACATCCCGGTCGGCAACAGCTCACCGACGTTCACCTTTACCGATACCCCACCAACGAACGCCCTCGTCTGTATCCGCTATGGCTACTTCCAGGGGCCGCAGCCTGTCAGGCGTATCGTCTGCGACAGCGTCTGCTTCGACATCACTCCGTGCGCATCAACGCCATGTGATTCGCTGATAAATGCGGAACTCAATAGTGTTTGCTGCGAATACACGGCGACCATCGTCAACGTCCCCAATACGCCGATCACTTCCATCTCATACTACCTGACCGGCGGTACAGTATCCACCTTTACTACGATGCCATGCACGCCTCTGACACCGGCACCCATAGGCAGTACGTCGGGGATCCTTACCTTCAGCCCGTCGTGCAATTCGAATATTCAGTTCATACTTCAGGCAAATCCGAACACGCCGTCGAATACGGTCACCGTCACCCTTGTGATCCACCACGGCAATGATTCATGCGTAGTGCGTTTCCAATACACGTGCGACCGTACGCCACTGCTGAGATGCGACGATTTCAAGGTGAAGCCGTTCGTTGCGAGTCCACTGAGTCTTTCGGGACGTTCGTTCTCCATAATGAATTCGAAAATCCCGGCATCGCCCATCACGCATATCAACATCACTCCCACACCGACACCATGTACATTTTTCGGCGGTGGATTGCAGGTTGATTATATCGCAAATCCCTGGACCGTTCCATACACGCGGATTCCGACTACGGGCTTTATCAGCGCGAATGTGGCAGTGAGCTTCAACCTCGCTATCAACTATTCGTGCGGCTGGACCGGTAGCGTCAAAGTTGTCGTGTACCACGCCGACGGCGACAGCTGCACATACACGTATGGTCCATGGAAGGCCGCTCTCGGTACCGGAACAGGTGTCGTCCTCACCGATCCAATCAAGGGCCGCGTCTTCGCGAAAAAGCTTCGTCTGCAAAATCCCGGCAACAGTCCTCCCGTAAAGTGGGTCTCCATCAATGTCGAATCACCCACCGATGTCATCATCGCAGGGTCGGGCGCCCATTGGCTTGGCACCACATTGAGCAAGGGATACGAATCCCTTGAAGGATACGAGCAGGGCGAGACCGAAGCGCTGTTCACATTCGCGTCCCCCATACTGTCAGGCAGGACGAGTGATTACTTCAATCTCGTGGTCGCCCGCGACTCAGCGGCGCCAGGGACTCCCATTGTGCGTTGGACGACGTATGATGTGGATGGAAACGCGCTTGCAACCGACACGGTGGGCATAAACACCTCCGTGCTCACGGTAAAGGGAGGCGGTTCGCTTTCATTGGCGGGCGACTTCCAGTTGTTGCATACCTTCCCGAATCCGGCGATGCAGACGGCGACCATCAACTACGCGCTCTCGAAATCCTTGAGCATCCATCTGGAACTCTACAACCAGGTCGGAGAGCGGGTGGGTGATATCTGGAATGGCTTCCGTCCTTCCGGGATACACTCCGCGCAATTTGACGTCTCGGGTCTGGCGACGGGAACGTACTTTATCCGGCTCTCATCATCCGGAGAGTACGTTACGCAGCCGTTGATTATCACCCGGTAACATCCAACGTCTCTTTAGCAAAAACCGGACCGTCCTCAAAAGGGACGGTCCGGTTTTATGTTACATGGGTTGAGTGCGATGTTCGGGGAGAATGGAGAGCAAAGCGTCGTGCCAGAGGGGCCACATTGTGCGGATCTCATTTTATCGCAGAGATCGCCGAGAGCGCAGAGGGCACAGAGAGAAATTTGAAGGCGCATCTCGCAAGGTATGTTGAAGTTGACAAGGCAAATTGATGGATTGACTACACGATCTGTCACAGACTCAGGTAAATGAGACACTCAAAAAAATCTCTGCGCTCTCGGTGCCCTCTGTGCCCTCGGTGATAAAAATCAACGAGGACTTGCGTTATCGCTGAGGGGCCACATTGTGCGGATCGAGATTTTATCTCAGAGATCGCGGAGGGCGCAGAGGGCGCAGAGAGAAATTTAGAGGGCGCATCTCGGAAGGTATCTTGAAATTGACAAGCAAGTTGATGGATTGCCTGAAATGCGATTAAACTAAAGGCAGCCTCTGCTTGTTCATACGGAACTTCATACAGAGTTCGACATTTCGACCATCCACTTCCGAAAATCAAATACGTTTGAGTGGGATTACTCATAAAAATGAGGGGCATTACTCATGGTCTCGCGAGAGCGTCTTTCGTTATTTGCCGTTGAGTACATGACAACACAGCGAAAGTCACATTGCATCATTTCTCGCAAACCGATCGGAGGATTCCATGAAAACACTCACATTAACCATGACGCTAGTTTTGATGCTTCTTGTTACTGCCGCTATTTCTAACACGCTCCCGGGCGCGTCTGCCCCGGACCGTACCCGCATACAGACAGGACACGCCGCTGGTCCCGTCCAACTCATACCAGTGGCGACACGGACACTCCTTGACCACACGTCCCTTCTGCCAGCGACTGCGAAGCGCACGAGCGACAAGCACGCCGGGCTGATATCCACCGGCATCCGCTTCCAGGAAAACCGGGGGCAGATTATCGATACACGCGGCAAGCTGCGACCGGAAATCGCCTTCGTCGCAAACACGCCCGGCGCGAAGCTTTACTTCCGCAACGACGGTATCAGCACCGTCTTTACGAAGACCGTACAGAAACAGACGATCGATCTCCCGCTCGAAAGCGTCGCGCCGCAAAGTGATAGAGAAGAGACGGAGATGCAATACTACCGTCTGGACATGAAGCTCGTCGGCGGTAATCCCTTCGCCCGCGTTCGCGCACATGACGAACTTCCCGGCTACGTCAACTTCTATCTCGGCCACTGCCCCGACGGCATCACCGGTGTGCGGGAGTTCAGCCGCATCGTATATGAACACGTGTATGACAACATCGATCTCGAGATCCTTTCCATCGATGGAAAGATGAAATACAACTTCATCGTGCGTCCCGGCGGCAACGTGTCCGACATCCGGATGAAGTACGACGGCGCACTGGAAACTGCGATCATGGCGGAAGGCTCGCTCCACGTTGCCACACCGCTCGGCCATATCGAAGAAGCGACGCCATACACCTACGTCGGGCATGAATCCAACCACGTCCCCTCCAGCTTCGTCCGCGACGGCAACACCGTGTCCTTCGAAGTCGGCGCCTACGATCCCACAGAGACACTCATTATCGATCCGTGGGCGACGTATTACGGGGGAAGTGGTGATGAAGTAGCATATGGAATCGCAACAGATGGAAACAACAATGTGATCGTTTCTGGCGGAACATGGAGCGCGAATTTCCCGATTACTACCGGCGCGTTCCAGACGGCATTGGCCGGTACCTCCGATGCATTCATTTTGAAATTCGATGCGAGTGGCACTCGTTTGTGGGCGACATATTATGGTGGCTCAGGCGGAGAGGTTGCCAGCGGTGTCACGACAAATTCCACAAGTGACGTTGTCATTACAGGCCAAACGACGAGTCCTGATTTCCCGGTAATGGCGGGTGCCTTTCAAACAACATTCGGTGGAAACGGTGATGCGTTCATTGTCAAACTAAATGATGGCGGAACCAGGCTCTGGGCGACGTTCGTCGGAGGGAGTGGGAATGAAAATGGAGGGGCTTATGGTGGTGTGGCAACAGATGAGAATGATAACATCATTATCACGGGAACGACTGGGAGTGGAAATTTTCCGGTCACTTCAGGAGCGTTCCAGATTACTAAAGGGAATGGGAACACCGTCGATATATTCGTTTCCAAATTCAACGGGAGCGGAAATCAAATCTGGGGGACGTACTGTGGAGGAACGAAAAATGATGGTGCCTTTGCTATCGCAGTTTTTGGCAGTGATATCTACGTCACAGGTTCAACCACCGGGAATTTTCCTGTATCCCCAGGTGCTTTTCAAACGACATACGCCGGAGACAACGTTGGTGGAGATGCTTTTCTTATAAAGTTCTCCGGAAGTGGAACCCGTATCTGGGCAACCTACTACGGCGGAAGCGCCGGAGAACGCGGACACGCGGTTTCGGTGGATGGCACCGGAAACGTGTTCATTGCGGGTTATACATTCAGTTCCAATTTCCCGGTGTCCGCAGGAGCGTTCCAGACAGTGCGCTCAGGTAACACGGATGCATTCATTGCAAAATTCAATGCAAGCGGTGCGAGACAATGGGCGACCCTCTATGGAGGAGGTAGCTCCGAGTATGCGTTTGGACTCGCGTGTGATTCATATGGTAATGTGATCATCTCCGGCACGACTCTAAGCATTGATTTCCCTGTATCGGCAGCTTTCCAGGCATCTCATGGTGGTGGATCGGACGTGACAGTCCTCAAAATGGATGCGAACGGAACTCCCATTTGGGCAACGTATTATGGCGGCAGTGCTAATGAGGGGTCTTGGAGTGATGTAGACGTTGATGCAAATGGGAATGTGATTCTCACTGCCTGGACATCAAGCTCTGACTTTCCTGTGTACAATCCCCAGCAACAGTCAACGGCCGGAGGGCAGGATGCCTTCGTTGTTTCGCTCAATTCAAGCGGACTTATTCCCGGATACAACGCGTCGCCAGTCGCCGTCGCCAGCGCAACTCCAGCGCAAGGCATTGCACCGCTTTTCGTCAGTTTTAGCTCGTCCGGCTCTTACGATCCGGATGGAACGATAACCGGTTACCACTGGGACTTTGGGGACAACAACACCTCAACATCAGCCGATCCGTCGCACACCTACACGAACCCGGGAGTGTACACGGCAGTACTTACCGTAACTGATAACAATAACGCAACGGGAACGGCAACAGTCACGATTACAGTGAACTCCGCCAATTCCTACGTCTATGTGTTCGACCAAACTGTTACACGGATCCAGGCAGGAAGCAACAAATGGAAGGGTAGTGATGTGGTCACGATTTACGACGGTCTTGATCAGCCCGTCTCGGGAGCGCTTGTCACGGCTTCATTTTCAGGACCGAATTCAGGAACTGTGATAGGTACTACTGGAGCTAACGGTACGGTCACCTTACAGACGAGCCAGAAAACGAACCCAGGCGGGATATGGTGCTTTACAGTGACAAATGTGCAGGCCACAGGATTCACATTCAATGCATCCATTGGAGAAGTAACCTCGTGCGAAGGGACGCCCAAGGTAAGCGCTGCTCTTCCAACCTCCATCGATGTGAGTGTTTATCCCAACCCGTTCAACCCAACAACGACGATCTCATATGGGATCCCGAAAGATGGATATGTTCTTCTGCGAGTCTTCGATGTGCATGGTCATATCGTAACGGAGTTGGTGAATGAGGAGAAGCAAGCCGGGACGTACACGTTCAAGTTCGAAGGGAGCAACCTTCCAAGTGGTTTCTACCTCTACCGTCTTGAAGCCAACAGCCAGACTCGTGTTGGCCGGATGATGCTGATGAAATAGTCGAAAGCCGTGCAGGTCGGGAAGCGATTCTCGACCTGCACGATCATACATAAGAAAACGGCAATTCATGAAAAGGAAGACTACAACAAACAAAGAGGAAAGAAAATGAAAAATCCCATAATCAACATTCACGACACAGAAGTAAGGACAATGACTCAAGGGAATAGATTTCTTACGTTGTTCATAATTTCAACAATGACATCATTGTTCGCATCAATGAACTGTTGGTCACAATACATTGCAGGTGGGGTTAATCATTCGCTCGTTCTTTGTACAGGGGGCTCTGTTACAGCAACAGGAGCCAATTATTATGGACAACTTGGTGATGGAACAACGGCGATGAGACTAACACCCATTCGAGTAACCAATTTATCAGGGATTGTCGCTATTAGCACTGAATGGCATCACTCTCTAGCTTTAAAGAGCGATAGAACGGTCTGGGCATGGGGATGGAACAATTTTGGACAACTCGGTGATGGAACATCCATAAATAGATTAATACCAATCCAGGTGACAGGGTTATCAGGAATAATAGCTATTTCTAGTGGATACTATCATTCTCTCGCATTAAAAGACGATGGAACAGTCTGGGCATGGGGATGGAACGCTACCGGACAACTTGGTGATGGAACGACAATGACAAGACAGACGCCCGTTCAAGTAAGCGGGTTATCTGAAATAATAGCCATCGCTGGTGGAGAATGGCACTCCCTTGCACTAAGAAGCGATGGAACTGTCTGGGCATGGGGATATGGTGGTTCAGGACAACTCGGTAATGGAACCACGACAACAAGACTAACGCCCGTTCAGGTAGCTGGTTTATCTGAAATAATAGCCATCGCTAGTGGAGCAAGTCATTCTCTGGCTTTAAAGAGCGATGGAACTGTTATGACATGGGGTTTGAATTGGTTTGGACAAATCGGTGATGGTACGACAGCGAATAGGTTAACGCCTGTTCAGGTAATTGTTTTATCTGGGGCCACTGCTATTTCTGGTGGAGTTCATCATTCAATTGCATTGAAAAGCAATGGAACAGTCTGGGCATGGGGATATGGTACTTTAGGACAACTCGGTGATGGAACGACTACTACGAGACTAACACCAGTTCAGGTAAGCGGGTTATCTGGAATAACTGCTATTTCCGGTAGTGGATATTGTCATTCCCTTGCATTAAAGAGTGATGAAACTGTATCTGCATGGGGAAATAATGAATACGGCCAACTCGGTGATGGAACCACGATTATGAGACTAGCACCTGTTCAGATGAAAACCGTGCTTGTCACTGATGTCGTAACTCTTCCCGCTATAACAGGCGAGTGCTCTGCGTCGATCACATCGGTTCCAACTGCAAGCACATGCGATGGTGCAATTACGATTAACGGTACAACATCTGATCCATTGGTGTATACACTACCAGGAACATATACAGTTAACTGGTTCTACGACGACGGCTATGGCAATACTATCACACAAACTCAAACAGTCATTGTGCAAGATGTAACGCCACCTGTTATTGTCCCTCTTAGTAGCCCGATTACTTTCGTCAAAGACAACATCAACAACTGCAGCAGCAGTCAAAGTAATTACGTCGAACTGGATATTAGCAGTTTGTACACGTCTCTAAGCGATAACTGCAGTGCGACAATAAACATCATCGAAGTAAGCAGCGACGAGGAAGATGATGCCGACGGGAATTGGGATGGCTGTACTGAGGATGATATTGATCTCCATGTCTGTAATAAAGTTGAATTGAGAAAGGAGTGCGATACAAGGTCTGATGGCAGAGTGTACAGAATCACGCTGGAAGCACGTGATCCGAGCTATAATACATCGACTGAATACGCCTACGTGCATATCAAACGGACACCATTAAGCAGTGTTGACTGGAGTGGAGAGGCAAATACCGTGACCTGTGGCTCGCCCAAAATATCGCACAATGTGGCTCTTGTCCCACAATCGGTCACACTCTACCAAAACTTCCCCAACCCCTTCAACCCAACTACCTCCATCACATACGGCATTCCTGAAGATGGATATGTCCTTCTGCGTGTCTTTGATGTACACGGTCGTGTTGTGTCAACGCTGGTGAATGAAGCGAAGGAAGCAGGAACGCACTTCGTCACCTTCGATGCGCGCAATCTCGAAAGCGGTGTGTACATTTGCGAGTTGATCGTTGCAGGACAGATGCGGAGCCGACGGATGGTGCTTTTGAAGTAAGGCACTTCTTCCCCAAAGCTCCTTCTCTTGAATCGGAGAAGGGGCTCGGGGAAGAAGTTTGGATTTAATGCTCAACTGCGTACATTCGAGGCATCATTGTTCGGCAGGAGTGATTCCCATGAAACGACGTTCGTTCCCTCTTTCTATTCAACAGAGTTTCCGAGCAGGGATACGGCATGCCGCGTCCCTGCTATTTGCGGGAATGGTTTTCATCCTGCTCCTCTATTCCCCTCTTCTATCCCAGCAAGGGAAGCTGGACAGCCTCCAAACGCTTCTCCTGAAGCAGAAAGAGGATACGAACAGGGTGAACACACTTGTGGCACTCTGCGGTGAATACAAATCCCGAGATATGGAGCGCGCCCAGGAGTATGGCAAGAAAGCGCTGCAACTCGCGCGGAAGCTCTCATTCAAGCGAGGCACAGCAGGAGCATACGTGGAGTTGGGACGTGTATATGACGCGAAGGGAGCGAAGAAGGAATCGCAGGAATATCTTGAAATTGGATTGAAGCTTGCACGGGAGTTGAAGGAAGCAAAAACAATTGTACGCGCATTGAATTCACTTTATTGGATGAAACAAAAGCTAGGGAAGTATGACGGCGCGCTTTCATTTGCGCAAGAAGCGTTAGAAATCGCAGAAGGCGTAAAGGATAAATCCGGGATCGCTGTTTCACTTGACAACATCGGCAACAGCTACTATAAGCAAGGCAGTTACAAACGGGCGTTGGACTACAATCAGCGATGTCTGAAACTGAGGGAAGAACTCGGAGATAAATCCGGAATTGCTGCTTCGCTCGGCAACATCGGAATCATCTATCGCAATCAAAGTAGATATGAACAGGCGTTGGACTATTACCAGCGAAGCCTGAAACTGAAGGAGGAGCTGGGAGATAAATCCAGCATCGCTTCTTCGCTTAACGACATCGGAAGCATCCACTCCAAACAAGGCAGATACGAACGGGCGTTAGACTATTACCAGCAATGTCTGAATCTGAGGGAAGAACTTGGAGATAAATCCGGAATCGCTGCTTCGCTCGGCAACATCGGCATGATCCACTCCAAGCAAGGCAGATACGAACAGGCGTTGGACTATTCCCAGCGATGTCTGAAACTGAAGGAAGAACTTGGAGATATATCTGGAATCGCTGCTTCGCTCGGCAACATCGGAATCATCCATCGCAATCAAGGTAGATATGAAAAGGCGTTGGACTATTACCAGCGAAGCCTGAAACTGAAGGAAGAACTTGGGGACAAATCCGGCATTGCTGCTTCGCTCAACAACATCGGAATCATCCACTCCAAACAAGGCAGATACGAACAGGCGTTGGACTATTACCAGCGAAGCTTGAAACTGAGTGAAGAACTCGGAGATAAATCCGGCATTGCTCTATCGCTCGGCCAGATCGGTAACGTCCACACCTATCAAGGCAGATACGAACAGGCGTTAGACTATTACCAACGAAAATTGAGGATTGAGGAGGAGATCGGTGGTTGTATTCCTTGTACACTCAATAATATCGGAGCCATACATAACAATCAAGGCAGATATGAACTGGCGTTGGTCTATTACGAGCGAGGCCTGACACTGATGCGAGAACTCGCAGATAAAACCGGTATTGCTATTTCGCTCTTCAACATCGCAAGCATCCACCGCATGCAAGGCAGGTACGAACAGGCGTTGGACTATTACCAGCGAAGCCTGAAATTGAGGGAAGAACTTGGAGATAAATCCGGCATTGCTTTTTCACTCCACGACATCGGAATCATCCACTCCGACCAAGGCGGATACGAACAGGCGTTGGACTATTACCAGCGAAGCCTGAAACTGAGGGAAGAACTAGGAGAAAAATCCGGCATTGCTGCTTCGCTCAACGGCATCGGAATCATCAACTACAATCAAGGGAGATACGAAGAGGCCTTGGATTATTACCAGCGAAGTCTGAAGCTGAGGGAAGAACTTGGGGATAAATCCGGCATTGCTTCTTCGCTCAACAGCATCGGGAACGTCCAGGTCGGTCAAGGGAGATACGAACAGGCATTGGACTATAACCATCAAAGCCTGAAACTGAGGGTAGAACTTGGAGATAAATCCGGTATTGCTCATTCGCTCAACAACATAGGCAACATACAGGACTGTCAAGGCAGATACGAACAGGCGTTAGACAATTACCAGCGAAGCCTGGCAATGGCCAAGGAGATAGGTGAAAAGCAAGTAATAAAAAATGTTCTTAAAAATCTGAGTGAACTCTACTCCAAGCGCGGCGACTTCGTCAAAGCATACGAGTACCACAAGGAATTTGTCGCTGTCAAAGATTCCCTCCTCAACGAAGCCAATATCAAATCCATCAACGAGATGAGGGCCAAGTACGAGAGCGAGAAGAACGAGCAGCAGATCGCACTGGCAGAGCAGCAGATCGCCCTGTTGGAAAAGGACAAGACGCTCAGTGACCTCGAAGCCCTGAAGAACAGGGAGCAGCTTCGCGTTCGGAAACTGGAAACGGAACGGATAAGAAAGAACGCGCTGCTTCTCTCACAGCAGAACGAGATGAACCTCCTTGCGCTGAATCATCGTACGACGGAGCTGGAACTGCGCACGAAGGAACTTGAGCTACAGCGTGCGGAGAAGGAAAAGAAGGCAAAGGATGTAGAAGTGCTCGCGAAGGATCGCGAGCTGCAGGCTTCAATCATATCGCGCGATAAGATCACGAAGGACTCCATGCTTATAGGGTTTGTCTTGTTGGTGTTGCTGAGTTTTCTCGCCTTAAGACGCCTGCAAGCCAAACGTATTGAAGCGTCTCTTCGTGCCGAGGCGGCGGAGTATCAGGTCAAGGCTGCGGAAGCGGAAGTGGTTAGAAAGGAGAAGGACTTTCAGAAACACTTCACAAAAGGTCTTATCGAATCGCAGGAACATGAGCGAAAGCGTGTCGCGTCGGAACTCCACGACGGTCTCGGACAAAATCTGCTCGTCATCAAAAATCAGTTGTACTACATTACACAGTATGACACACTGCAGCAACAAACCATCGATCGGATCAATCAGTTGTCCGAGGTCGCGTCAACGGCAATCGAAGAGGTGCGCCAACTGAGCTACAACCTGCGTCCCATTCTCCTTGAGCGCGCCGGTATTACGAGCACTCTCTACGATACGATCAGCAAAACCGAATCGTCCTCTGGTCTGAGTTTCGTCACGGCGATCGAGAACATCGACGAGGTCTTCTCAACGGAAGAGCAGATCAATCTGTATCGCATCGTGCAGGAATCGCTGAGCAACGTCCTCAAATATGCCGAGGCAACACTGGTGGAAGTGAAACTCAAAAAGAGCGCTACGTCCATACAACTCCTCATCCGCGATGACGGCAAGGGCTTCGACCTTCACACCGATCTCTCGAAGCATGGGCTCGGAATACAAAGTATCAGAGAGCGATCCGAGATTCTCGGCGGTTCGATGAAATTGGAATCGGAAAAAGGACGGGGAACAACAATCGAAGTTACGATTCCGATAAAGCGAAGTGAAGTTGAACCAGCATGATTCGAATTACAAACTCTATGAAATGCTTGACGCCAATAATACCTTCATCAGTTCCCTGCGCCGGACTTTGCTTTCGGGCAGAGAAAACGACATGGAGCGCAAGCGTTGACATTCCCGGCGAAAGCGGGATTTCAAAAGACACTATGTATTTTGCGCTAAAGGTACTCAGAACGTAAATGACGACCGATCACACCACCATTTTCATCGCCGACGACCATCCCGTCTTTCGAAAGGGCTTGGAGGAGGTCATCATGAAGGAAAAGCAATTCCGCGTCGTCGGCAGCGCGGGGGATGGGGAAACGGCGTATGAGGAAATTAAAAGGCTGCAACCGGCAGTCGCGGTCATCGACATCGAGATGCCGAAGATGAACGGTTTGGAGGTGATTCGCCGCATTCAGAAGGACGCCCTTGCCGTGCAATGCATCGTGCTCACCATGTATCAGGAAGAGGTCATCTTCGATCAGGCGATGGATCTCGGTGTGCGGGGCTATCTCCTCAAGGACAGCGCCATTGCTGATATTCTTAAAGGGATCGAAGTAGTTTCACGCGGAGAATATTTCATCAGTCCTTCACTGACTTCGCGGATATTGAAGTCGCATCCAGTCATTCATCTGAACGTCCAGCTGCGTCTCGGAGTGGACAAACTCACGGCGACGGAACGGCAGATTCTTTCGTTCATAGCGCAGTCGCATTCGAGCAAGCAAATTGCGAAGTCGCTTCATGTCAGTGTTCGTACCGTGGAGAACCACCGATACAACATCGTGCACAAACTTGGCTTAAGCGGAAATTATTCGCTGCTACGCTTTGCGCTGGATAACAAAGCGCATCTTGTATAGAAAGCTTGTGGGAAAGGGAATTCATGATCTCCTTTTATGGTACAGACCGCTGAGGGGCAACATTGTGCGGCTCTCCTTTTAGCGCAGAGGTCGCAGAGATCGCGGAGGGCACAGAGAGAAATTTTTAGGGCGCCTCTAGCCAGGTAGGTTGAAGCTGACAGAGCAAGATGATCGATTTTCCACAGACCCAGGTAAATGAGAAATATAAAAAATCTCCGTGCCCTCTGCGCCCTCGGTGCCCTCGGCGATAAAAAGTTGGCCCGCACGATGTTTCCCGACCACACAATGCGCTCTCTGTGACCTCGGTGATAAAAATCAACGAGGATTTGCATCGTGGCAGGTGGCCAGATTGTGCGAAGCACCGCAATCAATGCGCTTCGAGCCAGTTATCGCCCCAGCCGGCATCGACCTCGATGGGAATGCGCAGGTCCATCGCGGATTTCATGACCTCAATAACGAGCGCGGTGAGTTCTTCCAGTTCGGGACGAACGACATCGAACACGAGTTCATCATGCACCTGGAGAATCATTGAGGAGCGGAATTTCTTTTTCATTATCTCCCGGTGCAGCTCGATCATCGCGATTTTGATCATGTCCGCGGCGCTTCCCTGTATGGGGGCGTTGATCGCGGTACGTTCGGCGAACATGCGAACATTGCGATTACTGCTGCCGATATCAGGTATATAGCGTCGTCGGCCGCGGATGGTTTGAACGTAGCCGTTCTTCTTTGCGAATCCGATTGTGTTGGCAATATACTCGCTGATCTTGGGGTAGCGGTCGAAATACCGATCGATAAGATCTTTCGCGTCCGCGTTGGAGATGCCCAACCGCTGTGCAAGCCCGAACGCGCTGATGCCATAGAGTATGCCGAAGTTCACCGTTTTCGCGCGTCGGCGCATTTCGGGCGTCAGATCATCTGCGGATACGTCGAACAACTTCATCGCGGTGCTGCTGTGAATGTCTTCGCCGCTGCTGAAGGCTTCGATCAGTCCCGCGTCGCCCGAAAGTTCGGCTGCCAGGCGCAGCTCGATCTGGGAGTAATCGGCGGAGAGCAGCACATGGTCCGCGTCCGCGGCGACGAAGGCGCGACGGATTTCGCGTCCACGCTCGGTGCGGATCGGGATGTTCTGCAGATTGGGATCGGTGGAACTGAGGCGACCGGTGGCGGCGACGGCCTGATTGTATGAGGTGTGCACGCGCCCGGTGCGCGGATTGACCATGCGCGGCAGGGCGTCCACATACGTGCTCTTGAGCTTGGTGAGCTGGCGGTACCCGAGAAGCTGCTCGATGATGGGGTGGAGGCCTACAAGAGACTCCAGCACGGAAACATCCGTAGAATAGCCGGTCTTTGTCTTTTTACCCGAAGGCAGCTTGAGCTTCTCGAAAAGTATGACGCCGAGCTGCTTCGTGGAGCCGATGTTGAAAATTTCGCCAGCCTGCGTATAAATCTCGCCGCAGGATTGGTCGATCTGCTTTTCCATTTCCCGCGAGATCTCGGCGAGCGCGTCCGTGTCGATGCGGACGCCGCGATACTCCATGTCCGCCAGCACATGCACAAGCGGGACCTCCACATCACGCAGCAGGGCCTCCTGTCCGGTGGCTGCGATTTCGGGTCTCAGCGCATGCGCCAGCCGCAGGGTGATATCCGCGTCCTCCGCGGCATAGTGTCCTATGATGGACAATGGTACATCCGACATGGAAATCTGATTTTTGCCTTTACCGATGAGGGTCTCGATGGAGACGGGACTGTAATGCAGATGCTGTAGCGCCAGGGCATCCATCCCGTGCTCGCCTTCGGGACGCAGAATGTAGGATGCGAGCATGGTATCGTACAGATGAGCGGATGTTTCGATGCCCGCATTTCGCAAGACGAGCAGATCGAATTTCAGATTCTGTCCGATAATCATGTGCGAGCCGTTAAAGAGCGGCCGGACCGCATCGAGAATAACGCCTTGTTCCAGAGTTCCGTTGGTGGGGACGTACCACGCATGGTGCGGTTGCACGGCGAAGGACATGCCGACGAGATCGGACTGCAGGGGATCCAGGCCGCTGGTCTCCGTATCGAAACTGAACTCCGGCGCAGCGCCGAGTTCGGTGACCATGGCTGTCAGTGCTTCGGGCGTCTCGACCAGAATATACTCGTGCTGCACGCTGTCGATATCGCCGATGCCCGAAGGGGAGGGCGTCGAACCATCCGTGGAACCCTGCGTATTGGCGACAAGGTTTTGCAGATGCCGCTTCATCTCGAGTTCGCCGAACAGGTCGCGCAAGGTGGGTACGTCCTTCGCGGAGGCGCGGAGGTTGAGCGGATCGACTTCTATCGGCGCATGAATGTCGATCGTGACGAGTTCTCTTGACAGCATCGCCATCTCGCGCTGTTCCTCGAGTTTACTTCGCAGCGCCGGCTTCGTGATTCGGTCGAGGTTGTCGTAAATCCCCTGAATCGAGCCGAATTCCTGAACAAGAGGAATCGCGGTTTTTTCCCCGATGCCTTTCACTCCCGGGATGTTGTCCGACTGATCGCCCATCAAACCAAGCACGTCGATGACCTGATCCGGGCGCACGCCGAATTTCTCAAAGACGCCCTCGACTCCGATGATTTCGTAGGTGTCGCCGGTTTTTCCGGGTCGGAAAATCTTCACCTGCTCCGACACGAGTTGCATATAGTCCTTGTCCGGGGTGACGAGAAAACATTCAAGTCCTTCCTTTTCCGCGCGTTTCGCCAAGGTTCCGATCACGTCATCCGCTTCCCAGCCCGGCAGTTCGAGCACCGGGATATTGTAGGCCTCCACGATGCGTTTCAGCCACGGAAGTTGTTCGATCATGTCCTCGGGCATTTTTTCTCTCGTGGCCTTATACTCGGCGAAGCGCTTGTGCCGGAAGGTCGGATGCTTGGTATCGAAGACCACCGTGATATGTTCAGGTCGTTCATCCGAGAGGATTTTATCCAGCGTGCTGACAAAACCATAAATCGCGCTGGTATTCATGCCTTTGGAGTTGATGAGCGGCCGGTTGATGAAGGCGAAATACGCCCTGTATGCGATGGCCATGCCGTCTATGAGAAAGAATCGTTCCATGGTGCTGTCATTCATTCGTGATCGGGAAGTGCGAACTGAAAGGTAGCAAAGGCGGGGGAAAGGCGGAAGGGATTTTACCGCAAGGATTTTACCGCAAGCAACTGAGAGTGCCGCACAATCTGGCTCCCTGCAACGACGCAAGTCCTCGTTGATATTTATCGCCGAGGGCACAGAGAGCGCCGAGGGCACGGAGATTTTGTAAATGTCTCATTTACCTGAGTCTGTGGCAGATCGTGTAGGCAATACATCAACTTGCTATATCAACTTCAACAGACTCTTCGAGATGCGCCCTTAAATTTTTCTCTGTGCCCTCGGCGATCTCGGCGCGCTCTGCGATAGAAGGAGATCCGCACAATGTGGCCCGATAGCGGTCCTCGTTGATTTTAATCGCCGAGGGCACAGAGGGCACGGAGATGTTTTTAGAATGTCTCATTTACCCGAGTCTGTGGCAAATCATCCAGGCAATCCATCGACTTGCCTTGTCAACTTCAACAGACCTTTCGAGATGCGCCCTTAGATTTCTCTCTGTGCCCTCGGCGATCTCCGCGATCTCGGCGATAAAATTTCAATCCGCACAATTTGGCCCATCCGCGGACCTAGTTGAATTTTATCGTCGAGGGCACGAAGAGCGCATTGTGTAGTCGGGACACAGTGCGGGTCAAATTTTTTATCGCCGAGGGCACAGAGAGCGCCGAGGGCACGGAGATTTTGTAAATGTCTCATTTACCTGAGTCTGTGGCAGATCGTGTAGGCAATACATCAACTTGCTTGATCAACTTCAACAGACCCTTCGAGATGCGCCCTTAAATTTTTCTCTGTGCCCTCGGCGCTCTCGGCGCTCTCTGCGATAGAAGGAGATCCGCACAATGTGCCCCATCAGCGGACCTCGTAGATTATAATCGCCAAGGGCACGAAGAGCGCATTGTGTCGTCGGGACACAGTGCGGGTCAAATTTTTTATCGCCGAGGGCACAGAGGGCGCAGAGGGCACGGAGATGTTTTTGAATGTCTCATTTACCTGAGTTTGTGGCAAATCGTGTGGCAATCCACCGACTTGCTTTGCCAACTTCAATAGACCTTTCGAGATGTGCCCTCAAATTTCTCTCCTTGCCCTCGGCGATCTCGGCGATAAAATTTCAATCCGCACAATGTGACCCATCAGCAGTCCTCGTCGATTTTAATCACCGAGGGCACGAAGAGCGCATTGTGTCGTCGGGACACAGTGCGGGTCAAATTTTTTATCGCCGAGGGCACAGAGGGCGCAGAGGGCACGGAGATGTTTTTAGAATGTCTCATTTACCCGAGTCTGTGGCAAATCGCCCAGGCAATCCATCAACTTGCCTTGTCAACTTCAACAGACCTTTCGCGATGCGCCCTTAAATTGCTCTCTGTGCCCTCGGCGCTCTCTGCGATCTCTGCGATAAAATTTCAATCCGCACAATGTGACCCATCAGCAGTCCTCGTTGATTTTAATCGCCGAGGGCACGAAGAGCGCATTGTGTAGTCGGGACACAGTGCGGGTCAACTTTTTATCGCCAAGGGCACAGAGGGCGCAGAAGGCACGTAGATTTTTATGTCTCATTTACCTGAGTTTGTGGCAAATCGTGTGGCAATCCATCAACTTGCCTTGTCAACTTCAACAGACCTTTCGAGATGCGCCCTTAAATTTCTCTCTGTGCCCTCGGCGCTCTCGGCGATCTCTGCGATAAAATTTCAATCCGCACAATTTGGCCCATCCGCGGACCTCGTTGAATTTTATCGTCGAGGGCACGAAGAGCGCATTGTGTCGTCGGGACACAGTGCGGGTCAAATTTTTTATCGCCGAGGGCACAGAGGGTGCAGAGGTAAGGAGGGGATAAAAAAAGGCGGCCGGGTGGCCGCCTTTTGAAAAAAATCTCAAACCGGTTATTTCAATTCCAGCACCACGGGAGCGTGATCAGCACCCTGCACGTCCATCTGAATGGATGCGTCGCGACAGTGTGGTAATATGTCCGGAGTCACGATGAAGTAATCGATGCGCCAGCCTGCATTGCGCGCGCGAGCGCCGGTGCGCAGGTCCCACCAGGAATAGTGGTCAACAGCATCCGGATGGAAATGACGGAAGGTGTCTACGTACCCGAGCGCCGTGATTTTATCGAGCCATGCACGCTCGATCGGCATGAAGCCCGAGTTGTTCTCGTTCTGCTTCGGATTCTTGAGATCGATCTCCTTGTGCGCAGTGTTGACGTCGCCGCAAATCACGAGGGGATTGCCTTTCGCCCGTTCCTGCTCGAAATGCTCGAGGATTTCCTCATAAAAATCGAGCTTGAACCGCAGCCGCTCATCACCCCTCCCCCCGTTGGGGAAGTAAATGTTGTAGAGCAGGAAATCCTTGTGGGCAGTGCGCAAGATCCGTCCTTCGGTGTCTCTCGCAATGATGTCCACACCTTTCGTCACAACGGCGGGCCGCGTTTTTGTGAACGTGGCCACGCCGCTGTACCCGCGCTTTACGCCAGAATGCCAGTAGGTGTAGTAACCGGACGGAGTCACGATCGACTCGTCGAGTTGGTCTTCATGAGCCTTTGTTTCCTGTATACAGAGAATGTCCGGTGATTCGCTTTCAAGGTATTCGAAGAAGTTTTTCTTCGCCACGGCGCGAATTCCGTTGACGTTCCACGAAACAAGCTTCATGCCTCAGGCATCCTTTCCTGCGTCCGGAGCGGACGGACCTTTCGGTTTGGGGCCGCTGCGACGACGCGGGGGACGTTTCGGGGCTTTCGCCTTGTCGCCGTCCTTTGAAGCGGACTTTTTCTCGGCTGCTTCGCCACTCACTTGCGGTTCCGGTTTGCGAGCGACCTCAGGGGCAGGTTTCGCGGGTGCGGATTGAGCCTCACGGGGAGCTGGAGGGGCTTCATGAGGAGGCGGAACCGCTTCACGAGGAGGAACGGATCTCTGCGGCGGAGGACTGGGAATGAACTCCTCGTACGTGAGTGACCGCGGCTGTTCCTGCGCACCTTCCTCGGGACCGTCTTTGCGCGGTTTGCCGCGTCCGCGTCCGCCGCGACGACCGCGGGAACCGCGACGCGCTGCCTGCTGATCCGCGGTCTCGCCCGCCGCAGTATGCGCCGGAGCATCGCTTCCATGTTCGGGTTCCATCGCACTGTCGGTTACATGGGCATCAAAGAACTCATCGACAGGAAGCACCGCCTGAGGTCTGGGGTCCGGTCGTGGTTCCCGCCTTGCTTCCTGCCTCGGTTCCGGTCTGGGTTCCCGCCTTGGTTCCGGTCTGGGTTCCCGCCTCGGTTCCGGTCTCGGTTCCCGCCTGGGTTCCGGTCTCGGTTCCTGCCTGGGTTCCGGTCTCGGTTCCTGCCTGGGTTCCGGTCTCGGTTCCTGCCTGGGTTCCGGTCTCGGTTCCTGCCTGGG
>CAYJMN010000029.1:14980-20477 GCA_964371045.1 uncultured Chromatiales bacterium | reverse complement strand
GCCTGGGTTCCGGTCTCGGTTCCTGCCTGGGTTCCGGTCTCGGTTCCTGCCTGGGCTCCTGCCGCTGATTACGTTGCCGTCCACTGTCACGCTGGTCGCGTCCGCCACGGCGGCGATCATTGTCGGGTTGTCTGGAATCAGGCTGTCTTGGCTCGGGACGTTGCGTTTGTGGCTGAGGTTCGATTGGCGCGGACCTCTCAACTGGCGCAGACTGCTCAACGGGCGGTTCCTCGCGACGACGCGTGCGTTCCTCTTCAAACCGTTTCTTCCTCTCTTCCTCCTGTGCCAGATATTCCGCCTTGCGACGCTCCTGTTCGTCACGCACCGTATCAAGGAATCCATGCATGACCGTCGTGTTTTTCGGTGTGCACACGGGCAGTGGTACGCGGCGATGATAGGGAGAATCCGATGATGTGAAGAGAAAATCGCCGTCCTCGTAGCGGACCGCGGGACGAACAAGATCTTCGGATACATTCAGAAGATCGGCGATGCGCCCGGGTTCCTCGACGAAGGTGATGGGTCCGATGAAATAGGACTGAATCCGTCGAGCCAGGGAATGATCCAGCGCGAAGGCGCTTTCGAACGTCAGGCAAAAGCCGAGTCCATGCCTGCGGCCGTTGGTTTGAAGCAGTTGAATGCTGTCGGTAAAACGGTCGGATCCGCCTTCGCGTGCGCCATTGCCGTTCTTGCCGACGTAGTCGTCGACATTGTTGAAAATGAACAGCACAGGTGTGCGGATTTTCAGTCGCTTGATGCGTTCCTCAACCAGAGTCTGTGCAAGCGTGCCGACAAAGCGAAGGATGTCTGTGGTTTTCTGTCCCTGTACGACAAGCAGGCTCGAACGGGTATCGTCGTTGAGCTGGTTGACGATATCCTGAATGGATTTGCGGGCTGCGGTCGGAATGTCCTTGGAGTAGGTCTCAAATACCGAGGTGATTTCGGACTTGAGATCGTACAGCGTTTTGCGTGCAGACTGACTGCGCGCGTCACGGCTGAATTCCTCCACCATGTCCAACAGGTCCTTGGTGTTTTTCTCGCCGAATCGCTCGCCCCTGTACGTCTCGGCGATGCTGTTCATGAGTTCGTTGATGTACTCTTCCGCTTCCTCTTCTGCGCCGTCAAGCACGTCCACGCGAATGTCGTTGATGAATTGATCGACCGTCTGCTCGTTGGGCCGATATATCGCGACTTTGTTGGCGCGCATCCATGCGGAAATCGCGTAGCTGAAATCGTGGCGACGTTCCTCGAGCACGGAAGGAAGGATCATCATGTCGAGGAAGTCGAGCACGGCACGCTTGTGCATCGCGCGGTCGGGGATGTTCCGCATCGCGGTGAAAATGCTGGCCGGCACGAACTTGTCGTTGAGAGCGAGTACGCTTGCATGCTCGTGCTTCGAAAGCAGGGGCGCAAGCGACAGTGTCCCCGTGTTGTTGACGTCCAGGTACACGATATGGACGTGCTGCTCCATCTGCTGCAGCAACGCGGCGATGAGATTGTACGTCATCGTGGTGCGTGCGCGCGGACGGGCGCTGATCACGGCGCCGTTGCCGCGGAGCAGTGAAGAGGCGTCCATGCCGACATTGACGTTCGGGTTGCTGCGGTACGTACCGATATCGATGCGTGCGCCATTTTCCGAGACGAGGCTGTCGGGCGCGATGTGATGAATGATGGTGCGCGTCATGTCGTCGTCGAGCACCTCCACCACGCCACCGTAGGCTGGAAACGTATCCGCCTGCACGATCTCGTTGCCCTTGCGGGCGCCGAGGTTCACAAGGTCTTGACCGATGGGGGTCGCCGTGCAGACCATGGTCAGCGTCGTTTTCTTCGCCTTGCCTTCCGGAGGTGCGGGAAACGTATCGATAATTTGAAGAACGGTGTAACGCTTCTCTTTCGTGGTGGAGAAAATGTTCTCCGTGGCGATGAGTCGTCCGGGCTCGATGTTGGCGATTTCGTCCAACGGGATATTGAGCGTGACGGTACACTGGAAGCGTGTCTGATTGTTGGGCGTCAGGTCAGTGACGATCCCGGTTATGGTACTGATGAACATAGGATAAAATCCCTCTCAAACGGTGGAGGCCCTGAATATGCGGCTGATCGGCGCCGCTGCCTTGTTATAAAAAAAACTCACGTGCTGCGCAAGAGGACGGCATCGAAACGGTCGATGAGCAACTGCACGATTGGTGGCGCGGGATTGTCCTGTCCGGCTGAGAATTGTGCCGATGGTCCGGGAGGGAGGATGGCGGGAGATGTCGTTTCCGTTGCGTGAGGCTGCGCCATGGTAAGTTGCGGAGGTGTCAGTGCCTGCTTGTACGACTGTTCGGCCGCACGCAGGTGATCCTTCGCTTCCATGACTCTGCCCACGCCGATTGCAGAACCGGTCTGCATTGGAGCTTTGGGCTCCGCGGCAATCTCGTGCGTGCTTCCCGTTTGCGGCGCCTGACGCCTGCTTTGGGGCACTTGCGGTCCCCCCTGACCCATACCCGACAGCAGCGCACTGATCTCAACGGTGGAATCCATTTTGATCATGTCGATAATCGCCACTTCGAATTTGAGCCGGGGCTGCGCACTGTAACGCACGCTCTGCATGGTTTGCCCCGTCAGATGGAGCAACCGCAGAATGTCGCCTTCGGAAAACTGTTTCGCGACCGTCAAATAACGGTCGCGGACGTCCGCCGGGGCCTCGATCAAGCGGGTATCGTTCGTCGCATGCGCGACGAGCAGATTCCGGAAATGCTCTTCAAGGCCGGCCAGGAAATCCTGTATATCGTATCCGCTCATCACGATGTCGTCTGCCAGGGCGAATCCCCCGGCGGCGTCACCATTGACGATCAGATCGGTAACTCTGAAAAATGACTCCTGATCCACGATATGCAGCACTTCTCGCACCGCATCGTAGCTCAGCGTATTGCCGCAAAACGCCACCACCTGATCGAAGATGCTTTCCGCGTCGCGCATGGAGCCGTCGCCCTTCCGGGCAATGGTGAACAGCGCGGCGGCTTCGGCGTCGATGCCTTCCAGCGTGCAGATATGCGCGAGTTGAGCGACGATATCCTCGATGCCGATCCGCCGGAAATCATAGCGCTGGCAGCGCGAAATCACCGTGGGAGGCAGTTTGTGGGGTTCCGTGGTGGCGAGAATGAACAACGCGTGTGCGGGGGGTTCCTCAAGCGTCTTCAGCAGCGCGTTGAAGGCACCTTTGGACAGCATGTGCACTTCGTCGATGATGTACATCTTGTACGTGTCGCGGCTCGGCGTGTAACGCACCGAATCGCGTATCGTGCGCACCTGCTCGACGCCGTTGTTCGAGGCGCCGTCGATTTCTATCACGTCCATGCAGCGTCCCTGCGAAATCTCGATGCAGGTGTCGCAGGTGTTGCAGGGCTCGCCCTCGACGACGTTGGGACAATTCAGCGCTTTCGCGAAAATACGCGCCGTCGTGGTCTTTCCTACGCCTCTCGGACCCGAAAACAGGTACGCGTGCGCCGTCCGCCCCAAACGAATGGAGTTCAGCAGCGTATTGACCACATGGCCCTGCGCTACGACTTCGGTAAAGGTGGATGGCCGGTACTTCCGGGCGGTGACGAGAAATGACATGCACGTGTTCTCAAGAGAATCAATTAGGAAAGGTAGGCAAATACGGGGTGAGAGGCAAACCAATCCCGGGGAGGGGGGAATACGTACGCGGATTCACGCGGATTATTGCGCCCGTCTGCCGAAGCCGTCCGCAGCGATTTGGTGTGATGCGAGCGCAACAGGGCGAAGGCGGAGATGGACGCGGATAAGAGTTTTTTTTTAAACTGCAGACCCGATCGATTTCTGCCTTTTTCGTTCCGACATCCCTGGATTTGGCAAAATTTCGCGTTTTGTATGGCAAGCACAGGTTTGTCGAAAACGAAATCTAACAGACTCCTTTTCCGCGTTCAGCCGCCTACTTCAATGAACGGCCTCATCCACGGGATAGACAACATCTGCTCGCAACGCTTCGGCCGCGAATGCCAATGCGGCTTGTATTCCTTCACGGGTTAAACGTGTATGTGCATCGAGAATCTGTTCTATAGACTCGCCGGTGGCCAGTTTCTCCAAAATTAGTTCTACTGTCACACGGGTCCCTGCGATCACAGGCTTGCCCATCATGACGGATGGGTTTGAGATTACTAATGGAGTGCCCGTTTGCATGTGATCACCTCGTGATGAAAAAAAACAGCGTCCGATTACAAAATACACCGTGTAGTTTCCGATCCGCTGGAGCGGCTTTTTCGACTTTGCTACCACAACGAATCCGGCTATGTGCATGATGATCTGGGCGAGGGTTCATCGCTTAAAATACGCTTCGGGGTAGATTGCTCCAATTTCGTGCGCACTATCAGTCTCTTTGAAGAGCCGAATGACATCGATCTTCTTCCAACATCACGGGATTTGACAAGATTCCGCTCTTTAAGTATGGCAAGTAAAGGTTTATAGGAAGCGAAATCCAAATGACTTCTTATCCGCGTTAATCCGCTGCCATCAGCGATAATCCGCGTACGTATCCGACATTGCACAGCGGAGGTGATCGAACAATCGCCTCCGCTGTTGGCTTTAGTGGAAAATCAATTAGGTCGGGAATCGGAGTATTTTCCCACCCCTGATTTTACTGGGCGTTGAACAATTCTTCTTGTGAATGGTTCGGCGGTTCATCTATATTTGTGTGTCGTTTGGGAGCGATCGGACCGTTTTTCAGTGGCTGTGCGACGATAGCGCAGTTCTGCTTCCCTACGCGGGCCGGGAAAGGAAGGTTGATGACTCGCCGCGGCGAGGTGAACAGGTCACTCGTACTTACTATTAAACCGGCTGAAAGCATCCCGGCATGGCAATGAGAACAATTGCGGTCGTCACGTACATTTTCGCGCTCGTAATCACGCTTTCCGCCCAGCAGGCCGATGTGCCGCAGCCGGTTGAGAAAGCCCTCGTATCGCAGTATCCGCGGGCGGCGGAGGTGATATGGGATGTGACCGAGGAAGATGAATACGTGGCGACGTTCCTGATTGGTCAGCTGGAAATGAGCGCTCGCTACAACGCCGGCGGCCATTGGCTTGGCTCGATGCTCTACCTCGATCAGGGAGAAGTGCCCGATGTCGTGCACAGAACCGTATCCCGGATGTTCTCGGCATACGAAATGTACGATGTGATGAAAGTCGAATCCCCCGACGGTGACAGCTTTTACGAAGCCATCCTCGAAAGCGAATCCGAAGCCCTTATCGTCCGCTTCTCCCTTGAAGGCAAGATCCTGCTGAAAGAAAGGATCGAGATCGATCTGGAATAAAAGGGAATGTACGATTTACGATTTACGATTTACGATTTGAGGAGGATTGTAAAAAACACTGTCATGCTGAGTCGGGTAACCAGCGCTGGTGGGCTCATTTCTTATGACATCTTGTAAAATCGGCTTGAATTGGCCTGATCTCATAAACTCATCCCTCGATCCCGTCCTCTCCCCCCGTCCCCCTCTCCGCTTCCG
>CAYJMN010000029.1:0-14880 GCA_964371045.1 uncultured Chromatiales bacterium | reverse complement strand
GCTATTATCATGTCATCCACAAAATGGACCGGTGCGAAGCGCTGGTGGGCACACTGCTTATGACATCATGTAAAATCGGCTTGAATAGGCCTGATTTCATAAACTCATCCCTCGATCCCGTCCTCTCCCCCCGTCCCCCTCTCCGCTTCCGAGGTTGTATCTTTCCGCCGCTGCGGAGAGGGGGAGGAGGAATGATCTGAAAGGTATTCTGTATCATGAGAAATATTTTCTCACTTCCGGCCCATTGCTAGAGAGGGGGAGGAAGAGGTTTTATTCAGCTTAAATTTCATACATGAAAATGTATGTGAGGTGGATTCATGGAGCTATTATCATGTCATCCACAAAATGGACCGGTGCGAAGCGCTGGTGGGCACACTCAGGGTGACGATTTTTTTAACATTTTCACCAATATCACACTCGATAGAAACCGTCGCGCAGCGATGGTTGCTTGAATCAGGTCGCAGGCTCGCCCCGGTGAGGCGAGGGCTTTCTCCGATTTATCCATTATCCATTATCCATTATCCATTGTCCATTGTCCATTGTCCATTATCAAAATCCTCTGATTCAGCTTTTTTTGCATTGCATATCCCTCCGTCTTTTCGTACCATAAGTGGTTACGTGCACGGTGTGATCATGCTCCCACAAGAAATCATCAGAAAACGGCGCGACGGCGAATTACTTGAACGCAGCGAACTTGAAGCGTTTCTCTCCGGGTATCTCAACGGCGAGATCGCGGACGCCCAGATGGCCGCCTTCCTGATGGCTTGCTTCTACACGCCGATGAGCATGGCCGAGACGCTGCACATGACGGAACTCTTCCTGAATTCAGGCTCGCGCATCGATCTTTCCGCCGTGCAGGGCGCGAAAGTCGACAAGCACTCCACCGGTGGAGTGGGCGACAAAACCTCGCTGCTCGTCGCACCTATCGTCGCGGCGGCGGGGGTGAAGGTCCCCATGATTTCAGGACGGGCGCTCGGTCATACCGGAGGAACGCTGGACAAGCTTGAGAGCATCCCCGGCTTTTCCGTGAATCTGACGCCGGCGGAGTTCCTGCTGTCGCTCGAACGCTCAGGAATCGCCATGGCGGGCCAGTCCGACGACCTCGTCCCGCTTGACAGAAAAATTTATGCTCTCCGCGACGTGACGGCAACCGTGGAAATCCTTCCGTTGATCGCGGCGAGCATCATCAGCAAGAAAATCGCAGGCGGCGCCTCGGCGCTTGTCCTCGATGTGAAAACCGGTGCCGGCGCGTTTATGCCGACGGAAGCCCGCGCCCTCGAACTCGCTTCGCTGCTCGTAAACGTCGGCGAGCATTTCGGTCTGCGCACAACGGCTGTGATATCGGATATGGAGCAACCCCTTGGCCGCGCCATCGGTGTGTGGCTCGAGGTGGTCGAAGCAGCCGACTGTCTGCAGGGCGCCGAAAGCGCCGATCTGATGGAGGTGACGTACGCGCTCTCGGGCATGATGATCCACGCCGGAGGAAAAGCCCAGTCCATCCGCGAAGGTATGGCAGTAGCACGTGAATTGGTGCGCAGCGGTCTGGCGTGGGAACGCTTCGTCGGCATGGTTGAAGCGCAGGGCGGCGATGCGGCTTTTGTACGCGACACGCTGCTCTATCGCAACGCTACCTCGATGGTGGACGTCCACGCTCCGCGTGCCGGCGTCGTGCAACAGATCGACGCACGTCTTCTCGGTCTGCTTGCGACTGAAATCGGCGCTGGTCGCAGACACCCCGATGATCGGATCGATCCGACCGCAGGCATTGTCCTGATGAAAAAACGCGGAGAACCGGTCGTGGAAGACGAACCGTTGTGCCGTCTGTTTTCATCGAGCACCGACACGCTCGCGCTGCATCGCGAGCAGGCGCTGGCTGCTTTCCGCATCGGACGCGGCACCGTCGCTCCGAAGCCGATGCTGCATTGGTGGATCGATGCGGAGGGTCCGAGACCCTGGAATGAAGTGGAAGAGGTAAGGTCAAATGTTGGTTGATTACATGGTCACGTGTGCTCCTATGCTGTACGCACGAAACTGAGGACTGTATGAGAAAATTGCTTCCGTTGTTCATCGCGGTTCTATCGATAGTGGTTACTTCGTTCGCCGGGGCGCAGCCGGGCAATGAAGTGCGTATCCTGCATGTCGACACGCAGAATTTTCCCAACATCAAAGTGCACGTGCGGGCGTTCTGCGGGGGGCAGCAGACGAGCAATATCAATCAGGTCACCGTGCGCATCATAGAGAACGGAATTTTCCGGAACCTTGTATCGATGACCTGTCCCACGCAAACCGAACCGGTTACCGTCGGGCTTGTGCTCGATAGAAGCGGTTCCGTGGCGGGAACCAGCATCTATCGCATCAAGGAAGGCGCCTGGCGCTTCGTCGAGTTGTTCCAGAATCACGGTAGCGCAAGAGACGAGGGCGCGATCTTCAGCTTCGGTGACGATGTGACCATGCATCAGGGAATTACGAATAATATAGCACTGCTGTTCGACGCGATATCAAAGATCTATCCGTACGGCCTGACGACCATGTACGACGCGATCATTGATGGATTGAATGAAGTCGCGAACAACGGAACGAATGCGATCAAGGCGGTCATCGTTCTCTCTGACGGAGACGACAACAACAGTATCGCAACCATCGCCCAGGTGATTTCACGCGCACAGCAGCTCGGCATCCCGGTGTACTGCATGTGCCTGTCGTACGACGATAACCTCGATGGCAAGAACAACATGCGCATGATCGCCGATCAGACCGGCGGCATGTTTCTCGAGATCAACGATCCTGAGGAAATCATCCCTGCCTACAACTCCATGATGTCTCTTGTCACCAATGGCGTGAACGACTGCATCATGAATTATGTGACCGAGTGTGCTGACGGATCGGTGCGCGAGTTGAAAATTATCGCCGAGGCCTGCGGTCTCGCGGACACCGCCATCGTGCACTTCAAGGCCCCGCTCGATCCCTCCCTTCCGGTGATTTCCGTATGGTTCGATTCCACAGCCGCTTTCGAAGACGGGCAACTGCTCGTCCCGGTGATGATCGACGCGCCGTCGGGGACGATCCTGAACAAGCTGAAGTTTAAAGTTCTTGAACGGCCACCGATTCAATATCAAGGCATCGTCAAGGAAGGCTACCTCGCCGAATTGTCGCAGTTGATGTTTGGGAGAGTGGGAGACAGCGTCATCGTGGAACTCACTGGTCCGCTCATGCTTCCCGGCGGTCCCGACACCCTCTTGATGATAAAATATCGGACACCGAAGGTAGGGAAAGACACGAGCTTCCTCTATCCTGCATTTTTCATGGAAAAGGAAACCCAGGACTGTGTGCACCTCAAGGCCGAAACGAACAACATGTTGATCGTCAAACGGCCCATGCTGGATGTTGCCTGCGATGATACCGTGCACGTCGAGTGGGACGAAACCGAGGGACGATTTGTAAACGATATTGTGCGGGTTGGCGTCAATGTCACCAACCACGGCAGCCTCCCCGCAACGAATACCCTCGTCCGAATCATCGTTCCCTATGGAATGGAATTGCTTTCTCCTTCGGATAGCTTCATCCTCGGTAGCGGCGCACTGCCTGCGAATTCTTCGGAATACGCTTCCTTCGAACTTCGCGCGCTTCCCGCCGATTCCGCCAGGACGATCGCGATATGCATCGAGGTCAAACCGGACAATGGTATTGCTACCACCTGCTGCACGTATGTTATTGTGGAGCGCGCGAAGCCGCTTCTCGAGGTGGTATGCGATATGATACATCGAGTGGAGTGGAGCGACTCGCTGAATTCATTTATACCGGAAGTGTTCCCGATACGCGTTCGTGTGACAAACAGGAGCGAATTAACCGCCAGGGACATTACCGCCTGGATACATGTCCCGCCCGGCTTCGAGGTGGACGGAACGACTCCTATCAACACGTTGGTGAATCCCAAAACGCTATCCACTGCGGATACCGGGTATGTTACGTGGATGGTGCGTGCGATGGAGCGTCCCACCGCGGAACTCCTGACGTTTTGCGTAAAGGTGGCATCGGGGCTCGATACTGCGGAATGCTGCGACGTGCTCTACATCACCGCGTCGCCGGTTCGTGTTCAAATGCAATGCACGGAACCGCAAATCATACGCCTCGATGACGGGACAGGGGAATACAATCCCGCGATGATGTTCATCAGCACGACGGTGAAGAACGTCTCGTCATTGAATATGATCGCCACGCGCGGACATATTCAGCTGCCGTCGTTCCTGAAACTCGGGACCTCGGATTTCATTTCTAAGGATTTTCCGAACGGCGCCGTGATTTTACCCGGCGACAGTGCGACTGTATCGTGGCTGGTGCTGGTGGTCAGTCGGCCGGTCGTGCCCGCGTCCGTGTGCGTACGTATCTCGGCCGAGAACTTTCCTGGCTCGCAATGCTGCACTCCCATTGAATTATTCGTCGAGAACGCCATACCCTCGATCGTATGCACACTCGAAGGACCCGACACGATTCGATACGTCGCCGGTGATTACAATCCTCAACCCGCGACATTCCGCATCCGAGTGAACAATACAGGGGCCACCCCTGCAATGCGTGTTACCGCCGCGCTGCTACAGGGAGCGGAGCTTTCAATCGATGCTGGCGATGCGGCATTGAAACTGCTGACGGACTCGCTCGCAGCCGGGAAAAATGTGGAAGGAACATTCCGCGTTCGTATCCTCGATCGCGCCGTTGGCAGAACCGACACAGTTCGCGTCGCGGTGTATGCGGCCAACGGTGGCGGCATGGTGTGCAGCAAACTGGTGTACATCGAAGCCGTGAAAGGCCCGGTGCTCGAGCTTGCCTGCGCCGGTCCCGATTCGCTCGTGTATAACGACACTCTTGGCGTGTACGAACCCGAACCATTCCTGGTCAGTGTCGACGCCAGAAATATCGGCACCGCGACCGCGGATTCCGTCGTAGCCGAAATTCTCCCACCCCCGGACATGACACTCGCAGCGGGAGAGCAACCGGCCAAGATGTTGAATCCATCCACACTTGGAGTGGGTGAATCGGGGTCTGCGCGCTGGTTTGTGCGTGCGACTCCCCGGAGCGTTGGTCGAACGGACACCCTGGCTGTGCAGGTGAAGGCCAAAGGAAAGACGCTGCAACAAACGGCTCCCTGCCTGGTTCTGGTGTATGTGCCCGCGGCCCGGGTCCCGGCACTCGATCTGACCTGTGGCGTTCTCAACCAAGCTACTATCGATGACACGGTTATCGTATCGGCCACACTGGAAAACCGGGGTACGGCAACGGCGCACGATGTCGCCATGCGTATCGAAGTCCCTTCACGCCTGCGGCTCATGCCTGTCGATCAGACTACTATCCAGACGATTCCATCGCTTACGGTTGGAAGTCGGCACACGTTCACCTGGCACCTTGTCGTGACACGCGGAACGAGCATCGATTCCGTTGATGTCTGTTTTGAAGCCACGGCGCGTTTCGTCGCTCCCCAGCGATGTTGCACTGCGGTTCGGATCCCCGCGCTCGATCAACCATCATTCAACAGCGACTGCGCATTGTCCATCGATACCCTGCGTTACGATGAGGTTTCCGGCAACTATCCCGGACTGCGGTTCTCCGCCACGGTACTGAATGTTTCAAACGTCGAAGTGGATTCTGTTCTTGCCTCGATAACCCTTCCGTTCGGCATCCGGCTCGCGACAGGCGATGTACAGGATAAATTCATCCGCAATCTTGCACCGGCCGCGTCCGGGACGCTGTACTGGGATCTCCGTGTTCCCGTGGATACCTCTACTGTTGTTCGAATCCTCAGGATCAGCGTGCGTCTATTCGGGCTCGGATCATTCCAGACCTGCGAGCGCCTGCTGGTTGTACTGCCGCCGCCTCCACAGCAGTCCGCGATCGGCGTGACCTGCAGTGCGCCGGACACACTCTACTTCCTTGGACCTTCACTTGGATATCGACCGGCGCCCTTCCAGGTGACCGTGGATATCGCCAATACCGGTGCCACCACGATCAGTGGTTTGCGGGCCGTGCTGACGCTGCCCCAGGAAATCGTTCCGGAGGTAGGCGAGGAACTCTCGAAAAATCTTACTATCGATCTTGGTCCGGGAGAGAGCACTTCAGTTGTCTGGCTGTGCCGCGGTATAGCCCAATCGGGGACCACCTTGGCGCGATTGATGATTTCGGTGCATGCTACCGGTATTCCCGCACGCTCATGCGATCGGGATGTGTTACTCTATCACCCGCCCGCCGTGGACAGCGCCTCGATGATTGTGTCATGTGAATCGCCTGACACCATTCGTTTCGATACCAGGACGGGCGAGCTTCAGCCATCGCCGTTCGCGGTGTCCGTCACCGTATTCAACAATGGCAACACCACGCTGATGAGTGTCATCGTTTCTGTGCGTCTGCCCGGGAACGTTGTTCCGCAAGTCGGGGAATCAGTGTCGAAACCGCTCGGTCTTGATCTCGAACCGGGCGCCTCGGGTATCGTAACGTTCAGCTGTGTACCCTCTCTTGGCGAGGTTCCCGTCCTGTCGGATTTTGGTATCACAGTCACGAGCGCACAGACCGTTTCGCAGGAATGCTCAACCACGACATTGATCGAAGGCAAGATTGTTGTTGTCGTACTGAAAATTCCGGAAGATCTTATCGGCGTCATCGGACGTCGCTTCACCATTCCGCTCTTGCTGGAAAACGCATCCCTGGGTTCGATCAGGCAATTCGATTTGGGACTGGATTATGACAAATCGGTTATTGAAATCGAATCCATGCTGCCCTCCGGGACGTTGACCGACGATTGGTTGCTCGATATGCAGCCGACGGCGCAAGGCCTTCGCATCACGGGTCAGGGCGGACAGACAATCAGCGAAGGTGGCACTCTGCTGGTACTTCAGGCGCTCGCCCTTTCGCCTCCGGGACGTGACGAGCAGTTCGAAGTGTACCAGCTTCCCCTCGTGTACGCGCTTCCCATTGATTTTGGACCTCGGATCGGGGTTGTTTCCTCCGACGGTATGGTTACGATTTCGGGAACGTGCATCGAGCCGCTGAAATCGACGGTGCTGCTCCAGCAAAACGCTCCGAATCCGTTCAATCCCGCTACGATTATCCGGTATTTCGTTGATGTGGATGCGGCAGGGCTGTACGGCGTGCTCGAAGTGCTTGATGCGCACGGTCGGCGTGTGCATGTGCTGCATGAAGGACCTCTCGTCGCGGGAACGCACAGCGTTCGATTTGACGGCAGCTATCTTCCAAGCGGCGTGTATCTGGCGCGGTTGCGTGTCGGCGGACTGATGCTTACGAAGAAGATGTTATTGTCGAAATAAAGGACGATGAAAAATATATCCGGCGGTAGCCGCCGGGACGAGCCCGTGCCGTCCCCCAGCCCCTGCCATCGCCTTGTACAGGACCAGCGCGAAAGGAACCCATTCCTCACTACTTGCAATGGGGGACGGCGCGGCGCGGTCAGCGGTGGAGGGGCAAATATATTTACGATTTACGATTTACGAGGTACGATTTCTTCTCCCCTCTCCCTACTGGGAGAGGGGCAGGGGGTGAGGGCACGATTTTGTAGGAGGTAAAGCGTAAAGAGTAAAGAGTAAAGGGGTTGGGACCGCGCAGAGAGCTTACACTATCTGCCGCTTCACTCTTCACTCGTCACTCTTTACTCTTTACCCTTCACTCTTTACCTTTTCACCATTCACGATATGATTATCACGACCCCGGAAATAGAAGAGTATATCAAAAGCCTTCTTCCTGCACGGCATGAGGTGCTGTTGGAAATGGAAGCGTACGCGAAGGAGCGCGACTTCCCGATCATCGGTCCGATGGTCGGAAACGTGCTGTCCCAACTCGCCGCGACGATCAACGCCGAGCGGATCATGGAGCTGGGTTCGGGATTCGGGTACTCCGCGTTGTGGTTCGCATCCGCGCTGCCGGACAGCGCGCACATTATTTGCACCGACGGCGATCCCTCAAACCGCGAGCGTGCCACTGCGGCCTTCGCGCGTGTCGGGAGCGCCGATCGTATCGATTTTCACACCGGCGACGCCTTGACGATTTTCAGTGAGATCCCCGGTGATTTCGATTTCATTTTTTGCGATATCGACAAGCATGAATATCCCGCCGCGTTTGCCGCCGCGTTCCCGCGCGTGCGGCCCGGCGGGTATCTCGCGTTCGACAATGCGCTCTGGAGCGGCCGCATGATCGAGGGTGACGAAAGCGAAGCTACCAGGGGCGTCGCGGAATTGAACCGCCTGGCGTTTTCCCGACCGGATTGCCACGCCTCGATTCTTCCCATCCGCGATGGGGTATTGCTCTGCAGGAAAATCGTCTGAGAGAAAACGATGCCGCGGATTATTGTCAACGGGGTTGAAATAGAATACCGTATTCTGCGCACCCGTCAGAACAGACACATGCGTCTTACCGTGTCGAGCAGCACCGGTGTGCGTGTTTCGGGGCCGCGCGGCTGTTCCGAAGCCGCCATGCATGCGCTCGTTAAGGAAAAAGCGGAGTGGATACTCCAAAAAGTGCGCCAGTATGAGGAGCATCGGCTGCGCAAACCGAAGCTTGAATTCCGCGACGGAGCTACCTTCGATATTCACGGCGTCCCCCATGTGCTGCAAGTCGAAACCTGGAAGCAGGGCCGGGGCACAGTGCGGCTCGAGGATGGACACCTGCGCATCACCGTTCCACAGGCTTTTCCCGAGCGCGCAGGGATCGTCCGATCGCTCTGCGAGGCCTGGCTGAGGAATTATGCCCGCTGGTATCTGCATCACCGTACGATGGAGTTGGCCGCCCGCACCGGCGACATTCCGGTACGCATCGCCGTACGGCGTCAGACCAGCAAGTGGGGTAGCTGTACTGCGAAAGGGAGCATCAGTCTGAACATGCTTCTGGTGTGTCTGCCGCGCGATACCTGCGACTACGTCCTTATCCATGAACTCGCACATCTTCGCGAGCTGAATCATTCACGGAAATTCTGGAAGCGGGTGGAGCAAGCCTGCCCTGACTTCCGCGAGCAGCGAAACAAGCTGCGCGAAGCCGCGTGGCTGCTCGACACCTGGGACGGCGATGATGAATAACTCGCGGACCTGTCGTAAATTTTAGAGCACTTGAATCAATCACCATAATGCCGCATCAAACACAATGAGTGTTGAAGAAGAAGAAGTTCAGATAATCGAGAAAGCGAAGCGCGGAGACGCTAGCGCCATCAGGCGCCTGGTCGATGAGTACGCACCGGTGATTTACAGATTTTCCTACAATATTTGCAGGAATCAGGATCGCGCGGAACACGCCACGCAGGAGACCTTCATGAGCATTCTCAAAAAGCTCAACCAGTTCGACAACCGGTCGAAGTTCTCCACCTGGCTGTATACCATCGTCTCCAATCACTGCCTCATGCTCGCGCGAAGCGAAAAATCGCGCAGGCACGTTTCGCTCGACGACGATGAAACTTCGTACCCTGAAATCGCCGTGGATCACTGGGATTACAATCCCAGCCTGGCCGTCGAGCGCACGGATCTGAAGGAGCATCTCGACAGCGCGATTGACAAACTGGCTCCGGAGTACAAGGTCATTTTCATGCTGCGCGATGTCGAAGGGCTTTCGACCGAGGAAGTCGCGAAAATCACCGATCTGAGCGTTCCGGCAGTCAAATCGCGTCTGCACCGGGCCCGGGCTTTTCTTCGCAACGAACTCGCACCGGTTTTCAATGAACAGCAAAACGGATGATACGATGACCACGCATTTTGCGAATTGTCAGGAAGTGATTGACTACATCTGCGGCCATTTCGGCGAGGACGAGGATTCAGCCCGCTGCCTCGAAATGAAGAAACACCTGGAGTCATGTCCCAATTGCAGCAAATACTGTGATTCCATGGACAAAATGATCGGTCTCTACCGCGCCGCCTCCCCGTGCTTTCCCGAACACGCGCGCAACAGCTTGCTCGCCGCGCTCGGCATCGAAGAGAGAAAGTGAATCCTGGCGCCTGTTCGCCGCATCTGACTGATATCATTTGCCGCGACCGGCTCGCTGACTGAACCTGCGCGTTCCCGCACTCCGTGCGCGGCTTCATCTCACCATCAAACGGAACCGCCATGGAAATCTCACACCTCGAATACACCAGAACAAGCACGAAACCGTTCGCGGAAATCGTGGACGCCATCCAGGAAAGCGCCCTCGCACGCGGGTTCCGCACGCTGCACGTCCACGACGTCAAAGCCACGCTCAAGGACAAAGGCTTCGAGATTGGTGACTACAGCATCATCGAAGTATGCAATGCGAAGTACGCCTTCGAGGCCATCAGCGCCTTCAAGCAAATTGGCATGATGCTCCCGTGCCGCATCGTCGCGTATGCCGAGGGCGACGCCACCAAGGTCATGCTCATGCGTCCCTCGTCCATGAACGTCATCCTTCCCGACGCCGGACTCGGCACCCTTCCGGACGATGTCGAAATCACCCTCAAGGCCGTCGTCGACGAAGTCACCTCGTAGGTTGGTGTACACATACGTACACGGAAAAAGACGTACGCGGATCTACACGGATTGAAGCGGATTTACGCGGATAAGAGTTTTATAAACCTCAGATCCGATCGTCGTGTGAATCCGCCCCCAACGGCGAAAATCCGTGTACGTATTCGATCTCGGTGCACCCCGCCGGTCCTTCGGATAGCGACCCTGAAAAATTCTTATCCGTGCAAATCCGCCCCAATCCGCGAACATCCGCGTACGTATTCGGATCGCGTTTGTCCGTTCGACGCGTCGTGTTTATCATAAGGGCATGGATACACTTGACGAAATTCTTACCGATGCATTGCGCAGGGTTTTCCTCTTCGAATCCCTGGATAATGCGCGGCTGGGATACGTCGCCTGCTTCGCCGAGCTGCTGCATGTTGAAAAAGGGGAGCATCTGTTTCGTGCCGGCGATGCAGCCAGGTACATATACGGCATCACAACAGGATCGTGCAAGCTGTACCGCATCACTCCCGCGGGAGATGAGTTCGTCGTGCATATCCAGCAAGCGGGCGATCTCGTGGCGGAAGCCGCGATGTTCGATGTGCGGAAGTATCCTGCGAGTTGCGTTGCGCTGGAAAAAAGCGATCTCGTGCGGATTTCTGCCAAAGGCTTCGTAGCCCTGCTTCTCGACCACCCCGAAATCGGTATCGATCTGATGCACGCGTATTCCCGCCGTCTCCGCTCCTTCGTCGCCGCGCTCGAAGATCTCTCCCTGCGCGACGTCAAATCCCGCCTCGCCCGCTACCTCCTCGCCAACAGCGTCCCACGGGACGGCGCCGACACCTGCAAGCTCCCCTGCACGAAAAAAGAACTCTCCGCCCTCCTCGGCACCATTCCCGAAACCCTCTCCCGCACCCTCCGCGACCTTAAATCCACTGGCGCCATCGAAGAGCAACCCTGGGGATTTGTGATATTGCGGACGGATGTGCTGAAGGGGTGGGTGGGAAGTTGAAGCGAATGTGGGACAAGCTTGATGACAGAGAGGGTGAATAGCCGAATGCGAAGAGTACCGTGGAAAGATGAATGGATGAATACGAAGGGAAAAGGGTGAAGAGCCAGGATCGGAATGGATCTCTTCACGTCGCTACAATTCAGACGTTTGCCCTTACAAAATCGTAAATCGCTTGCCGCGCCGAAGCCGCGTACCCGATTTTCAAATCGGCGCAGGCGGAGAGGGGCGCAGGCGGGTCAACCGTACATCGTCAATTTTTCGAATTGTGCAGGCGTCGCTGCAAGGCACTCCCTAGTTTTGGCACTGCAAAATGACTTGCATTCTTGGCAATTGATATTGTAATTTCAATTATTCAATTGCCCCCCACCGGACCAGCCGCCAGGCCTCCGGTGGGGTTATCCTTTTCATCAAGGGAGTTATGATGGAACCGGCAGTGAAGAGGACGATCGCGTTCATTGACGGTCAGAATTTATTCTACTCGGCGAAGGAGTCGTTTGGATATCAATATCCGAATTATGACGCAATACGTCTCGCGGAATGCCTTTGCGAGGCGCAGGATTGGCAGCTCGAATGCGTCCGGTTCTATACGGGACTACCTGACGCAACCGTTGATCCTGACAGGCATAATTTCTGGGCGTCGAAACTTGCAATTATGGGCACAAGAGGCATCATCTCCTATACGAGACCTTTGGCCTATGCTAATAAACACATCACGTTACCGGATGGGAGTGTCATTACAACGCTTGTAGGCAGAGAAAAGGGCATCGATGTTCGACTCGCACTGGACCTGGTTCTTATGGCGCTTTCGGGAAGCTACGATGTTGCGCTGATTTTTAGTCAGGATCAGGATCTGACCGAAGCGGTCCAGGAAATACGCTCGATCTCCAGAAGCATGAACCGCTGGATAAAATGTGCGTGCGCGTATCCGTTCAGCTCGACTACGAAAAACAAACGTGGTATCAACAATACCGATTGGATTCGTATCGGGCGCGATGTGTACGATGCATGCCTGGACCAACTCGACCATCGTCGAAAACCTTCGAGATGATTCTGTTGGGCCTTTTCGGCAGCAAATACGATTGCCCTACAGGGAGGAAGAGCGTCGTTGGAGGGACGGTGTGCTTGTTTATGCCTGCTGCGGGTCGCGCTGTTTGGTCGCCCCGCACTTCGAATGACGCTTGATCCATCGGTACTCGCTCCTTTACTCCGTGAAGGGAAACGGTACCGAGCGTAACCGGTCGCGATGATTGTTCCCTTCATAATTCATCCTTTATCCTTTCCCTTGACCTATGTCAAGGTGCCGCATGCGGTTCACGTCGTAGTTTGCATAAGATTGATCGATCACCATGCATTACAGGAGCATCTCATGACACGCGACATCATTGAAATAGACGAAACCTTGTGCGACGGCTGCGGTGACTGCGTTATCGGCTGCTCGGAGGGAGCGATACGGATCGTGAACGGCAAGGCGAGGTTGGTGAAAGAAGAGTTCTGCGACGGCTTCGGCGACTGCGTGGGCGTTTGTCCTACCGGAGCACTGAAAGTGGTGAAGCGCGTCGCACCCGAATTCGACGACGAAGCGACCCGTGCGCATCTGCTGCGCACGGGCGGAATCGAAGCCGTACGGCGCTATGAGCAGGCGCAGAGCAGGCATGAAGGTCAGCACGGACATCAGCACGCGCACGGCGGCGGTTGTCCGGGAAGCGCGCAGCGAGAACTGCATCGCGCACCGGTGCAGGAAATCGTTCCGCTGCAGGTGCCGCAGGGTCATCCGGGCGCGATCAGCGCAGGCTGTCCCGGTTCGGCGGCACGGTCGCTGAACCGCGATGCCCAGCCGATGCAGGTCACACCCGCGATTGCAAGCCCCGCTATCATTCCTTCGGAACTCGGACAGTGGCCGGTGCAACTGCATCTCGTCCATCCCGCTGCACCATACTTCCGTAACCGCGAACTCGTGGTGCTCAGCACCTGCGGTCCCGTCGCCTCGGCTGAAGTGCACCAGCGCTACCTCCGCGGACGCAGCGTGGTCGTCGCGTGTCCCAAGCTCGACAACACGGAACCCTATGTCGAGAAGCTCGCCGCTATCTTCAATCAGGGCGGACCCACCAAGGTCATCACCGTCATCATGGAAGTTCCCTGCTGCCGCGGTCTCTCGATGATTGTGCAGCAAGCGCACGAACTCTCCGGCCGCTCGGACCTGCCTGTCGAAGAGCATGTGCTGTCGCTGGAAGGAGAGGTCAAGCGGATCACAATGATGGATTGACGATTTACGATTTTGGATTTACGATTTACGATTTTGGATTTGTAAACCCCGTCACCCTGAGCGGAGCGACCGCGGTGCAGTGTGAGTTCGAGGCACCAACGTTCACGGTCGTGGAGTCGTCCTTCGACACGCCACCGGGCATTGTTAGGTCTGAGTAGCTGGATTCTTCTTGCGGTGGCTGCTCAGGAGGTGGCGTTCGGTTTTCTCGGTGTTTGCAAGTACTGTCCTCAAGATGTCATTAGCAGGAGCCGCCACAGTCTGATCGTTCGTCATGGCACTACGTGTGCATGGCGGCGTCTCGAAGGGTGATTCGTTCCGCAACGCACTGTGTGACTCGAGAGCAAGTGAACACGCACGTGGATTCACGCGGATTATTGCAGATGTGCACGGATAGGAGTTTTTAAACTTCAGATCCGGTCGACCAGTGCTATTCCAGCTTCAGCATCCAGGATTGAAAGAGATTTCGCCTTTTGCATGCGAAGCAAAGGTTTGCCGAACACGGGTTCTAAAAACTTTATCTCCGCGTTAATCCGCCCCAATCCGCGAAAATCCGCGTACGTAGTTGTCCGTGGAGGTTCGCTGATTCTTCCAGCGTATGACATCATGAAAAGACAAGTCCCACAGTGCGTAACGGAAACAATCACCCTTCGAGACGCCGCTGACCCACGCTCTCGGAACAACGAACGCTTACACCGCAGCGGCCCTGCTTATGACATCTAGCTCGAATCGGCTTGAATCCACTTGATCTCGTAAACTCACTCCCTCGATCCCGGCCCCTGTGGATCTTGAACAACTCACCCCCCGGCCCCCTCTCTCACGAGAGAGGGGGAGGATGAAGTACAATTCAGTGTATATTTCACACATGCGGATGCATGCGCGGCGGTTACATGGAACCTACGTTATGTCATCCATGAAATGGACCGGTGCGCAGCGCTGGTGGGCACACACAGGTCGCAGACTCGCCGCGGCGAGGTGATTGGGGAGCAAGTTATCTCGAGTCACCTCGTGCGTTGCGGAACGAATCATCCTTCGAGACGCCGCCATTTGACACTCAATGCAATTACAAACGATCATACCGTGGCGGCCTTGCTAATGACATCATGGAGGTATCTACTCTCCTCGTGCGTTTCGGAGCCAATCACCCTTCGAGACGCCGCCGAGTTCG
>CAYJMN010000028.1:0-56822 GCA_964371045.1 uncultured Chromatiales bacterium | reverse complement strand
CTGCTGAGACCAATCTTATGTCATCCATGAAATGGACCGGTGCGCGGCGCTGGTGAGCACACTGTTTATGACATAACATGAAGACCAGGATGTTCGAGCTTGATCATGGGTTACGAAACCAATCACCCTTCTCCGCAGTAGCGGAGCCGCCGTGCAAACACAGTGCATAACCGAAAGGTATTCCCGTGGCGGCCCTCAGGATGACGGACTTGGTTGACGCTGCTGAGACCAATCTTATGTCATCCATGAAATGGACCGGTGCGCGGCGCTGGTGAGCACACTCAGGTCGAAGACTCGCCGCGGCGGGATGACGAACTTGATTGACGCTGCTAAGACCAACCTGACTGAAACAGTGGCAGGTGTGTGTATCAATGCGGAATTCCATAATTGGAACACAGAGAGGGACCAACGTTCGCGCCTCCATCGTTGCGTTCTGTGCGTTCTCCACTGAACAGGAATTCTCCCGGGGTATGGTTGTTTGAACACTTGCACGTACCAATGAGCAAGCGGCGGCACCGATCACACCATCGTTAGTTGTTAATCGAACACACCGCTTCCAGGCGGTGGTCATGCACTCCCAATAACCGTCAAAGGTGGGTCAGGGCCGTCAGAGCAGTTTGCGGTTCTTCAATGCGAAGCGGACCAGGGCATACGAACCGGCGAGACCGAGTTTGTGATTGATGTTGGAGCGGTGGTGCTCCACGGTGCGAGGGCTGATGCACAGCTTGTCGGCAATAGCATCGGTACTGAGTTCATCGGCGATGAGAGACAGAATGCGGCGTTCGGTGGGTGTCAGCCGCGAAAGACCGGTTTGCGGATCGACAGGCGCCTGCTCGATTCGGGTGACCTTCAACAGCCGGGAAGAGAGCAATGGACTGATGTAAAAATCACCCGCGGCCACGACTTCGATACCCTGGACTATTTCGTTGACGACGGCTTCCTTCAACAGGTAACCGCGTGCGCCGAGATCCATGGCACGCCGGAACATCGCTTCATCATCGTGAATCGTGAGAAAAATCAATCCTGTGTGGATTTCCTCGCGCTGGAGATTCGCAGCCACCTCCAGACCTCCCATTTCGGGCATTTCCATATCGAGTATGGTGACATGCGGGCGAAGCGTCCTCACCTTTTCGAGTGCTATCGCGCCGTTCTGACATTCAGCCAGAATTTGAAATCGTTCAATTTCCTCTATCGATTCTCGCAAACCCCGACGAAACAAGGGATGATCGTCCGCGATCACGATGGTGATGTGGGAATTCGTCGTCATGAGGCTGTTATTCTATTTTCTTGCATGATGTGTAAGGCGCCGGGGATCAGCGGCTGAGAAATGTCGACATTGTACGGCAACGACAGATTGATGACGGTACCTTTTGCGGGAGTGGAATTGATCTTCATTGTTCCACCAAGAATTCGTATCCGTTCGGCCATGCTTTGAATGCCAAAACCGGATTTCGATAGACTGGCCACGTCGAATCCAACACCATCGTCCCGAATAACCATCGCAACGCTTGCTTCCATTCGTTTGGCTTTTAATTCCACGTTACGCGCAGCCGAATGCTTATGTATGTTGTTCATCGCTTCCTGAACAATGCGATACAATGCAATTTCTCCTTCGTGATCGTACAGGCCATCGAGGTTGTCAAGATCAAGCTTGAAGGAAATTTCCGTCGATTCAGATATCAGTTGAATCATTCCGCGGAGAGCTTCCGTGATACCGAGATTATCGAGCTGATGCGGGTGGAGATCACGCGATATCTGTCGCACCTCCCGTAGTGAATCTCCCGCCGCATCGGAGATCGCCTGCAGTTGTATGTGCAATTTTTCCGGGTTGTCGATACTGCGCAGGCACATCATGGCTCGATTCTTCATAACGATCAAGCCCTGGCTGAGACTGTCGTGGAGTTCGCGTGCGATGCGTGAGCGCTCTTCCTCCTGCGAAGTCAGCAGGCGTCGGGCGAATTGTTGCTGCAGCGCGTGTTCCTTGCGTTCCGCCTCAAGCGAGATTCCCATGGCTTGCATCGTCGCGCTCTGCGCATGAAATTCTGCTTCCCGCGCACGCAATTCGCTGAGCTTCTGTTTCTGTTTGATGCGATTGACGATCGCAAGCGCCAGGAGGAATGTAAGAAATAATCCGGTGATCAGGGCGTAATTCAGTCTGTTCTTGTTTTTCAGGAGTTCCTGGTTCAATTCCTGGTCCCGCTGCGTCATTGCGAGAAGTTCCTCCTTTTTCGTATTGATGGTATTTCTTTGATCCAGTTCCTTCTGCAATTTATTGTTTTCGTGCCGCTGAATTTCATCGTCAAGTTTGGCCGCCTGTCGCGTATGAATCCATTCCAATGTTCTGAGGCGAAGTGCGTCCTGACTTCTGGCGAGATCCAGGTCATTCAATTCTTTTTCCTTTTGCAACAGCCGGATCTGGTTCTCCCGTTGTTCGGCAAGGTGCAATTCCTCCAGCTCGGCGATATATCTCCTGTTCTCTGCCGAAAGCATGGAATCCTTCAATGATGTATACTCCCGATAGAATAGGTACGCCTTCTCGTAATTCCGTCTCAATAGCCAAATCTCGCTAAGCACCTCCGCGGCTTTGCGATTGATCGAGGGATAGCTGTGTTTCCGTGAGAGGGAATCTGCACGCTCGGCGAATTCGATCGCTGAATCATTATTACCCGTTTCGGCATGCAGCTTGGCTATTTCAAGGAATGACGTTCCAATTCCTTCGATATCGCCCAGTTTTTCGTATAATTTCAGGCCTTCTTCGAGCAGCTTGCGTGCCTCGGCCCAATTCCTGCGCTTCGACTCGGCATTTCCCAAGGCGATACATGCACGCGCCTGGAGTGCTCTGGAGAGGTTACTGAAAGCAATGTGATGGGCTTCCAACGCCGTGGTGCGTGCCTTGGTCGATCCGGAATTCAGATACTCGTACGTTAGTTCAATGAGGGTGTTCGCTCGCGTGGTGTCCTGTTTTTTTTGCGTCGAAAGAGCCTTCTGAAGACTATCGAGTCGCACCTGCTGTGCCGGACAGAGTTGCAATTGAAGCAGGATGACGAGCAGCGCGCAGGCAATGCTGGATATACGGAACTCTGTATTCATACCTTCACCTGATAATGGTGCAGGAATCGGGCCATACGCAAGGCGATGGCGATCGTTGGATATATCGATACCGGAAACTCGAAAAACCTGACATTAATGTCAAGATGCGGGTATGTTTCCGCAAAAATCGCGTATACCCGAACGGGGGCGTCCAGAAGGAATCAGGCTGGCCCGGATTCATCCGGGCCTGGCCTTTTTTTTCTCTCTCTCTCTTCTCCCCTCTTCGCCTCATTCAGGTCCGGAACCGTAGCGCGAACTTTGGCTCGCTCGGTCCTGTATCTCCTCACCGGGTGCTTGCAGGGACACCGATTCAGTACGTCTCGAGCACGTCGGAATGTCTTCTCCGTCCTTCAGGTAATCGCCGGACGCCATTCTCGCGGTCTCTATCGGACGCAGTCGCCGATATTCGGAAGTGCCTGCCGCAGTCGCTCACATCCCGGTTCCGAGCCTCCTCTACATCTCCTCCATGGATAGTGGGGCAAAAAACGAAACATTGCCCAGCGATGCACGCTTCCTCACACAGACTCCAGCTCGGCTTCAATCATAGCGTGCAGCAATGAATGAAGCGCGAGAATGTCGTCTTTCATGCAGAACGCGAGTGCGCCGGAACCGCTTGCTCTTCTCTTGTATTCCAGGTCGTCATACGCGGTGACAAGGAAAATCCGCGCATCCGGGTGTTTTTCTATAATCACCTTCGTGGCGTCGATTCCATCCAGGTTCGGCATCTGAACGTCCATGATGACGACATCGTATGGACGCTGTTCGTACGTATTGACGGCATCCTGGCCGTCGATACATTCATCAATCGTTTCGAACAGCGGTTGCATCATACCGCGAAGTAATTTTCTCACACCGTCATTGTCATCAACTATCAGAAGAGTCATACATGGTCCTTTCTCGATATGAACTTGATAGTGGAAAGGAACGCAATACGGCGGTGGAGATAAATAGGTGGCGCCACCTATTTCCATAGGTGGTACCACCTATACGAGACATCCGGACGTGGATAATCTCCATGTATTCCCGGGAATCGAGCCTGCCTGCCGGACGCCCCCGGTCGGGAGGTACGATCCAGGGTTTTCGCAGAGGGATCCCGTCCTTGACCCACGGATTCGTGTCCTTTCCATCGCTGCCCTATCCATACACTTGTCGCGCTTGTTTGGGCGTAACGGACTGGATACATTTCCGACATGCTGCGCATAACATCCACATTGGTTCTTGGTGAAGATGAAATCGAGGAACGCTTCGTGCGTTCTTCCGGTCCAGGGGGACAGCATGTAAACAAGGTCGCCACCGCCGTCCAGCTGCGCTTCGACGTCCGCCGGTCACCTTCGCTGCCGGATCACATTCGTGATCGACTGCTCCTCATCGCAGGCAACCGTATCAGCGAAGATGGCATACTCATCATCGAAGCACGCAGGTTTCGGACACAGGAGCGCAATCGTCGGGACGCCCGCGAGCGTCTCATTTCCCTGCTCCGTCATGCGATTATCGTTCCCAAAATCCGTAAACCCGGCCGACCGACGGCGGCATCGAGGGCGAAACGGATCGAAGCCAAAAAACGACGCGGCATAATAAAACGACTGAGACGCGGCGCTACCTCCGACGGCGATTAACGACCTTTCGGGATGCGCGGTCACTGCATACCTGTCTCAAGAAGTTTGCCGCAGGCGAAAACAAGGACCAGGGCAAGAATCACCCTTATGGTTTGAGGGTGTAATCGGAGCGCTCCGGCTCTGGCACCAAGCCATCCGCCGCCGCACACAACAACGCACAACGGTAGCATCTCGAGAGGAACGTCGGCTCCGCGAATGATATTGCCGCAAAGTCCACTCACGGAATTGAGCACGATAAAGGCGCTCGATATTGCAGCGGTCTGCTTAAGATCCGTCCAGCGAAACAACAGAAGCAACGGGCTAAGGAAAATACCGCCGCCGATCCCGATGACACCCGACACCGCCCCCAACAACGCCCCGGCAGGCAATCCGAGAACCCAACAGTCGCGCTTCGAGAGGAGTTTTAATTGTTCTATTCTCTCCGGCCTGAAAAACAGCCTCCATGCGGAGAACAACAGGGCGGCCCCGAGCAGAAGCGAAAAGACGTCGCGTCCGGCATCGATCATTCCCGCCGCAAACGATGCCGGAATGGAAGTCAGGATGAACGGTTTCAACACCTCCATCCTGAAAAATCCGCTCCGACGATACTGCCCCCAACTCAGCGAGGCGACCAGAATATTCAGCACCAGGGCGACGGGCACCAGAGCTGGACCCGCGATCCCGAGCAATGCGAACAAGGCATGGTAACCGGAAGCCCCTCCATGCCCCACCGAAGCATACAGCCATGCCACGCAGAAGAAAAGCAGTAACGCGGCGATCGGGAGGAAGGATTCGTTGATAACCATGACAGTGTTCCTGGTGCGGTTTCAGACGGAACAGGAAACCTCGGCTTGCCCCACGTGGCAGATAGTGACTGTCGCCCCGGGAGCGATGTTTCCTCCCTTCAGCACACGCGCAAATATTCCATCGCGAGGCATAACGCAGTCTCCTGCCTTGTAGTAGATCGCACAGCGTGCATGGCACTCCTTGCCGATTTGCGTGATCTCCAAAAGGGTCTCTCCGATCGTCAGCCGGGTCCCAATTTCGAGTTCAGGCAGAGCGAGAAACTGTGTCGTGATGTTCTCGGCGAAGGCGCCCGGCCGAACGTTCAGCCCTTTCGCGCGCATGATATCGATGCTCTCCATCGCGAGCAGACTTACCTGTCGGTGCCAGTTTCCGGCGTGCGCGTCGCCGACGATGCCCCAGTTTTCACGTAATTCAGCGCTGCCGACGTTGCGCTTCGGAATTCCTTTTTTTGTGCTGATCGAAATGGCCAGCACGTTACCATGTGTTTTGATCATGACAGACTCCATTGAATGCGTTCAACATGTACAGTGTCACCTTCGGCAATGAAGCTCGCGTCGGCGGCAAAGCGAATGACTCCGTCCGCCGCCGCCATGCCGCCCAGCATGTGCGATCCCTGTCCTGCGACAGGCAGCGCACGATACTCCGGATCACCATCGTGTGATAGTGCGACGCGAACGAATTCCACGCGCCCAGGTTTTTTTTCGAGCGCCTTGCCGAGCTGGGCTTTGACCAAAGGAACATGTGGCGCGGGCAGGCAGCTCAATCGCGCGATGGCGGGACGCACGAAGAGATGCAACGCCAGCAGCGCCGACACGGGATTTCCCGGAAGCCCGAATACCAGTTTTTTCCCGCGTGTTCCGAAAAAGACAGGTTTCCCCGGTTTCATCGCCACGCTCCGGAAATGCTCGCGTACGCGTACTGAGCGCATGACGCCGCGCACATGGTCGTGGTCACCCTCGGAAACGCCACCGGATGTAATAACGCAATCCGAAGTCCGGAGCGCCTGGGTGACGGCAACGTGCAGTGCCTCCACATTGTCGGGTACATGAGTGATGCATGCGTCGATTCCCATACAGCGCAGGGCGCCCTGCAAGGCCCAGGAATTCGAATCGTAAATTTGTCCGGGCTTCAGTGTCCTCCCCGGTTCAATCAATTCGTCACCTGTCACGATTAACGTGACGCTGGGGCGCGCGTGAACGCAGGCATGTGCATATCCCAGCGCCGCCAGCAATCCAAGCACTGCCGGTGTAATTACTGTGCCTGTCGGGAGCACCGCGTCACCGGTCCTGAACTCCTCCCCTTTGAAACGCACATGCTGACCATGCACAGCCGGAGCAGTTACAATGATCCCCTCCCCTGTTGCGTGTACATGCTCCTGCATGAGTACAGTGTCCGCACCCTCGGGGATGCTCGCTCCGGTGAAAATCCGGGCAGCACAGCCGGATTCGAGCACCTGTGACGCGGTTGAGCCGGCCGGGATTTGAAATGCAAGCCGCAAGGTCACCGGACGTGTTTTTGTCGCGCCCTCGACGTCGGAGAATCTCACCGCGTACCCGTCCATGGCCGAAGAGGTAAACCGAGGCATGTGATGCGGAGCGAGAATCGCTTCGGCGAGAGAGTGCGCGAGGATGCGGTTCAGCGGGCGTGAGACGACACGCAAGGGTCGCGCATGCTCTAGCACCAGGGCGATGGCGTCATCGAGTGCAATCATTGCTGGACCTCCGGATGAGGTTCATGAACGTGACTGCTCCGCATCCAGAGCATGTTGAAGGAATGCAGCAAACCCGGGAAAACCGCATCGAGAGCATCGGCCACACCTTTTCTGCTGCCCGGCAGCGTGAGAATAATCGTACCACCTCTTATTCCCGCGATACCGCGCGAAAGCATGGAGTAGGGGGTGCGGTCCTGTCCGTAGCTTCTGATCGCTTCGGGGATACCGGGGATAGTGCGATCCATGATTCCCGAAAGCGCTTCCGGCGTACAATCGCGGGGACTGAATCCCGTACCGCCCGTCGTCAGCACCAGATCCACCTGCATGTCGTCGGTGTACTCCAGCACACGGGAGCGAATTTCCTCAATCTCGTCGGGCACGATGGCATAGTCGACGACATCGATATGCTCGCGCAGGAGACGATCACGGATCATCAAGCCGGATGCGTCGGATTTTTCTCCGGCGCTGATGGAGTCGGACATAACCAGCACCGCGGCGCGCAGGGGTCTGTCGAATGTTTCACGATGATCGGATTTTCCCCCACGCTTCCTCAGGAGTTTCACCTCCCTGATCGTCATACCTTCATCCACCATCTTCATCATGTCATAAATCGTCAACGCGGCTACCGTGGCGCCGGTGATGGCCTCCATTTCAACACCAGTCCGGTAGATCGCCTTCACCGACACCTGGATGCGGATATACGACTCCTGCATATCGTCCTGAACATCGAAATCGACGGAAACATGCTCCACAGGAATCGGATGGCAATACGGTATGATGTCGGCGGTCCGTTTCACAGCCTGCACCGCGGCTACCCTTGCTACGGGCAGCGGATCGCCCTTCGGAAGTCCTCCGTTCTTCATTACGCGAAGTGCTTCCGGGCTGACGGTCAATGTCGCTTCCGCTGTGGCCGTGCGCAGAGTCGTTGGTTTATTCGATACATCTATCATGGTCATCCTCCGATACGTATCATTGATCTGTTGTGAAGACTGACGAGCTGACTCGCTTCCGGATGTGCTTCCCATTTGTCAGAAAGTGCTTTCCTGATAAGCGCCTCCAGCGCGGCGTCCTCGAAATCGGAGCGCAGCATCTCCCGCACGTTGATCTCCGAACCCGAGAAAAGACAGGCCTTGATGGCACCATCCGCCGTGAGCCGCAGCCTGTTGCAGCTGTCGCAAAAATGTTCGGACATCGAAGAGATGAATCCGATCGCGCCGCGATATCCCTCGATGCGAACCATACGCGCCACCGAGGCCCGATCGGTTTGCCGAACATCGACAATCGGACACATCCCGGCGATACGCGTGCGAAGCTCATGCGCGCTGATGCAGGCGTCGGCGGACCAGGTGTTGGAATCGAAAGGCATGAATTCTATGAAACGCACGTGCAGCGGACGATCGCGTGTGAGTTCCACGAAATCCCGCAATTCGTCGTCATTTATTCCACGCATGATCACGGTATTGATTTTCACCTGTTCGAAGCCGCATGCCAGGGCGGCATCGATGCCCGCGAGCACGGATGCATGGTCATCGCGCCGCGCTATGCGAGGGAATCGATCGGACCTGAGGGTATCGAGGCTGATGTTGACTGAAGACAAACCGGCCTGTCGCAGGGCCTCCGCGTACTTTGCGAGAAGAGTACCGTTCGTCGTTATGGCCACGGTATCGATGCCCGGCAAGGCCTGCAGCCGTTCGACAAGCTGCGCAAGATTTCCGCGCACCAATGGTTCGCCGCCGGTGAGGCGGATTTTATTCACGCCGTTCCGAGCGCAAATCGAGGCAAAACGAACAATTTCATCGAACGTCAGCAGGTGATCGCTCGCCAGGAGTTCTATGCCCTCCGGCGGCATGCAGTATACACAGCGCAGATTGCAGCGTTCGGTGACGGCGATGCGCAGGTAGGTGTGAGCGCGTTTGTGCTGATCCAATAGTGTGTTTTGCATCGGTACTCCAAAAAAAAATCAACCTGGCAGGCGTGGTCAGGTTGATGCATTGGCATAACGACACTCATTGAGTCGTTGCCGCGCATCTCCTTTCCAGGCCGGGGGGTGCCGCTGTTTCCGGCGACGCCGTTCACTCGCTTGTGCGAGAGGGATCCGAGGATCCATCGGTTACGCATCCATTCCAAACTTCTTGGGGCAGGTTGCGCAACTCGGAGATAGTGCTATGTCATGCTTCCCTGTCCGATAGACAGGCAAGCGGAATCAATACTCCGTTTATCCGTGATAATGAAGGCTTTCCATGAGCGTCGGATCCTGCACCGGTATGACATGCTTGCGCGACAGTCCACGCAGCGTCATGAGAAAAAAGAGGGAGAGCGCCATCGCAAGCGGAGCGATTTCCCAAACACCGACTTCAGGCGCGTCGGGCATGAACGTCGGCGAGATCATCCAGAACAGATCGATCCAGTGACCGATCAGAACGATGATGCACACTTTGAGGAGCAGTCCTTCCATGCGTTTGGCTTTCGCCGAAATGAGAAACACAAAGGGGATGAGCCAGTTGAAGACGACATTGAGCACGGTGAAGGTCAGCCAGGCCCCATGCTCACGCGACAGGAAATACCCTGTTTCTTCCGGAATATTCGAATACCAGATCAACATGTACTGACAGAACCAGATGTACATCCAGAATGTGCTGAATCCGAAAAGCAGCTTCGCCAGGTCGTGCAAATGTTCCGCACGGATCAGATCGCCAAAGACTCCCCGGCGTTTGAGCACGATGAGCAGCAGCGTGATGGCCGCGATGCCGCTGGAAAGAAGTCCGGCGAAGTTGTAGATGCCGAATATCGTGCTGTACCAGTGCGGTTCCAGGGACATGATCCAGTCCGTGCTCGCAAGCCAGAAACTCAGGGCGAACAGGACGATGAACAGCGCCGACACGCGCATATTGCGTTCTGTGAGACGCTCATCGCCCGTGCGATCCTGAAGCTCGGAATTCTTTCGCAGCATCATGGAAAAGGCGATCCATATCGAGAAAAACAACACGACGCGCAGCATGAAAAACGGAACATTCAGATACGAGGCTTTGGCGCTCAGTATCGCATCCTGCGTCACCAAACCTGTATGGCTCCATTCGTACAGGGTTGAAATGCCGAAGACAGTCAGCAACATGATGAGAAAACAAACAGGAAGTATAGACGACATCGCTTCGGGGATACGGCGGAAAACGGTGCTCCACCCGGCGCGCGACACGTACATCAGGGCGACAAACAGCGTGCCGGCGAGAGCGAGAGTCAGAACGTAATAGTTGGCGAGCAGTATGCCCGGCCAGATTCTCGCGGGTGCGAGAAACAACCCCGCCACGACGCCGACCGCGCCGATGCTTGCGACGAGCGTCAAATTCCGGATCGTGCCTGTGCGGACTTCGTAGCTGGATAGTTGGGCGTTCACTGTTCCGTTCCTCCGGCTTGTGGTGAGTCTTGTTGCAGTGCCCGGACATGCAGAATCGAAGCCCAAATGTCATCCGGGATAATCTGTGATGAATATCGCGGCATGTTCGCTCTACCATTTACGATGATGCCGTACATATCGCTGTCGGAGAGCCGCAGCGCGTTTTCAGCCGTGAGCGAAGGCGGAGGCGGATAGCCCCGCTGCGTGATGACGCCGTCGCCTGCACCGGAAGTCCCATGGCATGGAACGCAAAAGACATTGTAGACATCATTTCCGCGTTTTTCCGCGCGTCGCTTCCATTCCAATCGTGCACTATCGCTCGCCGAGGGGTCGGAGTACGGAGGTCCGTCGCTTGAGATGAAGGTCGTCCGGGAAATTGTACCCGGCACGGGATTCGCGGAGCGGGTGCTCATGGCGGCATTCCATCGTATCGACTGCGCTTCGACAGGGACGGACGTCACCATGTCAGGAAGCACTTCGAGATTTCGTTGCGTCCATATACTTTCGATACCGGCTGCCGCCGTGATCACCAGCGCCAACACGATGGCGAGAATCGCGTGATGCAGACGAAAACTTTTCATGACATATCTCCGACGCGCTCTTCCGTGTGGATGGCGTTGTGCTTTTTCGCGGTGCCGATCGCATCGTGGACGTTGAACGCGGCGCTGTCCTGAAGCAGCAACAGCGCAAACGTGTCATCGGTCACACGCGGATGTACGGGCAGGGTGCGCTTCCCGGGCCAGAGACGCGAACGCAGGAAAAACGCAACCACGGTGCCGACGCCGGCAAAGAGCACGGTGATTTCGAAGGTCACCGGAACGAACGCGGGAACCGAGGCCAAGGGTTTTCCACCGACGTTTACGGGCCAACTGCTTGCCGATGTCCAGACCTGGAACCAGAGCTTGGCGGCCGCGCCCGCGAGACCGAACAACAGGCATACCAACGGCAGACGCGAAGCTCTCAATCCGATTATTTTGTCGAGTCCATGTACCGCATAGGGCGTGTACGATTCCACGATGGTGTAGCCCAGGTCGCGGTACGTTTTTGTCGCCGCGACGATGTCGTGCTCGCTTTCGAACACGGCGAGAAACGTACGGCTGCTGTCCTTGATTGTTTTTTTCATCTTGATTTTCTCCGAACGGTAACATGCGGCCGTCAGTGGACGGTGTCCGCGACCTTCTCATGTGTGTCTTTTTTCGCTTTGGCTTTGCCATTGCGACGAACGATAATCCCGACGCCATCGACGATCGTACGGCCGTAACTCAATACACCTTTTACCTCGCCGATGGCGATCATGGGAAGCAGACGCGCGAACAACAGGAACAACGTAAAAAACAGCCCGAAACTACCGACCAGCGTACCGGCTTCGATCCATGTCGGTGTATATTCGGACCAACTGCCAGGCAGATAATCCCTGGTCAACGACGTCATGATGATGACGAAGCGCTCGAACCACATCCCGACATTGATGAAAATGGACAACAGGAAGACGGCCAGCACCGATCTGCGGATACGCCGTATCCAGAAAAACTGCGGCGCGAGCACGTTGCAGGACACCATGATCCAGTATGCCCATGCATACGGACCAAACATCCGGTTGGCGAAGGCGAATTTTTCGTACGCGTTTCCGGAATACCATGCTGTGAACAATTCGGTGAGATACGCCAGGCCCACGATGCTCCCCGTCGCGATGATGATTTTCGTCATCGCTTCGATATGATGAAGCGTGATGTATTCCTCAAAACGCAGAACCTTGCGCGTTATGATCATGAGCGTAAGCACCATCGCGAAGCCCGAAAACACAGCGCCCGCCACGAAATACGGCGGGAAAATCGTCGTGTGCCATCCGGGGATGACGGAGGTCGCGAAATCCCAGCTCACGATTGTGTGCACCGAGATGACGAGCGGCGTGGCGAGTCCTGCAAGCAGGAGATACACCGTTTCGTAGCGTACCCAGTCCCTCCCCGACGAATTCCATCCGAGACTGAAAAATCCCGAAAGCGCTTTGCGTATTTTCGTTTTCGCGCGGTCGCGCATCGTGGCCAGATCGGGAATGAGACCGACGTACCAGAAGACAAGCGAGATGGTGAAGTACGCGCTGATGGCGAACATATCCCAGATCAACGGTGAGCGGAAGTTGACCCACAGCGGACCGCGATAATTGGGATACGGCAGGAACCAGAATGCAAGCCACGGGCGTCCCATGTGAATGATGGGAAAGATCCCCGCGCAAATCACAGCGATGATCGTCATGGCCTCGGCGGAGCGGTTGACCGAGGTGCGCCATTTTTGCCGAAACAGGAAGAGTATGGCCGAAATGAGCGTTCCGGCGTGACCGATGCCGATCCAGAACACGAACGTCGTAATATCGAAGGCCCAGCCGACGGTATTGTTGAGGCCCCAGGTTCCGATTCCGGTCATGACTTGGTACGTGGTGCTGGCAACGCCCACGAGCAGCATGGTGAAGGCCATGGTGAATGCGAGCCACCACAGCGAGCCCGCCTTCGTTTCCATCGGCGCGCAGACATCCTGGGTAACCTGGGCGAGCGATTTATCCCCGAGTACGAGGGGAGAACGCAGGGTAGAATACACTTCAGACATTGCGATCCTCCTTGTCGGTTGTCGGCGCGTTGCGTACTTGCATGAGATATCCCACTGAAGGTTTGACTCCTACTTCCTCGAGCGCGCGGTAGTGTCGCGCCTTTGCGGTTTCTCCGACCAGTGCACTGGCGCGGTCGTTCATGTCGCCGAAGACGATGGCGTTGGTGGGACACGATTGCATGCACGCCGGCTGGATTTCGCCGTCGACCAGCGGCCTGTCGTGAATTTTCGCCTGGATTTTTGCTTCCTGGATGCGCTGCACGCAGAAGGAACACTTTTCCATGACACCGCGCGATCGCACAGTGACGTCGGGATTCAGCACGAGATTCCGCGTCTCATCTTCATGCGCGTAATCGAACCAGTTGAAGCGTCTCACCTTGTACGGACAATTGTTGGCGCAATACCGCGTGCCGACGCAGCGATTGTATACCTGCTGGTTCAGGCCTTCTTCCGAATGGACGGTCGCAAGCACGGGGCATACCGTTTCACATGGTGCATTATCGCAGTGATGACACAGCATCGGCTGATGCGCGACCCGCAGGTCCCGGCCGTCCTTGAAATAATACCGGTCGATACGCAGCCAGTGCAGCTCACGATTGCGCCGCACTTCGTCCTTCCCCACAACGGGTATATTGTTTTCGATCTGACACGCGACGACGCAGGCGGAACAGCCGGTACACGCCGCGAGATCGATGCTCATGCCCCAGTGATGATTCTCGTACGGATGCTCCGGCCACATGCTCTGGTGTTCGTCGTGCGAGGGTGCGTGTGTTTTTCCACTCAGCAATGCGGCGAGCGAAGTTTCCTGCACACAGGATCGTTGAACTCCCGTACCGTCTCCCCCGCTGCCGGGCTCGGCCAGGTAGTGGTATTCCTGCGCGAACGCCAGACGAACGTTTCGTCCGGTTCGCGTTACCGAAACGCCGCTTCCTTCGCTTCGCAACGTAGTACCCGAGAAATGCAGCAATCCCGCAGCCCGCACACCGACGCGACCATCCTGCCCCACCGAAGGCGCCGCGAACAGCCAATCCGGTCCCGTCTTGACGAAGCGTTCCGACAAGACGCTCCCGTATCCAAGCGCGATGGCGATGCATCCCTCGGCCTGTCCTTCCTGGATAAGCGCGGGAAGTTCAATCGCCGGTTGACCCGACAATGGCACGATCTTGATCAGGTCCCCATTTTCGATCTTCAAGGCTGCCGCGGTCTGCCGGCCAAGGGCGGCCACATTTTCCCAACTCACCTTCGTAATCGGATCAGGAAGTTCCAGAAGCCAGGCGTTGCACGGCTGTGTGCCTCCGTGTAGCGCGACGGCGGCATGCAGAAGCAGTTCCAGGTCGCCGTCAAGATAGATTGGATCCGAGTGATCTTCTTCGAAAATTGCACTCTTCGGGGCTGCGACGGGTGCTTGAGATGATCGCGCGATCGCGCTTCCATTTCGCAGACTTTCATTCCAGAACACATCGAAATCCGTTGCGCCGCACCGCGGGAAGACTTCGTCGCGCCAGTACGTCCGCAGCGATGCCAAGGATGTTGTCTTCACGGCTCGCCATGCGGAAAACGATTCGAGTGCGCTGCGCAGCGTGTTTATCGGTGGAATGACAGGCTGCGACAAACATAGCATTCCAGAGATGGGCTCCGCGTCGAACCAATCCTCGAGGGGATGCGGCGTGGGACAGACATAGCGCGAGAGCTTTGCGGTTTCATGCGCATGCGTTGTAATACAGATCGTCAGGGATGCGCGTTTCATCGCGTCGGCGAATTTCCATGCGTCAGGCGCATCATACACCGGATTGACACCGAGCATGATGAGCGCATCGACTTCACCGCGGAGCAGTTCCTGATGCAGCGCATGCAACTCGCGATCATTGCCGGCTTTTTGTCGCGATGGATTCGCGATATCGATCGTTGAGCCGTAATTCCCAAGCATCGTATTTATTCGTACCATCAGACGCTGTATTCCGATGTCGTTGCTGCCGCTCACGATAAGAGACTGCCCGCGATCCTTCCACAAACGCGCCGCCAGATTGTCCAACCACAGAGCAGGAAGTGGACTCTTGACCGCCGGAGCTGGAGTGACGGTGGCACCGCTCAGAACTTCGATGCGATGCGCAAGCAACCGAAGCAGTGCGTATTTCCCAATTGAATTGAGTGCGACGCGCTCGTCGGCTTTGCTGCCGGTGAGCGACATCCGCGCTTCGATGTGCAGGTGGAAGGACATGCCCTGAGCGGCATCCTCGGGATTGCGTCCTTTTTTCCAGGCGGTGGCGTACTCCACCGGAGATATCCACGTACCGAGAAAATCCGCGTCGAAGCTCACGATACTTCGCGCCTTATCGAAGCGGAAGCGCGGCAGCGCGCGGCGTCCGAACGCCTCTTCATGCGCGTCGAGAAGCGCGGAAACGGAATGCACGTCGTATTGCACATGTCCGCCATCGGCGAAACCGCCGAGAAATGCGTCGATCTCGTTTTTCAGCGTCGGACTCGTTATCGTGGAAGTAAGCACGCGGACACGACCTCCCTTTTCGCGCGCGCCGGCAAGTTCCTTCATCACTTCCGTATCGAGAATTTCCCACGAAATCGCCGAACCGTTGCGCGATGGCGTTTTGAGGCGTTGTTCGTCGTACAACTCGAGCAACGATGCCTGTCCCGCCGCGCACAGACCTCCATCGGATACCGGGTGTCCGGGAATGCCTTCAAGCTTCACTGGCCGGTTGTCACGGCAGCGCGCCAGAACGCCACAGCCGGCGCTGCACGATGCGCAGGTTCCGGCATACCACAGCGCCGCACCGGGCGTCGCCTCGGGATCGAGAGACGTGTGGGGAAGCGCAGGATGCGGCCCGGGACGCTCGCACCCTGCAGTCAGCGCCGCGACAGTGAAACCGGCAACCTTCAAGAAGTCCCGTCGTCCGATTGTCGCCTCATCCGGACGATGCGCCGCATCCATGGAAACTTCGTCCACGTGCGCGTCGGAATGGTGATGGTCCGCGATTGAATTCATGTTCATTGTTCTACCGTTATGGTTCCGGTGATGCAGTTGATTCGACGCGAAGCGCGTCTCGATCCGATCAGAAATGGCAGCCCGAGCAATCGATCGGCGCTCGCACCTTCCGCCCTTTCACGCCATCCGTATTCGATTGACGATGACAGTTCACGCACCATCCCATGGAGAGATCCTCGACCTGGCGCACACGTTCCATCGTCTGCACTTCTCCGTGGCAGCTCTGACAATCGAGACCCGCGCTGACGTGCGGACGATGATCGAAATACACGAAGTCGGGCAGGTTGTGGACGCGTATCCAGGCTATGGGTTTCGCGGCGACTGTCGAATCCCGCCGAAGATTTCGATCGAGCGCCAGCGATGCGTACAGCGGACGCAGGTTGTCCGAAATGACCCGTGTGGGCGGACGGCCTTCTTCTTTCGCGCGTTCAGCTTCCTCCCGCACGACGGATATCGGAGCGGAGACGAAGCCGTGGCAGTTCATGCACACATTCGTCGGAGGGATGCCTGCATTGCGGCTGCGTTCGGCGCCAAAATGACAGTAGCGGCAGTCGATGGCCAGATCCCCGGCATGCAGCCGATGCGAATAGTTCAAAGGCTGCTCGGGTTCATATCCCTGATGATTGCCGGGGAGATTGACGGAACTGCCGACGGAGTCGACGAGGGATAGAAGCGCAAGCAGCAATCCCGTGCATAAAACGACTGTAAGTATGCGTGATCGAGTCATCAGCTTCACCTACGAAGGTTTTTCCGCGCCTTTGCGCGTGTAGTACCACCAATTGATTCCGGTCGCGAGCAAGTAATAGACCGCGATGCCAAGGAAGAACGCGTTCGCCGATCCTGTGGACGAAATCGTCACGCCGATCAGCATGGAAAAAATGAACGGTCCGTAGGCGGCTACCGCCGCGGTCCATCCGATGACGCCAGCGCCCTGACGCGGTGAATGCGAAAAAATGATGGGATATTGCCGGAATGTGGAGGCGTTTCCGATTCCGCTGAAAAAGAACATCAGCAGCATGAGTCCGACGAACAGCGGGAAGGAATCGAAGGATGTCGGAGCAAGCACTCCGGTAAGAACCATCGCGATCGACGTACCGAGCAATCCGATGCCGACGAGATGCGTCAGTATGCCTCCTCCGGTTTTATCCGCTATCGGACCGAACAGCACGCGCATCGCGCTGCCGATCAACGGACCGAGAAACGCGTAGGTCAAAGGATCGGGCGCTTCCGGAAAATCTCCGTACACGGTCTTGATCATCAGCGGAAACGCCGCGGAAAGTCCCGAGAACGAACCGAAGGTCATGACGTACGTGATCGTGCAAAACCAGGTGTGCTTGTTTTTGAAAATGTCGAGCTGCTCCCGAAACGAAGCCTGTACCGGTACGCGACGCAGCAGGAACCACGCAAGAACGGTGAGCAGAAGGAGGAACGGCACATATACGAACGAGGCATTCTGAAGCCAGATGCTGGAAGTGACCTCACCTTTGACGAATGCCTGCGGACCTCCGACGAAGGCGCCGAATGCCGCGAAACCAATGATCCACGGCGTCACGAACTGCGCGACGCTGACTCCGAAATTCCCGATCCCCGCCTGAATTCCCAAGGCGGCGCCCTGCAGTCTCTTCGGAAAAAACAGACTCGTGCTCGGCATATAGGAGGAGAAATCTCCGCCGCCGAAACCCGCCGTGAAAGCCAGCACCATGAAGACCCACCACGGCGTATCCGGATTCATGATCGCCAGGCCGATACCGATGACGGGAAGCAGCTTGATGAATGTCGAGATGGCTATGACATTCCTTGTGCCGAAAATGGGGATCAGAAAGGTATGGATGATGCGGAAGGTGCCACCCGCCAGGCCTGGCATCGCCGCGAGCCAGAACAATTCCATGGTATCGAACTTGAATCCGATCCCCGGCAGACGCACGACGACGGCGCTCATCATGAACCAGGTGGCGAAGGACAGGACGAGCGAACCCGTCGTGATCCACAGCGTCCGCCAGGCGATGCGGCTTCCCGTGGTATTCCAGAACTCCGCGTTCTCGGGATCCCAGCGCGTGAGCCCGCTCATGAGACATCCTTTCTGCTCACCCCTGCGGGCAGGCTGGCTCCGGAAATCGCGTGCGATGTCGCATACGCGAGTCCGTTTCCACTCGCATGCGGCGCGGAGTCGATTTCCTCATCCTGATACTCCATGTGTTCAGCAAAGGCATCGTTCGGTTCCTTCAGAAAGAACAGACAGAATACGAAGCTGAACGCGGCACCTGCCGCGAGTATGTAGAAAAACATGTTCGCTTCAACAAAAGAAAAGACGACGAGATATATCACCGCGCCGACATTTCCATAGGCTCCCGCCATGCCTGCTATCTGACCGGTCATGCGTTTCTTGATGAGTGGAATGATGGCGAAGGTGGCGCCCTCGGCTCCCTGCACAAAGAAGGAACAGATAATCGTCACAGCCACCGCGATCCATATCGGCCAGACGCTTGTGATGAAACCCATCGTGGCGAAACCGATCGCGATACCGAGCATATATGCGCTCATCACGTATTTGCGATTGCTGAGCTTATCCGATATCAATCCGCCGAGGGGACGCGCAACGAGATTGACGAAGGCGAAACTCGACGCGATCAAGCCTGCGAATTCCGGTCCGAGTGTGAATGTGCTTTCAAAAAACGCAGGCAACATGGAGACGACGGCGAGTTCGGCCCCGAAGTTGGCGATGTAGGTCACGTTCAGAACCGCCACGCTGGTGAAAGGATATTTTTCCGATTCCGGGACGCCTTTCTTCAGAATGGGGAGATTTACCTGGAGTGACTTTATCACATGCACGATAAAGGCGACCGCAAGCACAACATAAATCACGTACAGGTAATCGTCCGGCAGGAGTGTCGTTCCGCCGTCGCCGTTGTCCGGAACCTGAATAAGATGAACGCGCCACGCAAGCAGGCCGAGCGCTCCAACCAGCGGAAACGACCACAGTATGTACTGTACCAGATCCCCGTACGACGATACTTCCATGGGTTGCATCTTTTTGGCACCGACGAACCTGATTCCCGACGGTGTATCGCGAACGAGAAAGTAGTACGCGACTCCGTACACCAGCGCAACGAGACCGTTGACGAACAACGCCCAGCGCCAGCCGTTTTCCGACATGCCGAACCACTGCTGCATCACGGTCAGCGCGATCCAGGGTAGCGTGACCGCCGCCCAGGCGGATCCGAAATTTCCCCAGCCCGCGTAAAATCCCTCCGCGCGCCCAATCATCTTTGGAGGGAACCACTGCGACACCATACGGATACCGACAACGAAACTCGCGCCAACCGAGCCCAGTACGAGACGCGCCACGAGCAACTGCATGAAACTATCGCCAAAAGCGAACACGAATGTCGGGATGGACATCAGTATCAGCAAGCCGGAAAACACGATTCTCGGGCCGTATCTGTCTATCAGCACTCCCACGAGAATGCGTGCCGGTATCGTCAGTGCGACGTTGCATATCGCCAGAATCTTCAGGTGCTCGGGCGTCAACCAGCGCAGTTCGCGAAGCATCGTCGTTGCGAGCGGCGCCATGTTGAACCAGATGTAGAACGCGATGAAGAACGCTATCCACGTGTAGTGGAGGACGCGGATGCGCTCTTTCGAGAAATCGAGAAGTTCCGGTTTGTGCATGTGATCACCTCGCTGTCGGGAATCGTTTTATGCCATACCAGCGCACGACCTGGGGTTTCCGCCAGAGATAGTGATTCGGAACCACCAGAACATGCACAAGCCGCGTGAACGGAAATGCCGCGACGAGAAACCATGCGACGACGATATGCGCCTTGACCATGAACGGCATCGCCGAGATGTGCGTCGCATCGGGTGTCAGTGTAAGCAGAGACCACAGGTACGGCGTCGCGGATGCCGCGAACCAGGACGATCCCCAACCGTGAAACAACGCGACATAAAGTCCGCTGAACACCTGCAACAGGAGAATGCCGAGAACAATCCAGTCCGCGCGGCTTGTGACTATACGGATCTTCGGCTCCCGTACTCTCCGCAGTATGAGCCCGGCAAGTCCGATGATCGTGAGCAGTCCGAATACCAGCGCGGAAACCTCGAGAATGAACAGACGCAGTGGCTGGCTGTTCCAGGCGAGCACGCTTCCCGGAATCAGGAAGCCGATCAGATGGCCTGCGAGGATGACGATGATGCCATAGTGAAATGGCACCAGCGCCCAGAAGTGGTGCTGGTTTTCGAGAAACTGCGACGACAGACTGGAAAACGTGAACATTTCGCCGCGGTAGCGCTGTATCGACACTACGACGAACAGCACCACGGCGATGTACGGAAGCACCACCAGAAGAACGGTGTCCATATTGAGCAGCAGATTGTCAAACATCGGTCGGCACTCCTTTCTCCAGGCTGCGAACGGTATTGAACATTGCGTAAATCGCATCGATGAGATGTCTGTACGGACTTTCGCCATCCCATTTCTCCAGCATGATGTCTAGTCCGCGCAGGACGTATTTTTCGAGCATCGCTACGCGGTCGGCATCGTCAAGACGACCGAAGAGACGAAGCACGTGAGCGAAATGATCGGGAAGCTCCGTCGTCTCCTCGACGCCATATTTCCGGAGCTGCTCGCGCATGAGCACGAGAAAACTGCCGCGCTCGTATTGCTCACCGAACAAATGCCAGCCGATTTCCAGCGTCGCGACGGGATTGATGTCGAACGTGCGCGTATACAGCTCCTCAAGCTCATTGCGCGACATTCCGCCTATTTCACTGGCGAACTGGTGGAGAAGCCGATACGTGTCCGGATACATTTCGCTGTTCCCGGATTTCGAGAAATACAGCAGCGATCGAACAAGCGCTTCATCATGCCCCGGACCGGGATACGACACCAGCGCTGCGAGATCGACGAATATGCGTTCGGGTAGGCGCATCACAATCCCCTCTCCGGTCCACTGACGAAACCGAATCCCGTTGACGACTTGTGCTGGCCGACATCCTCGAGCAATTCTATCGCCTCCTCGCGATGCATCGGAGGAATGACGAAGCGGTCCTCGAACGTGCACAGCGATGTGAGACGATAGATGCTCTCGGCTTCGGCAACGGTGCAGCCGGCTTCCTTGAGCACATTCTCCGCTGTTTCCATCGTGATATCTCCCACGGTCACTGCCCTGCGATAGATGCGGATAGCCTTCATCTTCTTCAATGCATAGACGACCTTGCCTTCATGACCTGCGCCGAACAGTTTGCCGAGATACTTCATCGGTACGCGGGAGTTCTCGATTTCGTGGAAAAAATTGTTATCCACGCTCGTGACGACGTTGCCGTCCATGCTGGACATCACAGGCGAAAGAGGCGGCACGTAGAACAGCATCGGCAGCGTGCGGTATTCGATATGCGGAGGGAGTGCTATTTTCCATTCCTTCACGAATTTGTACACCGGCGACTGCTGCGCGGACTCGATGACGGAATCGTGAATGTTGTTTTTTCGCGCAGCTTCAATGACGGCGGGATCGTGCGGATCGAGGATGAGGCTGCGCTGACCCTCGATCAGCTCATCGTCCGGTAGCGCGGCGACTTCCGTGATGCGGTCGGCGTCGTACAGCAGCACGCCGAGATAGCGGATGCGTCCTACGCAGGAATGAAAACACGCGGGCGCTTCTCCGGTTTCGAGCCGCGGATAACAGAGGATGCATTTTTCCGATTTCCCCGTGCTCCAGTTGTAGTACGTCTTCTTGTAGGGACACGCGGCGACGCAGGCGCGCCATCCCCTGCAGCGCTTCTGGTCAACGAGAACGATTCCGTCCTCACCGCGCTTGTACAGTGCGCCGGATGGGCATGCAGCCACGCAGCCGGGATTCAGGCAATGATTGCAGATTCTCGGAAAGTAGAAAAAGACGAGCCGCTCGATCGCGAACAGCTGCCGCCTTTGGTCTTCCGGCAATCCATCAAGATTCGGATCGTTTTCCGCGTAGATCGGTGATCCACCCAGATCGTCGTCCCAGTTCGGTCCCGCTTCAACATTGATCGGTTCACCCGTCACCATCGAGATGGGACGCGCCGTAGGCTGATCCGGACCTTCGGGAGCGTTGAACAATTCATCGTACTTGTACGTCCACGGTTCGTAGTAGTCATCCATGCTCGGCTGCGATGGATTGTGGAACATGTTCGTGACGATGCGCGCGCGGCCTGTAGACTTCAGGCGGAGCGTATCGTCCTTCTTCTCCCATCCGCCGCGGTACTTTTCCTGATCCTCCCATTTCGTGGGGTATCCGGTACCGGGTTTTGTTTCTACATTATTCCACCACATGTATTCCGTGCCCTTGCGGTCGGTCCAGACGTTCTTGCAGGCGATGCTGCACGTATGGCACCCGATGCATTTGTCGAGATGGAAGACCATGGATATTTGTGATCGGACATTCATTCGTGCGCTCCTGTGAATTCGTGCATGTCTGCTGTGCTTCAGAGGTCGTGTTCTTCGCGGCTACCAGATCAGTTCAGGGAGTTTCCGGACAAGGATGTGTGTATCCCTGTTGCAGCCGGTCGGTCCCCAGTAATTGAAGTTGAACGTGAACTGACCGTAGCCACCGACCATGAGGTTCGGTTTCAACCGTGTCCGGGTCAGACTGTTGTGACCACCCGCGCGCTTGTTGTTGCGCAGCGGAGATTTCGGTACCGAGTACGTGCGTTCGGGAGAGTGATAAATGATGCAGATGCCTCGTGGAATGCGTACGCTGACCGCGGCCCTCGTCACCACGACGCCATGGTCGTTGTGCACTTCCACCCAGTCATTGTCGACGATGCCGATCTCGTCCGCATCCTTGTCGTTGATCCAGAACGGTTCGACTCCGCGCGAAAGCGTGGTCATGCGCTGGTTGTCGCCGTACGTCGAGTGGATGTGCCATTTTCCGTGGGGCGTGAGGAAATTCAGCATGATGGTCTTCCCCACTTCTTCACTGAAGCGCAGATCGGAATACACGGTGGGCAGGGGCTTCGGTTTGTACGTGGGGAGGTGCTCGCCGAAATCGATGTACCCCGGATGATCGAGATAGAAATGCTGGCGGCCGGTGAGCGTGCGCCACGGAACCAGCGCTTCGACGTTGTAGGTGAAGGGCGCGTACGCCCTGCCGTTCTCGGTGAGGCCCGACCACATCGGACTGTTGAGCAGGCGCATGGGACGGCCCTGCAGTTCCTTGTAGCTGATGCGGGCACCGCGATTCTTTTCGGCCAGATGGGCCAGCGGCAAACCGACGCGCTCCTCCATGTTGCGATACGAGCGCCAGGCCAGTTCCCCGTTCGTCACCGTCGCGAGTTTGAGAATCGCTTCGCATACCTCGGTATCGTTTTTCAGCGACGGCATGCGCAGGCCATTGCTTTGCGGCGCAGGTTGGTCGGCGGCCAGTTTGTCGTATTCGTCCTCCACCATGTAATGCGTACCATGCGCGCCGAGGCCGTGGCTACGGACGCGAGGCCCGAGCGCCGTATACTGCTCATGCAGTTTTCTGTAGTCGCGGGTGACGATTTTCAGATCCGGCATGGTTTTACCTGGAATGGCTTCGCACTCACCTTTCGACCAATCGGCCATTGTGGGTTGCGCTATCTCCGCCGCCGAATCATGCGCCAACGGCGTCGCTACGAGGTCGCGGACGGGTTCGGGAAAATGTCGCTGCGCCAGTTCGGAGAATTTCTTTGAAATCGCGCTGAATATCTGCCAGTCGCTTTTCGATTCCCAGCACGGCGGCACTGCCGCGGAAAGCGGATGAATGAAGCTGTGCATGTCGGTGGAATTCAGATCCGCCTTCTCATACCAGGTGGCGGCCGGCAGCACGATATCGGAATACAGCGCCGATGTATCCATGCGGAAATTCAGGTCGACCACGAGATCCATCTTGCCGTGAGGCACCTTGTCGTGCCATACGACTTCCTTCACCGCATCCTGCGCAAGTTCGCCCGCGATCGCGTTGTCGTGCGTTCCGAGATAATGACGGAGAAAGTATTCGTGTCCCTTGCTGCTCGCCATCAGGGCGTTACCCCGCCAGATATACCAGACACGCGGCCAGTTCTCTTCCGCATCGGGATCCTGCACGGAAAATTTCAGCCGCCCATCCCTGAGCCTGCTGACGACCTCGTTCTTCACCGCAGCTTCGTCGGTGATGCCAAGTTCGTCGAGTTCACGCATGAGCGAAAGAGGATTTTTATCGAACTGTGGATAAAAAGGAAGCCAGCCGCTTTTAACGGCGCGCACCTGGAGATCCATCGTATGTCCCTGGGCGATCGTGCCGGGTGCGTCGCGCTGGGGAACGGTGTGATAGTCCGTGAATTCCTTTTCGTAGCGCCACTGATCCGTGTTGACGTAATGCCAGCTTGGCGCATTCTGAAGCCGTGAAGCGGGAACCCAGTCCTTGGCGAACGCGATGGCACCCCATGATTCTCCAGGCGCCAGTTTTTCCTGTCCGACATAATGCGCGAGGCCGCCTCCATTCACGCCGACGCATCCGGAAAACATCAACGCATGGATCGCAGCGCGATACATGAGATTGGCGTGATACCAGTGGTTGACGCCGGCCCCGATGATGACGGTACATTTCCCTCTGGTATGCTTGGCGGTGCTCCCCCACTCTCTCGCGAACTGGATCAGATCCTGCCTGCCGATCCCTGTGTATTTTTCCGACCATGCGGGTGTATATGGCACGCTGTCGTCATCGTAGTTCGCGGGATAATCGCCTCCCAATCCTCGTGCTACTCCGTACTGCGCCATCAGGAGATCGTACACAGTGGCGCACAGCGTTTCCGAACCATCGGCAGTCGGCACACGGCGGACGGGTACCTCGCGGTACAGGTTGCGGCCATCGGCGAAATCGTCGAAACGTACGGAGACGGTATCGTCCCGTTCGTCGATAAAGGTCAGACGCGGCGCGATGTCGCTGCCGTCGAGCCCATCTTTCAATTCGAGATTCCATTTTCCTTTTTCCGCTCCCCATCGATGTCCGGAGCTTCCCATGGGCATTTTCGGTGCGTCCGCAACTTCGTCCCACATGAGGAATTTCCACTCCCCATGCTCTTCTGCCTGATACCGCGTGAGACGTCCGGCGCGAAGCATCTGCCCGGATTCGTAGGCATTTCCTTCTTTTTTCAATTCAACGAGAAACGGCGCATCCGAGTAACGCTTCGCGTAATCGATGAAATACGGTGTCTGCTTTTCTACATGGAATTCGGTGAGAAGCACATGATTCACCGCCATCCACCAGGCACCGTCCTGTCCGGCGTTCAACGACACCCATTTATCCGCGTACTTCGCCACCTGATTGAAGTCGGGAGAAAACACATACATTTTCGTGCCGTTGTGGCGTGATTCCGCGGCAAAGTGACAGTCGGGTGTGCGCGTCATGTTGAGATTGGAACCCATGACCGCGAGGAGCTTCGCATTGTACCAGTCCGCGGATTCGTTCACGTCCGTTTGCTCGCCCCAGGTTTCCGGCGAGGCGGACGGGAGATCGCAGTACCAATCGTAGAAGGACAGTGCGACGCCACCCATCAGCTGCAGCATACGCGCGCCCGAGGCGTAGCTGATCATCGACATCGCGGGAATAGGAGAGAAACCCGCGATGCGATCCGGACCGTGCTTCTTTATGGTATGGATGTTCGCGGCCGCCATGATTTCGAGTACGACATCCCAACTGGTGCGTCGGAAGCCGCCCTTCCCGCGCGCCACCTGCCAGCGCTTTCTCGATGTCGGATCGTTCATCAGAGACTCCCACGCCTCAACCGGGTCGTCGAAATCCACACGCGCCTTGTTCCACAAATCGAGCAACGCACCGCGGATGTATGGATACTTCACACGCAGCGGGCTGTAGAGATACCATGAAAACGAAATGCCTCGCTGACATCCGCGCGGTTCGTATGGCGGCAGACCCGATTCGAGCATGGGATAGTCGAGTCCCTGCATTTCCCAGGTGACGATGCCGTCCTTGACATGGATCATCCACGTGCAACTGCCCGTGCAGTTCACTCCATGCGTACTTCGGACAACCTTGTCGTGTTGCCAGCGATTCCTGTAGAATTCCTCCCAGCTACGATCCTTCGCCTCTTCTTCGTCGCGGATCCAGGGATTAGAGTTAGCACTGTTCTTCATGAGATGATACTCCGTTGCCATGTGGTATTGCGATGCGGGAATCGCGATGGTGAAGGTCGTCCAGAATCTGAATGAATGCTCTTGTCACACGGAATTCCGCCGCATGCGATCGACAAGAGCCCGCCGCACCGATCGGAAGCGCTTGCTCCATATCGCATCGAACAATCCAAGAACGAGGATCGCGCCCCCGAGACCGAGCAGCAGGAAATTCAGACGCGCGGTGGATGGGTCTGCGGGATTGCGCCGCAGAGCATGTTCGAAATACGCGGTGAGCGCGAGGATTTCATCGTCCTGAAGCGGCTTAGTTTTAAATTGGGATTGCATTGTCGGCAATGCCGGAGCCGCAAGCCATGTGGCGAGATTCTTCCTGTTCTGGTAGCGCTCGAATACTGTGGTCAAATCCGGCGCAAGTGTTCCTCCGCCTAGTCCTGCAATTCCCTGCACAGCATGACACGACATGCACGGCGCCCCGCCATTGACAAGACGCCGCTCTCCAAGAAATATTTTCCTTCCCATCTCGACATCGGCGGACGTGAACGGACGATCGCTTACCTGTACACCTTTGAATGTGGAAATTTCCAGCGCCGATTCGGCTGCGATCAGATCGATCATGGACTCCGCACGAGCGCGGGTCATGGTAGGCAGCGTAGGCATCACGACGCCACGCGCATCCTGCAGCAACTGCTTCGCGACCGCATCACCCCGGTCAATCATCGCCTTCGGATCGCGAAGGAATTCAATCAGCCATTCACGGTCACGGCGGCTGTGAGCATCCTTGAGATCGGGGCCCGTCAGTGCGCCGCCACCGATGGAATGGCAGCTCATGCAGTTTTGCTTGAAATAATCGGCGGCTTCCTGCGCTTGAAGCGTAATTGAACACAACAGATACAGCGCGACGAAAGCGACTGTGCGGGATATCCGGACAGCAGTTATCGTGTTTTGAGTAGAGATGAGTTGCAGCATTCGAAGCACCGTGATAGTTGTTCCGATGTCGCTTTAAATGCACATCCCGTGCCAGGTTCTGACGGTGTATAAAAACCTTGAAATCGTAACAAAAACGGCAATCGAGTGTGTACAATCAGGCGCTCGCCCGGCGTCGATGTAAACTCGCGGATGCATCGGTTTTGCCGTCACCTGCGGTTTGATCAATGAAACCAGTCCTGCGCGACGTGCATACGGAAGTATGCAGTGGATCGCGACACTGTGTAGGGAAGTTGCGTTACAACGTATTGGAGAATCGGTGGGCGTTCACTCGTGATCGAAACGAGTGCGGTCTATGTTCAAACGACGCATCATTTTCTGGATCGCGGCTCGTGTGAGTCCGCATTCATCGGCTGCACGCGAGATGTTGCCATGCGTGCGCTCAAGTACGCGTTGGATGAATTGTCGCTGAAAGCTGTCGAGTATGCGCTGCTTGGCTTCGTCGTACGACTCGTCCGATCCGGTCGTACCGGTGCTTCCCGGGGATGACGGATTCAGGAAAAAATGATGCGGGAGGAGTTCCGATCCCTTGCAAACGATCACTGCCCGCTGCACGGCATTCTGCAGTTCGCGGACGTTTCCTGGCCAGCGATGAGCGCGCAATTCGGCAAGCGCCTCCCTGGAAAGTGACGGGATCGGCGCGCTCTCCCCGAGACAAACCCTGGCTGCGAGGGTGATGAAATGCAACGCCAATGGCTCGATATCGGCAGGCCTCTCGCGCAGGGGAGGAATAGTGATGTGAAAAACGTGAAGCCGATAAAACAGGTCCTCGCGGAATTGTCCGTTACGCACCAGCTCCTGCATATCCCTGTTGCCTGCCGCTATAAGTCGAAAATCCGTATGTACTACCTCATCGGAACCCAGCGGACTCATCGTTTTTTCTTGCAGAACGCGCAACAGCTTGGCCTGAAATGCCGGAGACATCGACGACACCTCGTCCAGGAAAAGCGTACTCCCGTCAGCGCGTTTGAATATTCCATCGTAGCTCTTGTCGGCACCGGTGAAGGCCCCCTTCCTGAAACCGAACAGCTCGGATTCCAGAAGTGTATCGGGAAGCGCGGCGCAATTGACGGCGACCAGCGGTTTTTCCAACGCGCTTTTCAGATGAATCGCCCTCGCAACCAGTTCCTTCCCTGTTCCGCTCTCGCCGTAAATGAGCACCGGGACGCGCGTGGCGGCCACTTGATCCACCAGATCAAGCACGGCATGCATTGCGGGATCGACAGCAATGATTCCACTTGTCGCAACGGTAGTCGCGCGCAAGGATTTCTCGGCAAGAAGTTTTTTTCCAATCCGCGCCACGGTACGCAAGAGTTCTTCGTTGTCGAAAGGCTTCGTCAGAAAGTGTATCGCGCCGGCATGCAGGCATTCCACTGCGAGTTCAATTGTCCCGAATCCGGTTATCAATATCACCTGTACCGATGGACGGGATGTTGTGATTTCCCGCAGCAGCTCGACACCGGACATTCCTTTCATCTTGATGTCGCTGATCACAAGATCGACCGGTTGATCCCGGAGCACGAGCAGGGCGGCTTCGGCGGAGTCCGCTTCCGTCAATCGTGCGCCGGTCGGAGACAGCAGTTTCACCAATCCGCGGCGGAGGTCGGGTTCGTCGTCCACAATCAGGACATTGAGCAGGCGAAGGTCGTTATCGTCCATTCCTGTCATGTCCGCGCCTCCGCGAATACCGACATCGCGTCATGTCCGAGTCGACGCAGGCGGTCCGGCAGTGAAATGCGAAATACTGTTTCACCGGGACGGGAGCGCAACAGGACGAGCGTCCCGTCCAGCGACTGAATGATGCGCCGCGAAATGGAAAGCCCGAGTCCGGTTCCCTCTCCCGAGGGCTTCGAGGTGAAAAACGGTTCGAAAATCGCATCGGCAAGTTCCCGTTCAATACCCGGTCCATTGTCGATCACGTCGATAATTATGTTTCCCGCATCGCCACTGCCGTCGTCGGTGCGAATAGTCAAACGCCCCCCCTCCTCTCGCATCGCCTGCAGTGCGTTCATGATGAGATTTACGAGCACCTGGCGGAGATACGTCCCGTCACCGCGCAGGGATGCGGACCGAGCAGTGAAATCGAGATCGAAGCAGACATTGGATTTCTCATACAAAGGTCGAAGAAAGCGAACGACGTCGGGGATCAATTCATGCAGGTCGCATTCTTCGCTCTCGTCGGAGTTGTCGCGTGCGTATGAGAGCAAATAACGTATTGTTCGTTTGCAGCTTTCCGTATTCCGGAGAATGACGTCGAGATGTTCATGGAAATCCGAGTCTTCGCTCAGGTCTTTTCGCATTAATTGCGCGAACATACTGATCGCCGCCAGTGGGTTATTCAGCTCATGCGCCATGACTGCGGTTACTTCTCCGAGTACGGCCAGCCGATCCTGATGCGCCTGCCGTTCGTCTACACGCAATCGATTGCTGATGTCGCGCGCAACGAGCACGACGCCCTCGGGACTGTTCCGGATTGCGATGCTGGTCGAGACAATCTCGAATACCTTGTCCCCGACATCGAGAACGCAATCCCTGGTCGCCATCCGGCTGTCCAGCAGGCAAGTTCGGCAATCGCGCTCCCCGGTGGCGTCGCATCCACAGCGTCTGGGAACGACGGAGTCACACTCTACACGGAGATGTCCGAGCAGTGATTCCGCCGCGTCATTCCGGAGCACCACCGCACCTGTATGGTCAAAATACAGCACCGCATCATCCATTGAGTGAACGACTGTGTTCAGCAAATCGCGTTCGATCCCCAGTTCCCTGCTCTTTTGTTCAAGCAGTTTCGCTGAGTTTTCCAGCTTCGCCGTGCGCTCCTGCGTGGCGGCCGCCATGAGGTTGAACGAACGCGCCAGATGTCCGATTTCATCCTCCGCTGCTTCCTCCACACGCATCGTAAAATCGCCTGCCGTCATCGCACGGGCCGCATCGCTCATAGCCATCAGAGGCTGAATCAGGAAGCGAACCGGGAAGAACAGTAGAACCAGGGCCAGCGCAGCTATCAACAAGCCAACCCCGAGAAATCTGCTTTGCAGTCCCGATACCGGAAGCATCGCCTTTTGCGCATCCAGCGATACCGACACCGTCCAATCGTACCCCGGGATACGGTGATCGTACACGAATATGTCCCTCCGGTGCGGTGCGACCAGGTCATCGTGTACTGCGCCGACAGTCGCCGGATTCGCCAGTCCGACGCCTGCATTTGAAGCGGATTTTTTTTCAGTGAACTCCGTACCGCCCATCGATCTGCCAAGATCGCGTGACGCTCCGGTTCGGTCCGATATGCGTACCGTAAGTTGCGAGCCCGGCGCTGTTGAATTTCCTTGTATTTTTTGAAAAACAGGAGCGACCCAATCAGCGAGGTCGATGAAAAACACCAGCGATCCCAACCGCTTCTCAAGATCGATGTCATGCACAGGTGCGAAAAGAGCAAAATACGCCGGCTCGCCGTCGCTCCCCAAAACAAAAGGACTGCACCAGAGCGTGTCCTTTCCCGCACCTACTGTGAGTGTGTTCACAGGAGGCCACAAGGGGAGCCGATTGACGGAAGCGACGACCTTTCCGTCGTTTGAGCAAACAGCCAGCCCCGCGAGTGGTTGTACAATCGGAAATTTATTCCGCTCGAGGTGCTCTGCAAGAAGGTTGTGAAAGCGGCGTAGTTCGTCTTGCCGCGTCGGGTGCGGAACACACGCAAGAATGTCAGCAAGCCTGGTTCTGATGAAACCATCCGAGGCGAAATCCTCCGCCCGCCCCCCCAGAAGCATCAACCGTGCTTCCAGCAGTTGCGCCAGCGCTCTGCCTTCGGTTTCGAGCCGGTGGGTGATTTCCCTCTCCAAAGCGGAACCCGCCGATACGGATATCAGATACCCGCCGACACCGAATGCAAGCAGACAGACACCGACGAAAGCTCCCGTCAGTTTGTACTTGATTTGGACTCTGGAAAGAGGATCGCGCATACTGTCTCCTCGTTGAGCAAGCGACATGTTGAATGTCGAGTCTTTTGTCTACTTTAAGATAGCACACTTCGCTCATCATGTCAAGTGGTGAAAAAATATCGCTACGTGAGCTTGCCAGTCAGCTTGAGTGTGCTTACCAGTCAGCCTCAGGCTGACACCGGTCCATGTCATGGATGACATCTTGTCTTCAAAGAACGGAAATAAACCCCGTCATCCTGATCAGCCTGAGGCTGACAGTAGCAAGATGTGTAGATGATGCACTGACTAAATAAAAAACGCCGCTGTCGCGAAGACAGCGGCGTTGAATCGTAAGCTGTGGGGTTCGGAGAGTACGTTCTTCCGGCGAAACTATCGGCTTACCAGCCGGCGTAGGCGACGCTGACGCGATCTTCGTCCGTGAGACCCGTCATGTCGACCGTAACCGCGACGGTCTTTGTCGCATCATTAGCAGAAGCGCCTGTGATCACGAAAGTTGTCGTTGCGGCGGTGGTAATGGTATAGACACCATTCACGTTTTCGCCCGATGTCGTTGAAGCGCCTTGGCTCATCCCGCAATCGGTGATCTCGATACCGTCAAATGCATTGTTGCCACCGCCAAGCATGGTCGGCTTGCGATAGAATCCCTGTGCCGCCGAAGCGATACGGAGGCAATCCTGCGTGAGGGCATCCTTGTTGGCCTGTTCCGCGTTGGAACCGAAAATGTTGATACCGACAACCACTGCGATACCGACGATGATGACACCGAGCACGATGAGAAGAAGCTGCTGAGTACCCATGATAAAACTCCTGGAATTTGGTGAAGAGAGTGAGAGAGTGTGAGAATGTTAAAGTTTCTGATTCTTATGTTCTGTTCTGTGCTTTCACAATGAATTCTACACTGTAAGTTAGGGGGTCATCCTTACAGGAAGCTTAATCGAACATTACAAGAGTGAAAGAGAGAGAAAGTGTTCAAGGTGCTGATTCATAAGGTTTGATTTCCGCCTTCACAATGAATTCTACATGTAAGTTAGGACGTCATCCTTACAGGAAGCTTAATCGATTATTACAAGAGTGAAAGGTTGTCGCGGAGGGGAGAAAGAGGTGTACGGGGGGCGCGGACGGATCAGCGCTGGAAACAGCGCCTGTAAAGTACATGTATATTACAGGATATAACTGACTTATAATCCACTATTCCTCAATGGGAGATTCACCGTGAAGGTGCTGCCCCTGCCGAGTTCGCTGTCGACGATGATGCTGCCGCCGTGATTGCGTACGATCCACTGCACGAGGTACAGTCCGAGACCTGTTCCCTTCGGTCCGTGGCGATCGGAATCGTTGACGCGGTAGAAGCGTTCGAAGAGCCTTGGGATGGCTTCGGCAGGTATTCCGATACCGGTATCCTGAATCACGACCGCGACCATCTCGTCGTCTCTCCGCATCGACAACATGATGCTGCCGTGCTTGCGATTGTACTTGACGGCATTGTCCACAAGGTTAAGCAATACGCGGCGGATGCGCAGAGGTTCGGCGTCGATCCATGCGTCGATCACCTCGCCGAGTCTCACTTCGATCCCCGACTGCTCAGCGAAGAGCGAGGCCTCGTCGGCTATTTCTTCCACGAGTTCGCGGAGATCGACAGGGACAAGTTCTATTGGACGCTCTCCTATTTCGGTTTTTGCAATGAGGAGCAGGTCATCCAGAATTCTGGCAAGACGCATGATTTCCTCGAGCAGGCTCCCGAGAAGGCGCTGATAATCATCCGGGGTCTTTGGGTTGCGTAGAGCAAGTTCAATCTCACCACGCATGATGGTGAGCGGAGTGCGAAGTTCGTGAGAGGCATTGGCGGAAAAATTCTGGATCTGCTCGTACGCGGTCTGCATGTTGCTGATGGTGCTGCGGACCGTATGCAGCTTCTCCCTGAATTCCTCCGGATCAACCCCTTGATCCTCCTGACCACCCACGGAGAACTGCTCCCGCGCTCGCTTTGGATACAGTTCCTGCGAAATGATCCATCCGATCGCATAGGCAAAAAACAATCCGGCGGGAATGAATAGTATCCCGATACCCGTGAACATGTGCTGGTAACGTTCAAGGATGACGGGATCGAAAAGATTCATTTCGTAGAAATGGCGGGTGAAAATCGTGATAATGAGAAGGAGAATAAGTGCGAATGCTCCGAAGATCGTGGAACCATACAATAACACCGCACGTTGTCTCGGCGGAAGCCTCATTCCTCTTCGTCCTTCAGGATATAGCCCACACCCCGGATTGTGTGTACGAGCTTGACGTCGAAGTCGTCGTCCACCTTTTTACGCAGCCGCGTCATGTAGACGTCGAGCACGTTCGTACCGGTATCGAACGTGATTTCCCAAATATGCTCGATGATCGCCGACCTGGTCAGCACGCAGTTCTTGCTGCGCATCAGATATTCGAGCAGCTTGAATTCCTTGACGGTCAGATCGATGAGCTTGCCGCCGCGCTTGACGACATGCTGGATCTGATCAAGCTCCAGATTGTCCGCTGTGAGAGTGTTGCTGGGTTTATCCATCTGGGAGCGACGCAGCAGGGAGCGAACCCGCGCGATGCATTCGGCCAGGGCGAATGGCTTGGTAAGGTAATCGTCGGCGCCAATGTTGAGTACTTCGACCTTGCTCTCGAGCTGTCCCTTGGCGGTAAGGACCAGGACAGGAGTGCTTTTTTCCTTTCGCAACTCCTTGAGGACTTCAACCCCATTTTTTTTCGGAAGCATCAGGTCGAGAATGACACAGTCGTAGTTCTCGGACAAGGCCAAAAGCAGACCTTCTGCACCATCAAGCGCGGTATCGACGGAAAACAGCTCCTCCTCAAATCCTTTTTTAAGGAACTGCGAAACCTTCGCTTCGTCTTCGACAATAAGGATTCGCATTGCTACCCATTATAGTGTCACAGTAAAGGCAAGTATACTGGAAATCAGTCCAATATGCAAGACTGACAAGCGGATGGGGACGGATGCTTCCAGTAGTTCTTGAAGCAGATCCTATTGGGATCGGATAACGGGAATTGTAAAGGAAAACGTCGAACCTTTTCCGGCTTCGCTCTCAACGTGCACACTCCCGCCGTGCTTCTCCACGATGCTGAGTGCGATCGCCAGACCAAGCCCTGTACTTTTTTCGTTCCCGGTAGGTTTGACGCTTGTCGTGCTGAAGGGTTTGAACAACCTGTACAGTTCCGCCTCCGGGATCCCCGGACCGTGATCGCGCACAGAAAAATGAAGCTGCTGTTCATCGAACGCGACGGTCACCTCGATCACGGCGCCCTTGAATGAAAATTTGATGGCATTATCGATGAGGTTGGACATGACCTGCATAAGACGAGGTCCGTCAATCACGAATTTCGGTATGGCGATAGGCCGCGAAACGCTCAGTTCTATCCCCTTCTTCCTGGCTGTGAATCCTACGCTCTCAAGCACCTGTTCGAGAAAGGGCATGAAATCGGTCAGTACCGTGTGCATTTCAAAATTGCCGGTTTCAATTTTATGCACGTCGAGAAGATCGTTAATCATCCGCACCATGAATGTACTGCTGGACTGGATGACGGAAACGATATCGCGATGCGCCTGCGACATGGGAGTATTGATGTCCTTCAGGAGAAAATCGCTGTATCCTTCGATCAAATTCAGGGGATTGCGCAGATCGTGCGCGGCCATTCCCAGAAGCATGTTTTTTTGTTCGTTCAGCAAAATCAGTTTGTCGTTGCTTCTCTCCAGTTCTTCCTGAATGGTGCGGAGCTTCTTGTTCGCGATTTCAAGTTCACGATTCTTTTCGACGGCGTTTTCATAGGTTGAGAGCAGCAAATCGATGATTTGAATGCGCTCGCTCGTTAGGTAATGTTTCTTGTTCGCGAAATATATTTCAATGCCCATCCCGGTACGCATGCGCGAACGAACGTCGAGATTGATGAGGATGTACTTGATCCTCGAAAGCAGGGCTTCCTCGCTGTAGGGCTTGTTCAGGAAGTTATCGGCGCCGCTTTCCAGTCCGCGGATGATGTCCTGGGGATCGGACAACGTCGTCAAAAGAATGACAGGAATGTCCTTGAGAGCCTCGCTCGTTTTAATCGTGTTGCAGAGTTCATATCCATCCATTTCCGGCATGAGCACATCGGAAATGATCAGCGTTGGCCGTTTCGCTTCAATAGCCTCGAGTCCTTCGCGGCCATTGGTGGCGAGCTGTACCGAATACTCCTGCTTCTCAAGAATGTACTTGAGTTTCAGCGCCTGAGTCGGACTGTCTTCAACAACGAGAATGTCGATACCTTTCACGTGCGATCCTTGTCCTGTATTTGCAGGTTGCAAATGTACTTACGACAAATGCTCCTCTCGTTTGGGCATGGGTGTGGTGAGTGATACCAATGCCGGCGCGATTCCTTCCAGCGGAAGAATGTAACGCGCAGCTCCGAGCTTGATGGCTTCGCCGGGAATACCATGTATGAGCGATGTCTCCTTGTCCTGTGCGATTGTAACGGCGCCGGCATCGAACAATGCTCGCATCTCGAGTGCGCCATCCGCACCCATGCCGGAGAGCAGAACTGCGATCAAACGAGCGCCGCATGCGACCAGAACGCTTGAGAATAATGCTCCGATCGAAGGTCTGAACCCGTTCACGGATACATCGTCACGTAGCACAATACGATTATCGTGCGATACAGTCAAATGCCTGTCGTCCGGCGCAAGATACAGCACCCCGGCCTGCGGTATTTCCTGCACTTCGGCTACTTTTACCTGCAATGTGGTTTGATTTCCCAGCCATCTCGCGAAACCTTCGACATACCCGGACGCGAGATGCTGCACGACGAGAATTGGCGAAGGGAAATCCTTCGGCAGGCCGGAGACGATGGTTTCAAGCGCTTTGGTACCCCCGGCGGACGCTCCGATGACGACGTATATCGGCAGGCTTGTTCCCTCTTCGTGTGGGAATCCGTCGTGATCAATCAGGCCATGATGCTCGTTCTGGACGGGTTTCGAGAGGGCTTCGAATTTATTGCCGTCCCAGCGCCGGACAACCTTCACTTCGCTGAGAAGAACCAGACGTCGGATAACATCTTCCTGAATCACGGAATCCAGTGCAGGGAAATGCATGACTCCGAGCACACCGATACCGGCGGCGTCTACTTTTTCTCGAATTGAGGAAAGCCGCTCATCATCCGTGAACAGCACCACAGGCAAAGGTTCCAGTCGCATGATGACACCGGAGAGTGCAAGCGCGACATCCTCCCCGTCCGTCGCATCCATAACCAGCAAATCGACGCTTTCCCTCGCGAGAATCTTTATGATATCCGTGTCGAAGGTCCCGACATGCGCTACCTGAAGAAAACCCGATCGCTCCAAACGACGTTGCAACGCTTCGATCCTGTCGATCTCCTGCCCTATAACACACACTCTGATCACAAGCTATATCAACCTTCCAATGACCTCGAGCAGATTGCTCTGGTCGAATCCGCTTTTGATGATGTATGCGTTCGCCCCGACATCGAATCCGCGCTCGCGATCCTCTCTCGATTCGAGACCGGTAACAAGGATGACGGGAATTTCGTGCAATTTCTCGTCGCCGCGGATGGTCTGCGTCAATTCGAAACCGTTCATTCGAGGCATTTCCACATCGGAAACAACCAGATCGTATTCCGATTCACGTAAATGGGTCAGCGCGTCAATTCCGTCGATGGCGGTTTTCACCTGATAGCCCGACGAAACGAGAATATCATGCAACAACACACGGGACGTGATAGAGTCGTCCACCACAAGCAAGCGCGAGATTTTCTCCTCCGCGCTCTCTCCGCTATCCAGGGACAAACCCCGATCGGATCGGCGTGTGACGTCCAACAGGTCCGGGATATGAAGCACAGGTACAAGTTCTCCGGTTCCAAGCAGCGTCGCACCCACGATGGTGCGAACGCGTACGATCGGCGCGGGCAGCGGCTTGATAACGACGTCCTGCTCCCACATGACCTGCTCGACACGCAAACCAAAAAAGGCACCGGCACAGGAAATGACGAGGATTGTTTCTTTTACCCCGGCTTCCGTGGTGGAAATCGGCATGCCGAGCAATTCCTCCAGCCGATAGAGCGGGACAGTCCGACCTTCATATTCGAACACCGACTGTCCATCCAATGCCTCGACGTCCTCCTTCGGAAGCGACATGCCCCGAACGATGTATTGAAGTGGTACGATATACATGCGTCCGGATGTGCGCACCAGCACGCCGCGGGCGTTGGAGAGGGAAACCGGAAGCAATAGTCTGAACGTCGTGCCTTTTCCGGGTTGGGTCGAGACAGTGACCTCTCCCCCAAGCGAAGCGACGTTTTCGCGAACAACCGCCAATCCGATCCCGCGCCCGGAAACCTCGGTCACGGTCGAAGCGGTCGAGAGACCGCTGTGAAAAATAAGTTCGAGGACTTCCTGGTCCGAAAGCTTCGAAAGATATTCGCTGCTTGCGATACCCTCACTCATCGCCTTGCCGCGAACAGCTTCAACGTCGATGCCCGCGCCATCGTCGGTAAGAGAGAGTTCCACCCTGTTGTCGCCCGCGATACCGATGTCGAGGCGCAATGTACCGACGGGAGCTTTCCCTCGCGACGTCCTTGTCTCCTCACTTTCTATCCCGTGGTCGATGCAGTTTCTCAGCAAGTGGACGAGAGGATCTTTCAATTCCTCGAGGATGCGTTTATCGATACACACATCTTCTCCATGGAGCCTGAAATCGATCTTCTTGCCAAGATCCCGCGCGAGCTTGTTCACCATGGATGGAAAGGCGTCGGTGACAATCGAAAACGGAAGGAGAAGCAGACGTCGTGTATTGTCAACCAAATCATCGACCATGGTCTCCATGATGTACATGGTACCGCGACCATCTTCTATTCCCTGCGACACGGCGGTTTCAATTCCTTCAATCTGACGAGCAGTCCATTTCGCGAACGTCTGCGAATCTTCGTACCGATCCGACGATTGTGTTTCGGCTCTCCGGCCTGAAGCGTCATGCTCAAGTGCTATGCGCCGATGCTTGTGGTATTCCCGAAGCCATTCGCGGCACTGATCGACAATCAGCCGGAGATCACTCGTCATGCGGCCCAGCATGAATTTCACGGTACTCATTTCCTCCGCTTGTCTGTAGAGCGATTCGAGTTCCTGAATGGAAACGCGTACCGTATCTTTCAGCGCTTTGGATGGAGGTGAGGCCGGAGGAACAACAGGGGGCTTCGCGACGCGAGCCTGAGGGTGTACATGGTATTGTGGATCGACGTCCCCTGTATCGGTCGGAAACGTCGCTTCAGCAGGAACATCGACGACCGCGCCAGGGTGCTGAAGTCCCGATGCGAATTTCTTCAAAGGCATGTCCGACACCGTTTCGCCCCGGTTCTGAATCGAGCTGGATGCCTGCGACGAGTGACCGTTCGTGGCAGCGGCCGTTTTCAGGCGTTCGAGCATCGAGGCCAGGGGGTCGATGCTTAAACTGAACTCCTGATCCTGACGAAGCATCACCTCAAGCAGATCGACCGCATCGGAACAGAGTTCGAAAGGCGCATCGCGAAGCGCATCCGGATCTTTTTTCCATTTCGAAAACAGACCCTCGAACTGCTGGCAAAGACTTTCAATATCGCCGCGATTGATAGCACGTGCGGCGCCTTTCAGACTGTGGGCTTCGCGGAATATCAATTCGACCACCGAGACGGAATCCTCTGACTTTTGCTCAAGATCAGCCAGTCCGCGACGAATCATGCCGAAATGCTCGTCGGCTTCCTGCGCGAACGCTTCATGCAGTTTTTTGAGAAATTCCTCTTCGTTCATCTGCGCTGAAAATTAGAGTTGCAGTACTGCTAAAACTTATAGCGCTCGACAAACCGCTGTAGTCGAGTTCCAAGTTCCTTCAGATTCTGCGCCGTGAGTTCCACCTGATGAATTGATTCCACGTTCTGTTCGCTTCCGTTTTTGATATACTGGATGGCGGTGGTGACCTGATCGAGTCCCGCCATCTGTTCCTTCGACGAGGCGGCGATCTGAAGCAAGGACTCGGCCGCATCGGTAATGCCGTTCATGACGCTCTGGATCGCCTTTCCGGAAACCGCCGAGAGCTGCGCTCCATCCTCGGCGAGCTTGGTACCGCGCTCCGCGACCATGACGGCCGAAGCGGTTGCCTTTTGCGTATCGACGAGTATGGATCGAACTTTCGAGGTTGCCTGTTTGGACTGCTCGGCATGGTTACGGATTTCCTTTGCGACGACAGTGAAGCCTCTTCCGTAATCGCCGGCTTTCGCCGCTTCAATTGCGGCATTGACGGCAAGAATGTTGGATTGTTCGGCCAGGTCGTTGACGGAGGTAACGATATCGCCGATAGCTTGTCCCTGTTCGCTCAATTTGATGATGCTTTCCGCAATACCGCCCATTTGATCCCTGATATTCTTCATGCTGTTGATGCTCTTTTCGATCGCATCGACTCCGTCCCTTGATACTCGCAGGGTTTGTTGCGTATTGTCGGAAATGATACGGGCTTTCTGATTGCTCATCTGTGAAGCTTGTTTCACCTCAAGCAGCGTGCCGGCGGTCTCATTCACTGCCGAAGCTGTTGCTCGCGCGCTTGCGGCGATCTGTACCATTGTGGAGGAAAGCTCGGCCGTGGCCGCCGCCAGCACGTTGATGCCCTCCAGCATTTCGCCGATCTGTGTACGAAGTCGCTCGACCATCGTGGCGAGCGCCTTACCGAGGACGTCTTTGTCTGATAAAGGCATGATATGCACCGTGAGATCGCCGTCGGCGATGCGGGCGGCGACCTGCGCTTCATGATCGGAGTTCGCGCGCAGTTTTTCCAGGGTTTTCAATAAATCCCCGATTTCATCCTTCCGGTCGGTCTGGATCGGAACGGTGGTATCGCCTTGCCCCAATCGCTCGGCGATCAATGTCGCCTCGCTTAGCGGCCTGGAGATCAGCTTCGAAATATGTGTCGCAAAAAACACCACAAGCAGAATTCCGATCGAGAATATGAGCGCGCGTGCGATGGTAGTCGTATTCTCTATCGTTTCAATGCGACCGAGTCCGGTTTCCAGCAGAGTCGCAAGTTCGTAACCGAAAAGATCCACCGTGCTCCAGAAAGAAGCATCGTTTTCATGGATCCTGGCGCGGAGCGCCTTGAAATTGTCGTAGTCTCCCCGTTCGATGGCCGATATCCCCAGCGCGGCGAGTTCTGCGAAATTCTCCTGAATGCGATCGAGTTTGGCGTGCTGTTTGTTGACGTTCGCTGCCGCGGCGAGGATGTCTTCGTTGTCTGATTTCTCACTAAGGCTTTGTAAGAGTGTCCTGCTCCTCGAAACGTCTGCTTGCACCTTGCGCTGCAGCTGAAGGTATTGTTCCCGAATATCGTTAAAGTTCTCGCCGGCAAGCTCAGGTGAAACGTACGCCTGCAATTGCTCGAAAATGAGACGCTCGCGAAATAGCGTATTCTCAAGATCCCGCCCGGCCTCCTGCAACGGATACTGCAAGCTGATCAGCGCATCGTATTCGGCAAGCGATCGCGTGGATTGCATGTTTTCGACACCGGCGAGTGCAAGGAGAAAAACGATGACGACACCGAAGCCAGTGAACAGTTTGTTCTTCGTCTTGAGGTTTGCGAACCATTTCATGAGCGAATCCTTTTCTCCAGGAGAATGTCAGATTGACGCACTAAGCGCCGGATCTTCGATCAAACCATGCACATTGAGTAGAAAGGTCCGATCGGGTGTCAAACCCGAAATGTACCCTTTTTTTTCTGCGTTTATATATGCCGGCAGCTGGAGCAGAGCCTGTGTATCGATGCCGGCCATACCGACCACCGCATCGACGAGGATCCCGATCCGATACGCCTTGTGCCGCAAAATGACGACACGATGCATGGTCGTGATATTCGTTCCGGGAATCTGCAGCTGCAACTTGGGATCGAGGACCGCAAACAACACCCCGCGGTTGCTCGAAATTCCGATGATTCCACGCGGTGTATGCGGTATCGATACGAGATTTTGCAGCGGGACGATTTCTTCGATATCCGCACATGGAATGGCATAGGAATCGCCACCGAGTTTGAATAGCAGGACGTCCGTCTCGGACTTGTTGTCATTGTCATATGGATCCAGAACGCGGGCGTATTCTTCAGCTCGACGCTTCAGAATTTCGGCATCTCTTACAGGACACTCCAATGGACTGTCCACTGGTGCCTCACCCTGCGCGAGTCGGTTGTTCGCAGTCATCGCTTGTTGCGACGAACCGGTATAGGCGCCCAAAGGAATCATAGCTCACCTGCCTCGATTGAACGGATGATTGACACCAGGTTTTTCGCGGTCATATCGCTCCAGGCGAGGATGCTGTTCTGGTCCGGAATCGCCTCGAGCAGTGCCAACGCGATTTTCAGGTGCCGTGAGGATTTTTCGGGTTTTCCAAGGAATCGGTAAAGAGACCCAATACCGAAATGCGCTGGAATGTATTTCGAATCCAGGTATAACGCCAGGTCAAAGGATTGCAGTGCGCGATTTGTTTCGCCGAGTTCCCGCAGCACAGTAGCAAGGATGAAATGGTTGAACGGCTGCATTTTATCAGCGGCGACGGCGTGCTCGGCCACGACACGCGCCTCTTCGAGCCTGCCGGCGTCCGCAAGCTCCCTTGCACGGTCCGCCGTCCAGGATTCCGCACCGGCTTCCGTCTCGACGCGATCGGTCGCTCCGTGGTCCGTCGCTTCAGCATGGATAAGCTCATCGAACGAGGCTCGACTATCTACCTGCGGAATATCCGGTAGCAGCAAATCCCTCATTTCTTCCTGGAGATTCGAGACCGTTTTCGCATGCAGGCTGCGCTCAAGCACAGTCGGGGGAAGAATGTCATCGAAGGAAAACCGAAGCGACCTGATTTGTGGCTCCGGGCTTTCCAAACCGGATTCCTCGATCGCAGTGGATGGCTTGGTGCGGAACAAACCGGGTTCAGGCTGCTGATGACGGAACAGCGTTACATCACCAAAGCGAACTCCTTCGAGCCCGGGCTGGTTGATCAATGTTGTTTCAGTCTGACTTGGCACCATCCAGCCGTCGGGTCGCAGCGCATACTTGAATCCCGACACCATTTCCTGTACTGCGGGACGGGTGAAGTACATCAACACATTCCGGCAGAAAATTATGTCCATTCCCGAGGGATACTTCGATACTTCAACCAGGTTGAGCAATTTGAACTCCACCATCGATCGCAGTCGGTCACTGACGGTATAACGTTTCTCCTCGTCCACGGTGAACCAGGTATCGATCAAATCGCTCCCCATATCACGGAACGACCAGTCGCGGTACACGCCTCGTTGCGCACGTTCCACAGCGACCGGATTGACGTCGGTGCCGAGAATCTGCACTCGCATGCCGCTGTCCTCGCGAAGCAGTGAGGCGATGCTTATCGCAATGGTGTATACCTCTTCTCCGGTGCTGCAACCGGCGCTCCAAACACGGAGGAGCGAATCGCCTGTTTCGGATTTTCGTCTCAGGATTTCGGGTAACACCACATCCCGAAGCATGGAGAATACCGCGATCTCACGAAAAAAGTACGACTCACCTATGGTAAGATGCTTCGCCAGGCAGCTTACCTCTTCCTCGCTCTGCGTACCATGTTCAAGCCATGATAGGCAGAGATCCACGTTCTCAAAGTGAAGCTCCTGCGCGGCCGGCTTTAACAGACGCAAGAGGTCCGACCACTGATGCGGCAGATACCGGAGACCAAGAAGGCGTTCGATCTTGGCGAGAACCAAATGTGGATGGATTGCCATATCGACAGAAGGCGGTAAGGTGCGTAGAGACAAAACAGCTAATCCTGAATAAGGAGCTGTTCCGGCGACCGGAGAAGGCTCTCGATGGAACTATCGTGCTCGACAAATATCGTCTCGGGATCGAGAATTGGAATCGCCTCACCAGACACGATCGCAAAGCGAATGCTCGCAGATCCGGGGACGCCGATGTCGAGAAGTTGTTCCTGGCCGATATTCACCATTTCACCGACCTGATCCGTAAGCAACACGACCCGTCCTTTGCCGCATGAACAGATGATGAACCGTTGCCGAGGATTGAGACGGGAAGCAGGCTCAAGAAGAACGCGTGCGAGATCGACGACGGGAAGTACGGTGCCGTGATAATTAAGGACGCCCGCTACGTGTTCCGGGAGCCCCGGTGCCGGGGAAACCTCGCACGCGGGTACGATCTCAATCACATAACCGAGCGGAATCGCTGCGTTTCTCGATCCGCTCCGCACGAGCAGTGCGGTATCCGACGTTGTTCCGATGGTCATAGCGACTGGTGTCATGCTGCTTCCGTGGATTATCACCTGAATTGTGGGCAAGAGCCCTGTTACTTCGGTGTAAGATAGTAGGGGCGTCTTACAGGACGCTGAACTGCGAATTAACAAATTGTAAGAGTTTGAGCGCAATCCACCTTGGAGAGGCCGATTATTTGAAAACCTCATGGTTATTACCGTTCAAACCGGGATTACCAACCAACTTCGAAGGCGGACTGATGACTCACAGGGCAACAACCTCCCGCCAGATCCCCGCGCGGCCGCATGCGATTATTCGTATCTCGCCGTTAAGGAACGACGAGATGTTCAACGGTAACGTTGGAGGTACTTCGCTCGATTTCCGTATGTTGTTATCGGTGATTTCTGATGTCAGTGAATACGAAAACAATCCGGAGCCGGGCGATGAAGAACCAAAAGGAACTGAAGTGGGAGTACAAGGAGCGGAAAATACGAGCGGGGATATTCGCGGTGCGGAATCTGGTGAACGGGAAGGCGTTTCTCGGGAGCAGCAAGAATCTGGAAGGGCCGTTGAACCGTCATCGCTTCATGCTCTCCATCGGCGGTCACCCGGTCACGGCTCTGCAGGAGGACTGGAAAACCTTCGGTCCAGAAAGCTTCGCCTTCGAAATTCTCGAAGAGGTGGTCGTCCGCGACGACACCTTTATGGATCTGGATGATGAATTGACCCTGCTTGAGGAAATCTGGATCGAAAAACTCGAGCCGTTCGGCGATAACGGGTACAATACCGATCGAAAGATCCGCCAAGCCTGAAAACCGGGAGCATAAAGTCCAGATGCTCTACCATCCATAGGCGCTAACGTAAGAGCGACAGAATTTCATCCAGTCCCAGCTCTTAGCTCTTAGCTGTTAGCTCCCAGCTCCTGGCTCCGCGCTACGCCCCCAGTCCCAGCCGTTCAAAGATCATATCCACATGCCGCACGCCTGCGGAAAGATCGAAGCAGGCGTCGAGCATCTCGTCGGAAAGCAGGGCGCGCACTTCCGGATCGGCATCGAGTAATTCGCGCAATTGGACATCCTCGCGCCACACGCGCATTGCGTACTCCTGGACGATTCTGTATGCATCCTCACGAAGCATGCCCTTTTTGGTCAGAGCGAGTAATACCTGCTGCGAGAAAATCAGGCCGCGCGTGCTGTTGATATTCCGCAGCATATTCTCCGGATACACGAGCAGGTGTTCGACGAGGCCCTTCATCTTCGAGAGCATGTAATCGAGTGCGATGGTCGCGTCGGGAAGGATGACGCGCTCCACCGACGAGTGTGTGATGTCCCGCTCATGCCACAGCGCCTGATTTTCGAATCCCGCCATGGCATATCCGCGCAGCAGACGCGACATGCCGGCCACGCGTTCGCAGGTGATGGGATTCCGCTTGTGAGGCATGGCGCTGCTCCCCTTCTGCCCTTTCGCGAAAAACTCCTCCGCCTCCAGCACCTCGGTTTTCTGGAGGTGACGTATTTCCGTGGCGAATTTCTCAAGCGATCCGCCGATGATCGCAAGAGTGGACAGAAATTCCGCGTGCCTGTCGCGCTGCAGCACCTGCGTCGATATCGGCGACGGTTTCAGTCCCATTTTTTCGCACACATATTGCTCGACGAAAGGATCTATGTTGCCGTAGGTCCCGACGGCGCCGGAAATCTTGCCAAAGGAAATGGTTTCGATCGCCCTGTCGAGGCGCTCGATATCCCTGCGCGTCTCCTCGTACCACATCGCCAGCTTGAGTCCGAAGGTCATGGGTTCGGCATGGACGCCGTGCGTGCGTCCTATGGCGGGTGTGTACTTCATTTCCTTCGCCCGGACGGCAATGGCGTCGCGCAGTGCGACCAGGCCATCGCGGATGAGCAATCCCGCCCGTCGAATCGTCGCCGACAGCGCGGTATCCACCACGTCCGAGGAAGTGAGTCCAAGATGGATGTAACGGGAGGGTTCACCCACATTTTCAGCGACGTTGGTGAGAAAGGCGATCACGTCGTGGTCGAGCGTGCGCTCGAGTTCATTGATGCGGTCCAGGGAGAAATCGGCGCGATCGCGAATGACCGGAATGGCATCCTTCGGCACGAGCCCGAGTTCGGCCTGCGCCTCGCAGGCGAATATCTCCACTTCGAGCCAGGTTTGGAATTTAGCCTCGTCCGTCCAGAGCGTCCCCATTTCTGGACGCGTATAGCGATGAATCATAGCTCCGCCTTATTATTCGAGTTTGAGATCGATTGTACGAATCTTGCTGTCCCGCACGACATCGAGCTTGATCACATCGCCACGCATCGAGTAGCGAATCAGCCCCTCGAGCGCAGTGATGGTATACAGGGGCTCGCCGTTCGCAGCGAGAATGATGTCTGCTTCCTCGAGACCCGACTTGAACGCCGCGCCCTTTCTGTTGGTGATCCGCGTCACGACAACCCCTTCAAGTTTTTCGAGATTGTATGCGGCCGCGATCGCCTCGTCGACAGGCTGCGCTCGGAAACCCGGATCGAATTCGCGATCGACCGCACCGTTTTTTTTCAGGATTTCGACTATTTCCTTCGCACGATTTACGGGTATCGCGAAACCGAGTCCAATGCCGCTCCCGCTCGGAGCAATGATAACGGTGTTGATGCCGATGACCTCTCCGTCGCTGTTGACGAGTGGTCCGCCGCTGTTGCCGCTGTTGATGGCGGCATCCGTTTGCAGCATGTTGCGATAAACGCGTCCATCGCGCTGCTCCAGATACACATGCGTCGCGCTGATCACACCAACGGTTATCGTGGCCTTCGCGCCGGAGGTGAACATCCCGAATGGATTGCCGAAGGCGATGCTCCACTCCCCTACGATCGCTTCATCGGAATTCCCCACTTTCAGATAGGGGAGATCCTTGTCTGCTTCGATTTTGAGGAGCGCGATATCCGTCACAGGATCGGTGCCGATGAGTTTCGCGGCATGCTTCGAGCCGTCGGACATGGTGATCACGATGTCCGTAGCGCGTCCGGCCACGTGATCGTTGGTTATGCAGTATCCGTCCGGCGAAACGATGAAGCCGCTTCCGACGCTCTGGAAACGCTCGCTGTAGGTGCGCTCGCCGTAAAACATCTGCCAGAAAGGATCGAGCTGGCGCTGGCGGATCTCCGTCACGTTGATGCCGACCACGGCAGGGCTGACCAGCTCGACGGATCGCGTGATGGCGTTCCGACGTGAATTCGAAATCTCGTCGCCTGTTTCAGACAGCCTCCCGGAATACTGCGGCGGCATTCCCTCGGGGATGACGCGGTCGGATTCGGCATTGCATGCGGTGGCGAGGAGCAAAAGGCAGGAAACGAGGGATATCTGCGCAAACAGAGTGCTGCGATTCATTACTGCTGTCCGGAATTGTTAGGGGATGAAGTTTTTTGTACGTGCGCCCTCCAGAGGTCGCGCATGGGTCCGACATGTTTCAACAGGATCAGAACAAAAAGCGCCCAGAGCACAGAGGCCATCCAGAGTGGTTCCGGTACGGGAAACATGCTCGTGCTGCTGAACAGATCCAGCGTGAACAGAAGTGTAAGCGGCGTGAGAATCGAGGCGCCGATGTTTCCGATGTGAACGTCCCGGGTCTTGGCGAAGAGCAGAAGCCAATACACGACCCAAAGAGCGAGCAGAAGCGGATTATAGGCGATAGACGCCCCGGCTGCCGCGGCGAGTCCACGTCCGCCCTTCCAGCCGATCCAGGGCGAGTAATTGTGACCGACGACCACCGCGAGCATCGCGATAGAAGAAGCGATGAAACTCTCTGATGAGATGCTGCCGGCGAGGTAGGTAACACCGAAGCCCTTGAGTACATCCACGAGCAGCACGATAATCCCGACGGATTTGCTGCGGGACACCTCGAAGGCGTTTAGCGTTCCGATGTTGCCGCTGCCTTCGTTTCGGAGATCCTTGCCGGAATGCCTGCGAACCAGCAGGTAGGCCGTCGGGATCGATCCAAGTAAAAATGCGGCGATGACGATAAGAATGAATTCGATGAAGTTTGGCATTCTGTAAATATACATGCCGGACGGGTGACATTTCCAGCCCAGAATTTCGCCATGGCCGAGATCGGGCATGCGTACCTCGTTCCCTTGTTCAATACCCCATGCGATGTCGGGAACCCCAATCCCCCTACTCGCTTGTTTTCATTGATTCTTCGGCGGGCTTTTTAATTGACAAGCGAACATGTTTTTCGTAACTTAATGATCCTCAACAAGTTATGCGTTATGAGGTTATGAGTACTGCTGCAAAATGGATCATTGGAATAATCGTGGCGTTCGCCGGGATCGCGCTGTTTATCTTCGCGATCTCGCTGTTCACGTTGACGACCGCGCTGACGACGGCCTCGTCTTCATCGTACGAAGAGAGTACGGGAGGTTCGGGCTCGGACCGCGTCGCGATCATCCGTATCGAAGACGTCATCATGGATGCGGACGAAGCCGTGCGGCAGTTGAAAAAATACCGCAAACGCAGTTCGGTTAAAGCCATCGTGCTTCGGCTGGATTCACCCGGCGGCGCGGTGGTTCCCAGTCATGAGATTTACGAGGAAGTAAAACGGACGCGCAATCTGGGCATGCCGGTAGTGATTTCGATGGGTTCGGTCGCGGCCAGCGGCGCATATTATATCGCCTGTGGAGCGTCGTACGTCGTCGCGAATCCGGGAACGATCACCGGAAGCATCGGTGTTGTTTCTTCTTTCGCGAATTTCGAAGGACTGATGGACAAGATCGGCATCGAACAGACCACGATCAAATCGGGTGAATTCAAGGATGTCGGTAATCCTTCTCGACCGATGACCGAACGCGAGCGGGCATTTCTTCAACTGACCATCGACAATGTGTATGGCCAGTTCGTTCGCATAGTGTCGGTGGCTCGCAAACTGCCTGAGGATTCCGTCCGCGTTCTGGCGGACGGCAGGATTTACACCGGAGAACAGGCGTATGCATCCGGCCTGGTGGACACGCTCGGCACCCTGCAAACCGCCGTTACGATCGCCGGGACGCTGGGCAAGATCAGCGGAGAACCGCGTATCGTAGAGGAAGTTGAAAAGGAATCCATACTTGATCTCCTCATGGGCGCACGGACTTCCGAAACGTTGCGCCGTCTCGAAACGTCGCTGCGGAGCTCTCCCCCGGTGGAGTATCGCATGCTGTTACATTAACGTCTCATCACCAAGGGTATACTTGTGACAAAAGCTGACATCGTCGACAACATCGCCTCCGCGACAGGCCTGACAAAGGTAGAGACTGAAGCGGTTGTGGATGGTTTTCTTGCTACCGTGAGCCAGGCCTTGAAGGAAGGTCAGTCGATCGAAATCCGCGGCTTCGGCAGCTTCAAGGTCAAAAAACGCAAGGCCCGAATGGCTCGCAATCCGCGGACCGGAGAAGAAGTGTTCGTCGACGAGCATTTCGTCCCCATTTTCAAGGTATCCAAGGAGTTGCGCTCCGGCGTCGATTCCAATCTGAAAAACACAGAAGACTAGCACCTCCACGATGCCGGATAAAAAAAATATCTGCTCCAGCTGTGGCTACCCTCTCGCCGCCGGCGTCGCGCGCTGCGACAACTGCGGAGAGGACACGACGATGCACCCTGCGCCGCCCGTGATGACTGCTCCTGAAAACGCTGAGGCGCGTACACCCGAATCCACTCCGCCCACCGGCGTTCAAGGAATCCTGTTTTGCGTTTCCTGCAGCGCCGAAAATGCGCGTGGAGACGCTTATTGCCATGCCTGCGGATCGCAGCTGCGCAAACCGCAGCCCACGCGCGGAGCGAAAAAATCCGCCCCGAAAAAGCAGGTGCCTGGTCCGCGCTTCACTACGACGCAGTGGATCGTCATCTGTGTCGCTTCCTTCGTGCTTGGCGGGGTTGTCACCGCCGCTTTTGTTCCCTCGGCAGGCGGAAATTCCGAGGCGACCGGCGAAGCCGCAACCGGAGACACGCAAGCGCAGGATCCGAAGCGTCCTACACTCGTGCAAGTCAACGCCGCACGCGACGCAGCCGAGGCAAACCCATCCGATATGTCCGCACAGCTCAAATATGCGAACATTCTTCACGACGTGATGATGCTCGATCAGGCCATCGCGCAATACAAGCTGTACCTCGCAACAATCCCCGACAACGTGGATGCGCGAATTGATCTCGGAATTTGCTATTTTGAACAGAAGAAGTTCGCCGAGGCGATAGTCGAAATGGAAACGGCGGTCAAAGCCGATCCGCAGCATCAGCTCGGAAATTACAATCTCGGAATCGTGAACCTCAACGCCGGCAATGAAGAAAAAGCCCGAGAGTGGTTCACGAAGGCAAGGGATATCGATCCGTCAACCCCGTATGGTCAAAACGCGGATCGAATCCTGAAAGAAGCAGCCGGCGACAAGGCTCAATAACGTCAACGAATCAAAAATCATTCGTAACGCTACAAATTCTCATTAACTGGAGGTTTCCCCATGCCCTGCGGCAAGAAGAGAAAACGTCATAAAATGGCGACGCATAAAAGAAAGAAACGTCTGCGCAAGAATCGGCATAAGAAGAAAAACCGCTAGTCGGTGATGCATGGATAGACTTTGGTCTCCATGGAGATCGCGCTATATCCAGACTTTTGGAACGGATCAGGAAGCAACGGGCTGCGTGTTTTGCGAAGCCCTTGCTTCCGTCCGCGACGACGAGTGCTTCCTGGTCAAGCGTCATCGCACATCCTTTTCCATGCTCAACTTGTACCCGTACAACAGCGGTCATCTCCTCGTTATCCCCAATGAGCACCTCGCTTCGTTCGAGGACCTCGACACCGGGACGTACCGCGAGATTACCGAAGTGCTTCGAGACTGGTTGCGCGTTTTTCAGGAGGTGATGCATCCCCAGGGGTTCAATATTGGCTCGAATATCGGCCGAACAGGTGGCGCAGGCATCGATCAACATGTTCATATGCACATTGTGCCACGCTGGAGCGGCGACGCCAATTTCATGCCGGTCATAGCGGATACGAAGGTGATCAGTGAATCACTGACCGAAACAATGCACAAGCTCCGAGGCGGCTTCGACGCTTTGCCGTCACATTTTTCAGAAGTAATTGACAGGTAACAAGGAGTTCCCATGTCCGACAACAGCACCCGCAATCTGCTCGTCGGTTTCCTCTCCGGCGCCGCCATCGGCGGAATCATCGCATTGCTTTATGCCCCCAAACCAGGCAAGGAGCTTCGCAGTGATCTTCGTCGCAAAGGCGGTGAATTCGCAGAGGACATCGAGGGCTATCTTCAGGAAGCGCAGGACAAAGCCCGGATCATCATCAATGACGGGAAGGAAAAGTCTTCCGCGCTCATCAACGATGCCAAACGTAAAGCCGACACCTTGCTCCAGGATGCAGAACACATCCTTTCCGATGCGCGCACACGCGTGACGCAGGAAGGCGGCAAAATCAAGTCCGCAGTCAAGGCCGGTGTGGATGCCTACAAGGAAGAGCGAGACAAGAAACTCGAATCTCCCGCACCGTAGATTTTCGGTCGATTCTCACCAGAGCGGTGTGCAGAGGGATGTGACCTCTTCTGCCCCGCTCTTGTTTTTCAACCCTTCACAATGGAAGGAGCCGTCATGGATACGATTCAAAACCTGCTATGGATAGCGCTTCTGGCCGGAGGCATCGTCCTGGTTGTAGTTATCATCACCGTGTTGCTGCGCCTTAAAAAGAGCATCGACGACCTGTTGCAGGAAATCCATCAGATCGGACAAAGCACCAAACCTCTCGTGGCCAAGCTGGAAGCCGCCGCGGAAAAGGCCGATGAGACGCTCGCCATTATCAACGAAAACCGTGAAGCGCTGTCGACGGCCACCATGTACCTCCGCCGCACGGCCGAAAACATCTACCGGCTTGAAAACACCTTTCAAGTGCAGATCGAGCCGTCCGTCAACGCGCTTGCCCGCCGTCTCATGGGCTTGCGTCGAGGGATCGAGACGTTTCTCGATGCAATGCAGGGGCGGCGATGACGGTTCGCTCTCTCGCGGTGTCAGGTACCAATGTCTTCGCCTTGCTGCTGCGGACGATGCGCCCACGCCAATGGGTGAAGAATCTCTTTGTGCTCTCTCCGTTGATGTTCTCGCAGCATCTGTTCGATTTCTCGACGCTGTTGCTCTCGCTTACCGGGTTCGCGCTCTTTTCAGCCACGGCGAGCACCATTTACATTATCAACGATATCCTCGACGCAAAGTCCGACCGCTTGCATCCGGTTAAAGCGCTGCGTCCTCTCGCCTCGGGTGCGCTCCCGCCTACTGCGGCGGGTGCGGCAGCCGTAGTGCTCGGGAGTTTGGCCATCAGTCTGGCGTTCGCCGTTGACCGGCATTTCGGCGGCGTTCTGCTTTTTTACCTCGGAATGAACGTCGTGTACTCCGCGTTTCTCAAGCGCGCAGTCATCATCGATGTCATGACCATCGCGGCATCATTCGTGCTGCGCATCGTCGCCGGGGCCGTTATCATCGAGGTGCCCATGTCGGAATGGCTGCTGATCTGTACGTCATTGCTGGCCCTGTTTCTCGGCTTCAGCAAGCGGAGGCATGAAATCATGGTGCTGGAAGCGGATGCACATATCCATCGACCGGTTCTGCTTGAATACAACACGTATTTCCTGGATCAGATGACCTCCATGGTCACCGCGTCCACGCTGATCTGTTATATCCTGTACACCGTCTCGCCCGATACGGTTGATAAATTCGGATCAAAAAATTTACTGTTCACCGCTCCATTCGTCCTTTACGGTCTGTTCCGATATCTTTACCTTGTCCACAAGCGCAACACCGGCGGCGATCCGACCTCCGAACTGCTGAACGATATTCCTCTGATCGTTAATATCGTGCTGTGGGCGGTCTCCGTTGTTCTCATCATTTACTTCCGCTGATTACCATGAAAAGCAAAGTCGCCGTACTCCATACAACACCCGAAACCATTCTTGAGGATTACGTCCGCCTGGCCGAACTAGCCGGCATGGACCAGGCGCTCGACCGCTCGGCGACTACTATCCTGAAGGACAATATTTCCTGGCATTTCCCTTTTCCCGGCGCCAACACCACACCGTGGCAGCTCGAGGCGTCCATCATGGCGCTTCGCAAGCATGGCTATGACGAGATTACCTGCGTGCAGAACAAGACGGTTGTCACCGATGCGTTCAAAGGCGAGGATCTCAACGGCTACGTACCGATATTCCAGAAATACGGCATTCCTGTCCTTTTCAATTTCAAGGACGAGGACATGACCTGGGTGCGCTATGAACCGAAGGCGGAAATGCTGGCGCTCTCACGCGTCTATCCAGAGGGTATTTTCATTCCGGAGTATTTTTTCGGAAAAAATATTATCCATCTCCCCACGGTGAAATGTCATATCTATACGACGACCACGGGTGCGATGAAGAATGCCTTCGGCGGTCTGCTCAACACGAAACGTCATTACACGCATTCATGGATCCATGAGACCCTTGTGGATCTGCTCGCCATCCAGAAAGAGATTCATGCCGGGCTGTTCGCGATAATGGACGGCACCACAGCCGGTAACGGTCCGGGCCCGCGTACGATGTATCCTGAAATCAAGAATGTCATTCTCGCAAGCGCGGATCAGGTTGCGATTGACGCGGTCGCGGCGAAAATGATGGGCTTCGATCCCCTGTCCGATCTTGCCTATGTGCGACTCGCACACGACCGCGGTCTCGGTAACGGCGATACGCGCGACATTGAAATTGTGGGAGATGACATCAGCGGGGAGAATTGGGGATTCGAGGTTGGGGACAACGGAGCTAGCAGGATCGGTGATATGATGTGGTTCGGGCCGCTCAAAGGTCTGCAGAAAATATTTTTCCACACACCGCTTGTCCATGCGTTTGTCGCTGGTTCGGAAATCTATCATGATTACTACCGCTGGCCATTGAAGGACAAGCGCACCTTCGAACGTTGGCTTGCGGATACCGAATGGGGAGCGCTGTTCTCGGAGTACAGGAAATCGGGGACTCTCGCCCGCTGATCACGGGACCCTCAGCTTCGTTTCAGTGTAAACGTAAACGTACTCCCTCGACCCGGCTCGGACGACACCGTGAGGCGCTGTCCGTGGAGGGCCACAAGTTCCTTGCACAAGATCAGTCCCAATCCCGTACCCTTTTCCTTCTCTGTCCCTGGTGTGCTTCGAGAGTGCGCCAGTTCGAACAGCCCGTTCAGCGTCGAAGCATCCATGCCCACGCCATTGTCGATTACCGATATCGTGGCCAATTCATCCGCTGGTGAAGTATTGACCGCCACAATGACGGTTCCGCCGCGCGGGGTGTATTTGATGGCGTTCTGCACAAGATTGCGAACGACGGTGGAGATCATATGATGATCGGCGATGACGCCCACAGCAAGGTCGCCGGTAAATGTCAGGCCGATGCCTTTCCGGGAGGACTGCGTCTCCAGAATACTACTGATCCCATCCAGGATATCCTGAAATGGCGCATCGGTTGGCATGTACGTGATCGTGCCCAGCTGAATACGCGACCATTCGAGAAGATTCTCCAACAGCCGATAGACGCCCCGCCCGGTATTTCGCATCTCACCCAGCAGCGGTTGCACTTCCTCGATATCGAGTTCATTGAGATTGTCCGAGAGGTATTCGGAGATGCTCATGAAGCTGCCGAGCGGTCCGCGCAGGTCGTGTGCGATGATGGAAAAGAACTTGTCCTTGTCGCGCAGGGATTTTACGAACTCCTCGCGGTAGTGAAGCAGATCCAGATGTGTGCGCACGCGGGCAAGGAGTTCGGGACGACTGAAGGGCTTGGTGATATAATCCACGGCACCCAACTCGAAGCCGCGTACTATATCTTCCGTATCGGTTTTGGCGGTAACGAATAAAATCGGTATGTCGCGCGTGGCCGGCCGCTGCTTTATTCGCGCGCATGTTTCATAGCCGTCGATGCCCGGCATCATGATGTCAAGAAGAATAAGCTGCGGAGTCACATTTTCCAGAATCGAGAGAGCCTGCATGCCGCCGGTCGCAACTGCGACATCGTATTCCGCTTCGCGAAGGAAATTCCCTAGTATCTGTATGTTTTTGGTGACATCGTCGACGACGAGTATCAGTTCGCGTTCTTTGGTCATGTACCGTGTATCGTCAAGTATTTGATGCCTCGTTTGGATCGAACTGATCGACGAGGTCCTGAAGTTTTCGATATTCCTGCTCGAATTCTTTTAATGTATACGGCAAATTGTCCATATCAAAACTGTCCACTTCCCGCAGCAATCGCCGCGACCAGTCCTGGAAAAATGAACAGCCGGTCTCTTCCGAAAGGTCGCGTATCGACTTGCCGAAGCGCTCGATTTCCTGCAGAACGAACCTCCCTCGAATCTGCTCCCACGTTGCGAGATGTTCCTCTCTGATGCTCTCCAACAGCCGTTTACAGGCCAGGGGATCGTCGCTGTCGCTGGACATCGTTACAGCCTGGATCTGAGGGAGCGTCGTGGGTTCGGTTTCGTCCGCAACGTGTGCTCGCACCGTGTCTCCCCTTTCCTCCGCATCCGTCGCAAACAGGACATCCGGAAACACAACCCTGAATGTGCTGCCTTTCCCAACCTCGCTCCGGACATCGATATGACCATGCATCATGCGCACAAGTCGATTCGTGATTGCCAATCCCAATCCCGTCCCTCCAGTCTGACGGTCGCGCGCACTCGGACCCTGTTGGAAGGGTTCGAATATTTTTTCAATGAGAGCAGGCGGTATACCACTGCCGGTATCACTCACGGTGAATTCGATAGTGCATGCATCGGCATTGTGATGAAGCATCGCGACACCTATGTTCACGGAACCGAACTCCGTGAAATTGACGGCATTGCCAACCAGGTTGAGCAAAATTTGTCTGAGCCGTACGTTGTCGATGAGCAGAAGCGCCGGGAGCGCGGAATCGATATGCGCCGTAAACTCGAGATTCCGTTTTCGCAGGTTCCAGTCAAAGATTCTGCTCACGTCTCTGACGAGCGCCCGCACATCTGTGGGCTGATACACGAGTTCCACGCGTCCGGCCTCAATGCGCGAAAGATCAAGAATGTCATTGATCAGCTGAAGCAGTGTGTTGCCGCTGATGGCGATAGAATCAAGATAGTCCCGCAGATTGGCTTCGTGGATTTTGTCCTGCAGCAACTCGGTAAATCCCAGGATGGCATTCATAGGTGTGCGGATCTCATGACTCATGTGCGCCAGGAATTCGCTTTTCACTGCATTCGCGCGCCAGGCTTCCTCCTCCGCGCGTCGGCGATGATCGATTTCCCGCATCAGTTGTGCATTGGCCTGTGTCAAGCGGGCCGTTCGCTCATCGACAAGCAACGCCAATCGCCGCTCCTGCGCGCGATGCGCCGTATTCCGCCATCGGAAAATACCGATTCCCGCAGCAGCGAGCAGGAGCAGTCCGAGAATGCGAATCCAGACAGTTTCGTAGAGGGCGGGACGCACCTCAACGAACAGCAACGTGCTTTCCGGGTTCCATAATCCCTCATTATTCGATCCCTGTATGAACAAGGTGTACCATCCGGGCGGCAAACCGACAAGAGAGAGATCGCGATTCGTTCCCAGGTTCAGCCAGCGTGAATGCAGTTCCTTGATCCGATACCGGTACTTGTTTTCCGAACTTCTGATGAAATTAAGAGCAGCAAAGGAAAGATAGAGCTGATTCCTGGAAGCAGGTATGACAAGCGTGTCCCCGCTGGAAACACTGAACTCGAACGTCTCCTCGCCAATTATGCACTGCGTGATGACCAGCGGCGGACGGAAGTTGTTGTTCCGGATTTCAAGCGGCTGAAAATGCGTCACGCCACTGACGCCGCCGAAATACAATTCACCGTCGGTGGCTTTGTGAAATGCCGCAGCGTTGAATTCATTGCCCTGCAGGCCATCCTGGGCGTCATAGGTGGCGATCTCCCCGCGGATCGGGTGGAAACGCGCCAATCCGAAATTCGTACTGAGCCAGAGATATCCAAGGCCGTCTTCAAGAATACCGTACACGACGTTGTTAGGCAAACCGTCGCGCGTGGTATAATTCACGAATCTTCCGTGATCCGGATCGTAGGCGCTTAGACCCCTGCCGGTTCCCAACCACAGAATGCCGCGGCTGTCTTCATGTATACAATACACGGTGTTGTCCGCGATAGTGGTCGTGTCTTCCGGATGGTGCATGAATACCGTTCCATGACCATGCCGGGGATCCATCATGACAACGCCGGACCTGTCCAATCCCACCATAGGCGCTAACTTAAGCAGGTTCCGACCAGAGGTTCTTCGTCAATATTTTTG
>CAYJMN010000027.1:0-57850 GCA_964371045.1 uncultured Chromatiales bacterium | reverse complement strand
GCCACCGAACAACGTCAGAGCATCACCTTAAGATCTTGCTGCGGTGGCTCCTGCTTATGACATCTTCGTGTGTTCAGTGATCTGGCCAAGATGTGAATGAAATTACACAGCAGGAATTGTCGAAATTAAAGACAGTTGCAGCGAACCTCCGCGGATGAATACGTGCACGGATTTTCGCGGATGAGACGGATTAACGCGGATAAGAGTTTGTGAAACCCAGATACGAGAGACTTTTGGATTTGCAGACAGAAAATTTCTTCTCCGTGCATATCCGTGTTCATCCGTGTGATCCGCGCACGTATTCACACCATCCACGTGTCGTGCCCAAAATGACACGGGGCTATGTCTGGAAGCGTATGACATCGCGGCCGCAAAATTGGTCGCGTACCGCGAAAAGGGTCGGATCTTCGTGACTACGCTGCTTGCCGAGGGCCTCGTAGACGGAGCAGTATTGCTACAACGCATTGCAACTCTTTCCGTTGAGGATTCCCTTCGAAACAACCTCAACAGATGGGTGCGAATGACGGTCAGCGAACTGGACGAAGGAGCATGAGCCGCGGCATCCGCTGGATGGCGGCATCCGCTGGATGGCGGTGGCCGCACTGTGCGTCGCTCCTTGCTGCGCCATCCCTCCGATACCGCGGCCCCGGGGTTGCGCGAAGCCGATCGTGCATCAGACGAGACTTTTATCTAATTTGGGGAAATGGGAGTTGGAACGACATGGTGTTTCATGAAACACGAAGACAAGAAGAGCTATGAGCAGCAGAAAGCCATTCAGACAACTGGAGCTGAAATATCTCACGCCGTACATCCCTTCGTTACTTCGAGGGAAATTCAGCGCGCTCGGTATCATGACAGTCGCCGACGTACTGAAAATCAATGTCCGTTCCTTCTCCAAGCTCAAGGGTTTGGGTGGAAAAGGCCTGCTGGAACTGATCGACCTGAAAAACAACCTCAGAAAGAACCCGAAGCCATATCAAGAGTTGTATGAACACCTGAGCAGTCTCGAAAAGCGGGGTCGGAGGCCTACACTCCGACAGAGGCGTCGGGCCGCGAGGGAAATACACATTCAGATTATCGATGTCGACGAAAAGCTGTCGTTACCACAGGTTCTCCCCCTGCTCATCAGTGCGTATTACAGCGCCCAGGCAGGAACCAAACAGCATCGGGACCGGGATGAGCGCATCCTTCGTTCCACCATTGGTATCGATGGGGAGAAACTGACGTTGGTGGAATTGGGTGAACATTATGGAGTCACCCGTGAATTTATCCGGCAGATCAGAAATCGCGAGGTCAACAATCTCCGCAGGCTCACGCTCGGGGAGACAGTCGTGGAACACGGGATTCGGTGTTCCGAACACCTCCGCGCGCGTTTCGAGGCCTTCGGAGAAAAGATCGGGCACCTGGCCGTACTATCTCGTACGAGGGCGATCGCCCTATCCGATGGACCGCACGACTCGAATCATCGGACAGGAAACGACGAAGCATACCTGGATCTCCTTTTCCTGTGTTTCGGGTTCACTCCGATGGTTGACAGGCAGGAGGCCTACTTTTTCAAGCGGCCTTTTCAGAACCGGCTGCATTTTAGAACGATAGTGGACGAGATACGCAAGGTGATGAAGACGCGCTTCAATCCCGTCACCGCGGGGGAGGTGTTCGGAATCCTGGAAGTCGGCGGCGCACTTAACGGAGTCGATGTAGAGGCGATAGAAGGCATACTCACCGAATCAACGGAATATGAGGAGCTATCCGAGGAAGGGCGGCGTGTATACCAGTTCAGATTCCACCGCTTGTCGACGATACTTGAAAGGGCTGTGCGCATTCTCAGGGAGCAAGGGCGGCCAATGCGCCTGAGGGAGATCGCCCGGGAGATTGAGCGGAGGCTCGGATCCGCGGGGACGAGGCGATGCACGGAAATCACGATCCTGTCGCGCGTACTCTCGACGTCCGGGTACGCCGTACCGTTGAACCACACCGGCGTCTGGGGCCTGGCGCACTGGAACCTCCCCCGAACATCGACCCGGGAAATAATTGTCCGGGTACTCGAATCCGCCGGAGAGCCCTTGCCGATCAAACAAATATTCGAGACCCTTCGACAAGAGTATCCGCACGTACGGCTACGCACCATCCGGGCAAGTATTCAGAGCAGTGAAGTGTTTGTCCGAATCGATGTTCTAAAAATCGGTTTGGGGAGCTGGAGAAGCGGTGCGGAGTAGTCCGCAGTCTTTCATCGCTCCAGACATGGGTCGAAGCGGATAGCTCAAGCGTATCCGTGATAAAATGCGTTTTGTGGCGATACGAAGTATCGAGCACCTGGATCATACCGGATGCGAGACATCCTGTTACAGGCGCCTCAACACCTGCCGGAATCAACGGAATCGGGACAGACTGGAACCGGACTTCCGCCGCCACCTTCCTTGACTACGGGAAAATCGACCACCACCTTCGCAAGGAGGATTTATCTCTCTCCGAGAGCGGAAAGGATTTCTAGACCCTCGCGCAGCACGTCATCGGGGGCGCCGAAACAGAGGCGGAAGTGGGTGTCGCGCCGGGAGAACGCCGCGCCGGGGACCAGCAGCAGACTTTGATCAAGACAAGCTTCCACGAATTCCGTTCCGCTCACGCCTTGCCATGGAACGCGGATGTACGCGTACAACGCGCCCGCCGGCTTGATGAAGCTGTAGCGTGGTTGCAAGGCGTCGCATACCATGGCACGCTTGCGATCATGCGCCCGCATCTGGCTGCCGATGTCGATATCCAGGTTTTCGGCACAGGCTTTCTGGAAGGGCGCGGGGGGACAGACAAAGGTGAACTGCTGCAACGTGATCATCTTGTCGATGATCTCCCTGGGTCCGGACGCATAGCCGATGCGCCAGCCCGACATGCCGTAGCATTTCGTGAAACCCGAGACGACGACGCTGTGCGGAAAGGATTGAAGGATGGAACGGAATTCTCCATCGTAATCGAAGCGGTCGTACACTTCATCAGCCAGAATCAGCAGGCCACGGTGGGACGCGATGTCCGCCACCATGTCCAGTTCCTCCTTCGTGTAGCACACGCCTGTCGGATTGTTCGGGTTGTTGAGAACAATGATTTTCGTCCGATCGGTGATGCGCGACTCGATTTCCTCCCTACGCAGGCGGAAGTCCGGGTACGTGTCGACATACACGGGCACGCCTCCGAACTGTTCGACAAGCACGCGGTGCACGATGAAGTATGGATCGGTGATGAGCACCTCGTCACCAGGTTCCACCAGCGCCATAAACGCGAGTGTGAGACCGCCGGCGACGCCCGACGTGATGATGACGGATTCGCACGGTACGCCATAGCGTTGTTCGAGCTGCAGGCGTAGTCCTTCGCGCAGCGGTGCGATGCCCGCAGTCGGCGTGTAGCGGTTGAAGCCCTCCTCGATCGCGCGCGTGGCCGATGCCTTGAGCGGCTCCGGCACATCGAAGTCGGTACGCCCGATGGAGAGGTCGATGCAGTGCTCCAATGTGGCCGCACGGCTGAATATCTTCCGAATGCCGGAATCCTTCAGGTTCCTGACGCGTGAGGCCAGGAAGTGGTCGTACGAGATGGACATGGTGGTATGCATGCTGCTCCTTACCTGTCAGAGAATGACGCCAAGCGCTTTCAGGCCGGCGAGGTCCTCAGGTGAATGACCCGTCTCGCGCAGGACGGCGTCGGTATGTTGATTGTACCGCGGCGCGAACGGAAGGTCCGTGATGGCGCCTTCGAAATCGACGGCCATGGGAGGCAGATGCATCGTTGTTCCCGAAGGCAACGTGGTCGAGGTCAGTTTTGTCGCGATGGCCTCGAGATCCCGCACCTGTGCGATGGTGAGTATCGGCGCGTGCGGGATTTTCGCCGCTGCGAGCGCGCGGTTCAGTTCGGCCGAAGACATACCGGCTGTAAGCGCCGCGAGTTCATGGTGGATCGCATCCCGTTCAATGTGCCGTCCCGCATTCGTCACGCGGACCTCGTTATCCAGCGTGGAGAATCCCGGCAGTTCCGTGAGATGCTTCCATTGCGCATCGTTCCCGATGGCGATGAAGATGAAACCATCCGAAGTCGGATAGGTATTCACCGGAATAAATTTCCGATGCTCGTTGCCGCAGCGTGTGACCTCCAACGGGTCGCAATCGAAATCCAGCAGCGGCAGCGTGGTGATGAGCCAGGACGCGGCAGCCTGCAGCATGGACACGTGGATTTCGCTCCCCCGACCGGTCTCGGCGCGTTCCGCGAGCGCGAGGCACACGTTGGCGTACACCTCGTCTCCGGCTTTGAGATCCACCAACGGAATACCTGCCAGTGTCGGCGGTCCGTCCGCGAATCCGGTGAGTTCCATATAGCCCGCCATTGCCTGCAGGGCCGGATCGTATCCGGGAGTATCGGGATAGGCGGGACCCATCGCGGAAATGCCCGCCCAGATGATGTCGGGTTTCACCTGTTTCAGCGTATCGTAATCAATGCCCAGTTGCCGGTAACGGGAGGGGAGGGTGTTGCAGCAGAATACGTCCACGTCGAGCACGCGGATAAGGTCGCGCAGAAGGGCGCGTCCACCTTCCAGCTTGAGGTTCAGGGCGATGGCTTCCTTGCCGACGTTGGGTGCGATAAAATAGGAACGGCGGTCTTCGTCGGCGACGATGTCGCCGATGTAGCGATTGGGATCACCCGGGAGGCGTCCTCCTTCCGGCGTCGCTTCCAGACGGATGACGCGCCAGCCGAGTTGCGCGAAGCGCAATGTAGCGTAACTCATCGACAGCGCCTGCTCCATCGAAATCACGGTTCTTCGTTTCATGCGGCGTCTCCGTTCCGGTTCTTCAGAGCACGCAACACGCGTTCCGGCGTCAGCGGTAGTTCGCGGATACGCACACCGGTCGCGTTGAACAGCGCATTCGAGATCGCCGCGGCGATGCAGATGGCTGGCGCCTCGCCGATTCCTTTCGCGCCGAACGGACCTTCCGGATCGAGGGTTTCGATAAAGGTCATGTCAATCTCGGGAATTTCCGGAGCGGTGATGAGCTTGTAGTCGCGGAACGATGGATTCATCACCTTGCCGTTTTTCACCACGAGGTGTTCCGTCGTCGCATACCCCAGGCCCATGACCACGCCGCCTTCTATCTGTCCCTCGATGCCCATCCGGTTGATCACGCGGCCGACATCGTGCGCGGCGGTTACATGCAGCACGCGGATGACGCCGGTTTCCGTGTCGACCTCCAGTTCCGCCACCTGGGTTCCGAATGCATACGTCGCCGATACATCGCCTTTGAATTCACTGTCCTGCATGACGCTGGGCGGCTCGTAATACTCGGTGGTCATGACGATTTCGCTCTTGTCGCGAAAATGCAGGGAGCGGATCAGCTTGCCGAGCTGTATCACCGTTTCGCCGTCTGTCATTCGCACCACATAACCGCCGCGCAGATCGAGCGCATCGGGATCGAGTCCGGACACTTCCCCCGCGGCGGCGAGGAGCTTCCGACGCGCTTTGCGTGCTGCGCGGAGCGCGGAGTTCCCGGCAATGAACGTGGTGCGGCTCGCATGCACGCCGACATCCCAGGGCGTGATCTCCGAATCGTTGTTGATCACACGTATGGCGCCGATCGGCAGGCCGAGTTCTTCCGCGACGAGTTGGGCGATAACCGTTTCGGAACCCTGACCGATTTCGGAGGCGCCGGTCAGAACCGTGACGTTGACGAAATCGTCGATTTTCAGAATAGTCCCGCAACCGTCGGTGCGATAGATCTTGGCGCCGCCTCCCACGTGCAGCAGCGACGCCATGCCGACGCCGCGGCGTATCGGTCCCTCCGCGACATTGTACCGGGCATGCTTCGCGACGAAATCGCTTCGTTCCGCCGAAATGTTCAGGCAGTCATGAAAGCCGCAGCTCCTGAAATGCATGCCCTGCGGAGTGATTTCACCTGCCTGCTGAGCGTTATGCAAACGAAACGCGAGAGGATCCATGCCCACCGCTTCCGCCATCATATCCATGTGCGCTTCGACCGCGAACGTCGCCTGCAGGTTGCCGTACCCGCGGAATGAGCCGCTGTACGGATTGTTGGTGTAGACAACGGTGGTGTGATAGCGGCAATGCGGTACGCGATACAGCGAGGAGATGGTCTGCATGATCACGAACGGCGTCGTCGCTCCCCAGGACGTGTACCCGCCATTGTCGTGCAGGGTGTTCACCTCCCTGAAGGTCAATGTTCCGTCTTTTTTGACGCCGCTTCGTATGGTGAGTTCCACCGGCTGGCGCGTGGGGGAGGCGATGAATTCCTCTTCCCGCGAAAAGACCAGCTTCACCGGTCTCCTGCTTGCGCGGGCCAGGAAGATGCAGATCGGTTCGAAAGGATAAATGTCCAGTTTGCTGCCGAATCCGCCGCCGATGGGCGGTTGTATCACGCGAATGCGTTCCGGAGAGACGCCGATTACGGGCGAGAGATCTTTTTTATACAGAAAGGGAATTTGCGTCTGCGAATACAGGGTGAGATTCCCGCCTGCGTCGAAGTTCGCGATGAGTCCGCTCACGCCCATGCAGCAGTGCGTCACGAAGTGGAGACGGAAGGTGTCCTCGAACATGAAATCGGACTCTTCCTCGCCGACCGCGACGTCTCCATGACTGTAGTCGAAATTGAAGGGAATGTTGTCGGCATGCGCATCATGGATAACGGGCGCGCCCACCTTCAGCGCATCCTGCGGAGAGAACACCGCGGGCAGATCCTCGTACTCCACGCGAATCAGGCGCAGCGCCTCATCGGCGATCTCCTCCGTTTCCGCGGCCACGGCGGCGATTTCATCGCGGATGCAGCGCACCTTGTCGCCCTTGAGCGGCGTGTTGTCCTTGCCGTGCCCCAAGGGCACGTTGGGCGTATCAGCGGCGGTGATGACGGCATGCACACCGCGCAGCGCTTTCGCGGCGCCGGTATCGATATGCAGAATGCGTGCATGCACGCGGTCCGTGCGAAGGATTTTGCCGACCAGCATGCCAGGCAGCTTGATATCGTGCAGGTAGAGGGCCTCGCCGGTAACTTTTTCAGGCGCGTCGAGTTTCGGGATGCGCTTCCCGATCAGGGTTTCTTTTTCGATGACGCTCATGCGGCATGCTCCTCGGGCGAAAGTGCGCCAGCGATCGCGTCGATTATTTTTTTATAGCCGGTGCAGCGGCAGAGATTGCCTTCGAGGCCTCGCTTGATCTCGTCGCGGGTCATGTGGGGGTTCTCCTTGATCAGGTACATCCCTTGCATGATCATGCCGGGGGAACAGAAGCCGCACTGCACGGCCCACTGCTGTACGAACTCATCCTGCAGCAGGGACAGCCCCGCCTCCGTGGCCACCCCCTCGATGGTGAGGATGTTGCGACCTTCGCAATCGACCGCGAACATCAGACAGGAGTTCACAGATATTCCGTCGACAAGAATCGTGCAGGCGCCGCATTCGCCCTCGCCGCATCCAAGTTTGGCGCCGGTAAGATGAAAGGTTTCGCGCAGCATGGTCAGTGTATTCCAATGCACCGGGACGCGGGCCGAGACCATCCTTCCGTTGAGGGAGAAGTCGATATCATGCGCTATGGAGTTCATGCAGCATCCTTTCGGTAAGCGTTCTCGTGATTTCCGTTCTGTACCAAGCCGTCGCGCGCACGTCGTCGATGGGTGTAATTTCTCCGGCAGCGACGTGTGCGATTTCGCGGATACGTTCCGTGTGCAGTGGATGCGCTTCGATGGCGATTTCGGTGGCGACGCCGCGCAACGGTATCGGGGCGACGGCGCCGAAGGCCACGCGCACGTCTCCAAGTCCGCCGTTCACCCTCCGTCCCGCGATGCCGATGGATACCACGGAGATGTCCAGCGCGGGACGCGTGCCGAATTTCCGGAAGCGGGCGTTGAAATTCCCGACGGGAAGCTGGAAGCGAATAGATGTCAGGATCTCATTATCCTTCATAATTGTCCTGCCGGGACCAACAAAAAAATCCGTCACCGCGATGCGCCGGGTCGACAGGGCGTTCCCGCTCCACGATGCGAGTTCCAGTTCCGCATCGAGCAGAATGAGCGGGATGATCATATCTCCCGCCGGCGAGGCGTTGCAGATGTTTCCTCCAAGCGTCGCGGTGTTGCGCACCTGGCCGCTCGCGAAGTGGTTCGCGGTGTCGGGCAGTATCGGCGCTTTTTCGTTGAGCAGCGCGTCGCCCAGAATTTCCGAGACGGTGGTGAGGGCGCCGATGCGCACGGTACCGTTTTCGCGGGCGATGCCCCGGAGTTGTTCGATGCGATTGATATTCACCAGCGTGCTGCGAAAGGTGCGTGTGCCGGCTTTTGTCTGCGGCATGAGGTCGGTCCCGCCGGCGAACACCGTGGCGGTGCCCTCCGCGACAAGCTGCAGCGCTTCCCTGAGATCCGAAGGCATTGCGTATGTGTCGATGCTCATGTGTGTGTCCGGTTAAAAAACGATGGGTTCCTGATACCTTCCGTATGCGTTCACGAGACACCGCGTGATCTCGCCGACGGATGCGTAGGCCTTCACTGCGTCGATCACCGCCGGCATGACATTCCGGTTTTCGGTCGCGTCCGCGGTCACGCGCCCGAGAGCGTTTTGTACCGCGGCGTCGTCGCGCTCCGCACGTACGGCCTGGAGTCGCGCGATCTGCGCATGGCAGTCATCTTCGTTGAAAAGATGGAAGGCGATGTCGGGCTCCTCCTCCTCGATGCGGCAACAGTTGACGCCGACTTTGCGCAGTTCACCGCTTTCCAGCTTCTTCTGCTTCTCCCAAGCCTGCAGCGATACGGCGCTCTGCACGCGTCCTTCCTTGATGGATTTGACGATACCGCCGTCGGCGTCCATTTCCCGCATGATCTTTGTAATCAGATCCTCCATCTGATTGGTGAGGGTTTCGATGTAGTACGAACCGCCGAGCGGATCCACCGTATCGCAGAGCCCCATTTCCTCGATAAGAATCTGCATGGTACGCAGGGAGATCAGCGCGGCTTTTTCAGAAGGGATGGTGTAGGCTTCGTCATAGCTGCAGAGCGCCATGGTCTGTGTGCCGGACAGCGCCGAGAGCAGAGCGTAGTAAGCGCCACGCACGATATTGTTTTCCGGCTGCTGGATTGTCAAGCCGCCACCGCCGCCGCCGGCTATCATGCGCAGCCAACCGGAACGGGGATCCTTCGCGTGGTATTCATCCCTGATAATCCTGGCCCAGAGCCGTCGGCCTGCGCGGAATTTCGCTATCTGCTCGAAGAAATTTCCATGGATATCGAAATTGAAGGACAGCCTGGAGGCGAATTCGTCGATGTTCAGTCCACGCCCGAGAGCATGATCGATGTACGCTTTTGCGATGCAGAACGCGTATGCCATTTCCTGTACCGGATTCGCTCCGGATTCGCGGATATGATACCCGCAGACGCTGACGGGACTGTACAACGGCGCATGATGCGCGCAGTACTCCACGGTGTCGCCGACGAGCTTTATCGATGCTTCGGCAGGAAATATCCACGTCCCGCGTCCGATGAATTCCTTGAGAATATCGTTCTGCGCGGTACCGCGGAGTTTCGCGAGATCGTAGCCGCGTTTCTCGGCCATGGCGAAGTACATCGCGATGAGCGTGACCGCCGCTCCGTTGATGGTCAGCGACACCGTGATGTTGTCGAGATCGATGCCATCGAAAGCGATTTCAAAGTCGCGCAAGGTGTCCACCGCCATGCCCACACGGCCGACCTCTCCCTCCGCCATGGGATCGTCGGAGTCGAGTCCTACCTGCGTCGGCAGATCGAAGGCCACGTTGAGTCCGGTCTGCCCGTTTGCGATCAGGTAACGGAAACGCTGATTGGTTTCCGCCGCGTTGCCGAACCCCGCATACTGCCGCATCGTCCACGGTTGTTTGCGATACATCTCGCTGTGGATGCCGCGGGTGAACGGGAAGGCGCCGGGAAGGCCTACGCCATCCGTCCCGCCGCTGCTCTTAACGTCCTTCTCCGTGTACAGCGGCTTGACTTCGATGCCGGATTCGAGAAGCACTTTTTTGAGGTTCGTGTTCATTGTTTGATGTCCGGGAAAAGTCTGTTCAAATAATCAACGATGGACTGCAGCATCGTCCCAAACGGGAACACCGCATCCACTCCGAGCTTTCGCAGCGCCTCCTTGTCTCTCGCGGGGATGTTGCCGCCCACCAGCCAGACCTTGTCCTGAAGTCCATATTCGGCACGCAACAAGGCGAACCGTGTGCAAATGGGGAGGTGCGAGCCGGAGAGAATGGACAGTCCGATAACGTCCGCGTTGGTTTCACGGGCCGCCGCCGCGATGTCCTCCACGGATTTCCGCAGTCCGGTGTATATCACTTCGAAGCCCGCGTCCATCAATGCTCGCGCGACGATTTTCACACCTTCGTCGTGGCCGTCGAGACCCGGTTTCGCCAGGAGGATTTTCAATGCGCCGTTCATGAATCGGATTCCTTGCCAAGAATAATGACGGATGCGACCGCACCAGGGCCGCCGATGTTGTGCGTGAGACCGATCCTGGCATTCGGGATTTGTCTTGCCCCGGCGGCCCCGCGAAGTTGCTCCGTGATTTCGCAGACCATGCGTATTCCCGTCGCGCCTACTGGATGGCCGCATGAGAGCAGTCCGCCGCTCACATTCACCGGAATGATGCCATCCCGATTCGTTGCGCCTGAGCGGATCATTTCCTTGCTCTCGCCCTGTGCGCAGAAGCCGAGATCCTCGTACGTGAGCATTTCGACGATGGAGAAGCAATCATGGACTTCCGCGAGATCGACGTCCCTGGACGGATTCTCGATATCCGCTTCCTTGTATGCCTTGCCTGCGGCAACCTGCGTGGCGCGGAATGAAAGCAGATCGTTGGATGAATCGAAATACGGCAGGTCCCAGCCGGAGGAAACGGCAAGGCCGAGTCCTTTCAGGAAAACGGGTGCACCGGCATACGCCGCCGCGTCTTCGGCGCGGACAAGTATCACCGCGGCCGCGCCGTCGGTAGTGGGACACGAATCCATGACCGTGAGGGGATCGGCCACCATGGGAGAGGCGAGCACCTGTTCGATGGTGACTTCCTTGCGGTGATGCGATTTCGGATTGAGACAGCCGTTGGCATGATTTTTCACCGACACGGCCGCGAGATCCTCGCGGGTGACGCCATGGATGTTGAAATGCCGGCTCGCGTACATCGCGAACGTACCCGCGGCGGTGAACCCTTTCTGGTAAAATGGATGCCCCATGTCCACCATCATCTTCACGATGCTGTTCTGCGGACTGCGGTCGCGGAGTTTTTCCACGCCAAGCGCCAGCGCCATGCGGCATTCGCCCGCGAGCAGCGCATTCACGGCACCGCGGATGGCCTCCGCGCCCGTGGCGCAGTAGTTGGAGACGCGCACTATCGGGATGTCGAACAGACCAAGAGGCTCCGCGAGATCCATCCCCGAACGGCCCTTGTACACGCCGGCTTCCGGGAAGGCTGTACCAAGCCACGCGGCGTCTATGTCCACAAGCATCACACCCGCATCCTGCACGGCGGCCCGCGCTGCTTCCGAAACGAGATCGTCGTAACTCTTGTCGAAATGCTCACCGAACGCCGTCAACCCGGTCCCGATGATGCAGATGCGGTCTTTCAGCCGTTTGTCAGCCATTGATTCCTCCCTTGAGATCGATGGAACGGCATTTCCAGAAATAGTTCGGAACGTTTCCGGCGTCGTGCAGACGGCGAAACACCAACTCGACGCGGTCGCCGATTTCCAGCGGCGTGTGTTCATCGGCGACCTGCAGCGTCATCCTTCCGCCGCCGTCCAACTCCACCGTCGCCATACCCAGCGGCGGCGTCGGGGTCGGGTAATAATGTTCATGCGTGACGGCGAAGACGGTACCGGTGCGCTGCAAGTCGAACGGTTCGAGCTTGCCCTGTTCCCGGCACTGCGGGCACAGGGGCAGCGGCAGGGTTACGACCGTCGTGCAGATCTCGCAGCGCTGTGCCCGAAGATTCAGCCACAACCTCCGGTTGCGCTCCGCCATGATTTCCGAGGTGAATCCCGAGGTCATGTTTTCGGCGCCGGCATGCAGACCATGCTCGACAAGGAATCGGTTGTAAGGAATATCGTACGAAGTTTTTACCAGACGATTGAATGCTCCATCGTCGGGGGTCTTCTTCATGACGATAGCACAGGCATCCGCGCCGTCGCCATAGCCAACGGCGATCAAGCGCTCGCCTTCAGCGGCACGCTCAAGCGCAGTGCCGAGCATCAACAGGCTGTGCGCCGCGCCGGTGAGACCTAGGCGGTAGCTCGCCGGATCGAAGTACTGCGCCTTCAGGTCGAAACCCAGGCTCTTCAGTACACCGCTTCCGCTTTTGACATCCGGACTGTACAGCGTGACCTTGCCCACGTCCGCGGGTTTCCAGCCCGTCCGCGCGAGCAGCGCATTGAGAACACGGAGTACCGCATCCGTATAGGTGATGTTACGGGCGAAGCGCTGATCCGCGCCGGAAGGGAAGCGGGCGCCGGCGATCCGCCACACGTCCGGACGCGAACTGTTGAACGTGGTCCGCTCCCGCAGTTCGGCGATGCAGGTCGTGCCGTCGCCGAGCAGCATCGCGACGCCCGCATGGCCGAAGAGCATCTCGTCGGGACTCCCCGGCTTCGCAAGACGCGTGTCGGCGGCGACGACCAGAACACGGGAACAGGCGCCGCTCGCTATCCAGTCCCAGGCCGTGAAGAGCGCCGTCGTACCCGCCCTCAAACTGCCCTGCGCGTCGAGCACGCGTGCTTCCGGACGGAGATCGAGGCAGTCGGCGATGAACGCGGCGCTGGATTTTTCATCGAACGGTGCCGTGGTCGTCGCGAAAATGAGGCCGTCGATGGAAGCGACATCCTGATCACGAAGCGCATGCAGCGCGGCTTGTATGCCCAGGGTGATGGTGTCCTCATCGTATCCTGTCACGGAACGTGAACCCGGCATACCGGGACGCTGCCACGCGCCCAGTGTTTCTTCATGTGTCAACCTCCTCCGGCAGAGCGCGTAGCCCCAACCGAGGATGCCGCAGGTCGCGTTCATTTGGTCATCTCCCGCGCGATGAGAAGCCTGAGAATTTCACTCGTTCCTCCGCCGATCAGTGTGAAGCGGATATCGCGGAGATATCTCTGAACAGGATACTCCATCGCATAGCCATAGGAGGCGAAGATGCGCGCGGCATGTTCGCAGATCTCGAGCGCGCATTCCGAAGCGAACAGCTTCGCCATCGCGGCTTCGCGAGTCACGTCCTCTCCTGCATCCTTGAGGCAAGCGGCGCGATACACGAGCTGCGTGGCTGCTTCGAGAGCGACGCCCATATCCGCAAGCTTGAGTTGAATGGCCTGGAAACGGTTGATCGGTTTTCCAAACTGCCGTCGTTCCCCGGAGTAACGCAGTGAATCGTCAAGCGCGGCGCGGGCGACGCCAAGCGCCAACGCTCCGGTCATGATCCGAATATCGGATAAGATGGTGCGCAACCGGGCCTCTCCTTCGCCCACGGCGCCGAGAAGATGATCCTCGGGTACAAAACAATTTTCGAACGATACTTCCGACGTCGGGGAAGCCCAGACGCCCATTTTCTCAATGTTCCTGCCGACGACCAGCCCTTCAACATCCCGCTCCACGAGAAAGATGGTCAGCTGTCTTTCTTCTCCACAGCGTGCGAATACGGTAAAGAAGTCCGCTACCGGCGCGGCGGTAATCCACATTTTCTGTCCATTGAGCAGATATCCGCCGTCCGTACTCACCGCCGTTGTGGCGATGGAAGAAAGGTCGCTACCGGCGTTCGGCTCGGTGATGCAGATCGTTCCGAATTTTTCACCCCGCAAGGCTGGTACAAACAGCCGTTCACGCAGATCGTCGCCACCGAGAGCATACAGGAAATGCGTGCCCATCAGCGACTGCATCGCCGCGCATGCCGCGACGGATAAGGAACCGCGTGCGATCTCCGCGATAGCCAGGCAGTAGCCGAGAAAATCGGCGCCCACGCCTCCCGCGGATTCGGGATAGCGCAGGCCGAAGAATCCCAGGTCGGCGAGTTCGAGCATCGTCGAGCGGGGAAACTCTTTGGCTTCGTCCATCTCCGCGGCACGAGGACGTATCCGTTCGTCGCTGAAGCGCGCGAAGGTATCGCGCAGGAGCCGCTGTTCCTCCGAAAATGTGAAATCCATCAGCGCTGTTCCTCCCAAAAGCGCCGGAGGCAGCAACCGCCGCCCGTTGGCAGCGCCTCCGCCGTCTCGAAGCACAAACGCGATCCAAGGGCGTTGTTGATTTCGTCCACAACCGTCTTCAGCCAGTAATCGCAGCCGATCTGGTCCTCCGCGAGAAGCCCTTCCTTCCGATGCCAGTGAACCCACGGACAGTCGTTGTGCCGCGCCTGCGCCTTGCCGTCCGCCGTCGGGTCCACGAGTTCGGCGTCCTCGCCCATGGCGACGCTGCTCGAGACGAACAGCGCGGCGAGCTGCGCCGGGAGATCGCCCAACGGATCAATCTTTGTCAAATAAAACCGCGCCGTGTCCTTGCCAACTTCCTTCCAGTACTGCTTGATCACGTCGATCGGATCGGCGTCGGGATACAAGGCCAGCACCGCGCGCCGCCACTCGAAATGCGAAGCCCGCATGATGCCGGAGAGGACCTCCAGTTTTTTCGCATCATCCATCGCTATGCTCCCGCAATAGTATTGTTTCGGCTTCCCTCGTTTCTCCGGTGACCTCATCGACCTCCACGCCGTACAACTCGCGGGCGGCGCCAGCGGAGACCACACCGTTGCGCACGTCGCGGGCAACCAATTCGGCCGGACGCTTTTCCGGATCTCCGTACCCGCCTCCGCCGCCGGCCAGTTGATGGTACACCGTTCCTTTCGGTATTCCGGCAAGGAGATCGAGACTGTTCGGCACCTTCTCCGTTCCATCGGGAAAACGGAGCCGGATCGAGTTCAGCGAGCCTTTCCCGCCACCCTTCAGGCCGAATGCCGGCTCCTCGTCGCCATCACCGAAGATGACGAGCTGCGTATCGTCGGATCCGATTTCGAATATGGTTTCCACACCAAGCCCACCGCGCCATTGCCCTGCGCCGGCGGAGTCGCGGAGGTATTCATGCCGGATCAGCGTATGCGGCGTCTGCTGTTCGAACATCTCATAATCCTGGTCGAGCAGTCCGCCGGAAGCGTCGATCATCCCGATGTGATCGTAGCCGTCCACCCCCTGCATGGCCCCTGATCCGCCTTTGAGTCCCATGAAACAGATGTCCACATATTTATCTCTCTTGCGCGGATCGATGCCCGCGGTGAGCGAGCAGAGCAGGTGGTTCCAGCCCGCCGTGACGCGATCGGGAATTACGTCGTGCAGAGCACGGACAATGGCGTCGGCGTTGGCGGGGCAGAGGTGGTTGCCGTAGGTGGTCGCGGCCGGAAATGCGGCATTCAGGATAGTACCCTCCGGAATGATGATTTCCAGCGGCCGCACCATGCCTTCGTTGTGTGGAATATCCGGATTCACCATCTGAAGGAATGTCAGCACCGTCGCGGAGGCGCTCGAGGTGTACGTTCCGTTGACGAACGCATTGGATTGCGCGTCCGTACCCGTGTAGTCGAAACGGATGCGGTTGTCGGCCACAGTGATGGTCACGCGAATACCGTAATGCTTGCCCTGGTTGCGTCCATCGAAATAGACGGTGGATTCACCTGTGTACACGCCATCGGGAATGGTGGCGATCTCCGCCTCCATCATTTTTCTCGTGGCTTCGAAAAGCGCATGCTTGTGCTTCTCGTAGCAATCCACGCCGTACTTCTCGAGCAGGCGGATCATGCGCCGTTCACCGACGATGCAGGATCCCATTTCGGCGCGCATGTCCTCTTCCACCATGGAGAAGCGGATATTGGCGAAAATCAGTCCCCAGACGTCCTTGCGGAATATCCCCTTTTCGTACACCTTGACCGGCGGGATGCGCAGGGCTTCCTGCCAGACTTCGGTGGCGTTGGGATTGTAGCCGCCGGCCACCGCGCCTCCGATATCCGCCTGATGCCCTTTGCAGGCGGACCAGGCCACGAGCGTTCCATCGAAGAAGATCGGTTTGTATACCGCGACGTCGTTATTCTGATTCCCCATGCTGAATACGTCGTTATGGAAAATGACGTCTCCAGGATAGATTTCGTCGCCGAAGAAGTCGATGATGTATTTGCACACGGGACCGAGAGAAAAGGAGAGGATAGGCAGGTTTTCGGTCTGTTCCAGCATGTTGCCGCACGCGTCGTACAGACCCGTGACGAAGTCCCTGGCCTCGCAGAGAATAGGCGAGCGCGTGGTTTTCTGCAGCGATATGCTCATCTCGCTCGTGATGGATTTGAACGCGCGCGCGAACACGGAAAGGAGAATCGGATCGATGCCGTTCATACCCGCACCTCCTGTCGTGCGCCCGCGGCGATGTCGGCGACGAGGTTCTCACGTCCCTTCAGATAGACGACGAAGGAGCCATACCGATCGGACACGCAGTCGAAAGCGCCGCTGAGGAAGAGGGTCGTATTCACCTGTTCGATGAGCGCGGGTCCCGCGATGAAATTTCCGAAACGCGTGGCATGGCCATCATACACGGGAACGGGACGGAACGTCCTTTCTTCGGGGATGAACGCCATCCGCTCGCCCTTGATTGTGCCGGAGGCGTCAGGGCCGTCGAATTCCTCCTCGCCGTATCGCGGTTTCTCCGTCACGCCGACGGCGCGAAGACGAATGTTGATCAGTTCAATGGAGGCGCCTTCCTTTTCGAGCGAGTACCCGTACATTCTGTTATGTTCCGCGTGGAACGCCGCGGCGATCGGCGCCACGTCACCGCTTCGCACCGCTTCGAACGGCACGTCGATCGGGACCTCGTGATACTGCTTCACATAGCGGCAATCCAGCCGGATTCGGTAGCGGCGCCGTTGCATGGGGATCTTTTCTTCAGTCAGGAGGCGGTCGCCTTCCGCAGTCATTTCGTCGACGATAGCATTGAGGCGCGCCCAGTCCGGCGCATCGATCGTCGTCACGAATGAACGCACGAAGTCATGCTGCAGGTCGCTCATGAGCATACCTGCCGCGCAGAATATCGACGATTCGCGAGGGACGATAAATTGCGGGATCTCCAGCTCCTGGCAGATCATGCACGCATGCAGGGGACCCGCACCACCGGCGACCACCAGCGGAAATTCGCGCGGATCGTAGCCGCGTTTGATGGTGATTTCGCGTACGCCGTGCGCCATGTTGGTGTTTATCACGCGGTACATGCCTGCTGCTGCCTCTTCAATGCTGAGCCCCATCCGCCGCGCTATGTGGCGGTCGATCGCTTCGCCTGCGGCTAGGCGGTCGAGCCGCAACTTGCCGCCGGCGAAAAAATTCGGATCGAGATAGCCGAGCACAAGATCCGCGTCGGTGCATGCAGGAAGTCCGCCGCCCTTGCCGTAACAGGCCGGACCAGGATCGGCGCCGGCGCTCCGGGGTCCCATACGCAGGAGACCGCCCTCGTCGATCCATCCGATGCTTCCGCCGCCCGCACCGATGGTCACGATGCCCAGCATCGGCAGCGCGATGCGGTAGCGGTTGATTTCGCCTTCCGTCTCGACCAGAGGAGAGCCGTCGAGCACGAGCGCCGCGTCGAAACTCGTGCCTCCCATATCCACCGTCACGCAGCTTTCGTATCCGTGAATGCGTGCGTAACCGATTCCCGCTCCTGGTCCCGCGGCCGGACCGGAGAGAAGCGTCAACGAGGCGTGCTTTTGCGCCACTGTCGGCGACACGACGCCGCCGTTCGATTGCATGATGAGGAGCACCCCGCCAAATCCGATGTCCCGCAAGCGGCGCTGCAGACTTTCGATATACGAATGCAGGATGGGACCGACGTACGAGTTCAGGACGGTGGTGCTTACGCGGTCGTAAAAACGGATGGAAGGCAGGAGATCCGAGGATACGGTGAGATACGTTTCCGGCATCTCGCGGCGCAGCAGTTCCGCAGCGGCTTGCTCGTGTGCGGGATTCGCGAAGGAGTTCATGAAACAGATCGCCACCGCGCCAACGTGTGCCTCCCGGAAGTGCGTTATGGCGCGGTGCACGTCGTCGAGATCCAACGGGCGGATCTCGTCTCCGCGGTAATTCAATCTGCCGCGTACGGCTTCTCTCAAGTGGCGAGGGACGAGCGGCGCAACGTTGGTGTAACGGTTGTCGTATTGCTCTTCCCGTATGCCGCGGCGCATTTCAAGAGCGTCGCGCACACCCTCGGTCGTGAGAAGACCGGTCGTCGCGCCGGAGAGCGTCAGAGCCGCATTGGTGGTCACCGTCGTACCGTGCACGATCGTTTCGATATTCGAAGCGAACTCCGCGAGGTCGCATCCGGCGCCGCGCGCGATTTCCTCCAGTCCGTCAATCAGTCCGATGGATGGATCGCCCGGTGTCGAAAGAACCTTGAAGATACGCGGCTCCGTTCCGTCATCGGTGACGAGGAAATCCGTGAACGTGCCGCCGACGTCGATACCGATTTTCAGCCCCATGCCCGCACCTCGTCCTTGATCGCCTCGACCGCCCGGATGCCCTGACCGAATGCGACATTGTTGGCTCTGGCCACATGCGAAGGTACGCCGCGCATGACGGACTCGAGAAATTCCTCAGCCGAATACGCCAGGAGGCCGGATCCGAACAGGCAGCCGAGCATGACGACATTCACCGCCTTGCTCGATCCCGCAGCGTCGGCAAGGGAGGCCGCGTCGAATGCGATGAGCCGCCGCGTCACCTTACGGATGCTTTCCTGCAGCACGGAGATGTCGGGATATTTTCCGTCTCCCTCTTTGTGCACATACTGCTGGGAAAGCACAAACGGCAGCACCGGCGTCAGATTCATGAACACGGTACTTGCGGCCGAGAGAAACGGGAGAGTCCGGGCCGTCTCGACAGGCTCAAACCCCAGCACGATGTCGGCTCCTCCCAGTGGTATCGCGGGACTGATTCCGCAGTCCACCAGCACCGTGGACTGCACCGCGCCGCCGCGCTGCGCCATACCGTGCAGTTGTCCGCTTACGACATCGTGCCCGCGTGCGACAAGGAAGTTGCTCAATAAACGCGCCGCGGTGATGACGCCCTGTCCGCCGGTTCCGGCCAGGAGAATGCGCTGCCCCTCATGCGAGCGGGGTGTTGAGGAATGATCAGACATTGACACCTGCCTGGTGAATCGCATCGTGATTGCATATCCGGGCGCACAAATCGCACCCGTCGCAAAGGTGAGGATCGATGAGATAATCGCCGTCCTCCACATAGATAGCCGGACAGCCGAGAACGCGCACGCAGAGCGAGCATCCGTTGCACGCTTCCATGTCGATCTCGTACGGTGCCCGTTTCGTCTCCCGATGCCCGCGATTCTCGTACACGGAACACGGCGCGTTGCAGATCACGACACTGACGCCAAGGCCCGCCTTTGCATGCCTGATGGCTTCGAGGGTTGCCTCCTCGTCGAAGGGATCGACGGAGTAGACGTCTTTGACGCCGACGCCGAGCACGGCCTGCCTGAGGGAGATACCGGCCGACCGCTGTCCATTGCCCGAAGGGTGTACGCGTCCGTCTTCACGCGCCGCGACCGTAGGTTGGAAGCCGGTCATCGCCGTGACGTAGTTGTTCAGAATGAACACCGTGATGTTGTCGTTGTTCTGTCGTGCGTTCGCAAGCGCGGGGAGTCCACTGTGAAAAAATGTGGAATCGCCAATGAATGCGACGGCGCGTTTGCCCGTCGTACGCGCGATGCCGCCGGCCTGGCTGATACTCGCACCCATACACAGCAGGACGTCGCAGCAATCAAGGGGATCGCCGTACCCGAGTGTATAGCAGCCAATGTCGTTGACGTAGACGGTGTCCTTGCCGAACACCTTGCGTGCGAGATAGAAACTCGCACGGTGCGGACAGCCGGGACACAACACCGGCGGACGGTTCGGCAGATCGGGCGCTCCCGCAAACGTTTCGGCGGATTCAGGAAGTCCGAGATATTTTCGCATCGCCCGCTCGACGATCTCCGGGGAGTACTCGAAAGCAAGGGGAAAATATCCGTTTTCCTTCCCGAGTATGGGAAGCATGCGGCCCGAGCGATACGCGGCGAGGGTAACGATCTCCTCGACGAAAGGCGTGAGTTCCTCGGCGACCAGCACGGACTCCACCCGTGAAAGGAAATCCTTCAGGATGTCTGTGGGAATCGGATAGGCACCTATTTTAAGTACACGCACGCGATCCTCGACGCCCAGCTGCCGAACCGTCTGTTCGACGTAGGCATAGGCGACTCCGCTGGCGATAATGCCCGCCGCGCCGTTGCCGCTTTCGGGGAAAAAGTCGGATGTGGCGAGAAGCTGTTCCGCCAGGGCGAAGCGCTCGATCAACTCCAGTCGCATACGCCGAGCATTGGCCGGAATAGGTACGTAGCGCGGTGGATTTTTTGTGAAATGGATGGTGTTTCGCGTTCGCGGCAGCGCGTCGTATTCGATCATGGAACTGGTGTGGCAGACGCGCGTGGTCGGCCGCATGATGACGGGAAGACGCGTTTTCTCCGACAGGTCGAAGGCGAAACGCGTCATGCGGCGCGCATCCTCCGCCGTCGAGGGATCGAATAACGGGTAGTAGAGAAAGCGGCTGAAATGGCGTTGGTCCTGTTCGTTGGAGCTGGTGATGGCGGACGGATCGCCAGCGGAGACGATGACCATCCCACCTTCCACGCCGATGTACGACATGGTCGCGAGCGGATCCGACGCGTAGCTCAGCCCCACGTGCTTCATGGCGCACATCGACCGGGCACCCGTGAGACTCGCGGCAAAGGCTATTTCCACCGCGATTTTTTCATTGACGGAATATTCGAAGAGGACATCGTTTTCTTTGTGGATGCGCGCGAAGAGGTCGCCCACCTCCGACGATGGCGTGCCGGGATAACAGGAGAAAAACTGCACGCCCGCCTCAAGCGCTCCGCGCACGATAGCGTGATTCCCCAGGACGCACGCACGGTGCCCGGGTTCATCCAGCAGAATTTGATGCGTGAAGGGATTGCTCATCGATCGTCGTTACCTCCTTGGAACCCGGACTTGCGGGAGTTGTCGGAAAGCTCTGTATCGCGCGGCTGTTCGTGGAGATGCGTCCCCGGATCGGCGCGCGCAGGGCGAAGGGCGGAGGAAGTCCGCGACCGCCAGGCGATAACCGGGCGATTCATTCCGGCATGAACAACCGTCATGTATCGCACGGGCAGGTCCGGCATATGCCGCCGGAATCATTGAAGTGCTGTCTGAATGGAAGAGGTGCTGCCGGGATGGGATCTGGCCGTATACGCAGCGATGGTTCCGCCAGGATCGAACAGGTGCTGCGTACGCAGGGAAGGTGTTGTTTTTTCGAGCAGGTGCGGCGCGATGGTGCAGGGTACGGCGCGAGGTCAAAGGTGTATCCGAATGCGCCGTCGTTTCACCCGGGAGGAGGAGAAAGATATCGGGTGAACTTCGACCGCACTGTACGAAAAAGTTTTGAAGATTGCAATATCGCCAATAAAATCAAAAGACGCTTTTATACACGGGATTGGAGTCGGACAAGTCGAAACTCGCAGGCATCGGCAGGGTTAGCCGTGAAGTCCGCGACGCGACGCCACCGCACAGCCACTTGATTCGCGAAGGGATGGCATTGCCCGAAACCCGATCCTCTGCCCGCGACGAGTCACCCTCCAGGATTCCGGATTTCCTGGATGGGTATGCGCGTATTTGGCATCGGATGGTGGGAACTAGAGGAGATGTCGTTTATGTCGAAAGCTTTTTCGGGACGAACGACCGCGTGCGGTCGCGGACTGGATGAGGAAACGGATGCAATGGCGGACACCGATCGTATCGGTACCCCGGATACGATGAGCCGGGGTTCGTGGATTGACATTCGCGCATCCGGCACGTAGCTTGTCAACTGGCCGACCTGACGATTTCCGAAACACACACCGTCGCGCAGGCTGGACAATTCAATCCATCGTCTGGAGTTCATCATGCGGAACATTCATGAACTTGTACTGCGGGAGATAGAGGCGGGAAACCGGCTCGCGCTCGCGACGCTTATCGAGACGAAGGGCTCCACCCCGCAGATTACAGGCGCCTCGGCTCTGTTTTCGGCGAATGGGTTGTTGGCCGGTACGCTTGGCGGCGGGCTGCTCGAAGCGGACGGTCAACGCCGGGCGCTGCAGGCTTTGCAATCGGGTGTGTCCGCGATGTACCACTGCGATCTGATGTCGGATATTTCAGATCCGGAAGGAGCGATTTGCGGCGGTGCGGCGGTGGTGCTCGTCGATGCGCATCCCGAGAAGCACGCGGCATGCTTTCGTGCAATGACGGCGGCGTTGGATCGGGGTCTTTCAGGAGCGCTGCTCACCTGCATCGGCCGGAGGGGAGGAGAGAACGCGTTGCTCGAACGGCGCTGGCTTGCCATGTCAGGCGGCGAGGCGGTACCTGAAGGCGGCGAGGCGGAAGGTGGGGCCGGCGCGCCGGAAGGAGAGCGCTTCTGGTACAACGCCCGACTCGCGGACATCGCGCAAGCGATGTCGGAGCGGAAGCCCGTGACGCTGGAGCTGCGGGAAACGGTGTTCGGGGAGGAAGTGACGGAAACCCTGCTGTACGTAGAGCCCGCCTATCCTCCGCCGCAACTCGTCATCACCGGCGCGGGACACGTGGGACGCGCGCTCGCGCATTACGGCCGGTTGCTGGATTTTAAGGTGACGGTTATCGACGACAGACCTGAATTGACGAACAACGAGAACATCCCCGATGCCGATCATTGTATCGTAGGGGACATCGGCGAAGCGGTGCGGCGTCTCGCGATCCGCACGGACACCTACATCGTGATCGTCAATCGCGGTCACCGTGGAGATGCCGACGCCCTGCGTCAATGCATCGCATCCGATGCCGCGTATATCGGAATGATCGGGAGCACGCGCAAAGTCGCGCAGATGCGCGGGAAGTTTTTGCAGGAGGGCTGGGCCACGGAGGAGCAGTTCGATCGGGTGCACGCGCCAGTCGGATTGGATATCGACGCGAAATCCGTGGAGGAAATAGGAATCAGCATCGCGGCTGAACTGGTGGCCGTCCGACGCGGGAAGCTGCGCAGAGGGGACCCGCGATGATTCGCGTCCTGATTCTCGCGGCCGGTGAATCGCGACGCATGGGACAAGCGAAAATGCTTCTGCCTTTCCTGGGGGGCTATTCGGTCCTCGAGTCCGTCGCGCGCACCGCATTGGCGTCCTCAGCCGACAACGTGACGGTGGTGCTGGGCGCCATGGCGGAAAAAATCAGGGAGGCCATCGCTCATCTGCCCGTCGAAGTCGCCCACAACCAGGAGTACCCTTTGGGAATGCTCTCGTCAATTCAGTGCGGAATCCGCGAATTGCCGCGGGACACCAGCGCGACGGTGATCATGCTCGGCGATCAGCCCACCATACCAACGGAAGTGATAGACCGCGTTATCGAAGCCTGGAGATCGTCGGGTAAGGGTATCGTGCTGCCGACGCATGGCGGCAGGCGGGGACATCCTCTGCTGCTGGATATGCGCTACCGCGAAGAAGTGCTGCTTCTGGAGCCCTCCGCCGGCATGCGCAGCATGCTTGCCGCCCACGGCGAGGACATTCTGGAAATTCCTGTGGAGACCTCCGCCGTGCTCAAGGACATCGACACCCCGGAGGATTACGCGGAACTCGTCGCGGGCAAGGGATGTCCCTGATCCAATTATCCGAATTCAGGGCTGGAGCGACGGTTGCCGGTGGTATCGTGCTCCCCGCGGTCGATTCCGGATCCAGGTTTGATCCCTGTGTGAACGGGTCAATGTGAAATTATGTGCCAGTAGCATTTTATTATCGTACACTTGCATCGACTGGCGCTTTTTTCTATATTAGCCACACCTACTGCGACGACGCACCTGCAGATCTTCTGCAACGACGCACCTGCAGAGAAACATCACCTGCCACATAATCGCACCTTCCCGTCCGGCTCACGCCATTATCCGGCGATACTCCACGGACGCACCGATCAAGACTGATCCCGGAGAACCTCCGGCCAGAGAGCGGCTGTGCCCTTTATCGTCTGATAACCAACTTCCGGACCTCCGATGCACCTCGGTTCTTCGCGACTCGTTCCGTCATTCCCGATGGATATCCGCAAGTGGAACCGCCAATGCGACCGTACGCCTGGCTGTTTGCAGAGTCGTGCCGTAACGGAGCAAGTGCGCAAATAAAAAGAGCCGTATCTATAAACAGATATCAGCCTCTTTAGTACAGATACTGTATATAATACACACACCTTTTAGCATAGGGGCAGGTGAACGCGCATGAGCAAGAAACGGAGAGAAGCTGTTATCGTGGACGCCGCGCGTACGCCGATCGGCAAACACGGCGGATACTACAACGCGCTTCCGGCGGAGGATCTTGGAGTCTTCGCCATGGAAGAAGCGCTCAAGCGCAGCGGTGTGGATTTAGCGAAGATCAGGATCGATCACGTCGTCGCAGGGATGATCTATGTCGACTCGCACAACCAGCAGATCTATCTCCCGCGGAACGTCGCGACGCGCGTGGCGTCGGCATTCGGCGATACGGACAATCTCAACATAGCGCCGGGAAAAACCACGCAGCGTATCTGCGGCACGGGATTCCAGACGCTCGCGGACGCGTACGACCTCCTTACCGGCGATGACGTGCAGCGGATGAATTGCGTGATCTCTTTCGCGACGGAGAATATGTCCCGCACCAACATGATCCATCAGGGACGACGGCTTAAGGACGATGTGTGGGGTTTCACGGATGCGCCGTCGGCGGATTACCTGCTCGAAGGATTCAACCATTATCGCTTCAACACGACGATGCCCAGGACGGCGGAGGAATACGGCGCGCGCATGGGCATCACGCTCGACGAATGCATCGCGTTTTCCTGCCTGAGCCACGAGCGCGCCAAGCATGCGCAGCTACATCAGTGGAACCGCTCGTCCGAAGCAAACGGCGACGACTATCTTCGCGGCAGCTTCGCAGTGGATGCGGTGGACGAAGACGGTCATGCGCTTTGCGTCTGGCGCGATGAGGGAACCCGCTATGACGCCACCGTCGAAGAACTCGCGAAACTTCGCCCGCTGGTGAAGGCGAACGGTCTCGTTACGCCGGGCACGGCAAGTCAGATCAGCGACGGCGCCGCGGCGGCCGTGCTCATGGATCGGGAGTTCGCCGACGAGAACGGCATACCCTACATCGCGCTGCTCAGGGGATACCATTTCGCCACTGTTGATCCGCTTCTCATGGGGCAGGGACCCGTCCCCGCCATCAACGGGCTGCTTGAAAAGCTGGGAATGCAAAAATCCGACGTCGACCTCTTTGAAATCAACGAAGCATTTTCGGCGCAGTACCTCGCCGCGGAAAAGGAGCTTGGGCTTCCACGCGACGCCACCAACGTCAACGGCGGTGCCATCGCCATCGGGCACAACATCGCCGCGACAGGGCTGCGCATCTCTATCGATTTGATCTACGAGTTGAAACGGCGCAAACAGAGCATCGGCGTCGCCTCCGCCTGCATCGGCGGGGGGCAGGGCGGTGCGGTCTGCGTCGAAATCGTGTAACCGCATCTCCGGCGCCGACGAAACAGCGCCGGGATACTCACAGCACCGACGGACAATTCACCATGAGCGTAACGCGACAAGCGTGATGAAGTACCTCGCAACTATATAAAGGATATCGACATGGGTAAGTGTTATTCGTATGGAAACCGTCTTTTGGGTCGGCAAGTCGCCCGGCTGAACGCAGTGCGGAACATCGCTCTGATCGGCGCGGGGACGATGGGAACCGGTATCGGCATCGACCTGCTGAACAAGACCGCATACGGTATCACATTCATCGATATCTCCGAAGCCGCGCTGGAACGCGCGAAAAAGGAAATCACCGCATACGGGGAAGGGCTTGTCGCGGGTGGGCGCATGCTTCCCGACGACCTGGACGCCTGGTCGTCGCGTGTGCGCTACACGGCGGACTACGCCGCGCTGGGCGACGCGCAAATCGTCTGGGAAATCGCCACCGAACGCCTCGATATCAAAACGTCGATTTTCGCGCAGATCGAGAAACACGTCGACCTCGACCAACTGATCTTCGTGTTTTCCAACACGTCCTCCCACACGACGGAGGAATTGGCGGTGCTGTTCAAGGATCGCTTCTTGCGCGATCGTTTCCTCACCGGACATGGATATTTTCCCTTCCATCTCAACCGTTTGTTCGACGTGATGAAGGGAAAATTCGCTACCGAGGAAACCTTCCTCGCGGGCGTCGCTTTCGCGGAGCAGATTCTCGAGAAAAAAACCATCGCTCTCGCCAACGATCACCACGGGTACATTGCCGATCCTCTTTTCCAGGGCATGGGAGCGATTGTCAGCTGGGACGTCACAACGGGGCAGGATCTCCTCGACCTTGCGTCCGTGTTCGCCATGATCACCGCGAATCCCTTCCAGGTGCTGGACCGAACAGGACACATGCCCTATACCGAAAGTAGTCATCACCTTGGCGTCGCGCTGCCTGAGGACGATCGCCTCCGTTCGATCTACAACATCGACGGCCGCCACTATCCGCAGTGGATCGAGGATCTGGAGATGGCGGGGAAGATCGGACTCGCATCAAAAACCAGGGAAGGGTTTTTCAAATGGGAAGGTCCCGAAGGAAGAGAAAAACCTGTGAAGGTATACGATCCCGGGAAAAGCGAGTACGTATCCTACGATGAACCGGATACGGCCGCGTACTGGTCCCTCAGCAAGGCGAACGCGCTCGATCACCGGCAGGCCACGATCAAAAGCGTGGACGGGTTAATCCTGATCGCGGAGTCCGAAGACAAGGGGGGGAGCACTTTCCGGCGCTACGTCCTGCCCATCATGCTGTACGGTCTGGATATGATACAGGACGGCGTCGCCACACCCGGCGACGTGAACACCGCGACCAAAGTTGGACTGCGCTTCAAGAACGGACTGATTGAAATCGTCGACGGCTTCCTGCTGTATTTCGGCATCGACGGTCTGCTTGCGCTTATCGGAAAAGCCGCCGCGGAGAATCCGGACCGGGCGGAGCTGTACGACACGGATGGCAGGATCGGACCGCGCAAGGGCAAACCCTGCCTGCTGCACACGATGAAGAAGCGCGGCTGGGCCACGTTACTCGGTTACGGACGCATCTATGGCACGCCGACAAGCCAGCGAAGCATAAGCGGCGGCGCGATGGAAGCCTATTACAACGATCTGCGCTACGTGTACCCGAACAGGAAAGATCGCGTGGCCACCGTCATTTTCGACAATCCCCTCCGGGGGAATGTCTGGAACAGGTACACGCTCGATCAGCTGGATCACGCCATGGGCGTATCGATGGAACTGTACGAGCAAGGGAAGCTTGGTTCGGTAGTCTTTACCGCGGCGGGCGTCAACATGCGTATGCTGGGAGCGGACGCGAGGCAGTTCAGCAAGGGCTGGTTCGATGCGAAGGCGGGGTATCGATTCCTAGGCGAGGAGGAGGCATCCTGGTTCACCCGGGCGGGGATGCGGGTGTTTCGCTTCATCCAGGAATGTCCGATCTGGACGGTGGGTGTATTCGGCGAAAAGTGGGGTGGAGGTGCGGAATTCACCTACTTCCTGAACCAGCGCTTCGATGTGATTTCCCGCGGCGTCGAATTCGACTCGATTTCGCGGGACATGGTCAAAAGGGAAAAGAAGAATTACAACCAACCCGAGATTGAATACGCCATACTCGCGGGCTTCGGCGCGGTGCAGGAATTGCGGCGCCTTGGTATGGGCGATTCCCTCATCGACGAACTCTTCCTGCAGGGCATGACCGGCACGCGGGCGTATCAGGTTGGATTGAGCAACGGCATCGATGAGGATGAGTACGTCCTGCTTGAACGCGCATACGAGCTTGCGCGTCTCCGGCAGAAGTTCGCGGCGCCCTGGTCGGTGGCGTTGTATCAGCGACAGAAAGCGCGGGCGTTCCATAGCGGTATCGACGACGAAGCGCTCGTGCGTGAAACCGGCGAAGCCTTCAATCCGGATGTGAATCAATGGGTATCCACCGGTCTGCTCCGCCTGCTGAACATGGGTGGAAAGAATCCGCCGATGGAGGTGACTCCACGCGGTGAACTGCCCGGCTGGAAGAACACCTGGGCCAAGCTTTTCGAAGCGGACCGTGCTCGCTAAACGCCACACGTCTATAAACCAACGAGGTGTCATGAACAAACGCAAGGTAGCAGTTATCGGAGCAGGGCCTGTCGGCTCGATCCTCGCCGCGCATCTGGCCAACGCGGAGCACGAGGTGCATCTCGTGGAAGTACAGACACACCTCATTGAAGCCATCAAGGAGAAAGGGCTGCAGATTGTGGGGGTGGAGGAATTGTACGTGCGCGTCGATGAAACCTACAAGGAAATCGAAGAGCTGAAGGGTGTACCATTGGACCAGGTGTACATCTGCTCCAAGGCGATCGATCTGCCGGCCGTTTCGCGCTTCCTTGAGGAACTCGGTTTGAATGGCACGGACATCGTCAGTTATCAGAACGGCATCGACAACGAACAGGTGATCGCCAGGCATTTCCCGAAAGAAAAGGTGTTCCGCTCCGTCATCAACTACGCTGGTATGATCACCAGGCCGGGCGTCGTACGCATGACCTTTTTCCATCCGCCGAATCACATCGGACAGATTGTGCCCGAAGGTGTGGAGAGGGCCCGCGAACTCGCGCAATTCCAGAACGATATCGGTATCGAAACCCGTTACGCCGAGTGCGTGCAAAAGGAAGCCTGGCGTAAATCCATCCTCAACGCGGTGCTGATGCCCGTCGCCGTGACGACGCATCTGACGATGGCCCGTATCATGGGCAATCCGGAACTACGCGCCATCGTGGAAGCGCTCCTGAAGGATTTCCTGGAAGTTGCCCGTCGCGAAGGCTATGAATACGGTCCCGACTTTCATGACAGCGCGATCGAATATCTGGCCACCGCGGGCGATCACAAGCCGTCCATGCTGATGGATTTCGAAGGCGGACGTCCTCTCGAAATCGATTACCTCAACAACAAAATCCAGGAATACGCCGAGAAGCACGACGTTCCATGCGCCTACAACAAGCTTCTCTGCTCCATCATTCACGGTCTTCTCATCAACAGGGATGTGGTGAAAGGAAACGCAGTGCATGCGTAACGAAACGGATATAGCGAGACTCGCATCCGCCGACGTGCTGAAGGATGTCATGAGCGGGTACTTCGCCCGGGTGAAAAACGCCGCGGAGGATCCGGAGCGTCGCGTGGCATGGTGCTCCAGCGTGGGGCCGGCCGAGCTGCTGTATTCCATGGATTACGAGGTCTTTTTTCCGGAAAATCACGCCGCGATGATCGGGGCCTCGAAAAAAGCCTCGGAGTACATTCCCGTCACGGTGGCGCACGGGTACTCGCCCGACATTTGCTCCTATCTCACCAGCGATATCGGCGCCTTCCTCGCGGGAGAGACTCCGCTGGAACGCTACGGATTTACTTCACTGCCCAAACCCGATATTCTGGTCTACAATACCAATCAGTGCCGTGAGGTCAAGGACTGGTTCGAGTTCTATGCGTCGCATTACGGCGTGCCGGTCGTCGGCATCCATACTCCGTTGAGCGTGGAAGATATTTCGGAAAGTCTTGTCTCATATATCGCGGGGCAGTTCAGGGATCTCATTCCCCAACTTGAGGCGTGCGGCGCCGCGAGCTTCGATATCGATCGATTCAGGGAGAGAATAGCACTGTCGCACGCCGCCTGCGTGTTATGGCGCGAGGTGCTGGAAACCGCCCAGAGTCGTCCCTCGCCCATCAGCTTCTTCGATGCTTCCATCCACATGGGACCCATCGTCGTCATGCGCGGTACGGAACACGCACTGGAATACTACCGCATACTCAAGGATGAGCTTCTGCGGCGCGTCGCGGACGGCGTTGGAGCGGTGCAGGGAGAACGCCACCGGTTGTACTGGGAGGGCATGCCGTTGTGGTTCAAGCTCAGCGGCATGGCGAAACTGTTTGCCGGACTTCATGCCTGCGTGGTCGCTTCCACGTATTGCAACAGCTGGATTTTCGATGACCTCGACCCCGCCAATCCCTTCGATTCCTCCGCGCTCGCATACACGAAGCTGTTCATCGTGCGCTCGGACACCGTCAAGCAGGGTGTGATCGAGGAACATCTGAAGGAATACGCTATCGATGGCGTCATTTATCATGACGCGAAGACCTGCCCGCGGAATTCGAACAACCGCTACGGCCTGCACATGCGCGTGCAGAAGAGGACCGCGGTCCCGTACCTGGAACTCAATGGCGATCTCAACGACAGCCGCTGCTACAGCGAGGAACAGAGCATCATCGCCATCGAGACCTTTATCAACCAACTGGCCATGAGGAAGTAAATGTATCGCGTCGGCCTGGATCTCGGTTCGTCCTACACCAAGGGTGTGCTCGTCGATGACGGGGGCCGCATCGTCGATCATGTGGCTGTGCGCACAGGGTACGATTTCCGGGCTGCATCGAAGACTGTCCTGGAGCGCTTCGCCACGCGGTACGAAATACGCTACCCGGTTTTTTCCTGCGGGTACGGACGCGAGCAGCTCGATGTGCCGCACGAAGCCAATTCGGAAATCATCGCTCTCGCCGCGGCGGTGCATCACGTGTATCCCGAGAGACTCGACATTATCGACATCGGCGGGCAGGACACGAAGTACGTGCGGCTCGACGAAACCGGGTACGTGGAAAATTTCAAGATGAACCGGAAATGCGCGGCCGGAACCGGGGCCTTCCTCGAAGAGATCGCTTTTCGTCTCGGTATGGATCCGTCGATGTTCGATTCCATGGCCCGAAAAGCGACAACGGACATTCGGCTCAACAGTTACTGTACGGTGTTCGCCGTGTCCGAGATCATCGGTTTGATCAAGAACGGCAGTCCGATGCCCGACATCGTGCGGGGCGTCTATCATTCGATCGCCAAGCGTTGCGAAGAAATGGCGTTGCCGCGGCACACGCTCGTGTTTAGCGGCGGGGTTCCCGACCGGCATCCGATGATCGTCGAAATTTTTTCGCGTCGCTGGCCCGACATCCGCAAGCCGGAACTTCCGCAGTTCATGGCGGCCTTCGGTTGCGTATTGCTCAGTGAGAGATCGGCGGCCCTGCAACGCATCGAAGAGACCATACCGGAAGAACCGGCGTGGCGGTGTGACGATTGCGCATAAATGCGCTTTGTGTAAATCACGTTACAATAACCGGAGTATCGAGAGGATTGCATGAATTCTATTGAAGCGTATGGGTACTTCCTGACAGCACCGAACGCACCGCTGGAGAGACGCACCTTCACCATCGATCATGTGGAAGCGGACCAGGTTGTCGTAGCCGTCGCAGGCTGCGGCTTGTGTCACACGGACCTGGGTTTCATTTCCGGAAACGTTCAGACGAAGCACGCATTGCCGCTCGTACTCGGTCACGAAATCAGCGGGACCGTGGTCGAGACCGGCGACGATGCCGCGGACTGGGCCGGCGTGAACGTCATCGTACCCGCCGTTCTTCCATGCGGAGAATGCAAACTGTGCAAGGATGGTAGGGACAATATCTGCATGAATCAACGCATGCCCGGAAACGATTTCAACGGCGGCTTCGCCAGCCACGTGGTGGTTCCGGCGCGCTTTCTCTGCCCCCTGCCCGCGGACCTCGCGGGATTCCGGCTTTCTGAACTCTCCGTCATCGCGGACGCGGTAACCACTCCCTACCAGGCGTTGCAGCGCAGCGGTCTGTGTCCGGGCGACCTGGCCATCGTCATCGGCGTGGGCGGCATCGGCATCTACATGGTACAGCAAGCAAAGGCCGCCGGCGCCACGGTCATCGCCATCGATATCGACGACGTGAAGCTCGCGGCAGCCGGGAAGCTCGGCGCTTCTCATAGTATCAATACCCGCGACATGAGCGAGCGCGACATCAAGGAAGCGATTCGGGGCATCGCCAAGGAGCATCGCCTGCCTCGTTTCCAATGGCGCGTCTTTGAAACGAGCGGCACGGCGGCCGGACAAAGCGTCGCGTTTTCATTGCTCTCGTTTGCCGGCAGTGTGGGCGTGGTGGGATTCACCATGGACAAGCTCACGATCCGCCTGAGCAACGTCATGGCCTTCGATGCGGACGTGTTCGGCAACTGGGGCTGTCGCCCGGCCTACTATCCCGTCGTGGTGAAGCAGGTGCTGAACGGCGCCATCAATCTGCGCGAGAACATCGAGATGCAGTCTCTGGACGCGATCAACGAGATCGTTCCCATGGCGAACGCGCACAAACTCGAAAAGCGGGTGATTTTCACTCCCTGACAAGCGCTCTCGGTGCACCCGAACAGCTGGCGGTCAGACCCGGAATTACCGTTCGTATCGATACAAAAAAGGAGCACAACATGGACCAATTGAAAAATCACGAGCTTGTCGAAGGGTATGAGTACAAGGACATCATCGTTGAAAAACGACCGCTCCTCGACCACAACGGAAATGAAATCGAAGGATTATGCAATCACTGGATCATGCTGAACAATCCGTCGCAGTTCAATTCGTACACGACCACGGCGGTGAAGGAAGTCATTCTCGCGTTCCGCGCGGCTTCCTGCGATCGTTCGGCCGTCGCCGTGGTGTTCACCGCGGTCGGTGACAAGGCGTTTTGCACCGGCGGGAACACGAAGGAGTACGCGGAATACTATGCGGGCAATCCTCAGGAATACAAGCAGTACATGAGGCTGTTCAACGATATGGTCACCACCATCCTGCTTTGCGATAAACCCGTGATCAACCGCGTCAATGGCATGCGTATCGCGGGAGGGCAGGAAATCGGCATGGCCTGCGACTTCACGATCGCTTCGGACCTCGCCCGCTTCGGTCAGGCCGGCCCCAAGCATGGCTCCGCCCCTGAAGGCGGATCGACCGACTTTCTGCATTTGTTTGTCGGCGCTTCGCGTACGGTGGAATCGCTGACGCTCTGCACGCAGTGGTCGGCACACCAGGCGGTGCGTATCGGCCTGATCAACAAGATCGTGCCCGTGCTTAAAAAATCGGACGGCAAGTTTATTTCGAATCCCATGGTGAGTCTGGCGGAAAACGACGAATGGGGCAATCCCGCCTACGGCAGCTTCAAGACCGGAGAGGAGAAGGAAGATGGCAAAACGATCATGGTCGAATGCAGCGTCGATCTCTCGCTTCTGGATCGCGAGGTGAATAATCTCATCTACGCTCTCGCGATGACGATGCCCGATTGCACCGTGAAAACGCTCGAATCCTTCCGCAAAAAGAAACTGGAGCATTGGCAGAAAAATTCCGAGACAAACCGTTCCTGGTTGGCGCTGAACATGATGACCGAAGCCAAACTCGGCTTCCGCGCCTTTAACGAAGGTCCCAAAGGCAACCGCGAAGTCGATTTCATAAGGCTCCGCAGAGAACTGGCGAAGGGTCGGCCTTGGACGGAAGCGATGATCGAGGAGTTTATTCCGCGCTAGACGGCACGCCGCGGCGCCGACTCCACACAACACAGGAAGCATACGCATGGACTATCAACACATCATCATCAACGAAACGTACGACGGTCAGGTCGCGGAAGTCACCCTGCAGCCCCCTCCGGCCAACATCGTCTCCTCGGCGATGATGGACGAAATTTCGCGCTTCCTTGACGCGCAACAGGGGATATCACACCGAAAGCTCCTTATCATCGCCGGCGCCGGCAAGCACTTCAGTTTTGGCGCCGCCGTGGAAGAGCACACGCCGGATCGTGTGCGGGGAATGTTGCCGAAGTTCCATCGCTTCATCGGTGCAGTACTGGCGAGCCGTGTGCCCACCCTCGCAAAGGTCACGGGCTGTTGCCTCGGCGGCGGTTTCGAGCTGGCGCTGGCCTGCACATTCATGTTCGCGGATCACAAGGCGAAATTCGCCGTGCCCGAAATCAATCTCGGTGTGTTTCCGCCGCCGGCCAGCGTGCTTCTGCCGCTGCGCGGCGGGGATGCGTTCGCGTCTGAAATGATTCTCGGCGGAGAGATGCTTCCCGCTTCCCGAATGAAGGAGCAGGGAATCGTCAACGGCGTTTCGGAGGAAGGCGGTCTGGATGCGGATGTGGCGGCGTTCATCGAGCGGGTCATTCTGCCGAAAAGCGCGGCCGCGCTGCGCTTCGCCTGCACCGCGGCCCGCATGTCCACCGTAACCCATTACGGGCAATATATCGATCGACTGGAGGCGCTGTATCTCGACGGCCTCATGAACACAGTTGACGCGGTGGAAGGTATTACCGCCTTCCTGGAGAAACGCGACGTCGCATGGACGAATGCATGACGGACGATGTCTGTTTCGCGACTCCCGGCGAAATCGTCAAGCCAGAAATGTTACACGGGTTCATCCATACACCTGAAAGGTCCGCATCGTGATCGTACAAGAAATTCTCCGCCAGTGTGAAGACCTCTATAACGACATCGATTTCCGGTATGTGACGGACTGGAAATCGCGCAACCAGGCGAAGGCCATCGGCTACATGCCTGTATACGTGCCGCGCGAGCTGATCCACGCTTCCGGGATGCTGCCGGTCGGGATTATGGGAGCGGGCGACCTCCTCGAAATCATCAAGGGGGACGCGTATTTCCAATCGTATATCTGCCACATACCGCGGTCGACCATCGAAATGGGTGTGACCCGGCGGCTCGACTGCCTCGACGGCATGTTGTTTCCCGCCATCTGCGACGTGATCCGCAACCTGAGCGGCATGTGGAAACTGCTCTTCCCGGAAAAGTATGCGAAGTACGTCGATTTCCCCCAGAACTTCGATCCGGAATTGGGCGGGAGATTCTACAGCCACGAGCTGCGAGGCATGCTGGCCGATTTCTCGCGCATCAGCGGAACTACGGCGGGCAACGACGACATCAACGCCGCGATCGCGCTCTATAATGAAAACCGCCGCGTCATAAAGGAGCTGTACGCCTTGCGCGTCGAGCTGCCTCATCTCGTTCCCACATACGAAATGTATCTGCTCCTCCGGGCATCCAACATCCTTGAAGTGACGGAACACACAGCGTTGATGAGGGAGTACCTCGCGGCGACGCGAAACGAGGATCGGCCCGTGCGCGACAATATCCGCATCGTCCTCACCGGTGCGTTCTGCGAGCAGCCGCCGTTGGGCCTCATCCGCGCTCTGGAGAACAGCGGATGCAACATCGTGGACGACGACTGGATGCTCGGCGCGCGGTACATGCCCGAGGACATTCCGCTCACCGACGATCCCATCGGCGCGCTTTCCGAGGCCTATCTGCACCAGACAGTCGCGACGGCATCCAGGTATGAGGAGGACGGCAACAAGGGAGCGTACCTTGTCGGGCAGGTCACCCGTTCCGGCGCGGACGGAGTGATTTTCGCAGCTCCCAGTTTCTGCGATCCCGCTCTGCTGGAACGTCCCATGCAGCAGGAAGCCCTGAAGAGAGAAAAAATTCCATATACATCATTCAAGTATTCCGAAGACACCGGGCAGTATCAGGTCATCAAGGAACAGACCGGCACCTTCGCGGATGCGATCAAACTGTGGGGAGATGCCTGACATGAGCACCATACAGACGGATACCGTACATACGGATACGATACAGAAAGAACAGAGCATGTTGCTCCAGAAGGACATGATCGCCGATCATTTCCGCAGGCTTGGCCAGGCCCGCGACGATGGAAAGAAAGTCGTCTACACGTTCGTGCCCGGCAACCTCAACGAGTTGATCCTCGCCTTCGACATGCTGCCCGTACATCCCGAGATCAACGCGTTGCAATCCGCGATGCGGAAGAAAAGCGCCGGCTACATCCGCGAAGCGGAAAAGCACGGCCATTCGGAAGACGTGTGCACGTACGTCAAATGCGACGTCGGCATGCTGAAGTCCGGCAACATCGGTCCGACCGGGGAAAAGATCCCGTCTCCGGATCTTTTACTCCTGAGTTACACCGGGTGCTTTACGTTCATGAAGTGGTTCGAAATTCTGCGTCAGGAATACGGCAATTGTCCTACCGTGATGCTGCAGGTACCCTACCAGGGCGACGGCGTGATCACGGACGAGTCGAGGGACTACGTGGTGAAACAGCTGCGCGAAGTGCTCGTTCCCGAACTCGAACGCATCTCCGGAAAGAAGCTGGACAAGGAGCGGCTTGAGGAGCTTCTGAATTCCTCCGCGCGCGCCGAAGAAGATCTGGTTTCCATACTCGAGTCCGCGAAACACAAACCTTCGCCCATCGACGCGTATTTCGGCGGAGTGTATTACATCGGTCCCATCTTCACAGCCTTCCGCGGGAGGAAATCCTGCGAGGAATATTACCGCACCCTGCGCGGGGAAGTGGAGGAGCGTATGCGTCTGAACCAGGGCCCGATAACGCCCGAGGGACCGATGAACAACGAAAAATATCGCCTGGTGGTCGAAGGCCCGCCCAACTGGACAAGCTTTCGCGAATTCTGGAAAATGTTCAGCGATGAGTCCGCAGTCGTCGTCGCCTCCTCCTACACCAAGGTCGGCGGCATCTACGATACGGGATTCCGTCACGACGCATCCCGGGCGTTCGAGTCGCTTGCCGACTACTGTCTCGGCTGCTACACCAACCTCAATCTTCCTTCGCGCATCGACCTGCTCGAAAAGTACATCAACGAATACGAGGCGGACGGCTTCCTGATCAATTCGATCAAGAGCTGCAATTCTTTTTCCGCCGGACAATTGTTGATCCTCGGAGAGCTTGAGAAACGAACCGGAAAGGCGGGCGGCTTCATCGAATCGGACCTGGTCGATCCGCGCTATTTCAGCGCCGCGAACATCAAGAACCGTCTCGAATCGTATTTCCAGATGGTCGATGCCAAACGCAACAGCGGCAACACACCCTCCAGCAGAGAAAGGACCTGACATGGAATGCTACGTCGGTATCGACCTCGGCTCCACAACGAGCAAAGCCATCTATATGGATGAGCATACCAACATCCTTGGCCGGGGCATCATCAATTCCCGACACAACTATACACTCGCCTGCCAGATCGCACAGGAGGAAGCGGAGAACCATTCGCGCTTCGCCATTCTCGAGCAAAAAATAAAGGAAAGCCGATCGGGCAAGCGCATAGCGGACTCCCTGATGCCGCTGATACGCGCGAAGTACAAGCTCGCCGAGCACAACGCCCAGCTCGCCGAACTGCGCAGAATTTGTCTCAACGATCTGGACAATTGGAAGGATCCCATGATAGCCTCGACCTATCTCGAGGCCGTTGAAAATATCATGCACCGGATGGAAAAAGAAGCGCTGGACATCTTCCAGTCGAATACGATAGAGAAGAGCGATTTTTTCCGGGATATCGCAACCAGTCAGTTCATGGATTATGCGCAGGATCAGGTACGCAAGCACAAGGATGGACTCTCGTTCGAGCGGCTGGTCGGGATTTTCGATCGGGCGATCATCCGTGTGGAGTCGGTCAGTTTCGCGAAATCGTTTTCCTCCAACATCGAATACGCGTACCGGGAAGTCTCCTCGATTCCGGAATTCTCCGATCTCAAGGATGAAATCCGCGCCGCCGTGAAAATCGCCGCCGAGCGGGAATTCAACATCGTCAATATCGTCGGTACCGGATATGGCCGCCAGCGACTGCCGTTCGAGAAAGAGCAGATTCGCTCCGAAATCCTGTGTCATGGACTGGGCGCGCATTACATGTTTCCGGACACACGCACCGTCCTCGACATCGGTGGACAAGACACCAAGGCCATACAGATTGACGGCAATGGTATCGTGGAAAACTTTCAGATGAACGATCGTTGCGCCGCCGGCTGCGGACGCTACCTCGGCTACGTCGCCGATGAAATGAACATGGGCGTGCACGAACTCGGCCCGCAGGCGATGCAGGCGACCAAGACCATCAGGATCAATTCGACCTGCACGGTGTTCGCGGGAGCGGAAATACGTCAACGACTGTCGGTCGGAGAGCGACGCGAGGACATCCTCGCCGGTCTGCATCGGGCGATCATCCTGCGTGCGATGTCCCTCCTCGCGCGCAGCGGCGGTATCAGCAACGAGTTCACCTTCACGGGCGGCGTCGCGAAAAACGAGGCTGCGACACACGCGCTCAATACGCTTGTTCGCGAGAATTACGGAGACATCACCGTCAACATCAGTCCCGACAGCATTTTCACGGGTGCCTGCGGGGCGGCGCTGTTCGCGCGAAACTGACGCCGACGACTCCCCACGGCGGAAACGGATTTTTCACCTTCGACCAGGAAAAGGATAACGGAAATGTGGCTGGATAGACTCTACACCGTAGGCATCGATGTCGGTTCCAACTCGATCAAAACCGTTCTCATGGAACACGACGACAACGGCGGCAATGCGAAACTGCTCAACATGGATTTGAGCAAGATTCGAAAGCGTGAAACAAAGGAAGTGGTGCGACATTCATTCGATCAAGTGCTCTCAAAATCCGGCTTGACTGAATCGGACATCGCATACATCGCCACGACGGGAGAAGGAGACATGGTCGATTTCCGTCGCGGACATTTTTACTCCATGACGGCGCATTCGCGCGGAGCGGTGTTTCTCATTCCCGGCGTGCGTGCGGTGATCGACGGGGGCGCGATGCACGGAAAGGCCTTTGCCATCGACGAACGGTCCAAAGTCCTCGACTACAAAATGACCTCGCAATGCGCGTCGGGATCAGGTCAGTTTCTCGAAAACATCGCCCGCTATCTCGGTATCCCGCTCGAGGACGTCGGTCCGCTGTCGAAACAATCCACGGCGCCGGAAATGGTCTCCGGCATCTGCGCCGTCCTGGCGGAAACCGACGTCATCAACATGGTAAGCCGCGGTATCGCCGCGAGCGACATTCTGAAAGGCATTCATTTGTCCATGGCGCGCAGGCTCGTCGGACTGCTTCGCGGCGTGGCGGCGGAGGGCGACGTAATGATTACCGGCGGATTGGCGAACAACGTGGGCTTCGTCGACGCCATTCAGGAAATAGCGGATACGGAAAACATGAACGTCCGTTTCCACACGCATGAATTGTCGATGTTCGCCGGCGCCATCGGTGCGGCCATCTGGGGCGCCTTCCGTCACAAGAAACTGGTGAACTCATCGCCCCGGGAATCCGGGCCTGTGAGCGTGATGTAGAGATCCGCCATTCGGCACCACCGAGGCGATCGCGAAAAAAACAATCGGATAGCTTTGAAGTAATCGTCGAACAAAACAAAAACGAGCACCTCGCGCATGCCGGCATCTCTCGCCGCGGCGCTCACCCTGCACAGTCAGGACTGTAGTTCGCAAACCGGTGATAATGCACATGGTTGCCGGAATATCAGCAACTCCACGTACAGCTCGCGAGGATCTCGTCATGGAATCTTACCTGAAAAGCGACACGACGCTGAAAAGCGGTACCCGAAACATCGGGGTGATGCTCCTCAACAACCGCGACAACTATGGCGATCTGAACGCTTTCGCCCAGGTTGAGGAAGAATCCTATCAATTCTGGACCTGGAATGAACTTGTCGAAGACATCATCGTCTTCGCCTCCTATTTGCAGGGCAAAGGCCTGGAAAAGGGCGATCACATCGGAATTATCAGCCGCAATTACTATCACCGTCTCGTGGTCGAACTCGCGGTCATGGCCAGCGGGTATGTGAGCGTTCCCATTTTTCATCGCTACACCGAAGAAATGATGTCGCATCTTCTGGATTTCTCCGATGTGAAGATGCTCATCCTCGTCAATTATTGGCGTCTCGAATACTTGCCCACCGACGACAAACCCCTGCTCGTGATGGAAACACCCGAATTCCCTCGCAAAATGTATCCGTTCGAGAACAGGGTGGAATTCTTCGACGATGTGATGCGGAATTCCAATCCGACGCCGGAGCAACGACAGGCGATAGAACAGCTCTTTCGGTCAATCGAACCGGAGGACACCTGCCTGGTGATGTTCACCTCGGGTACGACGCGTTTCCCCAAGGGCGTCATTCTCTCACACAAGAACATCATGACGCAGCAGAGCGCGCTCGAGGAACTCTGGAAGCCGGAGCCGGGCCTGCGCTTCCTTTGCTACCTGCCATGGCATCACAGCTTCGGCGGATTGTTCGAACGCTTCTTCGCCCTGCATTCGGGCGGCTGTCTGGCCGTTGATGATTCCTGGGGAAAGGACATCACCAGGCTCCTGCGGAATTTCGAGGAAATCAAACCGCATATTTATTTCAGCGTTCCGAAGGTCTACAAAGAGATCGTCTCCCGCGTGCTGGTCTCGCAGGAAGCGGAAAAGACGTTCTTTCACGATGAACTCAAGTTCGTGTTCACCGCCGCGGCGCCTCTGGATACGAGTATATCCGATATTTTCAAGAAAAAGGGCATCCCCGTCGTCGAAGGCTGGGGACTGACGGAAACGTCGCCCTGTTGCACCCTTACCGGCCTGTTGCTTGATCGTACGCCCGGTGTCGTGGGTTTCCCCATACCCGGCGTCGAGGTGAAGTTGCACGACGATAAGGAGATTCTCGTGCGCGGCGTCAACGTGATGAAGGGATATTACAAACTGCCTGAGGTAACCGCGGCGGTGCTCGACGAGGACGGGTGGTTTAAAACCGGCGATCTTGGAGCTGTCGCGGAGGAAGGCCTGCAGATACTCGGGAGAAAGGACCGCGTGTTCAAGTTGAGCAACGGCGAGAAAGTGTTTCCCTCCGTGATGGAACGCAACATCGGCAATCTGTGCAAGTTCATCAAGCACGCCTACATCTTCGGTGCCGGACAGGATCATCCGTGCGCGCTGCTCTTCCCGAACCGGGAACTGCTGGATTCCGACGAAATCAGTATACTTGATGAAGCGGAATGCGTGCATCCCGATAAATCGGATACGTTGACCGAATGTTTTTCGCGCTGTCTGCACAAGATCAACTGCCACCAGGATGTGAAGTTCGAACGCATCCAGAAAGCGATGATCATCGACGAGGAACTGACACTTGAACGCGATGAACTGACTCCCTCGTTCAAGATCATCCCGCGCAACATTGAAAAAAACTACAAGGAATATATCGACTGCATGATGCAGAGCGATACCGGCCACCTTCCCGGGAATGCGTACATCGTCGAAGTGTGCGACTGCTGCGAAGTGGAACAGGAGGAGGGCTGATCGTCATGCGTTCTTGCGCATGCAAACGGGAACATCCCGCGTTAACGGGAAGCAATTTCACGGAACAACAAGGATGAAGTCATGGATCTGGGTCTGAAAGGGAAACGCGCCATAGTCACCGGAGGAAGCCTCGGTATCGGTGCCGCCGTTGCTCTTGGCCTCGCCGCGGAGGGCTGCGACGTGGCCATCAACTATCGCCGGCATGATACCGAAGCGAAGGACATTGTTCACCGGATAGAAGAGTTCGGCTGTCGCGGTCTTGCCGTCAAGGCCGATGTGGCGGATTTCAAGGATGCCCACAGCATGGTCGACTCCGTGCGGGAGCAATTCGGCGGGCTGGACATCCTCGTCTGTAACGCCGGAATTAATTGGGACGGCGTGATGTGGAAAATGTCCGAAGAGCAATGGGACAAGGTGATCAACGTAAACCTGAAGGGCTATTTCAATTACAACCGCGCCGCCGCGGAAATATTCGTGCGGCAGAAAGGTGGCAAAATAGTCAACATCTCGTCCATCAACGGAATTCGCGGCAAGTTCGGGCAGACCAATTATGCCGCATCCAAGGGTGGAGAAATCGCCATGAGCAAGTCGCTTGCCCGCGAACTGGGCAAGTTCAACGTGAACGTCAACGTGGTCGCACCCGGCATGGTGATGACCGAGATGGCGCGGAACATCCCTCCGGAGTTTCTGAACAAAGCCGTGGACGAAACCGTGCTCGGCAGAATATCGACGCCCGAAGAATGCGCGAACGTCGTCGTGTTTCTCTGCTCCGACAGGGCGCGGCATATCACGGGCGAGGTCATCCAGGTGGATGGCGGTCAATATATCTAGCATTCCGTCATATATGATTGGTTGTGACATTCAGCGTATCTTTTCCTGTTCACTTTCATTGTAGGCTACTATGCCGGCTATCAAATACATCGTTCGACTGACGGCGGAAGAGAGATCGAAGCTCGAGCATCTCGCGACACAAGGTCCTCACGACAGCCAGAAAATTCTCAATGCGTTGATTCTCCTGGCCTGTGACGATGGACCGAACCAGGATCGCAAACTCACCGGTGAGGAAATCGTCGGTGTGCTCCCCGTAAGCAGAAAAAAAATTGAGCGGGTCAAACGGCGCTTTCTCGATTTTGGCCTGGACGCGGCATTGGAGAAGCGGAAACCGCAGCGAAACGGCAATGGGAAAGCGGACGGGGCTTTCGAGTCCCGCCTTGTAGCCCTCAGTTCCGGCGCTCCACCGGTTGGACACCAGCATTGGTCCTTGCGTCTGCTTGCGGAGCGAATGATCGAACTCCAGTATGTTGACTCCATTTCCCATGAGACCATACGACGCGTGCTGAATAAAATGAAGCATCGTCTTGGAGTAAGGATCAATTGGTGATCGCCGCATCGGACCGACACGTATCTCGCACGCACGGAAACGCCTGCTGCGTATGTACCTCCATTCGTCTCGCGAAATCCTGTCGTCCCCATGGCCGCCAGGCTTTTGAAAAGGAAACGCGATACGCGCGTCAGGGAGCGAACGACCCCAGGAATCCGGGCGCGTGCGTACACAACCCTGACCAGGAGAGAGTAGTGACCATGCCGGAGATGAAATTCGGGACGCCGATTCGCCTGCGCCGGATCACTAGACCGAATCACATTACCGAATCGATTGAAGAGACAGAAGCGCGCATTCGTGAAGGGCGCCGTACGGACGCAAGGCGAATGCGAAGTTCAATCGGTGCAGCGCGATGGAGTGCGCAGGCATGCACCGGTAGAGAACGTAACCGATATATGACGAGTGACACGACATCAGGAGACGGAACATGAAGGGAAGAGTTGGAATCATCGGCATCGGGCATGGCGTGTTTGGCCGCCGCAGCGACGCGACGGTGCAGGAACTGGCGTTCGAGGCCTTTCGAGCGGCGCTGGTGGATGCGCGGATCGATCGCACGGTGGTGGACGCCTCCGTTGTCGGCTCCGTTCCTGAATATCACAAGCAGCGCTCACTCGCGGGAGTGGTACAGGAATATCTCGGTCTGACGCCCAAGCCCGTGTGGCTGACGGAAGTGGCATGCGCCTCCGGAAGCGCGGCGATACGTACGGCGTGGATGTCCATCAAGGCCGGTGTGCATGATGTGGTCGCGGTTATAGGTTGTCAGAAAATGACGGAACTCAGCACTCCTGAAATTCTGGCGCTCATGGGCCGTGTCGGCGAAGTGCAGTGGGAATCGGTGTTCGGCACTACGTTCCCGGCGTATTATGCTCTCTTCGCGAAGCGGCACATGTACGAATTCGGCACCACGCGTGAGCAGCTTCTGGAAGTCGCGGTAAAAAATCACTTCTACGGCGCCCGGAATCCCTACGCGCTTTTCCGCAAGGAAATCAGCATGGAGAAAGCCCTCGCCTCGGAAGAGGTCGCCTCTCCGCTGTGTGTATACGACTGCTGCGCCAACGCCGACGGTGCCGCATGCGTCATCCTCGCCTCCGAAGAACGGGCGCGGGAGCTTTCTTCGAAGCCGGTGTGGCTGGATGGCATGGGTTGTGCGACCGCGAGCATGTCGGTGCTGCGTCGTCCAAATCTGGTGGGCCTGCCCAGCGCCGAAGCGGCTGCCGCCGAGGCCTATCGGATGGCCGGTATCACCGCCGCGGATGTGAAAGTCGCCGATGTGCACGACTGTTTCACCATCGCCGAAATCATGGCGTACGAGGATCTCGGGTTCTGTAAAAAAGGCGAAGGCGGCGCATTTATCGCCGACCATCAAACGTATATCGGCGGCAAGGTGGCGGTAAACGTGGACGGAGGTCTCAAAGCCAAGGGACATCCCATCGGCGCCACGGGCGTGTCGATGACCTGCGAAATCGTCAAGCAGTTGCGAGGCGAGGCCGGCGAACGCCAGGTTCCCGACGCGGATGTGGGTCTCACGCACAATGTGGGCGGTATCGGCCAGTATACGTTTGTCCAGATTTTGAGGAGGGACTGAGCGATGTTTCAATGGTTCGGCAAAGTCAATTTTTCACCGTTCACCAAGGTGAGCGAATTCGCAAACCATCTCAAGGACGGTCGCCTCATGGGTTCCCGCTGCGAAGCCTGCGGAACCACGGCCTTTCCGCCTCGCGCGGACTGCGAACAATGCATGAGCGGGGAATTCGCATTCCTCGAGATCAGCGGAAGGGCGGTGCTGCACACCTTTACGAAAATCGTGGCGGCGCCCACCGGTTTTGAGAACGATACGCCCTACATCGTCGGCGTGGTGGATCTGGAGGAAGGCGGCCGGGCTCTGGCCTGGTTTGGCGAAACCATCGGCGAGGACGAGATCGCGATCGGCATGGAATTGCAGGTCGTGCCGCGCATCGATGAAGAAAACGAAGAGATAAAGGTCTATTACAGCCTTGAAAAGCCAGGGACCACCTGGTCGAAAGTCTGATCACTATACGGCGAGGACTGCGGTGTACATTCCGGATTTCAACTTTCACAGACCGACCTCGGTACAGGACGCCTGCCGCATATTGACGGAGAGCCCCGACGCGGCGCCGCTGGCGGGAGGCACCGATCTGCTCGTGGAAATCAAACAGAGCGGACGGAGGCATCGGGACATCGTTTCGCTCAGGGCCATCCCTCTGCTGCGCATGATCGAGGCGGACGAGCGTGCGCTCTTCATCGGATCCGGCGCGACGCATAACGACATCCACGGGTCACCCTTGGTGAACGATACGTTTCCCGCCATCGCGGAAGCGGCGGCCACCATCGGCACCGACCAGATCCGCAACGTGGCGACCATCGGAGGCAACCTCTGCACCGCGGCGTCGTGCAGCGACCTGGCGCCGATGCTCATGGCTCTCGGCGCGGAAGTGGAGATCGCCGACGCGGGAACGACACGCATCATGCCGGTGGAGGAATTCTTTGTCTCCCATAGAATGACGCGCCTCCGGAAGGGCGAACTCATGACGAACATCATCGTGCGCCGCGGCGGTCGTCGTATCGCATCGTGGTATGAGAAATTCGGGATGCGGGGAGCGGCCGCGATATCCATCGCCTCCGTCGCGGTGGCGCTGATGCTGGATGGAGAGATATGTACAGAAGCCCGCATCGTTATCGGCGCCGTCGCCCCTACACCGAAACTCAGCACGGGCGCGTCTTCCGCTCTGACAGGGCAGCCGCTCGCTCTGATGACGGAAGGATCACCGCTGCTCGCGCAGGCCGGAGAAGCCGCCGCGGCGGACTCGCTGCCCATCGACGATTTGCGCGGCAGCGCGGATTACAGGCGGACGATCATCAAGGTGCTGACACAGCGTGCCGTGCTCCGCGCGCTTGCTCGATGAGAGCATTGAAACACCGCGGATGATGCGCGGTCACAGCGATTCATTTCAGTCACTACCGGATTAAGAGAAGGCGAAGCTTTGAAACACCTGATCAATGTGGAAGTCAACGGCCGCGTATACGAAGTCGCGGTGAAACCGGCAATGACGCTGGTCAACCTGCTTCGGGACGAGCTGCGGCTCATCGGTACGAAAAAAGGCTGCGAACTTGGCGACTGTGGCGCCTGCACCGTACTCCTGGACGGCAGGCCGGTGAATTCCTGTCTTGTGCTTGCGGTCGAAGCGGATGGCAGGTCGGTGCGGACCATCGAGAGCCTCGCGAAGGGCGAGGAACTGCATCCCATTCAGCGGGCCTTTGTGGAAAAGGGCGCCATCCAGTGCGGCTACTGCACACCAGGCATGATCATGCGCACTGTGGCGCTGCTGGACGAGAATCCTGAACCGGGCCGGGACGAAATCGTGCGCGCGCTTAACGGAAATCTCTGCCGCTGCACGGGGTACCAGAAAATATTCGAAAGCGTCGAAGCGGCATCGATGTACCTGAAGGGAGAAACGCCTCCGGAAATCGAATATCAACCGCAGAAATCGGCGATGGATCTTTCCGTTGTCGGAAAACGACTCGCCAAGAAAGACGCGCCAGACAAGGCCACCGGACGAGCGCTGTATACCGATGACATTACGCTGCCCAACATGATTTACGGCAAACTGCTGCTCAGCACTGTCGCGCATGCCCGTATCAAGTCCATCGATACCTCGCGCGCGCGCGCCCTCCCCGGCGTACACCTGGTGCTTACCGGACGCGACGTGCCGGATATCACCTGGGGTACCTCGCCGCCACGCTACGACGAAAACATTCTCGCCCAGTCCAAGGTCCGTTATATCGGCGATCCCGTCGCCGCCGTCGCCGCGGATGATGAAGAGACCTGCTATGAGGCGATGAAGCTCATCGACGTCGAATATGAGGAACTGCCCGCCGTGTTCGATCCGATCGAAGCCATGGCGGAGGGCGCTCCCCGGCTTTTCGACGAGAAGTACGAGAACAACATCAACACGCTTGTCGATCACCATTTCGGAGACATTGAACAAGGTTTCGCGGAAGCGGATCATATTCGCGAAGAGCGCTTCGTCGGCAATCGCACCTACCAGAATCCTATGGAGCCGCACTGCGCCATAGCCGAATGGGGCCGCGACGGCAGAGTCACCGTTCACACCTCGACGCAGGTCGTGCATTACGTGCATCATCAGCTCTCGTATATTTTCGGCATTCCGCTGGGCGATATCCGCATCATCATGACGAATGTCGGTGGAGGATTCGGAGCGAAGGCCGCCACCAATTCGCTGGAAGTCCTGTCCATCATTCTTGCGAAAGCGACCGGCCGACCGGTGAAAATGCGCTTCAGCCGGAAAGAGATGTACATGTACGCCCGCGGACGGCACAAACAGTATATCGACCTGAAAATCGGTGTGAAAAATGACGGCACGATCACCGCGGTGAAACAGAAGGTGGTGCTCGAGGGGGGCGCGTATTCGAGCTTCGGTATCGTGACCACCTACTACGCGGGTTCCATGCTGCCGACGCTGTACAAGATTCCGAACTACAAGTACGACGGCATTCGCGTCAACACCAACCTGCCGCCCTGCGGCGCTTTCCGCGGGCATGGATGTCCCCACCCGCGTTTCGCGTTCGAGTCGCTGCTCTCCATGATCGCCGACGACATCGGCATGGACCATATCGACATCCGCTTGAAGAATGCCATGGAACCGGAGACGCGCACGATCAACGATCTCGACATTCATTCCTGCGAATTCACCGCCTGCCTGGAAACCGTGAAAAAGCGATCGGGATGGGCTGAGAAAAAAGGCAAACTGCCAAAAGGACGCGGCATCGGTATCGGCTGCGGAGGATTTGTTTCCGGCGCAGGCTACCCCATTTATCGCTCGCAGTTTCCGCATTCGAATTCCATCATCAAGATTCAGGAAGACGGATCGAAAGCCGTGCTCTTTACCGGTGAAGCCGATATAGGCCAGGGTTCCGACACGGTGCTGATGCAGGCCGCGGCGGAAGCCATGGGCCTCAGTTTCGACAGAATGAGCGTGGTGTCCGCCGACAGCGATCTCACGCCGATCGGTTTCGGCGCCTACTCCAGCCGCGTCACCCTGATGGGCGGGAACGCGTCAAAGATGGCGGGAGATGAAATCCGCAAACAGTTGTTCGACGTCGCCGCGGATCTCATGGGCGTCGATGCGGACCGGCTTGTCGCAAAAGACAACCGCATCTTCGACAGAGAAAACGCGGAGAACGGTATTCCATGGGAAAAGGCCGCTACGGAGTTTTTCTCGAAAAAAGGTCCGCTTGTCGGCACGGGATTCTATTCACCGCCGGAAGGACTGGGTGGAACATACAAAGGCGCAGCAGTCGGCACCTCGCCCGCGTATTCTTTTTCCGCCGCCGTGTGCGAAGTCGAGGTGGACATGGAAACTGGTAAAGTGAAAGTGCTGAATTTCTGGGATGCCTCCGACTGCGGCACCGCGATCAATCCCATGGCTGTTGAAGGCCAGGTGGAAGGCGCGATCGTCATGGGCATGAGCGAGACGCTGTTCGAGGACGAGCGCTTCGACGCCAAAGGCAAGATGATCAATCCCGATCTCCATAATTACCTCATTGCCACGGCCGCCGACGCTCCCGCTATCGATTCGACGATCGTCGACAGTTACGAGCCCAACGGACCCTTCGGCGCGAAAGAGATCGGCGAAGGATCGACCTTGCCCGTGCTCGGCGCGATCGCGAACGCCATCGCCGATGCGACCGGTATCCGTATTCGCGATCTTCCGATTACTCCGGAAAAAATTCTGAATGCCCTCCGGGAAAAAAACGGCGGCGGTGGTGCGGCGTGACGGCGTGTCGCGATCGCGACGCGACTGCGCGATATGTTTCGGATGACACCATGAACACCCCACTGGTCGATACCTATAACAGGACGCATACGTATCTCCGCATATCGGTAACCGATCAATGCAATCTACGTTGCCGCTACTGCATGCCGAGCGAGCATACGCCTTTCCGTCGGCATGAAGAGATTCTCACCTTCGATGAAATTCTCAGAGTGGCCGGGATATTCGCCCGGCTGGGTGTGCGCAAGGTTCGGCTCACCGGCGGCGAACCCCTCGTGCGCAAGGATGTTCCCCTGCTTATCGAACACCTCGCACGGATTGACGGTATCGAGACTGTCGGTCTGACGACGAACGGGGTCTTGCTCAGGTGCCATATCCGGCGACTGAAACGATCCGGTCTGCAGGCGCTGAATATCAGTCTGGATACGCTGCGGCCTGCGCGTTTCGCCGAAATCACGAAACGGAATGGATTCGACTCCGTTCTCGATGGAATCGCCTCGGCGCTGGAATGCGGCTTCAACCCTCTCAAATTGAATGTCGTCGTTATAAAAGGAGTAAACGATGACGAAATTCTTGATTTCGTCCGTCTGACGAAGGACAACGCCGTCAACGTTCGGTTCATCGAGTACATGCCTTTCGATTCCAACCGGTGGAGTGAGGCCGGTTTCATGCCGTATGGAGAAATGCGCGACCTGATATCCGCCGAATATGATTTGATTCCCATGACGGGTGCCGATCCGCACGCGGTCGCAAAAGATTTTCATGTACCGGGATTCAGCGGTAGTGTCGGTTTCATCGCTTCGATGTCCGAGCATTTCTGCGACGGATGCAACCGCATCAGGCTCACCGCCGATGGCGCCGTCAAATCATGTCTGTTCTCCGGAGCGGAGATCAGGCTGCGCGGTGTACTGAGGGAGAACGGGAGCGACGCGGAACTCGAATCGCTTATCCGTAAAGCCGTTGCCGCCAAATGGTATGCGCATCCACCAACAGCTACCTTGAACGGCCTTGTGAATCGGTCCATGATTCAGATTGGAGGTTGATCGATGATCGATGTTTCATCCAAAGTGAAGACTCTGCGCACCGCGTTCGCATCGGCGGAGTTGACGATAAGCCCCGGAACGGCGGACATTGTCAAGGAGAATCGGGTACCGAAAGGCGATCCTTTTACAGTGGCGAAGGTCGCCGCCGTGCAGGCCGTCAAATCCTGCTCCGGCATCATTCCGTACTGCCATCCGCTGCCTGTCGATTTTGTCGGAGTGGAGTTTGTTCTCGCTGAGGATCGGATCATTGTTCATGTTCAGGTCAAGGCGGTTTACAAAACTGGCGTGGAGATGGAGGCCTTGACGGGCGCAAGCGTCGCGGCTCTTACGCTCTACGACATGCTCAAGATGCTGGATGAGGACATGGAGATCGTCCGGATCAGACTGGAGAAAAAGGAAGGCGGAAAATCGGATTTCAGGGAGAAGTATGAACGGCCCCTCACGGCCGCCGTCCTCGTGATGTCGGACTCGATTTCTTTAGGTGAAAAGACGGACCGGTCTGGTCGTCTGATAGTGGAGCGTCTTGAAGCCGAGGGACTTGAGGTCCGCGATTATTCGATTATTCCGGATGATGTGGACGTCATAGTACAACGACTCGTGGCCTATGCCGATGATCAGGCCCTCGATCTCGTGGTCACCACCGGAGGCACGGGATTCAGCCCGAGAGATTGCACACCTGAAGCGATGGCCCAGGTTATCGAACGGAGCATCCCGGGCATACCGGAAGCCGCGCGCGCGTTCGGACAGGAACGAACGCCGTACTCCATGCTCTCCAGAGCTCAGGCCGGAATTCGCGGGAATACCATTATTCTCAATTTGCCCGGCTCGACGCGAGGCGTCAAGGACTCCCTTAACGCGCTGTTCCCCGGAGTGCTGCATGCATTCAACATGCTGTGGATGCGGAATAGTCCGGGGCACCATGACGAGAAGAGGCAGGATCAATGATCGATTTCGAAGCCGCACTCGCCATCGTTCTCGAGCATAGCGCGACGCTGGGCACACGAACGAAACCTCTCTCCACCGTCACGGGAGACGTCCTCGCCGAACATATCATCGCAAGGAATTCGATTCCGCCTTTCGATTCGTCGTCGATGGATGGCTATGCGCTCCGCACCGTTGATGTTGCGAACGCGGGCGAGGGCCATGCGGTGACGCTCGCCGTCGTGGGTGCGGTCCATGCGGGTGAAGAAACGAGCACATCGATCGGACGCCTCAAGGCTGTCAAGATCATGACCGGCGCGCAAATCCCTCGCGGCGCGGATGCCGTCATCATGAAGGAGCACGTAACCGCCACGGACGGCGGCATTGAGATCGTCGCCCCTGTACGCCCAGGCAGCAATATTCGCGGAAAGGGTGCGGAATTCAGGAGTGGCGCGATCGTCCTTCGTTCGGGAACGCTGATTACCCCGCCTGTCGCCGGGCTGCTCGCAACCGCCGGTTCCGCGCGAGTGCGTGTTTTCCGGAAGCCGCGTGTCGCGCTGCTTGTGACCGGAAGCGAATTGCGTTCCCCCGGCGCCGGACTCAAATCCGGGCAGATACGCGATGCGAATTCAACCGCGCTTTTATCGGCGCTGTCGATGCTGGGCGTGGACTCCGTATCGGTGACCAGGGTCGCCGACAGTCGAACGCGGATTTTCGACGCGATAGGCGTGGCGCTCCGAATATCGGATATCGTCATGACGGTGGGAGGAATTTCCGTTGGCGATCGCGATTATGTCCGGGAGGCGCTGCATGCGCACAATGTCGACGAACATTTCTGGCGGATCGCCATGAAACCGGGGAAGCCGAATTTCTTCGGAACAAAGGATAAAACGCTGGTCTTTGGCCTGCCGGGGAATCCGGTATCGGCGCTGCTCTCGTTTCATGTGCTGGTCAGACCGGCGATCGCGCGTATCCGCGGACTAGGTGTGCCGGAGGCGCTCGTGATCCATGCCAGACTTGCGGAGGATCTTGAAAAAAAACCTGGACGTCTGGAATTCGTCAGAGTCCGCATTGCGAACGATACTGTGCGCGGATTCATCGCCGTACCGGTTCGGGAGCAGGAATCGCATATGCTGAGCGGCCTCTCTTCCGCGACAGGCATGTACCGCTTCCCGAAACATGCCGCCCTTGTTCGCAAAGGGAAACATATCCCCGTCGAATTGCTGGACTGGGGGTGGTCATGAAACAGGCACACGGCATTGTTCTGGCGCTGTCGACCAGTACGGAAAAGGGCATTCCGAAGAGCAACAGGGCAGAGGTGCGCTTCGTAGAGAACTGGGGAATCGAGGGCGACGCGCATGCGGGCGATTGGCATAGGCAGGTAAGCCTCCTGGCCGTGGAAAGCATCGAAAAAATCCGCGCGCGTGGGTTGAATGTCCATCCGGGCGCTTTCGCGGAAAACATCACCACGAGCTGCATCGATCTTCTCTCCCTGCGAATCGGGGACAGGATCCATGCGGGCGTTGTCGAACTGGAGATCACGCAACTAGGGAAGGAATGCCATCGGCGCTGTGCGATCTACGTCCAGGCCGGCGACTGCGTCATGCCGCGCGAGGGGATCTTCGCGCGCGTTCTCCGTGGAGGTGTCGTCAAATCGGGAGATCCCGTATCCCTGGCAGTCGATATAAAGACCGGCGAATCCGCAGCCCAATCCCGAGAATAATCCTGCTCAACTCACCAGCGATACGCTCTTGACCTGCGCGTATACCGGGGTTCCCGCTTTCACACCAAGATCGACGACGGACTTTTGCGTGATCCGGCTCAGGAGTGGAACACCGCCTACGAGCAGTCGCACAGTTACCTGTCCTTGTTCCTCGGCCGAAATCTCGTCTACGGTCGCGGGAAAGATGTTCAAAATACTTGTACCGGATTGACGCTCCAGGGTCAGGCTCACGTCGCGGGCCGCGATGCGCAGGCGCACACGATCGCCGATGCGCGCCAATACGCCAGGGACGCTCAATTGTCCCCCGGCGAAATCGAGTCGCGTCAGATGATAATGTTCGTCATGTCCGGCGATGACCGCTTCAATGATCGACGTCGCATCCCCGGTGCGTATCGCAGGAAGATCAAGTCTCGTCAGCATAGTACGGATGGGTCCGCTCGCGACGATGCGGCCGGCTTCCATCATGACAAGATGATCGGCCATACGCGCAATTTCATCATTCGTATGACTGACATAAAGGACGGGGATGTCCAGTTCGTCGTGGAGGGATTCGAGCCATGGCATCACGTCCTGCTTGCTCGCCGTATCGAGACCCGCGAGTGGTTCGTCCATCAGCAGAACTTTCGGGCTAACGGCCAGCGCCCGGCCAATGGCTACCCGTTGGCGTTCCCCGCCCGATAAGCGACCGGGTTTACGCTCGAGCAATGGCCCGATGCCAAGAAACTCAATGACGTGGTCGAGGGTGATCGTCCGCTCGGATGCCGGAACTCGTCTGGCGCCATATTCAAGGTTGCGTCGAACCGTGAGATGTTCCAGGAGACTGGATTCCTGAAAAACAAATCCCAATGCGCGTTTGTGAGGCGGAAGAAAAGTGCCGGCATCCTGCCATATCATTTTTCCCACCCTGCAAAATCCGTCGACATGGCGGTCTAAACCCGCAATCGCACGAAGCAGTGTCGTCTTGCCGCAACCTGAAGGACCCGATAGTGCGCTGACTCCCCGGGCTGGAACGTTCAAATCGACATCCAGGGTGAAATCGCCGATGGCGAAATGAAATCTGGCCTCGATTGTCATATCTGCGGCGATCTGAAACGCTTGTTGACTGCGTACACGATTGTCAGCATGCTAAACGACGCCAGCAGCAGAGCGCCTGACAACCAGTGTGCGTGAGCGTATTCCAGCGCCTCGACGTGGTCGTAGATGGCGATGGATACGACCTGGGTTTCACCGGGAATATTGCCGCCTATCATCAGGACGACGCCGAATTCGCCAACCGTATGCGCGAATCCAAGCACTGCGGCGGTGAGAATACCCGGTCGCGCCATGGGGACGACAACGGTAAAAAAACGATCCAGCGGTGAGGCTCGCAGTGTGGAGGCCACCTCCAGCGGACGTGCTCCGATGGCGGAGAAGGCGTTTTGCAGTGGCTGGACAACGAAGGGAAGGGAGTATATCACCGAACCGACGACGAGTCCCGTGAAGGTGAAGGCGAGTGAATGACCACCGAGCGCTTCGATGAATCCACCCACCGGACCCCGGGATCCGAGGGCGACCAGCAAATAGAAGCCCAACACCGTCGGCGGAAGGACCAGAGGGAGGGCGACAACAGCTTCCAAAAGGTACTTGAACCTCCAGTGCGTACGCGCCATCCACCACGCAAGAGGAGTTCCGAGAAGCAGCAGAATAGTGGTGGTGACGGCGGCCAGTTCCAGCGTGACCAAAAACGCGGTGAAATCGGCGTCATTGAACATCAGGGTGTTCCATATCCGTAGTTCCGAATAATCTCCCGCGCCTCTTCGCCTCTGACGAAGGACATGAAATCGCACGCGGCTTTGCGTTTGCTCAGCAGCACCGCCTGCTGCTCAATCGGAGCATAGAGCGACTGCGGAACGTCCCACCAGGATCCTTCAACCTTGCGACCGGGTCGCTTCACTTGGGAATACGCTACGAAGCCCAGTTCGGCATTGCCGCTCTGAACGAACTGGAAGGCTTGACCGATGTCCTCACCCTGAACCATGCGCTTCCCGACGTCGTCCCGGAGTCCGCGTGCGAGCAGCACCTGCCGGGCGGCGTTGCCGTAGGGAGCGAGTTTAGGATTAGCGATGGCGAGGTGACGGAACGTCCCTTTTTTCAGTATCCAGCCATCCGGATCCACATACCCTTTCCTTGGACTCCAAAGAATGATTTTCCCTATGGCATAGGTGAAGCGTGATCCGGGCACGGTGAGTTTCTCGCTTTCAAGAAGTTCGGGACGCCGCGCGTCGGCTGCGAAAAAGGCGTCCACGGACGCGCCATTTCTGATCTGGGCGTAAAGCTTGCCGGTGGAGCCGAACATCAACGTCACCGAGTGGCCGGTAGTCGCCTCGAAGCGCTTTACGATAGCCGCCATGGCGACGGAAAAATTGCCCGAAACAGCCACGCGGATTTCATCCGGCTTCCGAGTCGCCTGCGGAAGCATCATCGCACAAAGCAAAAGGAGAGAAAGAATCAATCGTCACGTCCTTACAAAGCGACTCGTCAAAACCCCGGCCTCGACAATCCTATCGAATTGCTTCCGCGAAAGCAATTTTCCCCAACTCGGTCCGTCGCGCCGCACGCACTCAAAAATCCCGAAGGGGGTAGCCCTCCTCTAAACTCGGACTTCCGCCGTGCGCGACCAATGATGGCGAGAATTCACTTTTTCTTGAACTTGCCCTCGAATGTGCCGACCGCTCCGCCGTTTTTCGTCGCTAAAGAGCGCCACATCAGTTCTTTGCCATCATGGAAAATGAATGTGTGTTCGACCTCATACCGTTCATTCATCATAACCTTCGATTCCTTCAGGACCAATGTGTTCTTGGTCCCGACCACCCAGTCGCCGACGTATTTGCCGATCTCGCCCATGTTGGTGACGGTCATCATCGTCACCTGCTTTTGCATGGGATCCCATGCGATCATGCTTTTTTCACGATACGGTCCGAGTCCCTTGACTTCGGCGGACGGGTCGATTTCGATGGCCTTGCCTTTCACGATATATTTTCCCGTAAAGGACACCTTGAAGTCGTATTTATTACCCTCGCCTTCATAGGTCCCGACGCCCTTCCAGGAACCGAGGAACAGCTCGAGCTGCGATTGTGAAACGGGCGGGTTCGTTTCGGGCATTTCCTGCGCGATCGACGGCGATACAAGGAGCAGCGCAAGCACGAGGTATCTCACTGCATGTTTCATATTTCCTCCGAGAATTGAAGCATTTGTTTCAACGCCGTGGTGGCGTTTTAAGCGGATTGATGGACTGCATGATGAATCGTGGGAACACGTTATGACTATTCCGGAAAAATAGCAAATCTATGCCTGCGCAATCGATATCGACGGACGTGCAACAACACGCAAATGCCGCGACAGGCAAGCCGTCGCATCCGCGTCTCCCCGCGCACATATTCATTCCGCTGGCGACGTGATGTGGCGCACGATACATTGTCCCAAGCCTGCCGTCGAGGCCCCGGGCACTACCGCTGCCGGTAACGAGTGCTACTGTTTTCAGCTGCTGTTTCCCGTGTGCATCGTGCGGAAGAGATAGGTGCCTTTCATTTCCAGCACTGTTTCCACCTTCTGCTTCGTGATGTCGAAGGAGAGGATCACCAATCCGCGTTCAGGGTCCCGGGTCGGCCTGGTTTCCAGGACGCTAAGGTGAACCTGCAGGGTATCGCCGGGATGTACCGCCTTCAGGAAGCGCATGTGATCGAACTCGAGCGCGGCGATTACCTGGTCAAACCAGCCGGTGGCATGCACCAGTCCCATCGCCACCGCCAGTATCATCGGTCCGGTCACCAACCGCCGGGGATGACCAAGCTCCCTGGCGCGTTCATCGCTGAGAAACATCGGGAGGTGGAGTTCGGCTATATCCAGGAACGCTTCAAGCTCGCGCGAGGTCACGGTTCGCTGTGGGGTGATAATGCCGAGGCCTGCATGAAAATCTTCGAAGTACATGGTATGATCAGTTTACAGGGTACAGAAATGTGGGTGTCGCATCGGGGATTGAAAAAGATCCGTGAGGAAACAGCGGCCGGAACGCACATCGCCCGGATTGAACGGATACAGAGTAACCTATCGATAGGTGGAAGTCAAACCAGCAGGGAATTCTCTTTTCTTTCGCTCGCATGGAAAGGTGCGAAGAGGGCCTCGCGCAATGGTGCCCGAAAGAGCATCGCTGTGACTATGATCGACCCACAATCCCGTAACGGGAAATCCACCATTCGCGGGTAAAACGGCACGAGGCGGCATCGCGTCAACCATTGTCGCGAGTGCTGTGTACCCTGGGCCATCCTCTCTGTTGATGTTTTTTCGCATATTAATGGAATGCAATGATTTTATGGAACGCTCATGTCACTCTGTTCATCGCCATCGTCAATCATGTATCGTCTGCTTCCTGGCCGCGTACGGCTGACGGCGTCGCGACAACGCGCCCGATTCCGCATCGTGCCGCGACTGGCGGCGATCATGGTCTTCCTGTCGGTGAATACGGTGCAAGCCCAGATCCCGGAGTCGCCGAACGTCCTTGATGGCAAAGGCGAGCGGGAAGGGCAATGGACGCTGCTGTTCGATAGAAACATGAAGCCCGTCGAACATCCAGACTCCGCAGTCTTCTATTCCGTCATGACGTTCAGGAACGGGAAGCCTGACGGCGCGTCGCGTAGCTTTTTCCGCGGCGGCGCGAAAATGAGCGAGACCACGTATGTGAACGGCAGGGTGGAAGGCACGGTGACCGGATGGTATGAATCGGGAGCGAAAGAGTTCGAGACTCCCTACGAGAACGGCGTGTCGCACGGGGTGGAGACTGTCTGGTTCCCCGACGGCGAAAAGCGCAGCGAGGTAACCTACAGCAAAGGCAGGGAGAACGGCGTACAAACCGAGTGGTATCCGGGTGGTACGAAGAAATCCGAAATCCCGTACAAAAATGGCGTCGTGCACGGAATCGCGAGGCGCTGGTATGAATCAGGGATACAACAAACCGAAATTCCGCACAAGGACGGCCGCACACATGGCACACGCATCGACTGGTATGAAAACGGCGTGAAGCGATCCGAGATACGCTACAAGAATGGCCAGCGGGAAGGCTCTCCAACAGAGTGGGACGAAGCAGGAAAAAAACGCTGAACGCCACGAATCTCTGGCTTCAGTCTGTGGTGGAATGGGGGAGTACTGCTTCACCGGCCGCATATAACTATTCAGTCCGATCTTCCTGTCCGCGGTGACTTTGATGGAAACCTTTCCCCCTGTCGAAGCGATGATCGTTCGTGATGCTGAGTGTGTCCACCATCGCCGCCCGCCGGTTCATTTCATGGGCGACATCATTTCTTCACGCATACACAAATACCGTCACCCTGAGTCAGGTAAACTTCGCTGCGCTCAGGTTTATATCGAGTGTGACATCGGTCAAATGTAAAAAAGTACCGTCATGCTGAGCGCAGCGCCGCAGAAAATGCCCGGATCAATGGGAAATGCGTTTCCCGGCGCGGAGTCGAAGCACGGCGTTCGGATTTCTCGGTGTTTGCAGGTCCGTACCGCCTGATGTCATGAGCAGCGGAGCGCCGCAGAAATGGTGATGTCGAAGCAAAAACGTCGGTCGGCGCGGAGTCGAAGGGGCAGCATCCGGAATCCGCAGGTCCAGTAAGTCCGTACGGTCTCCCTGATGTCATAAACAGGGCCGCCCTGCTTATGACATCTTCGTGTGCTCAGTGATTTGGCTGTGGTATGAATGAATTTACACAGCAGGGATTGTCGAAATGAAAGACAGTAGCAGCGAACCTCCGCGGATGAATACGTGCACGCTTGTCACTCCGT
>CAYJMN010000026.1:0-65233 GCA_964371045.1 uncultured Chromatiales bacterium | reverse complement strand
GAATACGTGCGCGGATTTTCGCGGATTGGGGCGGATGAACGCGGATAAGAGTTTTATAGACTTCGTTTTCGGAAGCCCTGCGGTGTCAATGAGAAAGCGAGCGTATTTTTATCGTTCGTTTATTTCCAGCAATGTGCGTACAGAACTTTCGGTTATGGAGGTAAAAATTTTCTTATCCGCGAAAATCCGCCTCGATCCGTGTTCATCCGCGTACGTATTGATCCGCCTCGATCCGCGTTCATCCGCGTACGATTTTACAATTTGCTGTCTGGATGTTTTTTCATCAGCTTTTTGTAATCCTTCAGGACTTTGCCGAAGATTTTCTCGTGGCGGGGACGGTCGGCGGCGCTTGCCTCGAAGTGAGCGCGCTCGCGCTCCATTTTCATGTTATTGTCGTAGGAGGAGCGGTCGAGTTCTCCGTTTTCGAGAGCTTCGAGCACGCGGCAGTCGGTTTCGGAGGTGTGTGTGCAATCCGGAAAGCGGCACTGTGCGCCAAGGTTGAGGAATCGCTACTGATGAAGGGTGGTTAAGCCAAACCAGGAGGACATCAAACATTACAATCCCCTGCTTCAATGATGATTTCCTGCACATTTTTTCAAACTACTCGTTATTCGCCATATTAGCAACGTTCATGCTTGATGCAGGCCTGAAGTCAACTTTACTGCTACGTTCGTTTATAGTCTTCAATTGTTACACGTATTCAAATTCTTGGCTCCGTCCAATTGTTGAGCGGAGTATTCATATTCCAAGTCATAACAGTAGTATCGGTTGATTTCCAAATCTGGTCACAAGTACGCTAAAATGAATTTATTTATTTACTTAGAAATCCTATTATTTTCATAATAATCCTTGGGGGTGGTTTCATGCCAAGTTGTTCCATTAATGCCAGACGGTCAGGAACTCCCCAGTGCTCAATAAGTTTTCCATCTTTGAAACGCATAATGTCTATCACTGTAATCTCAAAGGTTTTACCTGTAGGCGGTAATGGTCCGAATTGTCTTTTATGAGTTCCGCGTCCGGTCATTCGCCCCCATACTTTATCGCCATCTATAGTCAGGTCTTCAATTGTCAACGTAAAATCGGGAAATGCATCATGAAGAATTAGGATTGCTTTCTTAACACCTTCTGCATCAGGAGGTTTAAATCCAAACTGATGTTCTACAAAGCCCGGTGAACAATATGTGTCAAATACAGTTACATCGCCGTTACTGAATCCTTCTTCGATCAAAATTCGAAATAGTTCCTCGTTTGTTTTCATAACAATTATCCTTATTAAGGTTTGTCTGAATGCTTAAAAATTACTGCTATCGGTTTGCCGGTATGTGCGTTGGTGGGTTAGAAGCACTTTCTTTTCATTTAGCACAAAGTTTTCAAAATGCTCTGACCATCGATTTACCACTACACCAGATATTGCCTAGTAAACGCTTTTAGCGGTTCGTGCCCTACTATCAGTTGTCAGCTTTCAGTGGAGCACCAACAACTTTCATGTCGTGGTCCGCGAAAACCTTGACGATTTCTTCTTGTGTGGGTGGAGAAGTCCATTTGTCCGTGACCTTAAAAAATGCTTCCATCTTTCCTGATGGCAAGTAAGAAACTATCATCTTACCTTTTTCTGTCAACTGCAAGAAGGCGTGTTGCACATTTCTTGGAAGAAAAATTGTGTCGCCTGATTTCATTTGATATTTGTCGTCGCCTACCTGAAATAAATACTCTCCTTCAATTACATAAAACCATTCATCCTGGAAAGGATGAATATGCAATGGAGGTCCTCCATTTGGAGTAAATCCGGTTTGCTCAAACACTGCTAAATCATTATCAGTGTCCGTCCCGGAAATTTTTATGTCCAGGTTATTCAGGGTGATGCCTTTCATTTTGTAGCGCTCACCAAATCTAGCTTCACCTGCCTTTACCTTGAATCCTTTTTCTGTTCTCATAAGAATGTTGGTTTTGATTTTAATAAAAAAACTCAATGGAAAGAGTGCAAGTGCTGATAAAATAAATGTTCCTCGTTTCATTCTACTCCTTTCAAGTCATCTGTTTATTTTAATCTAGTCTCTTCAAGTTTGCATTTTCGCATTAGCATGGCCGCTAATCCGCTTATACAATGGATTAAACTATACAATACCTACGATATACGAATTCTAATGGCTCTGCGTGATTGATCTCCATTCCATCTACATCTTGTTATCGACTTTTCGATCTGCTTCATAAGTCATCAAATGCCGATTGGATTTTCCGTATGCCGGGTTCTGTGACGTGGGAGTTGCTTACGCTGACTCCTGAACGTTCTTTAGCGGGATTTTCTGATTGAATATAATACCGATTTTCTTTTTATGCAAATGCTCTTCTTCTCTGTTTCACAGACTCTGCTGCTCAGCAGGAGTACGGATTTCGGCCCCAGACTACTGTAATCGTGTCCGCGTTACGTGACTCCCTTGCTTTTGGTTTGTTCGTCACAATCATCCGTGATAGCATATCCGCTCACAATTTGCTGCCTGGATGTTTTTTCATCAGCTTTTTGTAATCCTTCAGGACTTTGCCGAAGATTTTCTCGTGGCGGGGACGGTCGGCGGCGCTTGCCTCGAAGTGAGCGCGCTCGCGCTCCATTTTCATGTTATTGTCGTAGGAGGAGCGGTCGAGTTCTCCGTTTTCGAGAGCTTCGAGCACGCGGCAGCCGGTTTCGGAGGTATGTGTGCAATCCGGAAAGCGGCACTGTGCGCCAAAGCTGAGGATGCTGTCGAAAGCGATATCGAGGCCTTCGCCGGCGTCGGCTATGCCCACTTCGCGCATGCCGGGATTGTCGATGAGTATGCCCCCTTTGTCGAGCACGACCAGCTCGCGGTGACTGGTGACGTGGCGGCCCTTGCTCGTGCTGTCGCTGATAGAACCGGTGCGCATGCGAGTCTCGCCGCAGAGGTTGTTCAGGAGTGTGGATTTGCCCACGCCGGAGGAGCCGAGCAGGCAGTAGGTCTTCCCTGCTTCGATATGCGCGGCGACGGCGTCGAAGCCCGCTCCGGTTTCATTGCTCATCGCGAGTACCGGTACGTCGCTCACCCGCACTCGAATGCTTTCAAGTATCCCGGTGAGCGTTTCCTCCTCAATAAGATCGATTTTGCTCATCACGATAACGGGACGCACATTCGATGCGTAGCAGATGGTCAGGTAGCGCTCCAGGCGGTTGATGCTGAAGTCCCTGTCCACAGCCTGCACCAGGAAAGCCTCATCGATATTCGCGGCGATGATCTGCACTTCCGCATACTTGCCGACTGCCTGCCGCTTTACAACAGAACGGCGCGGCAGCACGGCGTGAATCACGGCAAAATCCGCGTCATATACGGTCACGGCCGCCCAATCGCCGACGGCGGGAAAATCCTCGCGGCTCTGGGCACTGAAGCGCAAATTGCCGGTAATCTCGGCGCCGTATTCGCCCTCCGCCGTGCGGATAACGTAGCGCTCCTTATGCTCCGCGATAACGCGGGCGGGCTCGAAGTCCGTGAATTCGGGGTTGCGAAAGTGCTGTTCGAATTGCGGGGTATAGCCAAGTTCGGTGAGTGTCATTACAGGTAGGAATTTGATTTCAGGGTAGTTATCGGAAGTTCCGTTGGCGGCGAATATCAGACCACGCCGCGTATGCGGGAATGTAGATTCACGGGTGAAATATACGGATGAAGCATGATATAATCATGTTCGGGGAAGGACATCTTTTCGAAATATTCGGGGTACGGATGAACACGGATAAAGACGTGCGCGGATTCACCCAGATTATTGCGCCTGTCCGCCGAAGCCGTCCGCAGCGAGTTGTTGCGATGCGAGCGAGACAGGGCGAAGGTGGAGATGTAAGCGGATAAGAGCTTTAACCACGCCGTATACAAAAACTTGCGGATCGGGAGTCAACGACTTGTTGCTCCCTGCATATCCGTGTTCATCCGTGTAATCGGTGCACGTATTCCCGCCGAGGTCGTAGACACAGAGCGGCGAGTCTTCGACCTTCGAGACGCCGCCGACCCACACTCTCGGAACAACGAACGCTTACACTGCAGCGGCCCTTCTTATGACATCGAAGAGTCTGTTCTATTCAGTTCCGCAGAAAACCATACGCCGCCCTTCGACTACGCTCAGGGGGCGGGCTTCCGGTGGTTGAGCGGAGCCGAAACCACCGGAAGCGCCATTCGGACTCTGCACACGTGGAAGATGTCATCCACGAAATGGACCGGGGCGCGGCGCTGGTGGGCACACTCAGGTCGCAGACTCGCCGCGGCGAGGTGACGAGCTTGATAACGCGCTAAGAAACCAGATGCCATCCATGAAATGGACTGATGCGGAGCCTTGAGCGCCTTATCTGAGATCCCAGGCTTCCAGCCACTGTCGATCCGAGGGCGCCATGCCGAAATCCCTGATGAGGTGCGCCTGGAGATCGGGCATATGATACGCGCCGAACAAGATGCCGATATGTTTTTTACCGTCTCGAAGCTGTGCGCGAAGCTCATCGAGAACACATGCATTACGGAGCATCACACCGGTTTCCGGCTGCTTCTCCAGACGCTCCCCTTCCCTGGTAAGTCCAAGAGCGAATAATCGACGCAATCCGCGCAATTCAGCACGAGGCGCGATAAGCATTTTATTCACCAACTTCTTCATCATCGCATCCAGCCTCGAGACCTCAGGCATCGACACATTATCACTCTCGATAATCTTCCGAAATTCTTGCCATCTCAGATCTGCGGGTATAAGGCTGCTTCTTGAATAATCGATCCCTTCCTCCTGTCGGACAAAACCGAGCAACTCCGGGATTTGATTGTATCTCGCATATTGTGGTTCGATTCTTTTAGATGTTCCGTTGGTGAGCACCGTGGCTCCCGAAGTACTGTCCATGGAGAAGCCCTCGCACAGTACAACCTCACACTCGGCGATTGCGCTGTCGAGCTTCCTGTAGTATCCTCGTTCACCATGATGCAGCACGGAAATCAGATCGATCGTGGCTCCATCCGCGTTAACAAATCGGACGATCGCCGATTCAAGAGTCTTCGGAGACGCGTCCGGTTCGAAGGCGATTCGAAGAAACTTCGTGCTGGCCGACAGAGCCGTTGGACTCACGGAATTATCGGGCACGTGCGGCTGAGCAACACCGGAATTGGATTGAACAATCATCAAGACAATCAAGGCTATCAAGGCTATGAGTCTTGGCGGCTGGAGATATATAAGTCGTTTCATATCGTTCTTTCTGAATGTTGGCATGGTACGAGTGCGCGTTGCTGGAGACAGTGTTTAATGCGTTCTGGATCTCGTGATTTGCCTGGTGTCCGCCGGCTTCGTCATGCTGATCCTGTTAGAGTCGGACTGCGCTTCACACCGGTCGATGTCGGAAGAGAATCTCTATTCTTGAGAGATCGCTTACGAATACCGCAGGCCGGAAAAAGCAATTCCTGAAATACGTACGGCGCCGGGAGTCAGGATGACTGACAGGTCAGGCCGTGGCTGTGTAAATTTGACTACGCCAAGAATATGCATAACCTTGCCTCGAAATACTAATCGGTGCCATTGCGCGAAGCATTAGCTCCGCGGTTTTGTTATCACTGTTGCTGGCAGGCGACTGAAATTCGCTTCCTTTGAAACCGCTGATCGACAACATCGGTGCGGATTTCAGCAGCCTCCGCATGAATCAAACAATGGAGGCGATCCGTTCAGGAGCGCGATTTCTGGTGTTGTACACCTTGGTGATGGAATAACGAACCCAACATACAAAACTGATATGCAGGTGTCAATAGCTGGAGGTAATATTTTTTGCAATCGCGAGAATTACCCCCACAGACGAATACGTAAGCGGATTTTCGAGGATTATTGCGGATGAACGCGGATAAGCAATGCTTTGAATTCATATCCGCAAGCCTTTTGTATACGAGGTTGCAAAAAGTCTTATCCGCGCCAAACCGTCGCCTTTCGCGGAATCCGCGCTGGTATTCGCCCGTGGAGGTTCGCTGATGCTTCCTTTGTATGAAATCTTGAGGAGGCGAATCTCCTCGTGCGCTACGGACCAACACCTCCCCGAAGCGAGGTGACGTGCTTGGCCGTGCGCTACGAAACCCTCATGTCATCCATGAAATGGACAGGTGCGAAGTGCGGGGAAGCACGAACGTAGCTAATGCGGATAAGGATCTCCAACGTCACAGCCGAGGCGAGCCTGATTCCCGGTCCAGGATATAGTTCGTGCTGCGACCACCGGCGGTTTGTTTGATCAGCATGCGCTTGTCGAGCAAATCTTGTATATCTCGAAGAGCGGTATCCTGCGAGCACTTACATATTTTCGCCCATTTGGATGTGGTGAGTTTACCCTCGAATCCATCAATGAGCATGTTCAGAATTTTTCGCTGCCTGTCGTTGCGCACATCATTCTCATGCTGGAGCCAGAACTCATGCTTGACCATCACAGTGCTCAACAAGGCTTCGGAAGCGTCGATTGAACGCTGAAGGGCCTTCAGAAACCATTCCAGCCAGGCGGTGATATTCAAATCACCATGTTGCACTGTTTCAAGGATCCTGTAATATTGCTTCCTCTCCTTCCGAATCTGTGCGGACATGCTGTAGAAGCGGAAGCTTTGCTCGTCGGAACGCGCCAGCATCATATCTGCAATGGCGCGCGCGATTCTACCGTTTCCGTCTTCGAATGGATGGATGGTTACGAACCAGAGATGCGCCACCGCAGCTTTCAGAACGGGATCGATAGTTTGGTTGCGATTACACAAATCGAAGAAGGTGCGCATCTCGCTCTCGATGCGATCAGCCACGGGCGCGGTAAAATGCACTGTTTCCCTGCCCATGGGGCCGGAAACAACCTGCATGGGACCCGTAGCATCATCTCGCCATCTGCCGATCGCAGTCCGACGAATACCGCTGTACCCTGCGGGAAACAACGCATTATGCCAGGACATCAGCCTTTCCTTGTCCAGATGCTCGCGATAATTCTGCGAAGCATCGAGCATCATTTCGACCATACCGTCTACATGTCTATCCGCGTCAGGTAGACCGGATACATCAAGACTCAAGCGGCGTGCGAGCGAGGATCTCACATGCTGCACATCGAACGCTTCGCCTTCGATTTCAGTGGATTTGAGCACATCAAGCGTCAGAATCGCAAAATTCGCCTCACGCTGCTGCTCGAAACCCAACGCTCCCATCTTGCCTACAAGTCTACCCTGCTGGTTCCGCACCGAGGCCAGCACGTGGAGCAGGCGCTCACCATCCCAGATAAAATTTGGCCAATCGGGCTGCTCGTAAATAAGCATCGCTATTCTCCGCAAGTTATGCGTTTAATATATGGCCGATTCACCGCAAAAGCAATTTTTCTCCGCGTAAAGTGCGGTGTTTGTAGCGAATATTCTCCGCACGTTGTCAGAGTCAGTCCCTTAGCCGCGCCCGCAGACGCGACCGCGACACCTCATTGAGCCGCTCAGTATCGAACACGCTATCGTTAGGGACTACGAAGAGGGATCCTTGGTGATGCTGGAGTGAAGCATGTCGTCCTTCGCCGGTAACGGTATAAGCACAGCGTCCTTCGGGGAGCAAAAGGGCCACCTTGGGGATACTTGACTTAACGCCATGATTATCCTATTTTTTCTTTTTGAATTGATTTCGTCGAGAGCCCGCTGTCGCTAATCCAAGTGCTTCGCTGCTTATGTCGCTATGCGTGCTCCATCTGCTCCCCCGCCCGAAATTACCATGTGCGCATGAACCTACGCAGCCTGAGGTGAATGTGATGAGAAAAATGAATGTACTCCGCACCTGTATAATCTCCTGCCTGACGGTTTTGACGGCAATATTTACGGTTTCCGCGCAGACTCCGCATCCCGAATGGCGATATCTAAGTACGGAAATCTACGCCTATCCGCAGCTTATCTCCATTTCAAGCGATCTGGCGCGTGATTCGAGCGGTGGGATGTGGATAGGAGGTGATGGTATTGTGCATTACGATGGGAAAATCTTCACCCACTACGATTCCGCCAGTGTAAACCTCCCCGCACGAGGCGCTGCTTTTCTTGTTTTCGACAGCGCTGGTGTGCTGTGGTTCGGAAGCAATAACGGCCTGGGAAGGTTCGACGGCAAGACCTGGACTGTGTATCGAACCGACAATTGCGCCATCCCCTCGAATGACATTTCTTCCATCGCCCTCGCTCCCGATCAGACGCTTTGGATTGGATTCAGGAGCGGATCGGCTGGGCTTGCATCTTTCGACGGTACGCAATGGAGGAGCTACAGCAAGACAAATTCCGACATCCCCGAGAATAACGCATTCAGCCTCATTTGCGACCAAAGAGGTGCTGTCTGGTTCACCAGTTGGAAACCTGATGGTTGGGGATGTCATGGACTGTTCTGCTTTGATGGCGCAACCTGGGAGAAAATGCCATCACACCCCGACGCGAATGTATTTTATCCTTTTCTCTGCGATGATGACAGCAGTATATGGGTAACGCTGGAGGACTGGACCGTTCTCGGTTCCAAACCAGAATACGGAATCAGATGGGAAACCAAAGGTATCGGGGTGTACAAGGATGACTGGGTGGCGACCCATGACTTCCCGGTAGCTCCTTGGCACAAGCAGGTCGGACCCTTGGTGGGGTTGAAGGATACAGGAGCAGGAAAATGGGTCGGTAATTCATCCGGCAGTGGCTTGCGCCTCCGATACTACGACGGCGTCGACTGGCGCGATCACTTTATTCCGGAGGAGATATGGCGCAAGCTGGATCGCGCCACGGCACTGGAATTCGATCCATGCGGCAATCTCTGGATCGCTGGGGCCCTTCGGCCAGTGCTGTATAAGCGGGGCGGTGTGCGTCCGTTGGACCTATTTCTGCAAATCGCTTCCGCAACGGGAAAAGCGGGTGACACACTGAGAGCGCCCATCATGTTGCTGACGGCGCTGGATGATGAAACCATTTCAGCCTTCAGCATTGACCTGGAATTTGATACACTGGCTGCCCACCTCATCGCGGTAGAAGCACCCCCCGGCAGCTTGCTCGCCGGTGGCAGCTTCAGCATCTCTCCGACGGCTTCCGGGGCGAGAGTTTCGAGTCTGGGTTCGTTTCGACTTACGGGTGCGGGGTTATTCCTCGAATGTGTGTTTCTTGCGATGGATGCGGAAGAGGATACGCTTCGAACGCGGGTGACAGCTAAACCGGCCTCCATGGAGGTACCTTGCTCCTATCAGTTGCTGATGTATAGCAGCGAGATCACCGTGCTGCCGCGCAATCCGATTATTGCCTGCGAGATCGACGTCCCCGACAGCGCACGGTGGGACACGCACAAGCGCAGCTACGATCCGGAATCGTTCGCTGTGACCATGCGCATTGTGAATAACGGAGATCGAGAAGCGCGGAATGTCCGCTTCCGGATTTCGTACAATCCCGAGCATGTTACTCTCGTCTCACCCACCGCCGAAACGCAACTCGGCTCGGCGCCAAACCTGAGACCCGGCGAAGAGATGTCCGTCACGTGGATGGTCGCAGCACTCAACACTCTTTCGGAATTGGAGACGGAGCTGTGCATCGTCGCGTCGTTTGATAATGCCAATGATGCAATGTGTTGCGAACGCATGATTATCGGACAAGTGAAGGCGATTCTCGAATGCACGATGTATACTCCGGAAATCCAGGCGAACAATGCCACAATGAAGTTCGAACCCGACCCTTTTTCCGTCATCGTCGTTGTGCGCAATACCGGTCTCAATATCGCACGCGACGTCAAAGCAACGCTCGGCATCATACCGCTGCTTGAGCTGGCCGGGGACGCATCGGAAAGGAAGCTCACCAAAGTACTCAATCCTCCGACACTGGCGCCGGGCGACAGCGGCAGCGTCATGTGGCTTCTGACCCATGAGGCCATATTTAGCGATGGCCGTTATCCTCTCGTGGTCCATATCACTTCCACGGATGCCGATGAGACAGTCTGCGAGGAATATCTGGAACTCCCCGCATTTGAGAAGCCGTTGCTCATCGCGCATTGCAGCATCTCCGACACGCTGAGCTATGATGAAACTTCGGAGAAGTACTCGCCTCAGCCACTGACGATCAGCGTTTCAATTGAGAACCGACGCTACATCCCCGCATTCAACGTGCAGGGCCGCATCACGTTGCCGGACGGCGTCGAATTCGATCCGGGCGGACAAGCGGATAAAAAGGTGTTTATCCCCTCGCCCATCATCCGCGGGAATCCCTCCGACCCGATGCCCACGCTGGACTGGACGGTCCGGTACAGCGGGCGGCCATGCGCGGATACCAGCCTGCCGTTCATGATTAAAATTTACGGAGAGATGCTCAACGGCATGCCAACCGATACCGCGGTGACAGTTTGTGTGCTGAAAATCCCGGGGAAACCTGAAACATTTACGTGCGAAGTGATCGCACCGGACTCGATGCGGGTCGCGATTGATGGGAGCGGCCTGCAAGAACTTCCCCTGCGTGTGCAGGCCGTTGTCAGCAACCGCACCCCGGTGCGAACGGAACTTCGAAGCATTGCGCTCTCCGGTCTTGCGCAGGGCATGACGCTTCATCCGCAGTCGCCGTATCCGCTCACAGCGGCGCTGCATGCAATGCTCGATCCGGCGACCACCGATACGATAACCTGGCTGCTGAACGTAGAGAACAGTAGAAATCCACGGATCGCGGAGCTCAGAATCACAAGCAGCGACGCTGATGGATGTACGAGAACATGCGGAAAGAACATCGCGATTCCCGCCGTGCAGGGGCTGCTCTGTGCAACGGATGCACCCGATACAGCGCGCTTCATTCTGTCTCAGCCTGGTTACGAACCGAACCCCCTCCCCTTCACCCTCATGTTGACGAACGTCCTGGACAGGGATGAAAGCGAGATCGAGGTTGAGCTTGTTCTCAACAACGTTACCCGCCTGGAACTTGCCTCCGGGGAATCCGCGAAAAAAACCCTGCAAGCCATTGCTTCGAAGACCAAGCACAGTTTTACCTGGCTGCTTACTCCGCTGTCTGGTCAAACGGATGAATGGCAAACGCTGCGTGCCCGTTATCGCAGCCGCGAGCAGGGAACATGGTTTGAATGCTCGGCAACGATTCTTGTTGAGCGTTGGGGCTACGAGCTTGGAATACGTTGCGCGGCTTCCGGGCATGATTCGGTATTCACGGACGCATACTACGAGAAAATGCTTCCCGAGCCGATATCCGTCTCGTATGAGGTAAGCAATACGGGCACCGTGACGCTGCACAATTGCGAAGCGCGCATCGTATTGCCGGCGGAGTTCGAGCTAGCCGCCGGAATGGATGCGCAGCATTTCGGAGACATCGCGCCTGCGGCAACCGTCACGCGATGGTGGACGCTGCGGATAACATCTGCCCTTTCGACCTTCGAAGACTTCCCCATCGGTTGGATATGGAGTAGCGACGAGCAAGGTAGCGGGACCGGCTGCGATCATCGGTTGCACGTCGTGCCGTACGCATCGAAGAGCATTGTGGTAACCCCGTTGCATGTCCATTTCGAGGCCTATCGTGACGGTCCGTTGCCTGCTGAGCAACACATCGAGTTGTGGACGGGAAGCGGGCTCGACATGCCATGGACGGCCACGCGTGACGACGGGTGGCTTGGAGTCGCGCCGGAGGCGGGTAGCAGATCCGTGCGCATTGCCGTGCAGCCGGAAGTGACGTCATTAGCGATCGGCCGGCATCTGACATCGATGACCATCTCTTCGCAAGTGCTGAGCGCTCCAACGAAAGTATCGGTGACGTACGATATTCTGGATGTGCTGTCCGCTCCAAGGCAGGCGGCAGCGAGCACTCTCGGTATTGATGCGGTGTGGCCGCAACCAATCGAGAGGCATCAACCGCTGTTTGTTCGCATCGATGCCCGTGTGGGAGCGAATGTGCGAATTTCTGTACACGATGCTCTCGGACGCGAGAGAGCGCGATTGCTTGAAGGAATGATGCGTCCCGAACACATGGTGCTGCGCTTCAATCCCTCGGAATATTTACTGGAGCCGGGGTTGTACATTCTTCGACTCACTGGAGAGCAAGGTCTCGCGTCGAAGGTGATTATTGTGCGATGACACGATATTTCTGCAACGAAATGGACCGGTGCGCAACTATGGGCGACTTATCTGAGATTCCAGGCTTCGAGCCACCAGCGTCTTGATGGGGTCATACCGAAATCATTGAGCAGATGAGCGTGAAGATCGGGCATGTGATCCGCACCATAGAGGATGGCGATCCGTTTTTTCCCGGAGCGCAACTGGGCGCGAAGTATGTCAAGAACGTGGTCATTTCGGATCTCAATCGCGAACTCGGGTCGGCCTGCCATATTCTGACGTTTACTGGCGAACCCTTGCGCCATTTGTCTCCGAAACTCCCGCAATACCGTTGGCGGCGCACCGGTGAGTTTGCCTTCAAGGATTGTGACCGCAGTATCAAGTTGCGAGAAATCGGGCATCGGTACGTTCTCAGACTCCAGACGCCTTCGCAGTTCGGCCCATCGTAGATCCGCGTGCACGAAATTACTCCTCGAGTAATCAATACCGTCCAGCTGTCCCACGAATCCAAACAGTTTCGCCAAGCGCCTGTATCGTCTGTACATCGGGTCTTGCTCGAATTTATCCTTTTCCCATACCACGGTTTCAGAAACACTGTCGCTGGAAACTCCTTCGTACAGCACAACTTCAAATGGCACCATTACGCTGTCGATTTGTCGATAGTACTCGCGCTCACCCAGATGCACCACGGCGACCAGATCGATACTGATGCTATCCGCGCCGATATAATGCACAATCGCCAGCTCCAGGGCTTGTGGCGTTGCGTCCGCCGCAGATGCAACACGAAGGAATTCGGTTCTCGCAGCCGCCACCCCCATGACAACGGCATTTTCAGACACATCAGTCTGACAATACCCGAAGTTCAGATTCAGGATTACCAAGAAGGTCAATGCAATCGATGTTGACCGTAGGAGCTGTTGATTTCCTGTCATAATCATCCACCATGAATTTCAGATCCGCCGGAGTACAGTATGGGTACTCACCCGAATAGTAGCGTGTATTCGCGGTCGCAATCGAAGTCAGAAGCCGCGGATAAGGCGGGCCATTTCCTCGACGGCGCGTGGGAGGCCTACGAAGACGGCACGGGCGATGAGGGCGTGGCCGATGCTGACTTCCTCGATTTCGGGGATGGGTGTGATGTAGCGAATGTTGGAGTAATTGAGACCGTGGCCGGCGTTGACACCGAGACCAAGCGATGCCGCGTAGGCGGCGGCATTCCGGATGCGGCCGAGGTGGTCGAGCAACTCCTCCTGGCTCCGCGCGTTGGAGAATTCGCCTGTGTGCAGCTCGATGATGTCGGCGCCTACCTGCGCGGCGGCTTCGATCTGCTCATCGATGGGATCGACGAAAATACTTACCTCAATATCGTTCTCATGCAAGGTGCGAACTGCCTGCTCAACCTTCTGCGCCTCTTTCAGGATGTCGAGACCGGATTCGGTGGTGAGTTCCTTGCGCTTCTCGGGCACGAGCGTCGCGAGATCGGGCAGAGTATCGATAGCGATCTGCATGATCTCGTCGGTAATCGCCATCTCGAAATCGAGCTTGGTCTTGACCGTTTCGCGCAGCAGGCGCACATCGCGGTCGTTGACGTGTCGTCGATCCTCACGCAGGTGACAGACTATACCCTCGGCGCCATGCAGCTCGCAGATCTGTGCGGCGGTGACGGGATCGGGTTCGAGTCCACCGCGGGCTTCGCGAAGCGTGGCGAAATGATCGATGTTGACGCAGAGTCGCATGGCGGTGACCGATGAATGTTCCACAAGCCCGGTTGCAGTCCGGATTGTGGAAATATACTCAACCGCCCAGCAGGGAGAAAATCCGGGTCAGTGCGTCGAGGCCTATTCCCTGCGCTCCGCTTTGATAGCGCAGTGTGGATAGCACGTCGATGGTGAGCATCACGGACCAGTGAATCAGGACAGCGTACCAGAAGGAACGCACACGCAACGACAGGGCGCCGAGCGCGATGCCGGCGACGATGGCGCCGATGGTTTCAGGAAGGGGCTTGCCGTAATGGAGTATGACGAAAGGAATCATTTGCACCAGGACCGCGACCGCTCCCCCGGTGTGCGGAGCGAGTCCGAACACGACGTAGCCGCGCCAGATGAATTCCCAACCGATGAAGTAAAGGAGAAACGCCAGTTCGTAGACAAGCAACAAGGTCCAGTCGGTGCGAACGATAGCGCAATGCGGATACACGCTCTGAAAGGCGGCGGTGTCGCTGACGATCCACAGAATCGGGACCATCACGAGATAGAACAGCAGCGAGATTTTCAGCCCGAAGCGCCAGTCCCCCGCGCCCATCCCGAAGTGGCGCAGCGGCTTGCGATGCACCGCGAGAATCAGCGCGATGGGCAGCAGAAAATAAATGACGAATTCCGAGGAGAACCAATACAGATACTGGTAGAGTTCGAACAGCGGATCCGCGCCGAGGGAATCGAACCAATGATCCACGAAAAACCGCTTACTTCCCACCTGATACGACAGAATGCCGAGCGCGGCCATGGAGAGGAAAACCGTCCCGACATCGCGCGGCACGCGGCGGGCCTCCGCGACGAACGCGCGAAGAGCGGCCGTTATCGTCCGGTCGTTGCTATCATTCCGGGTTGGTTTGTCCACGCTGTTCATCATTGATTTTCTGGAAGAAGATTTGTTTTCATGCTGAGTGTGCCCAGCAGCGCTGCGCACCGGTCCATTTCGTGGATGAGATGTGGTTTTTCTAGCGCATTGGCCAACTTCGTCATCCTGAGGAGCCGCCACGGCCTGATCGTTCGTCATCGCAATGCGTTTGCATGGCGGCGTCTCGAAGGATGATTGGTTCCGTAACGTACGAGGAGAATCGGTACCTCCCTCATGTCAGAATCGGCTTCAATCCACTTGACTTCGTAAACTCACCCCCTCGACCCCGGCTTCTTGGGGCATCGAACAACTCACCCCCCGGCCTCCTCTCTTGGAAGAGAGGGAGAGGAAGAGGTGTAAATCAGTGTTTATATGATACATTCTTCTCTGCGTCTCTGCACCTTTGCGTCTCTGCGTTTCATTCTTCTCTGCGCCGCGGCGAGGTGTCGAAAGCCGGAGGCTGTAGACTCGCCGAGGGGGCTTAGTAAGTCTTCTCAAGTCTCCTTGTACGCTACGGAACGAATCATCCTTCGAGACGCCGCCATATGACATTCAATGCAATTACGTACGATTATAACGTGGCGGCTCCTCAGGATGACGAAGCGTTTTAACGAAATCGTACTGACTCATGACATCCACGAAATACACCAGCGCGCTGCGATGGTTACATGACTCAGATTGACGGTGTTTGTTAACGATCTATCCAGAAACGGTACCCCGCTTCGTGCCGTCAGAGTGTGGTTCCCAGAGAAAAGCGATGCATCGCTCCGATTTCTCCGAGCGAGTTCCAGGAGTAATCCACCATGATGGACGCGACAGTGAGACCGAAACCCGCGGAAAAACCGGCGAGCTTCGCGCTGTTGCCAATCTTCCATTCGCGCCGCCCTTCGTTGTAATACCCGAGCCGGGCGCGCAGCGCTTCGCTGAGTTCGAATTCCCCGCCGACGGAAAAATTGGTGAAACGATCGAAGAAGCTGTCCTGGTCTTCGTTGAGTTTGTGGAAATTCAGCATGACCATGAGCGGCAGATGCTCGAGTTTTTTCCCGATGCCGATACGCACGTCGAGCGGCAAACTCTCCTTCGTTTCGCCGAAGGTACTCAACTGCATGCCTGCATGAAGCACGCCGGCCGCGAGCACCATCTGCTGGTCCGGAATGAGATACGATATGCCGGCGTCCAACGCCAGTCCGGTCGAGTTGTATTCGTCGATGTAGGAATGGATCAGCTTGACGGCGGCACCATAGGAGAGATCGCCGGTTTTGTTGCCGTAGCCCAGGCTGAAGGCCAGGTCCGAGGCACCGAACGTACCGCCGAGATCGTTGCCGAACTTGTCCATTCTGTCCATCGAACCATAATTGAGATACACGACTCCGGCGCTGACCCAGCCGATATCGGGGAGTTCCTGACCGTACACCGCGTAGCCCGCATTGACATCGAGCAGATGCTTCATGAATCCGATTGAGGCGGAGGTCGCCTCGAGCGAACTGATCGCGCCCGGATTGAAGAAGAGGGTCGTCGGGTCATTGCGGACGGTAAGGAAGGTATTTCCTAACGCGGCAGCCCGCGCGTTCATGGTGAGCCGGAGGAAATCGTACACGGGATTGCCACCCGCCCTGAGAAAGGTCGGAGCAAGGCAGATTGAGATCAGGAGAATGGCCGCGGTGGAGATGGTGAAGCGCTTCATTGGACAACAACGTTTGTGGAGCAATTTTTGAATCTACACTTTTTCGACAGCAAACGGCAAGGGGAAAATCATGCGCCTGCGCACATCGCCGCGCGGCGGGTTTCGAATTCGGAGAGCAATCTTCGAAGCACTTCCGCAGCGGGAAGCACATCCCCTACCAGCGCGCTGCTCTGTCCGGCCTCGAATTCGCCCTCCTCCAGATTGCCTTCGAACATTCCCAGCATCTCGCGCTTGCGTCCGAGAAGCTCGAGCTGCGCGTCGCGGTCCGCGCCGAGAGCTTCCGCTTCAAGGGCACGCAGGGCAAAGGACGTGCGGATCAGGCGCACGGGTGCGACTTTTTTGAGGGTGAGCACCGTGCCGCCATCCCCCGCCTCGACGATGAGCTGTTTGAACGCCGCATGCCCCGAGGACTCCGCTGTCGCGGCGAAACGCGTGCCGATTTGCACACCTTCCGCTCCGAGCGCCATGGCGGCGAAGGCCTGCGCGCCCGTCGCTATCCCGCCGGCAGCGATCACAGGAATCTCGACTGCGGCGGCGACTTGCGGAATGAGACAAAACGTCGTCGTTTCCTCAATGCCGTTATGCCCGCCTGCCTCGAAACCCTCCGCCACAACCGCGTCGCAACCGACATCCTGTACTTTTTTCGCATGTTTGAGCGACGGCACGACGTGCGCCACCACGCAGCCCGCGTCCTTCAGCATGGGAAGCCATTTGCCGGGATGGCCGGCGGAGGTGAACACGATGCGTATCCCCTCTTCGATGGTCGCGCGCACCAGATCTTCCGCATCGCCGCGCAGAAGCGGAATATTGACTCCAACGGGCGCCGTCGTCGCTGCGAGCGCTTTGCGTATGTGTTCGCGCAGCAGATCGGGTTTCATCGATCCCGATCCTATCAGACCAAGTCCACCCGCCTCCGAAACAGCGGAAGCGAGGCGGTACCCGGAAACCCAGATCATGCCGGCCTGGATTACCGGATACCTGATTCCGAAAAGTTCAGTGACGCGATTGGTCCGCATCGATCAGGGCACGTACTCGAACTGAATGATGTTGAAGCCCGAGTTGTTGGACCCAACGGCGCCGCTTGAGCGGTAGTTGAACGTCCCGATGGTCTCACCGTTCAGATCAAATCGGCTCTGGTAATTCGTGACGGTTGCGTCCAGAAGGATATCGAAGGAATTCAATCCGAATATGTTCAGCGCGGGCGAAGCGATTGGTCCTGTTCCATCCTGCTTGTTGAGGTCGTAATCGAGCAGACAAAGCATGAAGGTGTTCATCGCGGTTCCGGAGGCACCGGCAGGCGGTGCGTTACCCGCAGTGAGCAGTTGCAGGTCGCCGAGCGATACCAGGGCGGCGTCGTAGCGCTTTACCAACACGTTGTCGCGTCCATGGTGCATCACCTGGTTCTGCGTGTACACGATAGCGTTGGCGTGCGTGCCGGTACGCATCGCCGCGCTGAACTGCGTCAGCATCGTGGATCCGCCGGAACGTGGAATCACGCGAAGCCTTTCGGTTTTCGAATCCGCACGCCAGGGCTGACGGTAGATATGCATGTCGTAATGCGTACCCGTCGGAAAACGGACCCAGAACTCAAGATAGGAATCCAGACCAAGTTCGTTGCTGAAATCGAAATAGCCATTGGCATCAGTGGTGATGGTAGTACCACCGACCTGCCTCTGAATGTCGCCTTCGGCGAGCTTAAGGATTTTCACGGGTACGACAGATGCTCCGGAAACGCCTGTGTTGTCGAAGAAATTGATCACACGACCGCGAATTTGGTACGTAACTCCGGGTGTCGGGGTCCGCAGCCTTGTCAGCGGAGGAGCACCGCCCGTCAGGAATACGAAGATTTTCGTGAACGATAGGGTGGAAGAAACAAGCTGACGATTGTCGAGATCCGGGAGCTGTTCGTTCTGTGCACCGGTCAGACTGCCATACTCGGCGTTGCCGAACTGTAGGGCGTCCTTGCCGTTGCTGCGCAGCGTCATGTATTTGCATGGCGCGGGTGTGACGTCACCACCGAGATTGATGGTGAGATCGTATTCAGGCCCGGCGTACACGACATGGGCGACCTTCGCGGTCCCGCCACGCGTTGCCAGATAATGCTGCACGGCTTTTGCTCCCGCTCCGTGCGCCACGATATCGACGCGGGCTTCGCCGGTCGCGGCCGTGAGTGCATTGACGCGGTTGTTGATTGCCGCGGACATCGCCGACATATCCACTGTTCCGCTGGCATCCATGAACAACTCGAAGTCCTCGGCATTGACATGTGCGTCGGTATAGCCGTTGCGCTGCATGAGCTGAATCAGGGTAGTAAACATGTCGGCGGCTTCCATGGCGCCATGCACAAATACGACGGGACGAATGCGTGCATCGATGGTCGTCGTGTCGGTGGGATCGGGATCGGGCTTATTGGGAGCGTCGTCGGAACACCCAATGAAGGTGACAGTGCCGAAGGCAAATGCCATGACGCTCAATTTGAGCAGGGATTTGATAAAACTCTCCATGATGTCTCCTGTTGGGAATGCGAATCAGCGCTGCTGAACCACCACCATTGCGGCGACGTACGCGGCGCTATGCGATAACGATAGATGAAAATTCATTGTACCAAACTGTTCGAGAAGCGAATTGTGCAGCGTAAAGGAGGGCTTGCCGGATTCGTCGTTCCATACCTCCACGTCCTTCCAGGAAAACTGTCCACGCCAGCCGGTCCCGATGGCTTTGGAAAACGCTTCCTTCGCGGCGAAGCGTGCGGCGAAATGCTGGGCGGGCAGGATTTTATCCCGGCAGTAGCGTATTTCCTTTTCTGTGAACACCTTGACCTCGAAGCGTCCGCCCCACGCGCCGATCAGTGTATCGAAGCGTGCTATTTCTTCGATATCGATACCGATGCCCAGGATGTCGCTCATGCCGCGCCTCCGTTGAGGGTTCGGACAATGTCGATCAGCCTGCTGATATCCGAGAGGTCATAATCGGCCTCGGTTTCACCGGTGTTGAAGGTATCGCCGTAACGTGCGAACGCGGTTTTCATACCGATATTCCTGGCGCCGAGAATGTCGCGCTCCTCCCAGTCGCCCACCATGATGGCGTGTTCCGGCGCGATCGTCATCAATTCGAGGACGCGCTGGAAGGGTCTTGGATCGGGCTTGCGTTGTCCGGTATCGCCGAAGGTCACGACGGCGTCGAAGATGTGATGCAGGTTGAGAGAGCACAATCGGAGCCAGGCTTCGAGTTTCGGGGCATCGGACACTACGCCGAGCTTGATCCCCATGCGGGCGAGGGTGAACAGCGTCATGTGCACATGCGCATAGGGAACGAGGTTCGCCTCGCGGGCTTTTCGATAGCCGACAATGCCCGCGGCGAGAATCTTGTATTCGACCTCGCCGGTCAGTTCCTGCAACACCTGATTGAAGACGTGCTGATATTCTATCCCCTGTTCCTTGTAGACCTGATCGATGATGGCGTTGATTTCATCGAAATCGCGTTGAAGCCCGGCGTCGATCATGGCCCGGATGCCGGCTTCCACGGCATTTCGCTTCATCAGCATGAAATCGACGAGCGTGTTGTCGAGATCGAATACGACGGCGTGAATCATCGCGACATTTCTCCTGAAGTGATCAGAAGTCCATCATACGAAAATTCCATGGTTTCCGGAAGCAGCGCGCTGTCCCGTCCGTGCATGATGTTGTGCGCGATATGCGTGAACAGCGTCCGTTTCGCTCCGATACGCGCGGCCATGTCTATCGCTTCGTCCAGGGAAAAATGCGTCGGGTGTTTTTCGTGCCGAAGCGCGTCGAGCACCAGTACGTCGAGATCCTCCAGCAGCGGCATGGTCGATTCCGGAATTTCATTCGTGTCCGTGACGTAGGCGATGTCGCCCACGCGATACCCGAGAATTGGAAGCACGCCGTGCATCACGGGCAAAGGCGTTACGACAACGCCGGCGACCTCGAACGAGGTGCTGCCGTCAATGACGTGACGCTCCACCAGCGGTACGCCTCCTCCCTCCTGCGCCGAATGTCCGAATGCATAACGAAACGTGACGGCGACTTCATCCAGCGTCTGCCGCAAACCATACACATGCATGGCTTCACGCTGGAGAAAATTGAATTGCCGCAGATCATCGAATCCACCGATGTGATCGAAATGATGATGCGTGTACAGCACCGCGTCGATGCGCGGCACCCGCCGACGCAGCATCTGCCAACGGAAATCCGAGGAGGTATCCACAAGCAGTCGAACCTCTCCGATGCTGAACAGTACCGAAGGTCTCAAGCGCACGTCGCGGAAATCGGCGGACAGGCAGGTAGCACAGGCGCATCCGATGGCGGGAACGCCCTGCGATGTGCCCGATCCGAGTACGAGCAGTTTCACCATCACTCGTTCCCGGCTTTTTCGCGCTCGAGGTCGATGACTTCGCGCACGGCGGGTTTGACGAAAATCGCATCGACCCCGAGGTCGCCCAGCGCGCGGGCGATGACGGATATTTTCTTTTCGAGTTGAAACCGCCTGTTGATGACGAGAAGCCGTTCCTCGCGAAGAATGCAGTGCCCTCCGCTGAAGTCCCCTCGTTCGTAGCGAATTTTATATCCAAGCAGTTCGACCGTCTCCCGCAGTTCTTCCAGCAGGGACTCGCGTTCCATTCCAGCCATATCGAATTATTCCTGTTCCTGGGTTGCGCCGTCCGTGTGACGGATCGGCTGCAAAATAATCACCGCAACCGCGGTGAAATAACTGAGAATCGCCATGACTGGCAGTCCGTGCAACGCGCCGATGCGATGCGACAACGTGGCCTGAAGCTCCGTGCGGTATCCGTCGTACGCGGCAGGTCCGCCGGCGACGTACGCGGCTTTGGCTTCCAGCCAGTCGAAGATAAAATGGATATCGAGCCAGGCGGTAAATATCTCGACAGGTACGAAGATGAAAAACAGTATCGAGGCCATCAATAGCCAGCCGTGATCCTTGATCCGGTGCGGAATCCTCCGCAACACGACAATAGCACTGATCAGCACCACGCCATAAGCGCTGACGACGACTGTCGATGCTGCGGAGACGAGTTGGAACAGCAGGCGCTCCTGGCTGATGTTGATGCCCGGCGCGAAATCGAGCGTGCCCGGCAAAAAGAACTCATTTGCGATCACAGCGCGGAACACTGTTCCTCCGAGCCATAGAATGACGCCCAAAGCCAGTATGAAGAGAAAGAAGCGCGTTATGCCGTCGATATCAGGAGTGCGGGGTGTAGGTGTGTTCATGATGCATCAGAGAATGAACTGACTGAGATCCCTGTCCGTGGCGATGCCCGAGAGTCTCTCGTGCACCATCGCGCCGTCGACGAGCAATTCCGTAATTGTCAGGTCGTCAGGCGCCTCATAAAGGATATGCTCGAGCAGCGTGGTGAGAATCGTATGCAGCCGCCGCGCGCCGATATTTTCGACGTTGCGGTTGACTTCCGCAGCGATGCGCGCGATTTCGCGGATCGCTTCGTCGCTGAATTCGAGCTTCAGGCCTTCGGTGCCCATCAAGGCGATGTATTGCTTGAGAAGAGCGTTGCGCGGGCGTGTCAGAATAGCGACAAAATCCTCTTCCGTCAGGCTTTCAAGCTCGACACGTATCGGGAAACGTCCCTGCAGTTCGGGAATCAAATCGCTGGGCTTGGATACATGGAAGGCACCGGATGCGATAAACAGGATGTGATCGGTGCGGACCACTCCGTACTTGGTGTTGACCGCGCTGCCTTCGACGATGGGCAGGAGGTCGCGCTGCACACCTTCACGCGAAACGTCGGGGCCTGAACCGCTGCTCTTCGGTCCGGCGATTTTGTCGATTTCATCGAGAAAAATAATACCCGCGCTCTGCACGCGTTCAAGCGCGATTTTGGATACGGCCTCGGTATCGATAAGCTTCTGCGCCTCTTCCTGTTCGAGGAGGTTGCGCGCTTCCTCTATTTTCACCTTCCGGAGTTTTTTCTTCTTCGGCATCATTGAATTCATGAGATTCTGCAGATCGACGCCCATATCCTCGAGACCCATGGGGCCAAACACCTGCATGGACGAGCCTCCGGCGGTTATTTCAATCTCTATTTCACGATCGTTGAACTTCCCCGCCTTGAGCTGCGCGCGAAGGCGCTCCCGCGTTTCAGCCTGCATATCCTCCTCTTGTCCGGGACTGCGGGGAAAGATGATGTCCATGATGCGCTCTTCGGCGAGCAGCGCCGCGCGTTCGCGGACTTCCGCCGCTTTTTCCTCTCTTACCTGCGCGACCGCGATTTCCGTGATGTCGCGCACCATCGATTCCACATCGCGACCGACGTAGCCAATTTCCGTGAATTTCGAAGCTTCAATTTTCAAAAAGGGCGCGCCCGCGAGTTTGGACAGCCGTCGCGCGATTTCTGTTTTTCCTACACCGGTTGGTCCGATGAGGATGATATTGTTGGGCATGATCTCATCGCGCAGGGGCGGTTCGACCTGCTGCCGCCGCCAGCGGTTCCGGAGGGCGATCGCTACGGAACGTTTGGCGTTGGTTTGTCCGATGATATACTTATCCAGTTCCTCGACGATGCGTTTTGGCGTCAGCGAGTCTTGGAGCGAATGGAACGAGTCTTCCTTCATGATCAGGAGAGTTCCTCGATAATTATGTTTTCGTTTGTGTACACGCAGATTTCCGCCGCGATGCGCAGCGATTGTTCGACAATAGTGCGGATCGGAAGTTCGGTTTGCCGGGCCAGCGCGCGGGCCGCCGACAGAGCGAAACTGCCTCCGGAGCCGATGGCAACGATGCCGTCGTCCGGTTCGATGACGTCGCCCGTACCGGAAACGATGAGCGCTTTCTCGCGATTGATGACGGCGAGCATGGCTTCGAGCTGGCGCAGATATTTGTCGGAGCGCCATTCCCGGGCGAGTTCCACAGCCGCGCGCTCAAGATTTCCGCGATACTCCTGCAATTTGGCCTCGAATTTTTCCGACAGCGTAAATGCATCGGCCGCGCTCCCGGCAAAACCGGCCAGAACGGTTCCATTATACATCGAGCGAATTTTCCTGGAATGGTGTTTCATCACTGTTTGACCGACGGTGACCTGGCCGTCCGCGCCAAGTACCGCCGCGCCGTTGCGCACCATCCCCAGCACGGTCGTGGAACGGATGAACAGTGGTCGTGAACGAGCTGATTCCTCTGACATGTTAGCGCCATCCTTTTCTGAGTCGTGATACGGGAATGTCCATGGTTTCGCGATATTTCGCCACCGTACGTCTCGCGATAACGTAACCCCGGTCCTGAAGGATTTTGGTGAGGGCCTGATCGCTCAGCGGTTTCCGGGAATCCTCCTGTTCGACGATAGCCTTGATAATCGCCATGACCTCTTTGTTGGCAATCTCTTCCCCTGATTCAGTTACGATCCCTTCGCTGAAGAAATATCGAAGCTCGAATACTCCCCATTCGGTCTGCACATACTTGCCGTTGACCACGCGGGAAATCGTGGAGATGTCCATTTTGATATCGTCCGCGATATCCTTGTAGACCAGCGGCCTGAGGAAGCCTTTTCCTTTTTCGAACCACTCTCGTTGATGCTCGATAATACTTCCCATCACGAGGTACATGGTTTGTCTTCGCTGGTGGATCGATTGGATAAACCACTTGGCCGCTTCCATTTTCTGACGCAGAAAGACACGCGTTTCCGAGGAGAGCGTTTTTCTGCCCTGCGTCATTAGCTGGCGGTAAGCGCGATTGATCCTCAACGGAGGCACTCCCCGGTCGTTCAGCTGCACAACGAATTCGCCGTCCTCACGGCTTACGGTGAAATCGGGGATAATGTAATTGATGTTGTCGATCGCATCGCCATCCCCCGGTTTCGGGTTGAGCGTCCTGATCAGGTCGAAGGCTTTACGCAGGAGGGTTTCACTGATATGCAGGTCGTGTATGATGCGGTCGAAGTGTTTCATCGAAAATTGTTCGAACGCTTCACGAAGAATGCGCATCGCGACGATGCGCGCGTTGCTGGTGTTTGGCAGGAGTTCGAGCTGCGTCAACAGGCATTCACGCAAATCCCGGGAGCCGATTCCGGGTGGATCCAGTCGCTGAATTTTCCTGAGCACCCCCTCCGCTTCGTCCGGAGTGAGTGCCACGTCGTACTGCATATTGACTTCTTGCAGCAGTTCGCTCAAATCCCTCCGCAGGTAGCCGTCGTCCTCGATGTTCCAGACAATGGAATCGACGAGAAGGCGCTGAGTTTCATTCAAATCGAGCAGCTGAACCTGGTCGAGCAAACGTTCGCGCATCGAGATTGTGGCTGGCATCGGGATTTCGTAATCGTCCTCGCTATCGTAATAGTTGACAGTCGCGTGTCCTTCATTATTGTCAAGGAATTCATCCCAACTATACTCTTCTTCCCGATTTTCCTGGATGGTCTTTTCAATGAAATCCTCTTCGGTGCGCTGTGTTTCGAGAGGCGCCACATCCTCCCCTTCAGGCTCAGCTTCCCCATCCGCCTTGAACGCGACATCCTGATCCAGATCCTCATCGAGTTCGAGGCCCTCCTCGAGCAATGGGTTGACCTCCAGTTCGTCCTTAATCTTTTGCTCAAGCTGAAGTATCGGAAGCTGAAGAATTTTAAGGTATTGGACCTGAGAAGGCGAAAGTTTTTGTTGAAGCGTTTGACGCTGTGTGAGGTGCAACATGTGTCAGCCGCCTCCGTCGCGGAACGCATCGCTGCGTTCCTTGAGCGCAGCAAAGGATTTCGCTCCCAAACCGCGAATCAGGGCTTCCTTGAGAAAATCGACGAGAGGGAGATCAAGTTCATTTCCAAGGGCGAAGGCGGGATCGCACTCACCGAAACGTTCGAAGCGAAGTTGATCACGGTTCCTCCCTCGAATGCGGATGGGAAAGAGATGGCAGGACAGCGGTTTTAGCCACGGAAACTCGCCATTGTCGTGAGCGCGCTGTATCGAACAACGCGCGATGCCTTCTTCGTACACGACGAACACACATGCCCGCTCGTCGTAGCAATTGATGGTAAGTTCTCCGTCGTCCTCGACGATCAGGCCATCGGTCGCGACCAGCAGTTGGTGGGGCTCGGGGAGGCGCTCTTTGAGCAATTCGTAGGCTTGTTCGAGAATCGGAACCTCCGATTCGAGAACTGGTGGTCCACTCCCTCCCGGAAAAGTACAGCACGCGGCCTTGCATGCGTTGAGATCGCAAGCAAATCGGGTGGTGAATATCTTTCTGTCAACGTGCATAAGAAAATGGCACGATTTTTATTAGTGCTTTTCAAAAATATTGAAAACTTCACCGGTACGCAATATTGACTTTCACTCAATTTCTGCATTGCTTCGCGCATCCGGACTGCGTATGTTGATGTTTTTTCAGGGAATAGGGTACTTATTCATGTTGCGCGACCCCTACGATTATCTCAGAATTTCCATGCTGCCCGGCATCGGGCCTGCCCGCGGCAGGGCGCTGCTCGCCGCTTTCGGAGCTTTCCCGGAGCTGCTTCGGGCGCGTCGCGGGGAGCTGATGTCTGTAGATGGATTCCACGTCCAGCTTTCTGAGACACTGTTGTCGGCTTTGGTCGAAGAGCGGCGCACCGGCGCGATAGAGCAGGCGACAGAGCGAAATATGGCGTCGTGCGTAAAGCACGGGTACCGTTTTCTCAACTGGGACGATCGGGAGTACCCTCAAATTCTGCGTGGAATATATGACCCGCCCCTGTACCTGTTCGTTTTCGGCGCCATGCTCGAGGCCGACGGGCGCTCCGCGGCGTTGGTCGGGACGCGCCATCCTTCCGAATACGGACGAGAGGTCGCCACACAATTCGCTTCCTCTCTTGCGCGGGACGGCGTGACGGTGGTCAGCGGATTGGCGCTTGGCATTGATACTGTCGCGCATCGCGGCGCCCTGAAGGCAGGCGGACGCACCATCGCGGTGATGGGAAGCGGATTGCGGCGCGTATATCCGACCGCCAATCGCGAACTCGCCGCGGAAATCGCCAGGCAGGGCTGCGTGATTTCGGAATTACCCCTGGAAGCTGCGCCGGATGCGATGAATTTCCCAAGACGCAACCGCATTATCAGCGGCTTGTCTCGCTGTCTGGTGGTTGTCGAGAGCGCCGAGCGCGGCGGCGCCATGATTTCCGCCCAGCTTGCGCTTGATCAGGGCAGGGATGTGTATGCGGTGCCGGGAAGTATCTTCAGTCCGAAATCGGCGGGACCGCACGCCCTCCTCCGCCGCAGCATGGCGCGTCCGGTGACGTCCGTCGAGGATCTGTATGATGAAACGCTTTCCCTGCGTGGGACATCGGCCGCCGCGGCGCGTGCGCCCGCGGTACAGCTTTCGCTCATCGAGCAGCAGATCGCGGATGTGCTGACGGCTGATCCGATTCATATAGACGATATCGCGGTGAGAACAGGGCATGCGCTTCCCTCGCTGCTGGTCGATCTGCTGCGCATGGAATTCAGTGAAATGGTTCGCCAGCTCCCGGGCAAGCATTTCGTCCGCGGTTCCGCCCTGACACGATGAGCCCATCATGATGAAGACATACTGCCTGGAACGATGCCCGGCACGAAACGGATGAACAACATGCGCAGGTATAGGCACCGATGGCCGTTCCACTTTCAGCGGATCAAGATATTGTCCATATTTATTTCCTGATTCCCTTCGCTCCGAGTCAACAACGAGCGTCTGTTTCCGCCGTACGTCAGGTGAACATCGATCCGCAACTCCGACTATTCAATCCATCAATCCAATTTGTGGTCATGGTAAAAAAACGCTCCCTCCTGCTCTCCACAGCTGCGGTACTTTTCATTTTGCTTCTGGTATGGTGGTTCTGGCCGTCCGAAGGAGAGGATGTGCCGACGTACGAGGTCAAGCGCGCGGATTTTAACATCCTCGTGGTGGAAAGCGGATCCGTGAGATCCAAGAATTCATTCACGCTCACCGCGCCGCGCATCTTTTCCGGAAGCAATCTCCAGGTCGTCACTCTCGCTCCAGAAGGAACGATAGCGCAAGTGGACCAGGAACTTGTGCGCTTCGACCCGACCTCCGCGATGAAGCGCATCCAGGACAAGCAGACGGAACTGCAGGTCACGCTGGCCGATCTCGCGAAACTCAAGGCGCAGCAATCCGCGGACGAGAGCCAGGCTACGACCGAATTCGAGACCGCAAATCTGAACTTCCAGCTGGCGACACTGCAGCGCGAAAAGATGCAGTTCGAACCCGAGGCGCGACGGCGCGAGGCGGAAATCGAGTTCGAGCGAGCAAGAATGACGTTCGAGCAGGCGAAGCTCAACGTGGAAAACAAGCGCATCATCAGAAAATCCGAACTGGGTAATCTTCAGCTGCGCATTCAACAGATACGCGCCGACATCGGGGTTTCGGAAAAGGAAATGGATCAGCTGACGATCAAGGCGCCCATAAGCGGACTGATCGTCTACGAGACGAACTGGTCCACCGGACGCAAGATCGCGAAGGGCGACCAACCCTGGCCGGGCATGCCTGTGATTTCGCTGCCCGATCTTTCATCGATGCAGACGGAAGTCAGCGTCAACGAAATGGATATCGCCAAGGTGAAGAAAGGCCAGCGGGTCATGGTGATTCCTGACGCGTTTCCGGACAAGACTTTCAAAGGAAAGATCACGAGCGTATCGCAGATCGGGCGTGAAAAAGGACAGGGATCGAATGTGAAAGTGTTCGACATCGTCGTCGATCTGGAAGAAACCGATGAAGTGCTGAAACCCGGCATCACCACGACAAACAAGATCGTGGTTGGGACGATCAGGAAGGTGCTGTCCATTCCGATCATCGCCGTGTTCGAGGAAGAGGGGAAAACCTGGGTGTATGTGAAGAACGGTTCTTCCTATGATAAGCGCGCCGTGGTGCTGGATCAGCGGAACGATAATTTCGTCGTCGTGAAAAAAGGACTGTCCGCAGGTGATGAGGTCGCGCTGAGAAATCCGGAGCAGAAATCGGACGAGCAGGCGGATCCTGAAATGCGTTCGACGACGGCACCGTCCGCCGCGAAGGAGAGTTGACGTGAAGGACCTTTTCACCCGGCACAGGGAATCGCTCCGCATCGCGTTCGAGAGTCTGCGTCTGCACAAGACGCGTTCGTTCCTCACCATGCTCGGCATCGTGTTCGGTGTCGGTGCCGTCATCGCCATGCTTTCCATCGGGGAAGGCGCGAGGCAGGAATCGCTGGAGCAGATAGAGGTCCTCGGGGTCCGCAACATCATCATCAGGTCGCAGGATCCCCCCGACGAGGAGTCCTCGGAGGAAGCCGCGCAGTCGCGTCCTCTCGGCATTTCACTAAAGGATGCCGACGCCATACGCGACGTCTGCGGTTTTGCTTCACAAATTGCCGTTAACTGGGAATCCTCCGTTGAGGCGCGCACGTACGATGGCAAGGCTCGTGTCACACTGATCGGTTCGACGCCGGAACATGCGGAGATTTTCAATGTTCGTCTTGCGTCCGGTGGCTTCATCGGGGAGCATCACATCAAGCAGACGGCCAACGTCTGCGTCATCGGCAGTGAAGCAAGGAAGGCGCTATTCGGTTTTCAGGATCCGCTATTTAAGATGGTCAAACTTCAGGATCAGTGGTTCACGGTCGTGGGGGTCATGCAGGAAAAAAAACTGGCCTCGGCCTCGGGCGTCGACCTCCCTGCTTCCAATGCTTCCGTCATTATTCCCATCACCACGGCGATGGCGAAATTCCCTCGTGAGGAAGCTACCGCATCTACGCGCGGCGGCCGTCGCAGGAGATTTTCGCGCGACAACGAAGAGCAGTACCTGGATCGTAGCACGATCGATCAGATCGCCGTGCAGGTCAGGGAAGGAACCTCCATCGAGGAGGCCTCGACGGTGATTCGACGTCTTCTCAGACAGCGGCACAATCAGAAAGAGGATTTCATCGTCACAATTCCTGAACAGCTCATCGAGCAAAGTCAGAAGACGCAGAGCATCTTCAACATCGTGATGGGTGCGATCGCCGGCATTTCCCTGTTGGTTGGCGGCATCGGCATCATGAACATCATGCTCGCCAGCGTGTTGGAACGTACGAGAGAGATCGGCGTGCGCCGGGCGATCGGCGCCACGCGCGCGATGATCGTGACGCAGTTCCTCGCGGAAGCGTCGATGCTGTCGGTATTCGGTGGCATGATCGGCATCGCGCTCGGGTGGGGACTGACCGAAGCGATCACGGCGTATGCGGAATGGCGCACCATCGTCAGTGTCTGGTCCATCCTGCTCGCTTTCAGTGTCGCGGTAATTACGGGCGTGGCTTTCGGATATTATCCGGCGCGGAGAGCTGCGGATCAGGACGTCATCGAATCATTACGCTATGAATAACCCTCCATCCTTTCTGCTGCGCTGTGTCGTCTTCGGCGCTGCGCTTGGCTGCTCGATTTTTTCACCTGCGCTTGAAGCGCAAACCCGCTACACGCTTGAGGACGCTTTGAGAATCGCGTTTGATCGAAGCGTGACTTCGAGGGCTTCGCGCGAGGAGCTTCGCGCTTCGGAAGCTTCGGCGGAAGCTGCGCGTCTTGCGCTGTATTCCAACGTGGATATGAGCTTCGACCTGCCGTCGTATAGCCGCACATTGAATGCGCAGTACAACACCGAAACACGGCGGTACGAATTTTTTCCGATGGAACTCCTGCAATGGACGGGTCGGCTCGACGTAACGCAGCCATTGATCTGGACCAACAGCACGATCACCGTGTCGGGTTTGCTGTACCGGCAGGATCAGAAAGACGACGGTCCATCTGGCGCGTTTTACCGCGATTTTTATACCGATCTTGCGATTCAGCTGCGGCAGCCGCTGTTCGTTCCCAATTCCCAGCGTATCGCGCTCCGTCGGGCACGCATTAATTACGAGGAAGCGCTCGCGGACTTCGTACGCAATACGCTGGAACTCCGCTACGCCGTCACCGAACGCTTTTACCAGCTGTATGCGGCGCAGGAACGGGCGATGATTCAGGAAGATCGCGTGAAGCAGGAGACCGAATCCTGGACGACCGGTCAACGCAAATTCAAGGCGGGATTGATCGCCGAGGTCGAGGCGCTGCAATTTGAAGTCGATCTCGCCGCCGCGCAGAACGATCTCCTGACGGAACACAATCGACTGGCGGCACAGGCGAACAGTTTCAAGCAACTCATAGGTTTGGCCCTCGCGGATTCCGTTGAACTACTTCTGACCGATACGACGCTCACGCAGGTTCATATCGATTTGGAAGAAGCCGTTACGCGGGCGAAGCAGACGCGCGTCGATTTGCAGCGCGCACACAACAATATCGAACGCGGCGAACTCTCGCTCGACGAAGTGGAGGGACAACGCAGCGTGCGCGGGGATCTCTTCCTGAGCTACGGTCTGAACAGCAACGACCAACAGCTTTCCACCCTGTACAACGATTTGCGAGACACGCGTCGGGCCACCTTCACCCTGAGCGTGCCGATACTGGACTGGGGTAAGCATTCGCGGGATGTCGAAGCGGCGGAAGCGCGGCTCCGTATCGCACGGCTGAGCGCCGAGGATCTGGAAACCACGATCGAGCGGGAAATCCGGGAACTTGTCGCAGGCATCACTTCAGCTTCCAGACGCGCGGAGGTGCTCAAGCAGTCGCGTGTGCTGGCCGAGATCGCCAACGACATCAGCACGAAGCGCTACGAGGTCGGCACGATCGGTTCGACGGAACTGGCTCAGGCAAGGACCAGGCTGCTGCAATCACGACTGAGCGCTCTCGAAGCGGTGATCGATTATAATGTTACCCTCGCCGACCTCGCGCGTCGAACGGCGTACGATTTCAAGCATGGCCAAGCTCTTGGAGACGTGAAATAGCCCCGCGAATGTATGCGGCATCGTTCCAATTATCTCGACGAACACGCAGGATCGACCGGGCGGCACTTGCCCTACGCCGGTGGACGAAATCGGACGCGAGCTGTGAAACGACAATTGAATCCGGCATGTACTCGAGGCCGTGTCACCTTGTTTTTCCAAGGGTCCCTGCCTAACTTTCACCAGCCAATCGCGCCCAAAACATAAGGATACTCCCCTTTCATGAAGGCCTTCGGCGAACATCTCGTACGGGCACGCACAGCTGCCGGACTCAGTCTCGAAGACATCCACCAGCGCACGCGCATCACCAGGAAGAACCTTCAGCTTCTGGAGGCGGGAGATTTTCCTTCCATCCCGCAAACGTACATTCGCGCATTCGTTCGCGAGTACGCGCGCATCACAGGTCTTGACGAAGAAGAGACGCTGAACCTGTACAACGAACTGGCGGAACGGGATCGCGGAATCCCGCCCCCCCCTTCCGCGATCGACAGCTCCAATCTGCTCCCCCGTAACGATGACTCTGTCGAGTTCGTACCGATGCCCGACCGCTCCACTTCGCATATCGAGGTCGATGGCACGGCTGAAGCCGTTGACGATGAATACGTTCCCAACATCAGGAAATCGCGCTACGTCAGCGACGACAGTGCTGCACCCATCGAAATACGCACCACGGCGCCGATTAGCGATCGCGCTAAGCTAACACAGCCGCCCGCGGAGGCGGATGCCGAGCCGGCGAAGGACGAGACTCGTTCGAGCGAGCCCGTTCCCCCTCCACCGCGCGCCTCACGGATTGAAGTATCGGATGTCACAGACGTAGACGCACAACCGCAATCCACCCCTTGGAGGGAGGACAGTCGTTCTGTACTACCGGAAACATCTGCCGCTGCCGCGGCATCTGCTGCGATGTCCGGAATGCAAAAGGACAAGCCGGCACGTCCGAGTGTGTATGATACAAAGCCGCCGATAGAGGAAGCGCGAAAGAACTATGAGGGAGGCTCGGAAAAGAGCCAGGACCGCAGAATCCTCGGCATCGGATTCATCGTTCTCGCGATGATAGCGGTGGCCGTGTACGGAGTTTATTTCTTCAGCTTCCGCGACGATCCTCAGGAGAGCGCGATTGATTCAACAGCGATCAAGGCCAGCATAGAGGCCGGACGCTTCATCGACTCAACCCAAACGGCGCTGACCGACATCGAACTTGCTCCCGACACGATTCCCCTGGCTAAAGGCGTGCCGCCGGAACCGGTTGAAACCAAACCGAAAGTATACGCGCGTGATGACAGCCTCGTCCTTGAGGCCTTCACAAATGCACCGGTATGGTTCTCGGTGAAAATGGACACCCTGCGCACGGAGCGCGGCTCGCTATCCTCGAACGAACACCGCATCTGGAAAGCGCGGGAGTACTTCGTCATCACCCTGGGCGATGCCGGCGCCGTCACCTTTTTTCTGAATGGCAAGGAAATCGGGACGCTCGGAGATGAGGGATCGGTGGTGAAAAATGTCGTGTTGTCGCGGTCTCGAACCAAGGGCGATTGAGGCGCGTATGTCGATCCCCGAAGCCGCGCGTGCGCGGTACGCCGAACTCGTAGCCCGGATTTTTCAGCATGATCACCTGTATTACGTCCTCGCGGATCCGGAAATAAGCGACGAGGCGTACGACGCCCTGCTGCGCGAACTCGTCGACCTTGAACGCGACTACCCCGAACTCCGTACCGATAATTCTCCATCGCAACGCGTCGGCGGCTTCGTCACACGCGACTTCCCCACCGTCACCCACGATACCCCCATGCTCAGTCTCGCCAACTCGTATTCGGGTGACGAAGTCCGTGATTTTCATCGGAGGGTTTCCGAGGCGCTTGAACGCGACGATATCGCCTACCATGCCGAACTCAAGCTCGACGGTGTGGCGATTTCGCTCCGTTATCGCGATGGCGCTCTTGAACGCGCAGCCACGCGCGGCGACGGCATACAGGGTGACGAGATCACCTGCAACGCCAGAACGATACGTTCGCTGCCGTTGCAGGTCCGCGGCGGCGAGGCGCCCGCCGTGTTCGAAGTGCGTGGAGAGGTCGTCATGTTCAAGGCGGATTTCGCACGCATCAACGAGGAGCGCGAAGCTGCCGGTGAAAAGCTGTTCGCGAATCCGAGAAATTCCGCCGCCGGTACGCTCAAGATGCAGGACTCCGCGATCGTCGCCAAACGAAACCTCCATGTGTTCGTGTACGCGCTGACGAGCCGTATCGACGGTGTCGCCGATCAGGCGGCGGCGCTCGCATGGCTGCGGACGCATGGCTTTCCGGTAAACCCGCATAGCGTCGTTTGCAAGAATATCGATGAAGTCCTCGCGTTCTGTGACAACATGGAGCTTCAACGCGATGCGCTTCCGTACGACATCGATGGCGTGGTCATCAAGGTCAACGGTCTCAGGCAGCAGGAGCAACTTGGCTCCATCGCAAAGAGTCCGCGTTGGGCTATCGCGTACAAGTTCGCGTCGCGCCAGGCGACAACCGTGCTTCGCGGCATCACGTTTCAGGTGGGACGCATGGGCACGGTCACACCGGTTGCCGAACTCGTCCCGGTCTTGCTCGCGGGATCGACAATCAGCCGCGCGACCCTGCACAACGAAGATTTTATCCGCGAACTCGACCTGCGCACCAACGATACCGTGACGGTTGAAAAAGGTGGCGACGTCATACCCAAGGTGACGGCCGTCGACCTTTCCACCCGCAAGGAAGACAGTGAGCCGTTCACCTTCGCAACACTGTGCCCGGCCTGCGCGACTCCGCTGCTTCGCCCCCAAGGCCAAGCCGCATGGTTTTGCGAGAATCAGGCTTGTCCGGCGCAGGTGCGTGCACGTATCGCACACTTCGCGGACCGGACGGCGATGGATATCGAGGGTCTCGGCGAAGCTGTGGTGGATGTGCTTGTCGAGCAGGGTCTCGTGAGTACTGTCGCCGATCTGTACGACCTTGCCGATCATCGGGCGCAGCTTGAGGCAATCGAGCGCTTCGGAAAAAAGAGCGTCGACAATCTTTTAGCGGGCATCGAACGAAGCCTGTCGCGCCCGTTCGATCGCGTTCTGCATGCCATCGGAATCCGCTTCGTCGGCCAGGGCGTCGCGCGTATCCTGGCGGAGAATTTTCCCTCGTTCGATGCGCTCGCAGCTGCGAGCGCCGAAGAATTGCAGCGCGTGGAAGGCATCGGTCCGCGCATCGCCGAAAGCGTGCGCGCATTTTTTCAGAATGAAGAATCAGCCGACATGATAGCGCGTCTGACCGCGGCCGGAGTGACAAGTCAGGGGGAAGCACGGCACATCGAACAGCATCCCTTCTTTGCCGGAAAGACGTTTGTCGTTACAGGAACCCTTCAGCGGTATACGCGGGACGAAGCGAAGGCCATCATCGAGCGTCTTGGAGGAAAGGTGGCGGGAAGCGTCAGCAAGAAAACGTCGGCGGTGCTCGCGGGTGAAGCCGCAGGCTCGAAACTCGAAAAAGCACAGGCGCTCGGCATAAAAATTATTGATGAAGACGAATTTGTTTCACACATTTAGCTATCTCAGAAACAATTGCGGACACCGCCATGAAATTTACCGTAGAGAAAGAAGACAAGCTTTCAATATTCCATCTCCATGCAAGCCATCTCGATTCAACAAATTCGGCTGAAGCGAAAGCCGAATTCCTCATTCTGTGCCAGTCCGACATCGACATTCTCATCCTTGATTTTACCGAAGTCTCCTTCTGCGACAGCAGTGGACTGAGCGCGATCCTTCTCGCGGAACGAACACTCCGCGAACGCGAAGGTGGCCTCATCGTCGTCGACGTCATCGGCAAGATTCGTTCGTTGTTCGAGATCGCCAAACTGATGGACATCATCCCGTTGGTCGATTCCATCGAGGAAGCGAGAAGCCTCATCGTCGAAGACTGACACCGGGTCTTCTTTTCGGACAGACTGACGAGACGCTCCGTTCACCGCAAGGAAATGTTGCATGGGATTTACCTGGTTCGACGCCGTCATCATCGTCGTGTACCTCGTCGGGGTAGCGGCGTTCGGCATGTTCATGGGAGGCAAGCAACGCTCCGTACGCGATTATTTTCTGAGCGAGAAGGCTATTCCATGGTGGGCGTTGTGTCTGACGATCGTCGCGACGGAGACCAGCGCGCTGACCTTTCTCTCCCTTCCCGGCGTCGCCTGGGGAGGGTCTATGGTTTTTCTCCAGCTTGCCTTCGGGTACATCATCGGACGCATCATCGTCGCGGTGTACTTTATTCCACGATACTTCGACGGACAACTCGACACCGCCTATGCATTGATCGGGAAGCGCTTCGGAGGACGCATGCGGCGCGTTTCGTCCTTTGTCTTCATGCTCACGCGTCTGTTCGCAGATGGAGTTCGACTTTACACGACAGCGATTCCTCTCGCCCTGCTTCTCCGCGGTTTCAACGTTCTGCCACCGGGTCACGACACCGAAATCTATGTGTTCTCCATCGGGGTCCTCACAATGCTGACGCTCGTGTATGTGTTCGCAGGCGGCATCCGTGCGGTGATCTGGGCGGACGTCATGCAATGGGTCGTGTACATGCTGGGAGCGGCAGTGTCCATCTACGTGTTGTTGAGCCTCATTCCCGGTTCGCCCGAGCAAATCTGGAATGAACTGTTTTCGGCGGGAAAGCTGCGTATGATCCAACTCCTGCCTGCCGAAGGAATACGGGGATTTTTTACACAGCCATACACGTTGCTCAGCGGCATCATCGGGGGCGCTTTGCTGTCGATGGCCTCGCACGGTACGGACCATCTGATCGTGCAGCGCGTTCTCGCGGCACAGCTCCCGCGTCCGGCACAGAAAGCCATGGTGCTGAGCGGCGTCATCGTCTTCGTTCAGTTTTTCCTGTTCCTCCTTGTTGGCGCGTTATTGTGGCGGTTCGATCCCGCTTCCACGCTTGGCGCCAATGAGGTATTCGCATCCTTCATCATCAACCAGCTTCCGCCGGGTCTCACGGGTCTCATCGTTGCAGGAGTACTCGCGGCGGCGATGTCCACGCTTTCCAGCTCCATCAGTGCGCTCGGTTCGGCGACGATGATGGACTATGTGATTCCGATGCGCCGCACACCGCTGTCTCCGGATCGCGCGCTTCGCTGGTCGCGCATCATGTCCGTAGGCTGGGCGGTATTGCTGCTCCTGGTTGCGACGCTATTCATCGGAACTCCCCAAACGGTCGTCGAACTCGCTCTGAGCATCGCATCGTACACATACGGCGGATTGCTGGGACTTTTTCTTCTTGCCATAGTCCCGGGCGAACGCCCGTTCCTTCCTGTGCTGGCCGGATTTCTTATCGGAATCGCGGGATCCGCTTGCATCATTCTGTTCACCCCCCTCGCCTGGACGTGGTACACGCCGGCGGGCGCTGCCATTACGATCGGCGCAACCATGCTGTTACTTATCATTGACAAACATTTTAAATCGGAGGGCGTGCGGTGACGTTCTACGACTGGGTCATCATGGCCGTATATCTCGTCATGACGATATCCGTCGGCCTGTATTACGCGCGGCGTGCCGGCAAGAGCACCGAGGAGTTTTTTCTTGGCGGACGCAATCTTCCCTGGTGGCTTGCAGGCCTTTCCATGGTTGCAACCACGTTCGCCGCCGACACTCCACTGGCCGTGACCGAGCTTGTCGCCACGCGCGGCATCGCCGGGAACTGGCTCTGGTGGAACATGGCGATCGGCGGCATGCTCACCGTGTTCTTTTTCGCCCGGCAATGGCGGCGCTCCGGTGTCATGACCGATCTCGAGATAATCGAGTTGCGCTATAGCGGCAAGCCCGCGGCTTTTCTTCGCGGTTTTCGCTCGCTGTACCTCGGCCTGTTCATGAACGCGATCATCATGGGTTGGGTAAATGTCGCCATGGCATCGATCTTGCGCGGGATGTTCGGGATTCCGGCAGGTGAAGTGTTTTTCTATATCGCCGGAGCGATGTTGTTCACCGCCCTGTATTCATCGATGTCAGGGTTATGGGGCGTCGCTGTGACGGATGCCGTGCAATTCGCGATCGCCATGATCGGCTGCATCGTGCTGGCTGTCCTTGTCGTGAATTCTCCGGAAATCGGCGGCATCTCCGGCCTGCATGCGGCACTGCCGGCAAGCACCTTCAACATGCTGCCGATCCTTGGTTCGCTGGAACAGGGCGTTGTTGGCGTACTCACGCTGTCGACAGGCGCATTTGTCGCTTACATGGGCGTGCAGTGGTGGGCGTCATGGTATCCGGGTGCGGAGCCCGGCGGTGGCGGCTATATCGCACAGCGCATGATGAGCACGAAAAATGAACGACATGCCGTATTCTCTGTTTTGTTTTTTCAGGTTGCGCATTACTGTCTGAGACCATGGCCGTGGATCCTCGTGGGCCTTTCCACTCTCGTCCTGTATCCCGAACTCAGCGTCGCGGATAAAAAACTCGGCTATATTTATGCGATGAACGACTTCCTTCCTCCCGGGATGAAGGGACTGCTTGTCGCGGCATTCTTCGCCGCGTACATGTCCACCATTGCCACGCATCTAAACTGGGGCACGTCGTACCTGGTGCATGATTTTTGGAGACGTTTTGTCCAAAAGGGCCGCGCGGAAAAGCACTATGTGCGTGTATCCCGTCTCACTACCGTATTGCTGATGCTTGCTTCCCTGCTGCTCACGCTCGTCATCGATTCGATTTCCTCCGCATGGCAGTTCATCATCGAATGCGGCGCCGGACTGGGGTTGGTACTGCTGCTGCGCTGGTACTGGTGGCGCGTCAATGCATGGAGCGAGATTGTGGCGACCATCTCGCCCGCAGTGACCTATCTCGGCATCGTGCTGTACAATCTCGGCGTCCCGCCGGAGCAGGCGATAGCGTTTCCCTCCTCCCTATTCATCATCGTCAGTGTTACCACCGTTTCCTGGATTATTGTCACATTTCTCACGTCTCCAACGTCGGCCGACACGCTCAACGGCTTCTTCCTCAAGGTCAGACCCTCAGGTTTGTGGAGACCCGTCTCCGACCGCAATCCGGAAATAAGGATACAGCATTCGTTTGTTCCCCGCGTCGCAGCCTGGCTGCTTGGGATCGTGTTCATCTATTCCGTACTTTTCTTTGTCAGTGCGTTATTATTCGGCAGCACGAATGAAACAGTCCTGTGGGCCGGCGGAGCGACCGTATCGGCCGCGGCACTATGGTTACTACTCCGACACCTGGAACGACAAACGAACGGTGATTTCCTTACTTGAAACACGCTCCTCAAGATTAAAGCGCCTCCAGCGGGTAGCGTGCGTAGCCTGCGATCTGGACGGGACACTGCTTCGTTCCGACAATCGGATCGGGGACGAGGTCCTGCTCGCCGCGCGGGATTTGATGAGCGCGGGAATCCAACTGGTGCTCGCTTCCGGACGGACCGACGGGTTCACGCGCGAGTATGCCGCGATTCTCGGAACGGACGCACCGATCATTTCACTGAACGGCGCCCTCGTCAGGGATACATCGCATGGCACTCTCCACGTTTCCGTGCTCCCCACCGCATTGCGGGAGGAGATCGACACGCTGCAGCAGAGAGGTACAGTTCCGGTATCCGTCTCCCTTTTTACGGAATCAGGCATTTATGTCGAAGAGGAGAATCCATCCATTCCGCGGTACCTTCGTTCCCATCCCCAGGATGTGCACCGTCTTTCGTCGATTTCCGCGATGTACGACCAGACTGCGCTTCTGATACTGAGCGGATCCTACACCGCGGTACAGCAATATTCCGTCGCGATTTCCAGACGCTTCAGGAGAAAATTGCAGAGGATCCTCTACCAGAGCGGAAGCGGGAAGGACAGATTTTATCTCGAAGTGCGCAATGCCTCCGCATCGAAGGCCACGGGGCTCAACGCGGTGCTCAAACACTTCGGCATCCCTCGCAAAGCTTCCGCTTCGATCGGCGATTACACGAATGATATCGAAATGTGTAAATTCACTGGTGTTTCAGCCGCGATGCGGAACGGATGCAACGAGCTGAAAGCGGTGACCGATGTGGTCACGCTACGATCAAATGAAGAAGACGGCGTGGCTGAATTTTTCCGCCTGATCCTCTCCCACAGAACGGGCTAGCAGGCTAGTTTTTCACCATCGGCTAAAGACAGCAGAGTATATGGAGCAACGCAGTTTATCGGACCGCCTCCTGGAGGAATTACACTTTGGCCTGACCACGAGAATCGCTCTCGCAGTGGTTCTCGTCTCGGTCATAGCGCTGCTGTTTCCGCGCGGTCTTGAGCACCAGTATGAATACCGTGAAGGCGATATCTGGATAGAAGAGGACCTCATCGCTCCCTTCGCCTTCTCGATTTACAGGGATACTCGAGTTGTGGAAGAGGAACAACGCGAAGCCGCCATGAATACTCCGTGGAGTTTCGATCGCGTTTCAAGTGTGGAAGCATTCGTCCGCGATTCCATAAACAAAAACCTGGATTATCTCGAAACCACCATTCGAGGGGAACTCGATCGCCTCCCGCGCCGGAGCCGTCAATCGCTCTATGGCAAACTGGCCGACAGTCTCGTCAAAAATCCAGGAAGAATATCGCAATCACCTCTCACCGCACCGCAATGGCGGCGCTGGATGGGGTTCCTCGACGCACGTATCGGACCCAGCGATCTGAATCGCGCCCGTGCCGTCATACGTCAAGCGCTGCAGCACATCTATGCGAAGGGCTTCCTTGATCGGGACAAGAATACGTTCAACCGCGAGGTGCTCGCCATTCGGGTGGATTCCACGACCGAAATACGAACTCCTGTTCGCGATTTTCTCGATAAAAATGACGTGGGGCCGATCTTGAGACAGCGCTTGCGCGCAACGTTCCGCGAGGATTCCTCCTTCGCCGATGCCCTCGCGAACCTGGCACTGAAGACCGTCTTCCCGAATATTATCTACAACAACGAACAGACGCAGTTCGCGATTCAATCCGCGGTGAACAACGTGGCCCGCACGGAGGGTATAGTCAAATCGAACGAGCGAATCGTCAGCCGGCATGAACGGGTGTCGCCCGAGGTTCAGCGGAAACTCGATTCCTACATGATCGCGAAAACCGAGCAAACCGGCGACGTCAACGAAGCGCTGCAATTCCTGGGACGGGCGGGTCACACCATAGCGGTATTGTTTCTTCCCGTTATTTACTTTTTCCTTTTCAGACGCCGTATCATTACCGACAATGTGCGTCTGCTCCTGATTGCGACAATCGTGCTCCTGATCGCGTTTCTTTCCTATCTCACCTTCGCTCTGCAAGTGACGAGTGCCGTGCAGTACCTTATTATCGTACCGGCAGCGGCGATGCTCCTTACGGTCATCTTCGATTCCCGGGTTGCGTTCTATACCACGGTGTCGATCAGCTTTCTTGTCGGCGCTCTGCGCGGTAACGAATATTCGATTATCCTCGCCTCGGTCCTCGCCGGGTCTCTTGCGATTTACACGGTGCGGGACATCAAGAATCGCACGCAGATTTTTCGCTCCCTGATGTACATCTTTCTCGGCTATGCGTTTGCGATAATCGTCAACGGACTCCAGCGTGCCGTTCCCCTCGAGGATCTCGCAATCGAACTCACGTTCGCTCTCGGCAACTCGATCTTATCACCGGTATTCACGTTCGGTCTTCTTATCTTTTTCGAACGCGTCTTCAGAATTACAACCGACCTCACACTTCTTGAGCTTTCCGATTTCAACCATCCCCTCCTTCGCGATCTTTCAACCCGGGCGCCGGGCACGTTTCATCACAGCATCGTGATGGGCTCGCTGGCGGAGGCCGCCGCGACCGCCATCGGTGCCAACGCGACACTGGCGCGCGTCGGCGCATACTATCACGACATCGGGAAAATGCTCGAACCGGAATTTTTTGTCGAAAATCAAATCGGCAATCTGAACGTGCACGACACGCTCGAGCCGAAGGTCAGCGCCAGGCATATCATCGATCATGTCGTCCGCGGCATCGAACTCGCGAAAGAGCACAATCTCCCCGACCGCGTCATCGATTTCATTCCCGCTCATCACGGTACGACGCTTGTGAGCTACTTCTACGATAAGGAGAAAACTCTCGCCGGCGGAGACGCCCATCCATCTGAATTTCAGTACGGCGGCCCGAAACCCTCGTCCAAAGAAACGGCGATCGTCATGCTCGCGGACACTATCGAGGCCGCGACGCGCGCGATCGATGAACCCACTATCGATAAAATCCGCGACCTCATCGAGCGTATCGTGACGAAACGACTTGCGGAAGGTGAACTCGATAATTGCGATCTCACCTTCCGTGAATTGACGATGGTGAAAATCAGCTTTCTCAACATCCTGACGGGCATTCACCATTCACGAATCAAGTACCCGAGCGAGGAAGACGCCAAAGCGGCGAAGAAGATCGCAGAACGCACGGCCAGGCTTCTTAATCTGCCCTCGTCGGCGGACGCGCTCCAGCAACGACTGAAAAAACTCGATTCGTTCTGACACATGGCCTCCGTTACCCAGCTTCTGACCTCTTTTAAAGCCTATATCACACTCGAGCGCGGCTTCTCTCCCAATTCCGTCGATTCCTATCTCCGCGACGTGCATCGTTACGCAAAATGGATCAAGGAAAGCTGTCCAGCGGTGACTCCCACCACTATCGGAGTCCAGGATATTACCGCCTTTCTCAAGGAACTGTGCGATATCGGTCTGTCCCCCGCATCGCTTTCCCGCGTCATTTCCGTGATCCGGCATTTTCATCGCTTCCTGCTTGACGAGGGATTCGCCAAAACCAATCCCGCGGAACAAATAGACGCGCCTGCTATCACGCGGCATCTTCCCATGGTGTTGACACAGGACGAGATGCTTCGTATTCTGGAACAACCTGACTGTGCGACCTCGCTTGGCATTCGCGACCGTGCCCTGCTGGAAACACTCTATGCCACGGGTATGCGCGTGACCGAACTCATCACGGTGAAATCGGAGCAGTTATTTCTGGATGACGGCGTCGTTCGCATCTTCGGCAAAGGAAGCAAGGAAAGGATCGTACCCATCGGAAGCATGGCGATCAGATGGCTCCGGCGGTATCTGACGGAAGTCCGCCCCCGGCTGAGCCGACGCGAACATCCCTCGACCATCGTGTTTCTCAGCAATCGCGGCAAGAGTCTGACGCGGATGAGCGTACTGACATTCGTGAAGCGCTACGCAAGGTCGGCCGGCATATCCACTGATGTGCACCCGCATACGTTTCGGCATTCCTTCGCGACGCATCTTCTCGAAGGCGGAGCGGATCTGCGTTCTGTACAGGAAATGCTCGGGCATTCCGATATCAGCACCACCCAGATCTACACGCACGTCGATCGGGAATATTTAAAGGAAATTCACAACACATTTCATCCCCGGGCATGAGCCGGCAATATTTTCTTCAACGATATGTTCCTCTCTTTTGAAGGCATGGATTTTTCAGGGAAAACCACACAGATCGAACATCTGGCGCGCTGGTTGAGGGAGAACGGCGAGACGGTTACACTTGTGCGTGAGCCTGGAGGAACAACCGTCTCCGAAAAGATCCGTTCCCTGCTACTCGACACCGAACATCAGACAATGCACCCGGTCACGGAACTGCTGCTCTTCTCCGCGGCTCGCTCCCAGCTCGTCCACGAAATAATCACTCCCGCGATCGCGCGACATGCGCATGTTATCGCGGATCGTTTTTTCGATTCCACCACCGTCTATCAAGGCTATGGACGCGGTCTGGATGTTGAACGGATACTGGCTCTGCACAGCATTGCCGCACATGGAATCGAGCCGGATATAACGATTGTGCTTGACATCAGCGTCGAGGAAAGTCTTCGGCGCCGCATCGCGGACGGCAGATGCGCGGATCGCATGGAACAGGCGGACAAGGAGTTCTTCGACCGCGTACGCACAGGTTACCACGGGCTTGCCGAGCGTTTTCCGTCCCGCGTACACCTGATCGACGGCATGCAGACCGAACCGGCCATCGCCGGAGTTATCCGGACGCTGGTGGATCAATGGAACAGAAAGGCGGCGATCGCCAAATGAACATATCACGAAGATCTTCCCTGCTTCCCCTTTTCGCCGCGGGAGTCGCGGCACTGCTCCTGGCAGGCGCTGTTGAACTCGATGTACAGCGCATGTTGCGCGGTCAGGAGCTTATGTCCACAGTGTACCGCCTGATACTTTCAGAGCATGTGGAAACGATTCCCCCGGACGATCTGCTCGAAGCCGCGGTCCGAGGCATGCTCTCGACTATTGATCCGTACGCGGAATTCATTGAAGAAGGCGGCAATGCGGAAATGGATATCCTGAATCGTGGATCCTATGGCGGTCTGGGCATCAAGATTCTTACCTGGGAAAACCGTCACATCGTGAGCTTCATTTACGACGACGTACGACCGCTTAGCGAACTGCGTATTGGCGACGTGCTGCTTCGCGTGGATTCCGTTGACTTGAACGATGGCGTGAACCGGGAGATGCGCGACTTGCTTCGCGGCACACCCGGAACGACCGTGCGCTTGACAATTTATCGTCCCGGCACAGCGGACACACTCGATATCCAGGCACAGAGGCATGAGATCGAAGTCACTCCCTTGCCCTACGCGACAATGCTGCCCTCCGGCATCGGGTATCTCAAGATTGCACGCTTCTCGCGGCACGCCGCCGATTCACTGCGAAGCACGCTGACGGAAATGTCGCGCGGGGCTCCGATGGCCGGACTCATTCTTGATCTTCGCGACAATCCCGGAGGCCTGCTCGAAAGCGCGGTGGATGTTGTGAGTCAGTTTGTTCCGCAGGGAAGTCCGGTTGTATCCATGCGCGGTCGGGAGGCCCGTACGGAGCGAAATTATACGTCGTCCGCGACGCCAATGGCTCTCGATCTCCCGATCGTTATCCTGGTAAACCGCCGGAGCGCGAGCGCGAGCGAGATCGTCGCGGGCGCGATCCAGGATCTCGACAGGGGACTCGTCCTCGGTGCGCGCACGTTCGGCAAGGGCCTCGTACAGAATATTCTGCCGATGAACTATCGCACCTCGCTCAAGCTCACGACGGCGAAGTACTACCTGCCTTCGGGACGATGCATCCAGCGCTTCCACTACGTCGGCGGCAAGGCCATGACCTCCGACGATACGGACGGCACAAGCCCTGTATTCAGAACGCTTCATCTTTCGCGCGATGTCCGGGAATCGAATGGCATCGTTCCGGATCTGGTGTTCGACGAGGATTCGCTTGCGACATTCCCCCGCTGCCTCAGGTCAACGTATGTCGTATTCCGTTTCGTAGCCGAGTATATCAACACCAGAAATCCCTCGAGCATCCCTCTCGTCGATAAATCCGTGCGGAGTGACTTCATCACCTGGCTTGCGACCTCGTCATCGTGCGTGGACAGCGAGCTGCGGAATCAATTCACGGCGCTGCTCCTCCGTGCTGAGCAGGAAGAACTGGATGCTCGTACGCTCGCATCGCTGCGGTCACTTGAGCCGCGCATCCGGATACCTGCCGAAACGCTCGTGAAAAAGCATTGGGAGTGGATTCGCAAGGAATTGGATCTGGAATTTGTCATGCAGATAAGCGGCGAGCGGGAGCACCTGATCCGATCGCTGGCCGGCGATGCCCTTCTGAAGAGTGCGACCGAAATGATTCTGGACAACGCCAGATTTCAAGCGACCTTGAAAAGCGGGCCCGACTACTAACGAAACCCCCGGCCACCAGGGACCGGGAGTTTCAGCCGGAATCAGGAGTGTGCTTAACGATTTCCGACTGTTTCAGGAATCGTTCGATGATACGGCTCCAATGGAGCGTGGAGATGAAATTGTCCATATAAAGCGCGCGGCCGGGCCCGTCATTGTGATAGTATGCGTGTTCGAACATATTGCATGCCACAAGCGGAATTCCTCCCCGGATCGCTCCGTACCGATGCTCATCCACCAGGATGTTGTGCAGTCGACCGCTACATCGTCGGGATACGGTGTGGTGCCGCACGACGATCCGTATGCCATGCGCGGCTCCTCTCGATGCATATGTTGATCGTTACCGATTCTGCGGATGAATGCACGACAAATCGCACGGGCGAAGAGATTTGTTTCAGTATAAAAAAAGCGCCGCGATACGAATATCGCGGCGCGTTCGCGTTATGAACGTCGGGATCAGACGCCGAAAGAGGATCCGCACCCGCAGGTGCGCACGGCGTTGGGATTGTTGAACACAAACCCCTTGCCGTTCAGGCCGTCCGTGTAATCGAGTTCGGTGCCGTTCAGGTAATACAGACTCTTGGCGTCGACGACGATTTTCACGCCTCTGATTTCGAGCATTTCATCGGTGTCGCGGAAATCACCGTCGAAACCAAGGGAGTACGACAATCCCGAACAACCCCCTCCTTTGACGCCGATGCGGAGACGGTACTCTTCGGGGATTGCGTTATCCTGGCGGATGGTGGCTATCTCGCTTACCGCCTTGTCGCTCAAGGTGATTTCGCCAATGCTTTCTTCTATTTGTTCTGTCATCGATTTCTCCTGGTAGATCTGATTTCAAGTTCGATTGGAAATAATGTACAAATTCGAGACGTACGATTCAAGACGCTTTTTCGGTTGCAGCCTCGGGTTTTTTCTCCGGCTTCTGACGCGGCAGCAAATACCGTTCATTGTTCAGGATCCAGGTGTTTTTCGAATGCGGAGTGAGAATATTCCGTTTCTCCATGTCCTGAATGACCAGCGTTGCGATCTCGTCCGCCTTCAGCGTCCCGACATCGATCCCTTCGTTCGCGCGGTAGTAATCCCGCACGCCGTACTGGAAATCACGATAGAAGATATTGCTGAGATGAAACACGGGAAATCCATGGGATCGCATGAAATCGAGGAGATCCGTATCTTTTCCGACGAGGTTTTGCATTATTTCGCTCCTTGTGATAAATCGCATCTATAAATATACGAAATATGATCCTCTTTGAATTGGTTCCGATGGATAATAAGCTGTGCGACACATTGAATGCCATTCACCGATTCCGTAATTTTATGTTTTATCTCACGAGCGGCTGCCAATTGTGAACATCGCGGTATTTGTTTCTGGGAGAGGGTCCAACCTGCGAGCCATCCATGCCGCCGTTCAGCGTGGCGACCTGGACGCCCGGTTGCGAATGGTGGTTTCGAATCGCGCAACCTCTCCATCGCTCGATTTCGCACGCGAACACGGCATCGCGTCGCTCTGTATCGCCGATGTGGCGGCGGGAAGCGCTGAAGAAGCCCGGATGCTGATGGAATCGCTTCAAGCTTCGGAAATAAATTTCATCGCACTGGCGGGATACATGCGGCTCGTACCGCATAATGTTGTCGCCGCTTTTCGAAACCGCATTTCTAATATCCACCCCGCCCTTCTGCCCTCATTCGGCGGCAAAGGTATGTACGGCCATCACGTGCATGAAGCGGTGCTCGCGTCAGGAGTGAAAGTCTCCGGCGCCAGCGTCCACCTCGTCGACGAGGAATATGATCGCGGTCCCATCGTCATGCAGGAATGCGTGAAGGTGCTCGACGACGATACGGTGGATTCGCTCGCGGCACGAGTCCTTGAGGTTGAGCATCGCATCTATCCGCTCGCGCTGCAACTCCTGACCACAGGCCGCGTGCGCATTCACGACAATAAAACGCACATCACATGAACAACCCCTCCATCAAGCGCGCCCTTATCAGCGTTTTCGATAAAACCGGAATCGTCGGTTTCGCCAGGTCGCTCACCGACCTGGGTATCGAAATTATTTCCACCGGCGGCACCGCCCAAATGCTGCAGGAATTCGGTGTGCCGGTGACCCTCGTCCAGGATGTCACCGGTTTCCCGGAGATGCTCGATGGCCGCGTCAAGACTCTGCATCCAGCCATTCATGCCGGACTGCTCGCACGCAGGGATCGCGAGGATCACCTTCGCACAATCGCGGCACACGGAATCGCGCTCATAGATCTCGTGGTCATCAATCTTTATCCATTCGAACAAACCGTCGCCTCGGGTGCGCTCTTTGAAGATTGTATCGAACACATCGATATTGGAGGCCCGGCGATGCTCCGATCCGCCTCCAAGAATCATGCCTCGGTCACCGTGCTCTGCGATCCGGACGATTACGCGCCCACACTGGAGGAAATTCAGCTGGCGGGACACACCTCGACGGCGACCAGATTGCGACTCGCCGCAAAGGTTTTTTCCCACACCGCCCGCTACGACAATGCGATCGCGCATTACCTCGGCGCGGTTTCCGCAGGCGAGGAGGCGCTCCCTGAACACCTGATGATTTCCATGCCCCGCGCGGCCGCACTGCGTTATGGCGAAAATCCTCATCAGCCCGCCGCGCTCTACGGCGATTTTTTCGACTGTTTCTTGAAACTGCACGGAAAAGAACTCAGCTACAATAATATCGTCGACATCGACGCTGCGGCGGCGCTAGTTGAGGAATTCGACGTTCCGGCGGCAGTTATCGTCAAACACACAAATCCCTGCGGGTGCGCACTGGGTGAATCGCTTTTCGAAGCGTACACATCGGCCTTGTTGACCGATCCCGTTTCTGCGTACGGAGGCATCATCGCCTTGAATCGCGAAGTCAATATTCTCCTTGCCGAGAAACTGAACGAGATTTTTATCGAAGTGATCATTGCTCCCGCCTTTGCCGACGATGCGCTGGATATCCTCCAGCGCAAACGGGACAGGCGTCTGATGATTATGAGTACCCCTGCGAAAAGAAACCCCGGCATGCAGGTAAAATCGGTGAGAAATGGTTATCTTTGTCAGCTGGGCGATGTCGCTGCGATAGATGAATCGCTCTGGCGGGTAGCGACGCGACGACCACCGACCACCGATGAGCTGGTGGCCCTTCGCTTTGCATGGAGAGTAGCGCGGCACGTCAAATCGAACGCCATCGTGTATACCGACAGCCGCAAAACACTCGGGATCGGCGCCGGACAAATGTCCCGGGTCGATTCGAGCAGAATCGCCGTCATCAAAGCCGCGAACGCCGGCCTTGATCTGAAGAACTCCGTCGTCGCCTCGGATGCGTATTTTCCTTTCGCCGACGGACTCCTTGAGGCCGTTCAGGCAGGCGCTACCGCAGTCATTCAACCGGGGGGGTCGATTCGCGACGAAGAAGTGATCAGCGCTGCGGACGAGAACGGCATCGCGATGATTTTTACCGGTACACGACATTTCAAGCATTGAGAACAACGAGAATTTATGGGCCTGTTCAGTCTTTTTGCCAACGACATAGCAATCGATCTCGGTACGGCGAACACCCTTATCTGGGTCAAAGGAAAAGGTGTGGTTCTCAGCGAACCTTCCATCGTCGCTTTCGATAAAAACACGAAAAAAATCATTGCGATCGGGAACGACGCCCGCGAAATGCAGGGCAAGACGCACCGCGATCTTCAGGTCGTGCGTCCTATGCGCGATGGCGTGATCGCCGATTTTGAGATAGCCGAAGGCATGCTCCGCGCCTTCATTAAAAAAATCATGAACAGCTGGGTCCCCTCTCGCCGCATCGTGATATCGGTTCCCAGCGGCATCACCGAAGTCGAAAAGCGCGCGGTGCGCGACAGCGCCGAACATGCCGGCGCGAAAGAGGTGTATCTCGTCGCTGAACCGATGGCCGCCGCGATCGGAATCGGTCTCAACGTCGATGCCCCCGTCGGCGATATGATTATCGACATTGGCGGCGGTACGACGGAAATCGCGGTTATCGCGCTCTCCGGTATTGTACAGGAAGAATCGATCCGTATCGCCGGTGATGAACTGAACAGCGCCATCATCCAGCATTTCAAGAAGAGCCACAACTTGCTGATCGGTGAACGCACGGCGGAAATCATCAAGTGCGAAGTCGGTTCCGCCACGGAACTCAAACAGGAACTTGTCGTGCGTGTGAAGGGCCGCGATCTGATCGGCGGTCTGCCTACAACGGTCGAAGCTTCTTCAGTGGAAATTCGCGAAGCGCTCGCGGAGCCCATCAGCGCGATCGTCGAAGCGGTGAAAGCGACGCTCGAGCGCACACCGCCCGAACTGGCTGCGGATATCCTGGACCGCGGTATCATGCTGACCGGAGGCGGCGCCTTGCTCAAGGGGCTCGATGCGCGCATCCGGAAAGAAACCAACCTCCCTGTCCATGTCGCTGAAGATCCACTTACCGCCGTCGTACGCGGCACCGGCGCTATCATGGAAAACCTGCATCATTACAGCAAGGTTATTCTCAAAGGTAAAAAGTACTGATCCCTGATCGGGAGGGAAAAGCACCGTGCAGATACTTCTTGGATTCCTGCGGGCCTTCCGGGAATACATCGTATTCGTCGCTCTGGTATCCTTGTCCTTGGTTCTGATAACGAACAGCGACAGCGCACCCGTGCGAGTCCTGCGCTCGTTCACCATTGTCGGCCTCGCATCCATACAAAACAGCTCAAACTGGATGGCCGACCTGTTCTCGCCCCGCCTGGATGCACAAGCCCTCCGCGACGTGAATGTCAACCTCCTCGAGGAAGTCATGCGGCTCCGCCGTCTTCAGCAGGAGAATATCGAACTTCGCAGGAAAATCGGTTTTCGCGAACGGAGCAGTTACTCATTGGTCGCCGCCGAAATCGTAGGGAAGAATCTGGCGATCGGGCAGAACATGGTCACACTCGACGTGGGGGAAAACGACAGCGTCGCCATCAACATGCCGATTATCAACGAGGAAGGGCTCGTCGGCAAAATCGTGGCCACGAGTGCGAGATACAGCATCGGTATGCTCGCGATGCATCGGGATTTCCGGGCCACCGCAAAGGTGAAACGTTCCCGGGTCGACGGCATCATCGCGTATCGCACGGGCGCTTCCCTGCTTCTGCGACACGTGTCGAAAACCGCGGATGTGCTCCCGGGCGACACCATCGTTACTTCGGAGTACAGCAACGTTTTTCCTCCCGAGATTTTGATCGGAATAATCACTGCGATCGGACCCGGCGAAGGTGGTCTGTTCAGCCAGATCGATGTGCAGCCTCGCGTCGATTTCCTCGCGTTGGAACGCGTGTTCGTGGTGCGATATCGGGCTGACATCGAACGGCGCCAGATCGAGGATCGAGTCCTGCCGACTGAGGCGACGCCGTGAACACGGAGTATCGGATCCATCTGCGTTTCGCCGGCATGATGCTCCTGCTTGCGATTGCTCAAATCGCCGTCGGAGACCTCATCAGTATCGCAGGGATCGTCCCGTCCTTCCTGCTTATCGGGATAGTGTTCATCGCGCTCCTGCGCGGTCAGGTTGTGGCGATGCTTCACGGTTTCCCCGCAGGGCTGCTCGTCGATTTGTACGCCGGTGAGGTTGTCGGCATCACCTCCATGGCTCTCGTGACGGTTGCCTTTCTCATCGGATTCTTTTACGAGGAAGACCGCCGCGACGTCCTTATCCGCAGTCTTCGCATGGTGCTCCTGATCACTCTCGCCGCTTTCCTGTTCAATCTGATTTATCTTTTTACCTACTTTCGCAGTCTGGAAATTGATATTCTTCAGCTTGTCCTGCTCCATGTCATCGGTGGCATGCTCTACACCGGAGTACTCGGCGCCATCCCCGTGATGATTCTGGCCAGGATCGACAGGAAGTTGACAATGTGATGGAGGTTCGATAATGGAAGAACCGCAATTCGCGAGCAGACGACGAAGCTATATCATTGGAGGAATTATCCTTCTGGTGCTGGCTGTGCTGTTGTTCAGACTGTCGGAACTACAGTTTGTGCAGTATGAGGGTTTTCGTTCCACGGCCGAAAAAAATTCCATTCGTCAACAACCGCGGAATCCTCTTCGCGGTTTGATATACGATCGCGACGGAAAACTCATCGTGGAGAACAATCCGAGCTACACGCTGACCATCACTCCGTTTGAGTTTCAGTGGCACTCGCTTCCCCTGCTCGTGAAAATGTTCAACGTGGATACCAATCTCGTTCGCTACCGCGTCACCCGCGCAGGGATCGGCTCGTTCGATCCTGTGAAAATATTGCCTAATCTCACTTTTTCCCAGCTGAGTCTGCTTGAGGAAAACCGTACCCTGCTTCCCGGCGTCAACTATCTTATCGAGAGCAACCGGTCGTACCTGATGGAGGCACGCGTGTCGCATCTTATGGGGTACACAAAGGAAATTTCTCCTTCGCTGCTGAAATCGATGGGCGAATATTACCAGCCAGGCGACATCGTGGGATTCAACGGTATCGAAGCCCATTACGAAGAACTGCTGCGCGGACAGAAAGGCTACGGGTACCACACCGTAAACGCCATGGGCAAAGTGGTCGAGAGTTTCGATCACGGACGCTCCGATATCCCTGCAAAAGAAGGCAGCGATTTGTATCTGACGATCGATCCTGAGCTGCAGCACTATGGCGAAAGGATACTTCGTGGACGCCGCGGCGCCATCGTGGCCATCGATCCCGGAAATGGTGAAGTGCTCGCGTTTATCAGTTCCCCCGATTACAGCCTCACGGACCTGAGCGGTCGTATCACGACGGAAGTGTGGAGCAATCTGATCACCAACCCGGACAAACCGTTGTACAACCGCTGCTCCATGGCCGCATATCCGCCTGGTTCCACCTTCAAAATGCTCGTGGCCGTCGCTGCGCTGCAGGAAGGTATTATCACACAAGACACCAAAATTCATTGTCCCGGCTCGTATCTGCTCGCGGGCAAGGAATTCGGCTGTCACGGCGCACATGGAAATATCGGCGTCGTAGCCGCTCTCGAATATTCCTGCAACGTGTTTTTCTATAAACTCATTTTCAAGCTCGGCTTCGATAATTTGAAAAAATATGGCACGCTTTTCCGCTTCGGCCAGCTCACCGGCATGGACATCAGCAACGAAAGTCCCGGCATCCTCCCTACCGAGGAGTATTACAACAAACGCTACGGAAAGCGGTGGAATATCGGATACCTTGTCAACCTGGGAATCGGTCAGGGTGAAGTCAACACGACGCCTCTGCAGATGGCCGCGTTCACAGCCACCATCGCAAATGGAGGTACGTATTATCGTCCGCATGCGGTGAAGAAGGTGCGTGACCGCAACCGGAATGAAACCAGGGACATTCCGGTCACGGGAGAGCGGTTGCCGATTTCACGTGCATCGATGTCCATCATTCAGCGTGGGATGCTTCGGGTGGTCAATGGTTCGGGCACGGGGTACGCGGCGCGTGTGGCCGGGGTGAGGGTGGCGGGAAAGACCGGCACCGCTCAAAATCCTCCGCACGCCGATCATGCATGGTTCGTCGGCTACGCTCCTTTCGAGAATCCTAAAATCGCCGTCTCCGTGATCATCGAAAACGGTGGTTTCGGCGGAACCGCCGCCGCTCCTGTCGCGGCCGCAATCATGCGCCAGTATCTCTTTGCTAAATCGCATACACCGGACAGCCGTCCCGATTCCGCCGCTGTGAAGCCGGAGATCGAGATTCCGGTCATTAAAGCCTCAACCCGGATCGTGGACTGATGCGGCATCGTGACGAATCACATCCACTTCGTAATATTGACTGGCTCATTCTCCTGCCGGCCCTTCTTCTCATCGCAGCCGGCCTGCTCGCCATTTACAGCGCCACGCATAATGCGGAGTTGATCGTCAAATTTCAGAAACAGGTATTTTGGGTTTCGCTGGGTCTGCTGAGCAGCATTCTTATCCTGCTTGCCCCGGCGAGATTTTTCCACTACAGCGCGTACATCATCTACGCCGTCTCCATACTGCTGCTGGTACTCGTGCTTGTTTTCGGCCGAGCGATCGCCGGAAACGCCGGATGGTTCGGTGTCGCGGGATTCGGAATTCAGCCCTCCGAATTCGCAAAAATAGCGACAATTCTGGCTCTTGCACGTTTTCTGTCGGATAGCTCGACGAGCATGCATTCCCTCCTCGATCTTTCGAAAGCCATCGCTATCGTCGCACTGCCCTGGATCCTGATTTTCCTTCAGCCCGATTTCGGCACGGGACTGGTGTACTGGGCGACATTCATCGCGATGATATTCTGGGCAGGTGCCGAAATGTTTTTGCTCGTCCTCCTCCTGTCGCCTGTGTTCATCGCTATCCTCTCGGTGATCAATATCTGGTATTTTCTCGGAGCAGCGCTGTTCGTCTCCGCTCTGTATTACGTGTTGAAGCGGGATCTGGGAATCGCACTCATCTTTCTCGCGGTCAATCTTACAATTGGCTTTGGCGTGCAGTACACCTACGACCATCTTCCCGTGTACCAGAAAGCGCGTATCGCCGTGTTTATCGATCCCTCCCAAGCGCCGTTGGCGGCCGGATGGAACGTCATTCAGTCAAAGGTCGCAGTCGGCTCGGGTGGACTTACAGGGAAGGGATATCTTCAAGGATCCCAGACCCAGTTGCGTTTCGTGCCTGAACAGTGGACGGATTTTATTTTCTGCGTACCCGCTGAAGAATTTGGTTTTATCGGAGCCGCATTAATCCTTCTGCTGTTTGGAGTTTTTTTTCTGAGGGGACTTGTCATCGCGCGTCGGCTGGAGTTTCGCTTTTCGAGTCTGGTGGTCGTGGGTATAGTTTCGATGCTGGTGTTCCATGTGTTCGTCAACGTCGGAATGACAGTGGGGATCATTCCCGTCATCGGCATTCCCCTGCCGTTCATGAGCTACGGCGGTTCGTTTTTCATCACCACAACGATCGCCACAGGAATTCTCTTGCATACATGGATGACCAGAAACCGAATGGCGTGACGTTGGGATAGTGATTCCGGGCGTTCTAAGCACAATTCGTCATTGCGGGTTTGCTTCTCCTCTTCTTCCTCGGTATTTTTGTAATGATAAAGATGATCGGGTGATTCTTCACGGATACCAACCCGCTTTCGTCCCGCCTCCAGACCGTCGCCTCATCAATCGTCGCGACGCCGAAAGGAAAGCAACGTGTACCAATTCTCTCACATAACTCGTCAAAAGTACCAGACCGGTAGGTAACGGAGTATCACTATGCCCGAAGAACAGATCTCATTCAAAGATCTTGAACAGGAAATGACGATGGTGCCCCATCAGGAAACGGAGCGGATCGATTTTGTCGGTCTCGTTGGTGGTGGCGTCATGGGACGCGGCCTTGCGCATACGCTGTCCGCGCAAGGACTCAACGTTTTGATCGTCGAACGCGACAGCGAACGCGCACAGCTCTGCCTTGAAGGACTTGCGGAAAATATGGATCGTGAAATTCAGCGCTGGAGCATGACTTCCAGCGAGAAGCGGGCACTGCTGAGCCGCATCAAGGTCACGACCGACATTAACGATGTAGCCCATACCGATTTCGTGATGGAGGTTGTCGACGAGCAGTTCGAACTGAAGCAGGAACTCTTGTTGAAACTGGATAAAATCTGCGCCCCAACAACAATTATCGCATCGAATACATCGACGCTCAGTCTGACGAAAATCGCGAAACCGGTCGCGCATCCCTCGCGCATCATCGGACTTCATTTCGCGAATCCGGTTCCCAAAACACCATTATGCGAGATCGTTCGTGCGTTCCAGACTTCGGACGAGACATTCCGCCGAACCCGTGAGTTCATCCAGAGCATCGGGAAGACGCCAGTCGAGGTGTACGAGTACCCCGGATTCATCACGACGCGCGTCATTATCCCCATGCTCAATGAAGCGATGAACGTACTGATGGAAGGAGTCGCCAGCGCCGAAGATATCGACACAGCGATGACTCTCGCGTACAATCTCCCGACCGGTCCGCTCGAAATGGCCGATTCGATGGGGCTTGAGGAGTTGCTGGCATGGATGGAGTCGATGTTCCAGGAACTCGGAGACTCGAAATATCGTCCTTGCCCCTTGCTTCGTCGCAAGGTGCGCGAACAGAAGTACGGCATGAAAAGTGGCGAAGGCTTTTTCAGGTACGACGATGCCGGCAAACGAATTCCTGACACCCAGGCGTAGGAGCATATACCATGAATATTCTTGTAGTCAACTGCGGCAGTTCCTCAATCAAGTACCAGTTCATCGAAACGGAATCACAAACGCTTCTCGCCAAGGGGCTGGTTGATCGTATTGGCATGAGCGGCGCTGTGCTCACAAATACGCGTCACGATAATGACACGATCAAGCTCACCGGTGAAATTCTCGATCACGGCATGGCGATAGAATATGTGCTCGCGGTTCTTCTGAGCAAAAATCACGGGGTGATCAAGGATAAATCCGAAATTCATGCGGTCGGTCATCGTGTCGTTCACGGCGCCGAGGATTTCGCCGGTTCCGTGCTTATCACCGAAGAGGTGCTTCGCTCGCTCCGCGACAATATCGAACTCGCCCCGCTGCACAATCCGCACAATATCCGCGGTATCCTGGCCTGCAGACAGCATCTTGTGGACATTCCGCAGGTCGGCGTGTTCGACACTGCATTTCATCAGTCGATGGAACCTCATGCATTCCTCTACGGCATCCCGTATGTCTTTTATAAAAAATACAAGATCCGTCGGTATGGTTTCCACGGAACTTCCCATTTCTTCGTTTCGAACCGCATGGCTACCCTCATGGGAAAGCCGATCGATGATCTGCGCCTCATTACCTGCCATCTTGGCAACGGCTGCAGCATGACGGCGGTGAGCTATGGCGTGTCGGTCGATACGAGTATGGGCTTCACTCCCCTTGAGGGCCTGATCATGGGCAGCCGCAGTGGTGATCTCGATCCGCAGCTCATCCTGTACATCATGGGCAAGGAAGGTCTCTCCCTCAGCGAAGCCACAACGCTGCTCAACAAACACAGCGGCCTCATGGGTATATCGGGTGTCAGCAGCGACATGCGTGAAATCGAACAGGAAAGCGAAAAACAGAACGACCGTGCCAGACTGGCGTTCGAGATGTTTTGCTATCGCGTCACGAAGTACATCGGAGCATATGCGGCCGCTATGGGTGGCGTCGAAGGAATAGTGTTTACCGGAGGCATCGGCGAGAACAGCATTCTGGTACGTGAGTACATCTGCAGCAGGCTTGGATTCATCGGTGTGGATTTCGATCCCGAAGCGAACGCGAACGGTCCGAAAGAACGCTTCATCACAAATGCGAATTCAAAAACCATGGTTGGTATTATACCAACCAATGAGGAATTGGTGATTGCGCTCGATACGATGGCGATTGTCAAGGGCGAACTTCCCCCGTCAATGCAGAACATGGCCAAAAACAAGGCTCTCGACAAGATCAGCTGATGAAAAAGAGCGGATGGAACGTGCAAAGTTTACAAAAGGCAATCCGGGTGCTCCACTGATCGGTGCATCCCCCATCCGCTCGATACTCATCGTCAAGCTCCGTGCGATCGGTGATGTACTGCTCTCCACCGTCGTCACACCGAATCTCAGGCGTGCGTTCCCTGACGCACGCATAGATTTCCTGACCGAAACCGCCTCCGAGGATATGATCACGGGTAATCCCTACATCGACAATGTCATCGTGTTCTCGCCGGGGAAAGACAGCAGCGTACATCTATTTCTGAAACTCTTCCGTTCCGGCTATGATCTTGTGTTCGACCTTTTCTGTAATCCACGATCCGCACAGATGACCTTCGCCACCCGTGCACCTGTTCGAGTGGGCTACCCCTTCCGCGGACGCGGTTGGGCATATAACGTCCATGTGCAAACCCGCGCGGACCGCGTGCATAACACGGAGTTCAACCTCGACGCATTGCGTGCTCTCGACATCCCGGCGGATCAACACCCGCTTGTTTTGCACATTCCGGATACCTCAAATGCGTGGGCCAGGGAATACACCGCTGCGATCCGTTCACGCGGTGGTCCACTGATCGCGCTCAACCCCAGCGGGACCTGGGAAAGCAAGCGTTGGGGCCTGGAGCATTTCGCACGACTGGCGGACGAGTTGATCAACCGATTGGATGCGACGATTCTTCTCATGCACGGACCAGGAGAACTTCATGATGTCGAGCGCATAGCGGCTACCATGACCGGCTCCCCCGTCATTCCACCATCTACGTCGCTGAAAGAGCTTGCGGCGCTGTTTGTGCACTGTGACGCGACTATCAGCAACGACTCAGGCCCGATGCACATCTCCGCCGCCGCGGGAACGCCTACGCTTGGCATTTTCGGGCCCACCAACCCGCTGTTGCAAGGACCATGGAACGACACAAGCGCGTGGGTGCGTCTCGAAGGCCTGGATTGCCTGGCCTGCAATCAAACCACCTGTGATATAGGTAACTTGTGTATGGTGAACCTCGAAATTCGGACAGTTTTCAACGCATTTCAGCAGATGATGGAACGATCCAATGAACACGGATAACTATTTCCCCGGATGGGCACGCACGCTGCTCGCCTCGCTCCTCCTCCTCCTCCTCCTGGTGGGATCCGCCTGCGATGATACTGTTGAGCCAGACGAGCCTCTCAGCATCACCATCACACAACCGACGAACGGTACCATCGTCAGAGATTCCATTATGCGTATCATAGCGGATGTGCGAGTCAAATGCGGATGCAACAGCCATGTCGAATTTCACATCGACGGAGTCCACATGTACTCGGATTACCTCCCCTTTTATTCGTTCGATGTGTCCACCGATGGCATGTCGGGCGAGCATCTGATCGCCGCGAGATTGGTCGTAAAGGATGTGGGTGAAACCTGGGACTCCATACGCGTCGTTATTGCCGGCAGCGACAGCCTTCGCCGGAAAGGATCATCGCAGCAATGAGTGCACAGCGATTTACCCCCTGCCTGATGCAACGTTTTACTTGCTCCCGTTGTCTATACCAATATGTGACGATCGGATATTCCCATGCGCTTTGAAGACTACGATATCATCAATTCCGTGTACGATCACGTCGAAGAATTTCGTGCACGACACAAGCTGGACCCCAGGGTGCTCATCATCTCCCCTGCGGCGTATCAATGGCTGCGCTCGCTTCAGGAATGCGATACATTCGGTGGGCCGGACAGGATGCCCGAAATCGGCGACTGGTCGTTCAGTATCGCCGATCTGCGTCTCCGCATCGAGATAGATGAAATGGCGGACGATTTCAGCATCAGGCTCCGGTAACCCCCTCTTCTTCCGACTCTCGCCGCCCATACAACTTCAAACAGGTCGAAAATGAAACAGCCGACTCAATCGAGACGGCTGTATCATGCTACATCCGCGCCGCCTTACGAGAAAGGCGTTCCTTCCTGAATCCCTTTTTCCACGAAAATCGGGATCGATCTACTCATGCGTCGACACGACAGGAACAGCTCCAAGCACCGTCGTCAGCGGTGTCAACAGTTTCGAGGCATTTCCGTAGACCACCACGTGAATCTTGTTTTTCTGAAACAGCTCTTTTGCCAGAGCGTTGACCTCGGCGACTGTCAGCGCCGCCAACCTGTCGGGAAAGGAAAAAACTGACGCCGCCGTGCCTCCATAGACGACCATTTCCTTGAGTAGACTCTGCACATTTCGATTGCTTGAAAACAGCAGCGCATTGTCGCGTAGCAGCTCGGTCAATACATCGTCAAGCTCCTTTTTGCTGATCCCTTTTGTCGCCAGCGCTTCAAGTTCGTCCTGAACATACAGGATGACGCTGTCTGCGAGGAACGGCGACGTTGAGCCGGCGATCAACAAATACGAACAATCGCGCGAAAAACCAATGCTCGACTTGAACGACGGCGCTACGGTATGCCGGCCCCATAACGCCGATCGCAAACGTGAGCCCGTTCCGTCACTCAGCAGACTGTTGAGCGCTACAAGGGCAGGAAAGCGAGGATCGTTCTGCAGCAGCGCCGGCATGCCGATGCGGTAGTAGGCGAGTTGCCTGGCTGTCGCAGAATCATCGACGACGAGATGCGTGTATCCGGATGGCGCGGGAGGCTCGGGAGAAACAACGGTGTGCCGCGAACGCTTCCAGCTTCCGAACTGTTCCTGGAGGACTGTCCTGACGAAAGAGGGATCCAGATCGCCGGTGACGATGACGGTGGCGCGTTCCGGCGAATAACAGCGCGCATGGAACTCACGCAGCTTCTCCCGTGTGACCGGTATCAGGTCGCTTTGAGTTGGCTGAGGCCTGCGGGTAAGCACATGGCCTTGCCCGCAAAGGATGTTGATCATTTCGTGGGAGGCACGCTCTCCTCCCGACATTCTCTGATCCGGAAGGTCGGTTGCGGCTTGCGCCGTGAACCTGGCCAGTTCCTGTTCCGGAAATTTTGGCCTGGTTACAGCGTCGGCAACGACGTCCATCGATGCCGAAAAATTTCTGGAGAGCGTTTTGACGTACAGTTGCGCATAATCGTAATGTGCGTACGGAACGACGACCGACGCCTGCTCGTGCAGAAAATCATCGATCATACCTTTTGTGCGCTTCTCGCTGCCTGACAACAGAAGCTGCGCCGTGATGAAAGCAAAACCGGTTTCGCCCTTCAATTCCGTCGATATGCCTGCGTCGACGATGACGTTGAACTCCGCTACCGGAAGGTCGTTCACCCGGGTGAAATAATATCGAAGCCCGTTCGCAAGGGTATCGGTCACGACGGAGGGGATGCTGGTGTGAAGTTTTCCTTTTGGACCGGGGATGCCCGACCGTGACTGACCGTACACGGCGACGGCAAGAAAGACGTAACAAAACAGTGAAGTCGCCGCAATGGCGTTGCGAAAAGGAAATCGTGTACTGGGCATGCGTCTGCTACTCATGAATCTCGACGGTAAGAAATAGTTGCGTCGCTTCAATTTCCTGAAGCAATGTCGTCCGGTTATCCGCAGTTGATATCCTGAACGTGTTTTTGATGTTTCCCGGTTTTACGACGACGATGGTGTAGTCGCCTTTCAAATCGAAGAAATCGACGATTCCTTCAGCTTTGCCCGTGGCAGGCAGCGTCAAATCGCCGGTTTTCAAACCTCGGAGAATGAACTCGATTCCATCCTTCTTCATCTTATGATCGATGGCGATACGATACTGGAAGTGGTGAAAATCCTCGGTGGTGCGGAATTGGAAACGGAGACATTCACGCTGATTCGGGGTGTTCCAGGCGGCGCCGATCTCAAGGTTGTATTCGATGGGACCTTTATCAATACGTGGAAACATGGGTCCTCGTAGAAGCTTACGATTTTTTGTCGCTAAACAATGCGGTCAGGTCATCGAACGGGACGGAGGACTGGCTCCCGTCCCGCATGTTTTTCACGACTGCCGCGCCTTCCGCCATTTCCGATTCACCGACGATCACGACCTGCCGGGCACCCGATTTATTCGCCTCGCGCATCTGGGCTTTCATGGACCGGCCCGCATAGTCAAGTTCGACCGCGATGTTCAACGAGCGAAATTTCATCGCTGTCTCAAACGCCCAACTGCGGCTCTTCTCGTCGAGAGCGACCAGATACACATCCGGAGCGGGAGAGGGAAATTCAAAGCCGTTCTTTTCCATGACCATAAGAATCCGCTCGATACCGGATGCGAACCCTACGGCGGGAGTCGGTTTTCCACCAAGCTGTTCAACTAACGCATCGTAGCGGCCGCCTCCGCCAAGTGCGTCCTGCGATCCAAGATCGGAGCTGACGAATTCGAAGGCGGTCATCGTGTAATAGTCGAGGCCGCGGACGAGTCTCGGATCGATGGTATACACGATACCGAGCGCATCGAGTCGACTGGTCGTCCGCTGGAAATGTTCACGGCACTCGTCCGAAAGGTAATCAAGAATGACCGGCGCTCCGCTGGTGGCGGCCTTGTCCTGTTCGTCCTTCGAATCAAGCACACGCATGGGATTGCTTTCCGTGCGCTTCTGACTCTCCAGGCTCAGTGCGTCAAACACTCCACGCAAGTACTCCTGCAGCGCTTCACGGTACCGGGGCCGGCATGATGCGTCGCCTACCGAATTGATCTTCAATGTGTAGCCGATCCCCAGCTTGCGATAGATCTCGGCGGCCATCCCGATCACTTCGGCGTCGCATTCAGGCGCCGATAACCCGATGGACTCGAAACCGAATTGGTGGAACTGCCTGAACCTCCCCGCCTGGGGTCGTTCCTGCCTGAACATCGGACCGATGTAGTACAGTTTGTTCAGCGTGGCCTGCTCGCCAATACCGTGCTGTATGAATGCGCGGATCACCGGCGCTGTCATTTCAGGACGCAGCGTGAGACTTGAACCGCCCTTGTCGATGAAGGTGTACATTTCCTTTCCGACGATGTCCGTTTCCTCGCCGATTCCTCTCGTGAAGACCGCAGTATCCTCGAACACCGGCGTCCGGATTTCCCCGTAACAGTAGAGCGACATCACATCGCGAATCACGCGTTCCACGTAATTCCATGCAACCGTGTCGCGGGGAAGCAGATCGCGCGTACCTTTGACTGATTTAAACATAGACGGGTATTAATCTCTGGTGGACGAAAAAGGCACGCTCATGCATGCCTTTTTCCTGAATTCGGAACGCCGCCGACGCCCGTCCTACACGTCGAGATAGTTCATTTCCTCTTCCTTGAGGATTTCAAGAATCTCGGCCGAGGACTTCGCCTGCAGCAGTCTGGATCGAAGTTCTTCCTTGTTCATCAGGCGCGATATCCGGCTGAGAAGCTTGATATGCGCACCGACGAGACTGTCCTTGCCGATAAGAAGGAACAGCAATCGAACAGGCTCGTGATCCAACGATTGGTAATCGATGGGATGTTCCGTGACGCCAAACGCGGCGACAATGTCGGTTACGGCGTCGGTTTTTCCGTGAGGGATGGCGAAACCTTTCCCTACACCGGTTGACATGATTTTCTCTCGCTCGAAAATCGCCTGGCGGACCTTATCAAGGTCCTTGATTTTCTGCGATTGTGCGGCGAGGTCGATGATGGCGTTGATGACATCTTCCTTCGAGCTGCCGGGAATGTTGACCTTGATCAGATCTTCGGTAAGTATGCTGGTGATTTTCATGGACGTGTGCGTTCAAAAACGGTGACGTATCATATCCGCTAAGTTACGCATTCTCCCGCCATTGAACAACCTTGTGCTCGTATTCGTCCGCGATCGCTTCGGCTCGTTCCTGCGTCTCCGCTTCGACGAAAATGTAAAAAAGTTCATACTCCTTGCTCGGCAGGAGCAGAACCCATGAGCGTCCTCCAAGGAAGAGCTTGATGCCATCGATCAATTGCCGCTCCATGTGCTCCGAATCGTGCATCGCGTGGCGCATGATTTGGCCCTTTACCTGCCAGGGACAGTGAATGTCGCGATCGATACGGTGGTAGCGCGGCAGCAGGGCGTCCGCATCTCCCAGTTTGAGACCGGTCACGGCCATCATTTCAAGAATCTTCGCGACGCTGAACATCGCATCGGTCGCGAAAAGAAATTCCGGGAAAATAAATCCGCCCTTCGTTCCTGCGACGAATTCAATCGATGTGTCGTTCAGCACGGCATTCATCATTCCCCCGTGGGTGTTCGACGTGCGGACCAATTCCGCGCCGTACTCCGAGGCAATGACCTCCATCTCGCTGCTGGCGGCCACGGGACAGGCGAATTTCTTCAGCGGTGTACCGAGCAAACGGCGGCTTTCCATATAGAGTTTGGTGACCACGGACATCAAGCGCTCCTCGGCGATGAAATTTCCATGTTCATCCGAGGCGAATACTTTCTCACCGCCTGCATCGAGCAGTACGCCAATGTCGCAGGACAGCGATCGAACGATTCCCGAAACATGTCGGCATGCATCGTTGAATTCCTCGCGGTTTCTCGTCAGCCGTGTCCTGTCGATGTACGCATTCAGGGATATCACCTGCGCATCGAGCTTTGAGAGGATATTTGGAAAAAGGGATGAGGTAATCCCGTAGCTGTAATCGATCACCACGTTAAATCCTTTGCCGGCAATCGTTTCGTGATCGATGCCGTTAAGGAAGCGCTCGCGGTAGGTTTCCGTGGTGCGTTCAGGAAAATATATCGAGCCGATCTTTTCAAACGACGCGCGCTTGAAATCCTCCGAGAAAAACTGACGCTCAATACCTTTGGTCCGCTTCGAAGCGAGATCCTGGCCATCCGCATCGAAAAAGATGATATCCATGGACCTCTTGTCATACGGCGATTTCCTCACATGCACCCCGGCGGCGTACTTCCCGCCACGAAGGATCTGGCGCACCATGGGAATGGACGTCGTTTGCATATCATGCACATTCACACCTGCCGACATGAGACCGCACGAGATCGCGCGCTTGATCATGCGCGACGCATTGTCCGGATCACGGCTGGCAAGTATCTGCCTTCCCTCGCCAACCATCGCCCCCATTGAAGCGCCGAGCTTGGCGCCGAATTCCGGATTGATTTCGATGTTCGTGGTTCCGGTGATGCGGGCGTCGGTGAAGAGTTCTCTCAGCCATTTGTCCTCCCAGACGAGACTCTTGCTGAGCACCGCACCGTCCTGGACGACCTTTTCGGGCCAGAGCTTGATATTCGAAAGCAGGGTGGCGTCCTGTCCGATGTTGCATCTGTCGCTGATGAACACGTTATCGGAAACTGTGGCTCCGGATCGCAATATTGTTTCATAACCGACGACGGAATTGGTGATGTGTACCGATTCCTCGATGGTGCAGTCATCCCAGATGATGGAATTAAGAATTACGGCTCCGTTGTGTACGGTCACGTTGTTTCCGATGACGGAATTGATAATCCGGGCGGTTTCCGCGATGCGGGCATTCCGGCCGACGATGACGTTGCCGCTCCAGGATGCCCGGTCGACAGGGATCGTGCTGCCTTCCCCCGTCCATACGCCATTCCTGAGAATACCATCGATATTGATGTGAACCTTACCGGAGAGCGAGTCCATCGAGGCTTCGTGATACTCGTCGAGCGTCCCCACGTCGCGCCAGTAGCCCTCGGCGATATACCCGCAGAGCATTTTGTCTTCCAGCATCAGCTGCGGAAACAGGTTCTTGCTGAAATCAAAATCTTCCTTGTACGGAATCATGTCGAGCACATGGTTCTCGAGAATGTAGATCCCTGTGTTGATCGTGTCGCTGAAGACTTCGCCCCACGACGGTTTCTCAAGAAACCGGGTAATATTCCCGTGCTCATCGACGATGACGACGCCGAATTGCAGCGGATTGGGTACTCTTGTCAGAATGATCGTCGCGTCCGCGCCCTTCGCTTCATGGAACCGGATGGCCGCCGTCAGATCGAAATCCGTGAGAACATCTCCACTGATGATAATGACACGATCCTCCCCGATTTTTTCAAGCGCATTGCGCACGCTGCCAGCGGTGCCAAAATCAGCCTCGGCTTGCATGTACTGCATGGTGATGCCGAAGTCGCGGCCCTCACCGAAGAAGTTTTTAATCACTGCCGGATGATAGTACAGCAACGAAAGGATATCGTTGAACCCATGCTTGCGGAGAAGATCGACGATATGGAGCATCATCGGCCGATTGACCATCGGTACCATGGGCTTCGGAATGTTGCAGGTAAGCGGGCGCAAGCGTGTCCCGAATCCGCCCGCCATGATTACAGCTTTCATGGGATTGTCATGTGTTGTTGAAAGGCAAGACCAGTCTCGTTGAAACCTACGAAATCAGCGTTGTGGAAGCAAACCAGGTCTTTGCTCGCCGCGACGAGGTGCCGACCTTGACTGACAATGCTAAGTTCTAATGGAGGTAGCCAAGATCGTCGCCAACCAAGTTCATCATCCTGAGTGTGCCCACCAGAGCCGCGCACCAGTCCATTTCATGGATGACATGTGGTTATAGCGACGCCAGCAAACGTCGTCACCCTGAGTGTGCCCACCAGCGCTGCGCACCGCGGTCCATTTCGTGGATGACATTGGGTTAGATTATTTCGTTCAAAAGCACCGTCATCCTGAGCGAAGTGCCCGCAGCAAGATGTGAGGAAGAGGCACTACCGTTCACGGGCACGGAGTCGAAGGAGCGGCGTTCGGATATCTCGGTTTTCGTAGGTACGGTCCTCAAGATGTCATTAACAGGAACCGCCGCGCAAAGAATTCCGATAATTGTGAAGTCCTTCCTCGGCGGCGTCTCGAAGGATGATTAGTTCCGTCTTGCACCATGAGAATAGATACCGCCTCAAGATGTCATAAGAAGGGCCGCCGCGGTGTGAGTATCCGTGGTTCCGTAGCGTGGGTCGGCTCCGCTACCGCGGAGAAGGGTGATTGCTTCCGTAACGCACGAGGAGAATAGGTACGGTCCTCAAGATGTCAT
>CAYJMN010000025.1:0-65620 GCA_964371045.1 uncultured Chromatiales bacterium | reverse complement strand
ATTTAGGGAATGTCACCCACGAAATGGACCGGTGCGCAGCGCTGGTGGGCTCACTCAGGATGACAAGCTTGATAACGCGCGTCAGAAAACCGGATGTCATCCACGAAATGGACCGGTGCGCAGCGCTGGTGGGCACACTCAGGGTGACGATGTTGATTAACCCATAGGATCTTCCATGCTCGTAACCTTTTCTTCCGCTATCTTGTCATTCATTGTTCGCCTGTAATCACCATTTGGAGACATGCATGAAGCGGTTCGTCACTATCCTGTTGCTCTTCCTTCCCTTTTCAGCGTTCACACAAACATGGACGTACACGACCGTCAGCGGAGCGCAGGAGGACATGTTCGATTTCCGCAGCGGGTGCGCGCTTGTGTACCAGGCGCCGAAGGATGACGAGTTGTCGGCGTGGCAGAATCTGCCGTTCGCGTGGACCTTCGGAGATCAGGATGTGAACGGGTATTTCATCAGCGACAACGGGTACATCACGTTCGACGCCAACGCCACTATCAGCGAGGCGGACAATGAAAACGGCGATGTACGGAATGCGATCTTCGGTTATTGGGATGATCTATTCCTTGAAGGAGGACATTCCATCTGGTCGAATGAGGTACGCTCCAAAACCGCGGGGGTCGCTCCGGATCGACGCCACATCATCATGTGGGTAAGCGCCGTACCGAAGGGAACGAGTTGGAGTGTGGCGAACATCAGTTTCGCCGTCGTGCTGTATGAAACGGGCGGTTTCGAAATCGTGCATATCGCGGGACGGCCTGGACGAAACATGACCGGTTCCATCGGCGCGATCGACGCGACAGGACAGCTCAAGACACTGCTTCCCGGCAGTCCGAACATCGAATATCCCCCGCTGACCGCCGATCCGAACGACGACATCCGGCACATCTTCGCATGGTCGCAGACCGCGCTGGACGCCTCGATGGAAGCTCTCGACATGCCCGCGGTGGTGCGCGTGCAGCAGCCCGTCACCGTCGCGGGTACGATCCGCAACGTTGGATCGGTTAGCATCACGTCCTTCCGCATCGGATACAGCATCGATGGTGCCTCCGAGCAGGTCATGGATGTGGACGCTCAGACGCTGACCACCAACCAGACATATCGATTCGCGCATCCGGTGGAGTGGACGCCCTCGGAGGCCGGGAAAAACTACTCCGTGACCGTGCGTGTGTTCGACGTCAACGGAACCAGGGATGAAAATCCGGACAACGACGCAAAAACGGCCTTCGTATTCGCTCGTCTCGGAGTGTCCTCGCCCAAGCGCACACTTGTCGAGGAGTTCACGGGAGCGTGGTGCGGCTGGTGTCCCGACGGTATGCTGCAGGTGGAGCGCGTGCTCCAAACGCAACCGCAAGCGATAGCGTATGCGATCCACGCCGGCGGCACCGACAGAATGATAACCGTCGAGGGTGCCGAACTTGCGACGGCGTTCTCCCCGTCGTATCCCATGGCCATGATCGATCGCACGCACTTCGCAGGTGAAACGGGAGTTCCACTATCCAGAACAAACGACGCATGGGTCCGCAGAGCCGGTGAGCAGATGGAGGCATTCACTCCCCTGTCGGTACAGGTGTCGGCCATGCACGGCGCCTCATCCAACGAAATCCTTGCTACAGTGGATGTGCACTTAAGCGATTTCGCACCTCCAGCAGACTATCGCGTGCATTGCGTGTTGATCCACGATAAACTCAAAGGAAGCGGCAGCGGCTGGGACCAGTTGAATTATTACAGCAACAACGGGACTTACCCCAATCATCCATTTTTTTCGCTTCCGAATCCCGTGCCGGATTTCGAGCACCGGCACGTATTGCGCGCCTCGGCAACGGGAGCGTGGGGCGACGCCACCGTGCTTCCGCAAACACCCCAGGCGGATGCCGTGTATCAGAGAACCTACTCCTTTACCTACACCGCCGCAGACCTCGAACAGAATGTGCGGGTTGTCGCATTCGTCACGCGCCACGGTAGCGGGTTGTCGTCCCGGGAGGTACTCAACGCAGGCGAGTCGATGATCGGACCGCTTTCCGTTTCAGCGCCGGAGACGATGAATTTCGCTGTCGGCGCTCCGTATCCCCAACCGGCGAATACGCAGATCAACGTTCGGGCTACATTGCAAGGATCCGCTCAGGTGCGCATGGAAGTGTATGATATGCTCGGAAGGCTCAGGTCAGCGACAAGCGAGAGAGTCACCGACGGTGGTTCGCATATCCTGTTCGCTCCGACGTACACGCTTGAGAGCGGAACATATCTTTTGCGCACAACCGCCGGCGCTTCCACCGTGAGCCGGATGTTTATCGTAGCACGCTGAGAGAATCGATCCTCGGAGAATCGAAACACCGATACCCGAACCACAGAGCACCCGGATTTATGCACAAGATTTCACAGATTAAAAGTTTTAGTAGCTTTTTTTCTGCGTACCGTGTGCTGTTACTCCGGTAATCCGGTTTCGATTACTGAAGCGTGAGGAGCGGATCCGCTTTGCCGTCCGGTGTAACCGCGAAGGGAACCCACGCGATCACGAATGGCGCCAAATCGATATCTATTTTCCGCGGCGCAATGGACAACGAATCGAATGCAGGCACATCACCGAACCGCAGCTGCAATTGGGCGGCTTCGTCCTTGAATTGCTCCTCCAGCGCAGCCAATTCACTTCTTGCGGCTGAGAGATCTTCCTGAGCGCGAGCCACATCACTTCGTTCGGTCATGGCGCGGCCCGCTCTTCCGGCGCTCGTGGCCGCGCGGCGTGCGAGAGTACCGACACCGGCCCGCCTTCCGAACAATGCTCCAAGCAGTGTGGATCCGATGTCGACAGCGGTTGAAACCTTCTGCTGTTGATACTGCGCTTCCTGCTGACTCACGCGCTGCTCGGCCTTGCGGACACGCTCTTCCGCCCGGGAATAGCGTGGAACGTAGCGGGCGCGCAGTTCTTCCATGGCGGCATCGCGGAATTCCCGATACGTCTGCGTCAATCGTATACGGAAATCGCTTTCGGTCTCTCCCGGCGTCGACAGCAATTTCAGCGCCGGGCATTGCCACAGCGTCACGCCCCGGGTTCGGTAGAGCCAGTCTGCGAGGGATTTCCGCCACGCGGTCATGTTCGCGGGTTTCGCGGCGGTCGGTGGCATTTCGGCGAACCGGGGATCGTCGCCGGAAGCGGAGTCCGACGTGTCGGGTTTCGATCCGAGGATTGTGGTCCCGTCCCACGCATCGACTGCGCTGACGGGGATGGGAGCGAGAATCACATGTTCCTCCCAGCTGTCAAGCACGGATTTCGCATGCACGAAATGGAGACGCGCAGTGGTCAACAAGCGCGGTATGTAGAGCACCTCCCTGCCTGACGGCATCGGCGCGGTCGCTGCGAGATACACTTCAGGCGCGGCCGGGGCGAGTTTCGGTTTGGCCGAGACGGACGCGTGCGTTGGCCCGGACTTGGGCGTCCCAACTGAAGCAGCAGCGCCGGTACTCGACAACGGTGCCGAGGAATCGCCGCTTCTCCGCTTCCGATCGGCCATCAGGGTTTCGATCTGTGTGCGGGTCAGCGGTCCTCGAAGATAGGACAACGCCCATCGGGATTCGAACAACACGGGCGCATCGTCATGAACATTGTTCATCAGAAACACGCGCTTCCCGAGCCCGGAGAGCAATGCATCCATTTCGGAGCGGTCGAAGGATCTCCCCGACGACGTCACCGCACCCTCGAGACCGTCCAACACGCGCAGCTTGTCACGCTCGGTCTGCAGCCGGCCGATGAACCACGTGCCGGTATTTCCCAACCCCTTGTAATCGAGATCCACGGGATTCTGCGTGGCGAGCACGCAACCGACACCGAAGGCGCGGGCTTGTTTCAGCAGTGTGAGCATGGGTTTTTTCGAAGGCGGTTCCGCTGTCGGAGGGAAGTATCCGAATATCTCGTCCATGTACAGAATCGCGCGGAGGCTGGTGGTGCCGGTCTGACGGCGCATCCAGGAGATCAGGTCATTGAGCAGCAACGTGACGAAGAACATGCGCTCCGCGTCCGAGAGATGCGCGATGCAGAGAATGGAAATCCGCGGCTTCCCCTCGGCGGTATACAGCAGACTTTGAACGTCGAGTGGATCCCCCTCCATCCATGCCGCGAAGGAGGGAGAGGCGAGCACGTTGTTGAGCTGCATGGCGAGCACGCGCCTTTCTTTTTCGGGGAAAAAGGATTCAATATCGAACACGCCAAGCGAATCGAACGGAGGCGTGAGCACCGAACGGATGACGTCGGCCACGCCCATGTCCTTCCCTTGCCGCCATGCATGATCGAGAATATTCGAGATCAGAATATGCTCGCGGCTCTGTACAGGGTCCGCGGCGACGCCGATCAATGCAAGGAGGCCGGAGACGGTTCCCAGGATGCGGTCGCGCATCGCGTCGAGATCGCCGCGCTCCTGTTCGGATGGCGCGGCGAAGGAACGGAGAAGGCTGACGGGCAATCCGGCCGAACTCCCCGGAGTGTAAATCGCCATGTCCACCGCTTCACGAAGTCGCGCGATACGATCGGGAGACTGTCCCCACGAAGCGAGACCCGCCTTCCACATCCCGGCGGTATTCCGGGCATGGGTATCGGGATCGACGCCGCCGCGTTCGGCTTCCTGTTCGTCGATCCACGGACGAAAATCCTCCGGACGCAATTGCGGAAATGTGAGCAGGAGATTTCCGATATCGCCTTTTGGATCGATGACGATGGCGGGGATGTTGTCTATCGCCGCTTCCTCGAGTAGGTCGATGCAGAGGCCGGTTTTTCCGCTCCCGGTCATGCCGACGCACACCGCATGGGTCACCAGGTCTTTTGCATCGTAGAGCAGGAGATTGTCCGTGGATTTGCGTTCAGCGTCGAGCAGACGACCGAGATAGAACGAACCGAGTTTTTCAAAATCCTGCATACGATTATATACCATTTTTTAAGTGAATGATCGAACCGGCCACGGGTTCGGCAAGACAAACTACCCAACGCCGGACACCGAAGCAATTCGTACAGGGTGGTCGTGCGTCGTGTGCTTGGTAGTCAGCCTGAGTGGGCCTACTCAGCCTGAGGCTGATCAGCCTTAAGCTGAGTCATGGGTGACATCAGGTTGGTCTCAGCAGCGTCAACCAAGTTCGTCATCTCGCCGCGGCGAGGTGACGATGTTTGGTAGACTCTGGATCAACCCCCATCTATAAAGATATCATCAATCCGCCGCGGTGGACGGCGACAGAGAACCGTCCGGAGGAAAATAAAAGCAGCGCACGGCCTGGTTGTCCAGGCCGTGCGCCGCACTACTGCTCCCGTCGATTGACGGGTGGAATCAGTGATTATTAGTTCCCGTTACCGGTGTAGTTGTTTCTCAGCTCGTAACTCACAATGATGTCATTGCCCCAGTCATGAGTGAATTCAAACAGATACGCCGAGGTTTCGATGGCTTTGTTTCCGAAGTGCATTTCCACGCCGTTTTCGTTCACGACCGTGATATCCATGCTGGAAACATCTTCCCAGGTCAACTGCACCGGATTTTCGGGCACCTGGGTCATTGGCTCGATTTCGACAGTGATGACTCCACTTGATCCCTCTCCGCGGCCGACGATAACCCCGCCGTTCGGGAGTTCCGGATTCGCAATCCATATCACTTCTTCGAAACTTTTCTCTACGCTGGCCATGCGCGAGACAGCATATCCGATGCCTGTGAACGCCGCAAGCAACACGGCGGCGATGATGATGTGAGTGCCACGATTCATAGGAACGCTCCTGCTAAATAATTGAATGTTGTGATTGAGACTGAATTTCACGGATTGCCTGGTTCATTCGTTTTCAGTTGCGAAAATCAAGCCAGATACCTACAGTGAGTTCCTGAATCAACTTCCGGCGTTTCGAATAATTCTTGTCATACGACGCCACGATTTTATACCCGATCTTGAACAACTTGTATTTCAGGTTCGTTGTGAATGAGCCATACGCTCTGGAATCGGCTGCATCACCGATAAATCCGTTCTTCGAAAGGAGAACGCCGAATGCATCCAGACGGAACAGCAGGTCGGGAGCGAGGGTATTCCAATATTCCATTCCGGCGAGATAGCTGACGCCGGATTCGATTTTCAAGCCGCCTTTCCGCTGCACATCGTTCAAAGGATTCCCCGACGTGAGACCATCGCCGAGACGATTCGAGGTCAGGACAAATCGCGAATACGACGTTTGTTGCAGCGCATAACCCGCTCCATGCCGGAACATGAAGTAACTGCTCTTGTCTTCCTCTTTCCATTCGAATAGTTGACCGAGATACAACGTCTGATAATAAAACGTAGGGTCCATGAATGTCTTGACATAATCATCGTCCACGATGGTCCTGGTCATCTGCGTTACCATGGTCAACTCCAGAAAGAGCCGAAGCGATGATGTTTCATACAGAAGCATCGACGGGGTGAACGATGCGATAAGATCGTCCCTTGTTCGTTCAGGGACCTGGTCCGATTCCACCTTCTGCGCGAGATTAATATCGAGAGACGTGAGAAAATTCAACCTTCCGACGTTCAACGACGCATCGCCCACAAACTCCCCGCCAAGCTGCAGATTATATGTTTCCGCAGTTTTCGAGACTGTGGTGTTCGCTCGCAGATCGAACGAAGGGGCGATACTGTACGTAAAGCGAGGCGTCGTAGACGTATCCTTGCGCGTATGGGAGGTTGTCTGTCCAAAGGCCATCCCGCCAAGTGAAAAACATAGTACGACGATCATCGCGATGGATTTACACATCATTCACGCTCATTCTCGCTAATACCAACGGGCCATAATCCGAGTCACAAGCACCAGGAAACAAACCGGAGGAGAGGCCTGCTCTAAGGATGAACGTGTGAACGATTCCTGTACCCGCATCCGGCGGCATGGACTCGCCGGCGCGATACCATACGGCTAAAAAAACCGATGTCGAAATTACAGATTTGTCAAAATACTTCGCGAATGTATCGAAAACAAGCAATTATTGCACAATCGGGCTCTACTCAAAACATCGGGGATGGTGCGTTCAGGATGGTCGCAGGCGACACCCCCGCGTCGCCCTGCATGACCTTCCATAGAGGGTTCGGCCCGCGAGCCCGACGGAACAAGCAGTAACGACAGCGTCGCGCGTGGCTCCTCTCGAAGACCGTGCGCAGCGTTCGTCACTGTCGCGAGGGAGTCGACGTGTCCGTCAATTCCGTGATAGTTATTTCGAAGAATGTGCTTCATCATGATGCCGGTAAAGAGTTCTGCGGCCGTTGCATCGACCCACAACTGCGACCGGGGATACGCACCGGATTTCAGCCGGGCCGAGCGCCTCGACACGCACGATTGAACACCGTTTGAACTATGCACCGGACAGCTATGTCACCAGTTCAAAACAGAGAGGCGGTTTGCGACACGCAGGGATGCACTCGAACTACACAAAACTCACGACCTCCCGCCGGAGGCCGTGAGCTTTGCGTAACGGATCATGTCGGAATTCGGCGCGGTGCGACTACTCGCACTTATAGTTGTTGACGATGATGTATTCGACCAATGGACCACCCGTCCACTGATACGTGAATCCGATAAGGTACCCTGCGGTGGTGATCTCAGGGTTTCCGAAGTGTTTATTCGTACCGTCAGGGAGAGTCACATTGATGTCCATAGCTGTGACGTCAGCACAAGAGAGCAGAACAGGACCTGTCGGAGTACTACCGGGTTGTGTAAGGTTCACGGTGATGACGCCACTGTTACCCTCGCCGCGCCCAAGGAGGAGCCCTCCCAGAGACAGGCTGTCGTTACTTAACCAGAATGCGCCGATGTGCATTTCGACGCTTTCCGTTTCCAATCCCGGCTTGTGGATGTCCAGGTCGTGCGCATCCTTACCGCAACTTGAAATCATGACGAGCATGAACAGTACGAGAAGAACAGATTGAAGATATTTCATACAGCATCACCTTTGCTACATGTGATTGAATAGTGACATGCCATCAACGCCGCGGATGATTGGATAATCAACGTACTGCCCGCCGCTGGCCGGGTCTCGATGGAAGCGGAAACGTGTTTCAGAGCCACGTGATGGTAGACCGTTGAATGGCAAAGTATACCCGGGGGCCGAGAAATCCAAGAGGCTTCGGCAACCGCGGCGATCATCATCCTCGATGAGGGGATCGGTCGGTAGCGCGCAGGCAGGAACGACGTCCGCGACCATAATGCGATGCACGGCGTCCTGCGAACATACCCACCGAACGCGACACCGCAACGTATAGTGGCGCAGCCTTCCGCATGCATGCACATCATCCCGACAACACAACGCTCACGGTCTCCTCGAGGAGGCCGTGAGCGTCGCCATTTAGATCACGTTGGAAGTCCGGAGACGAAGCGATCAATCGCCGGTGTAGATATTGCGAACGATGTACGTGACAGTGATATCGCCCGGCCACACATGCGTGAATGCAATGCGATACGCCGCGGTCGCGATTTCATCGTTGCCGAAGTGCAGGGTTTCTCCGCCCGGTGTGATTACGTTGATATCCATGGCGGTGATGCTCTCGTGCGTAAGTTCCACGGGTTCGGGCGGCGCTTCGGTGTATACCGGGAGGTTCACGGTGATAACGCTATTGGTGGGCGTTTCAGGGGAGCGGCCACTATTTCCCTCCCCGCGCCAAATGATAACACCGCCAAACGGCATGTCGGCGTCAATCTGCCATTCGGGCGTGAAGCGCACTTCAATGCTTTCAGTTTCCCCTTCAAGCGCTACGGCCTCCGTTTTGGGTTTCTCCTTGCCGCACCCTGAAATCAGAAGTAGAAGAACCGACAAAATCAGTGGGAATTGATATTTTTTCATTCAAAACCTCCTTTATGGATGTGAAGGGACAAGGCTATGGAACCGATGCCGCGGCAGGTTTCGACATGTGTATCGCGTATCCTCCAGCATGATCGACGTGATGGGAGAAGCCGGGGAGAAACGATTTATACCGTCCTGGCTGATATTCGGGGTCACAACGTCCTCTTCCTTCCATGTTTCAGGTCGGATCGCAAAACGCAGCAGGATTCAGGGAGGGACGATCCATAGCTGTGTGCTTTTTCGCAGCTTGGACTCGTTCACTCAGATTCAGATTCGGAACAAAATAACAGCGAAAACATAATCTTTTTTAATCAAGCATGCAACCGTTTTCTGCAAAGGAAACAACGCGATCTCGCGCTAACGGGTACATCGGCAAGAAAAGACCGGTATGACGCATTTCCGCGGCAAGAGGTTGCAATTCGGAGCGCTTGTTCGTATTTTCGGAGCATTGATCGCTATTTCGATTGACCCCATACAGGCCACCACACTCGCGGCGGGTATTGCATGACAGCCTACAACACATGGATGACCGATGCTATGAAATGCACATTGACTGTTCCGATTCTGCTGCTGCTGCTACCCGCCTTCATGGGGGTTACGCATGCACAGAGTCCGAAGATCGACAGCCTCAAAGCATTTGCAACGAAGGCGCCTGACGTACGAAGGCGCATCGACGCGATGAACGATCTCGCGTGGGAGCTTCGGCATATCAAACCCGATGCGGCTATGACGCAGGCCCGACAGGCACTTATTTTGGCGACGGAGCAAAAATATGATACCGGACAAGCCTGGGCGTATAGAAATATTCACGTCGTACACCACGTACAGGGGGAATTCCAGGAATCTCTTGAGCCAGGATACGAGGCATTGAAGCTGTTTGAACGCATGCCTCACCCTACCGGTCTCGCCGCGATGTACAATAACATCGGTCTGGTTCACCTTGAGATGAAGGAATGGGACAATGCGTTCGCGGATTTTGCGTTGGCTTTGAAACAAGTTGCGGCCGACTCGTTCCAACTGGCAAACGCGAACGCGAATCTCGGGCTGGTCTCCATTGAAACGAAGGACTGGGAAAACGCATTATTGTATTCACGCCGTGCTCTCGATTTGTATCGCGCACTTCATGATGAAATAGGGGCATCGACGATATTCAACAATATCGGCTGGGTCTACGAGGAACAACATGCGTACGACACGGCCCTGGCATGGTACAACAAAGCTCTCACAATCCGCGAGCGAGGCGACGATACCCGTCGTCTCGCAGGCATCCACCAAAGCATCGGCACCGTATTACGAAAGCTCGGACGATTCGATGAATCACTCGTCTCTCTCTATCGGGCTCTGGAATTGAACAATGCCATAGGTGCGAAGAAGCAACTTGAAGTGACCTACGAGGAACTGGCCCTCACCTACGCGGCGCAGGGTAACTTTGAAGGCGCCTTCAAGGCGCATAAGTTGTTCGCGATGATGAAGGACAGCGTCCTCAATGAGGACAAGGCCAGAGATATACGGTATAACGATGCCAAACATCGCATCGAATTCGAAAAGGAAAGAAACAACCTGCTCGAAGAAAGCAAGGAACTTCAGAAGACGGTCGCCATCGGAGCGTCGATCGGCTTTCTTTTGCTCCTCGTTTTCTCGTTCTTCCTGTTCTCAGCGTACAAAAGCAAAATCCGGATCAACGAACAGTTGCGTGCAACGCAAAACCAGCTTGTGGTACAGGAAAAACTTGCATCGCTCGGACAACTCACCGCCGGTATCGCGCACGAAATACAGAATCCGCTCAATTTTATCAACAATTTCGCACAGGTCTCAGGCGAGTTGATTTCCGAACTCGAGCAGGCCGGAAACAACGCCGAAGTGAAGACGGCCATACTCGAAGATCTGCGTCAGAGCGTGTCTAAAATCCACGAACACGGAACGCGAGCGGACGGGATCGTGCGGAGCATGATGATGCATGCACGCGTCTCGTCGGACGAGAGACAGTACGTCGACATCAACGCATTGCTCAATGACGCGGTGAGACTCGCGTCTCATGGAGGACGCGCGACGGGAGCGCACAGCATGCCGCAATTCGACATGCATTTGGAAGAAGGTATACCAGTGGTGAATGTCGTACCGCAGGATATCAGCCGCGTCTTTGTCAACATCCTGAACAACGCCGTAGATGCCGTATGCGAAAGAAGTACGGATGATCAGGAGTATATACCCGCCATCACGATGAGGAGCACGGTACGAAACCGGAACGTGGAAATTCGGATTCGGGATAACGGGACGGGCGTACCCGACTCGGTGCGAAAGCGTATGTTCGACCCTTTCTTCACCACGAAAGAGAGCGGAAAGGGTACCGGACTTGGACTGTCGATCAGCTATGATATCATCGTCCAGAAACACAGCGGATCGATATCCGTCGAGTCCGTTGAAGGTCAGTACACGGAATTCATCATCTCCCTGCCCCTCGTTCAGGAGCGCATCGAAAGCTGATCGGGCATGGCGGCACTACTTCGATCGCCCGACATGCCGCGGTCCGTTTGAATTCCTGCCTGAGATCAGTCAGGCAGGTCGATAATAAACGCCGCGCCGCCAAGTTCACTTCCCTCGTAACGAAACGCACCGTTGTGCCCCTGTACGATGCACTGTTGGCAGAGCGCCAATCCAAGCCCTGTACCTGTACCCTCCAATTTCGTGGTAAAGAACGGTTCGAAGATCCGTGCCCGTAGATGCTCCGGGACGCCGGGACCATTGTCCTCGAACAGGATCAATGTCCGTGCTCCCATTTTTTTTGTCCGAATGCGCACGAGAGGTTCATACGATCTGCCGATCGATTTGCTCTTTTCATCAACCGCCTGAAACGCGTTATTGAGAAGATTGACGAACACGCGCGCGAGATCCTGACGAATGATCGAAACCACGTCGACAGTCGGATCATACACTCGTTCGATCGTGACTGAGAAATCCGGTATTTGCGCCCGCATGCCGTGGAACGCGAGCGTGACATACTGATCGAGAAAATCATTGAGCATAACAGATTCCAGCTGTCCGATCTTGCCGTGGGAATGGAGCAACATGCTGCGGACTATGCCATCGACACGCGTACCATGCTCCCTGATTTTCCGGGCGCTGGTCACGAGTTCATCGAGTAGCGGAGCGATCCTTTCGCGGAGTGGCCTGGTCTGTTCGTCAATGACATGCTCCAGTTCTCCGCGTAGTTCCTCAACGATATCCACCGTAGACTCGGCGAAGTTGTTGACGAAATTCATCGGATTCTTTATCTCATGCGCTATGCCCGCGGTGAGCTGACCCAGCGACGCAAGCGCATCGGTCGCGATCAACGTCTCCTGAGCGGCATGCAGACTATCCCGCGCTGTTTTGAGATCAGCCTCGGTTGTTTCGAGATGAGCGCGGACCTCCACGAGTCGTTGACGAAGCCGGGCAATGCGTTTCAACAATCCACCTCGGCCAAAGCGTCGGGAAATACGCACGATGGCAACGCATCCAGGAAAGGCCAGTATGCTCAGCGGGATCAGCGGCGACGGCTGATGGGAGGTTCCTGCGGAAAACGACGCCGCTATCGGTGCGCGTTGAACGTACACCACCTCTATCCGGTCGGATCGATGGAGGTAAGTGGGTATAACGGTACACATGAGACGCATACACATCGCGGCCGCGAAACATACGACAAGCACTCCGCGGATATTCAATATGAATCGATCACATATCATGCGTTCATCCTCTTTCGAATATTGACTTCCCACTCGGGTTACGTCCAGAAAAATACTTTTCGCGTCAGATGTACTGTTCTCGCAGCAGCGAAGACACCGATTCATCTATCAGGTCGGTTGTTCTGATCCTCTCGAATTCCTCTATCAGTTCCCTGGTCTTCAACCGTCGTTTCTCAGTGCCTCGAATATCCCGCACGATACCGCCGCGGTGCATCACGATCAACCGATCACCCGCATGCGTGGCCTGCCGCATCGAGTGCGTCACCATGATAGCGGAAATGTTCCGGTCATCGATGATTCTGTTCGTCATCTTCATCACGATATCAGCGCTTTTCGGATCGAGCGCCGCTGTATGCTCATCCAGAAGCAGCAGTGCGGGTCTTTGCCACGTCGCCATCAACAACGTCAGTATCTGCCGTTGTCCTCCGGACAGCGTCGCGATGCGTTGATGCAAACGATGCTCCAGGCCAATACCCAGAGCGCCGAGTCGATGCAGGCACTCCTCTCGCAGGCGGTTGTCGACGGCCAAACGCAAGCCGATCCGGTGCTGGCGGTGGGCCGCCAGCGCGAGGTTCTCCTGCACGGTGAGATCGGGAAGCGTTCCTTTGACCGGATCCTGGAACACACGCCCAATCTTCGATGCGCGTATGTGCTCGGGCTCGTTCGTGATATCCTGACCATCGAGGAGTACGGTCCCTGCACTCAGCGATTCGGAACCGGCGATGACATTCATCAGGGTGGATTTGCCGGAACCGTTCGTACCGACCACGACAACAAATTCTCCATCCCCAACCTCGAAATCAAGTCCATGCAATGCATGAATTGTTTCACCCGCGCCGGTTTCGAAAGTCTTGACGGCGCGCTTCACGCTCAGCATGGCAGGCCCCCTTCCCTTTTCGCTCCCGCACGCCTGTTCATACCGGACAAGAGGCCGGGAAGAAGAAGTGCAAGTAGCACGAACGCTGCCGTAAATAAACGAAGATCGGTGCTGACGACACCCAGCAAGAGAAGAAACGCAATGATGAGGCGATATACCAGAGTACCCAACACAGTTGAAAGCAATTGCACGCTGAAACGGCTTCGGCGAAAAAAGGCTCCACCCAGGATAACGCATGCCAACCCTGTGACGATCATACCCAGTCCATGATCGAAACCAGCGGACCCGAGTTCCTGCGCAAGCAATGCACCGGAGAGCGCCGCCATTGCGTTCGACAGCATCAGGGACAATATCACCATGGTGGAAACATTCACACCCAGAGCGCGCGCAGCGGCGGGATTGTCGCCCGCCGCCCGAATCGCAAGGCCCAGATGAGATCTGAAGAGCGCTTGCAGGGAAAGCAGAAGAAGGATCGTTGTGCTCCCTGCGAAAAGCAGGCTGACGAGCTTCGTCGGGAATATTTTCGCACCAGAGACGACGATAAACGATTCGGGACCGAACATCCAGACAGAAGCCTGCTGCGCCCAGGTGTAGAGGGTAACCTCATCATTGAAGGAATGCGATGGTTTGCCGAGGATGTACAGATTGATGCTATACAACGCAGTCATGACAAGGATACCCGCGAGGAGCTTGCGCACATTGAACACCTCGGCAAGGAGGCCTGTCAGCAATCCCGCCAACGCTCCGCCTATCATACCGGCGAAGGTGGCGCTCGCAGGATCCCATCCATCAAGTATGAGCCTGGCGCTCAAAACCGCGCCGACCGCGAAACTGCCATCCACGGTGAGATCGGGGAATCGCAACAATCTGTAACTGATGAAGACGCCAAGCGCGAGGGGCGCGAGTATACAACCGACGAGCAATCCGCCGATGAAAACCGACATCATACCGCACCCCCGTCGCCGCCTGCGAGAGGATGGACCCAGATGATCCCGCGCATGAATTCGCTTTCGATACTCGTTGAACTATGTCGATCGTCATGCAGCAGGTGAAAGACCGTCTGCACCCGATCCTCGTCAAATAACTTGTGTATGAACGACTGCGGCTCGAATCCGCCTACAGGTAGCAGTCGATGAGAGAAGGGGACGGCGTGCACGTGCCCGTAGCAGGATGGCGCGGCGCCAAGTGGCCGAAAAACAGAAGAAGGGATTTCAGACACCACTCCGACGATAATGGATGTTGTATGCTCCGATGTCGGTTCGACGGTGAAGGAGAAATGCTTGCGAACATCAGGAAACGAATAGGGATCGGCGACCTCCACAGGAGACGTTCGCAATGCCGCACCGACGAGGAAGGACGTCTCGGCGATGATCAATACCATTGCCGCCGGACTTGCGCTTTCCTGCAGCACAAGCGACGCAAGCTGGGTGAGCGGAATGCCATGCGATTCGTTCGCGGCCTCGAACATGATCGAGTGGCTGAATCGGGCATCGGCGCCCAGTCCCGCATATACCGAGAGCGTCGGTACGAACACGCCGTCTTCCATCATGTAGTCAGGGTGATTCCTGCCGTCGGTCGGCAAACACACGGTGACGCCGCATGCCGACAGATACTCCCCGAAGCGCCCTTCGCTTCCGCTGCCACTATCGCCGAACGCACCGATACCGATGCCAAGTCTCGAGGACGGGTAACGGACAAACGGGTAGACATCCTCATCGGGAGCGGGATCAGGTACCGCTTGATACACGTCAAGCATCCCCGGCCTGATTTCTTCCAATCCGAATGTATGAAAGCGGCCGCGATCACCGGCGAACACCCCCTCCAGGATCAGCTGCGCCTTGTCGCTCTCGGCCGGAACGTGTATCAGAAGCTCCGTCAATCCGGACATGTCGAGAATCCCGAGCACCTGCGGGGAAGGCTTCACCACGGTAAAAGAGCCGCTGATCGCCTTGAGCTGCTTGAGCCAGATCAGGAGTATGCGCAATCCTGCCGAGCTGATGAAATCGACATGTTCAAGGTCGAGCGAAATATGCTGCGCCCCGCCATGCACGTTGGCCTCGATCTCCTGGCTCAGAGCTGATGACCAGTACGCATCGAGCTTTCCGCTTACGTTGAGCAGGACGCTTTTACCGGATATTGTTCGGTGTATTTCCACAATCGAGCGGTCTGTCGCGCAATCGCCAGGATGCTGTCGTTACCGTCCCTGTTTGTGAAGGATGCGCTCCGCGCGCGAAGAAATGGCGGCAGGCACGGTGATTTTCGCGGCCGCGGCCGCACGGTTATTGATAATCAATTCGAATTTCGCGATGCGCTGAAATGGGATATCCTTGGGTGACTCTCCGCGGATGATGCGTGAAGCCATACGGGCGGCTTGCTTCGCGCCGACGGTATAATCTGGCGCCAGGGCCATCACCGACCCCTGTTCCGCTTGCTTGTTCACGAATGAAAAGACCGGCATTTTCGCGGCGTTCGCGGCATTGATCAAGCTGGGAAACGCGGAGCTTGTCAGGTTGTCTTCGATCTGACAGATGGCTTGAATACTGGATGCACAGAGCAGTTCCGTCATCGCGCCGACACTTTCCTTCGATACGACTCCGACGGCCTCGACCTCCAATCCTTCCTGAGCAGCGGCATTCTGCAGCTGACTCCGATAGAACACCGCGTTGAGTTCGGAAGATGCGTACAGCGTGCCTACCTTCTGCACGCCAGGGACGCATGCCTTGATGTACTTCAGCATGTCGCGGAAGGTCGTGTTGGTGTACACTCCGGTAAGAAATGGCAGGTGTGTCGTATCGCTGCTGCCCACATCCGTGATCACGAAGGGATTCGCGACGACCATGAAGACGAGCGGAATTCCCACGCCGCGTTTCACCGCGGAGTGGAGGGTCGGGGTCTGCAGCGAGACGATCATATCCGTCCCATCTGCCGCGGCAGCGTCGAGCATCGCGATGACCGTGGGGATATCGCCCTGGGCGCTGCGCGTCTCGACCGTATAGTCGAAGTTTTCCTTCAATCCCGCATCCGCCAAGCCTTCACGAAATCCAAGCTCCGCCTCCTCTGTCTGCTGGAGATCTTCGTATTTGATCATCGTGATTTTCCACACTTTCGCAGCCGTATCTCCTTCTTCCTTTTTACTTTGGCAGGACCAGAACAGAAGCGTTGTTGAAGCGATAAGACAAACCAGTATGATTTTTGCAGGTATGGCGGAGGATTGGGTTTTCATTTCGATTGCTCCGTGCTATAGTGATCGGTGGAGGATGTACGGTTTTCTGTCAGGGAGAGGCGGTTCCATTGGAGCCGAGATATTCGAGCGCGAGAATTGTCATGTCGTCGGACTGAGCCCGATCACCGGCGTGCATAATGACGTCCAGCATCACATTTCTTACGAGCTGCGTAACCTCATCGTGACCCAGCTGCCGGAGAATCCGTTCCAGGCGCGCGTCGGAGTATTCCTCGTTTCCGGAATCGAAGGCTTCATCGATCCCATCGGTGTAGAGAAACAGCCGGTCACCCGCCTCAAGCGTGACCATGCCTTCCTCGAATTCGCTTCCCGGAAAGACGCCGATCACCATGCCCTGCGTTCGCGTGATGCGGTCGAAGCTGCGTTTCCCGATGTGAAACGGCATTTGATGCCCTCCGGTCGCATAGCGGAATTGTCCATTGGTGTAATTCAGCACGCCATAGAACATGGAGATGAACATGGATGAAATGTTCTCCGAGCAAATATGGCGGTTCACCATTGCAAGGCAATCCGCTGGAGGGATACCCTGCAAGCCCTGCGCCTTGAGCAGCGCACGCGTCGCCGTCATGATCAGTGCGGCAGGTACGCCTTTTCCGGACACATCGCCAATCGCAACACCGAGTTCGTGTTCGCCAAGTAGAAAAAAATCATAGAAATCGCCACCCACCTGGCCGGCGGGACGCATTTCGGCATAGATATTGAAGGCGGTTCTATCCGGAAACGGAGGAAAACGTTTGGGAATGATGGCCTGCTGGATCTGATGCGCGATATCAAGCTCTCTGTTAATTCGTACAAGTTGCTCACTTGCCATGCGCGCGTCCCTCATCAGCCGCACATGGGTGATGGTCTTCTCGATCGTCAGCTCAAGGTCGGTGAAATCGATAGGCTTCGTGACGAAATCAAACGCGCCGCGATTCATGGCGGTACGGATGTTTTCCATATCGCCGTAGGCGGAAACGATGACCGCGCGAAAATCATGTTGGCGCTCCTCTCCCAATCGTGAAAGGAAGGTCAGTCCATCCATGACCGGCATATTGATGTCGCAAAGAATGACATCGAGCTGGTTGTTCGCATCGACGTAATCGAGAGCCTCCTTGCCGTTCGATGCGAATGAGAATTCGAATGCGCCTTCACGAATTTTCTTTCGGAATCGTTGGCGAATCAACAACTCCAGGTCGGGCTCATCGTCTACGACGAGTATGCGGGCGGGAACAGCGTGTTCGCTCACAGAAATGCGATCTCGGAATAATGGGACAGTATGCGATAATCTTGAACGGGGGGAAAATGAACAATTATCACACGAAATGCAAACGGATCAATGCACGCATGGAGAGCGGAGCCGGAACGCTACTGACAGCGAACGGCTATTGCGTGTCCGAATATGCGTCCCGGTCACTCGCTGGAGAAATCGAACTCAAGGATAGCGGTTCCCAGCCGCGCGCCTCTCGCCGTTACGGGTGCGAGAACCCGGTACCGGTCTGGTCCGGTGGTATCGACAATCATTCCCGAGGCTGAGGCCGCCACGAGTTGCAACGTGCGCGGCAGCTGCGATCCTGCGAGCCGGCTGTCGGTAGTGGCTTGGACTGCGCCGTTCGCGTCCGCCACGGATACCAGGTGGAGATTGCCGTGCGACGAAAACGACTGCACCTGATTCCGCAGCATTACCTGATCGTTGGTGACAAGGGCCTCAGCGATGCCAGGGAGCATGGAAGCGGAGAGGGCTTCCAACAGCGAGCGGGTGCGCAGATCGAGAACGCGACTCGCTTCCAGTTTCTGTTCCTGCAGCGCCTCGCTGTGTCGGGAGTCGGAAATCATTCCGCCTACAATAAGCCAGATAAACAGAACAACACTCACCGCGATAAAAAAGTACAGTGCTATCCGTTGCAGCTTCGATCCGAGAGATTTTTTGGCTGGTTTGGATTCTTCGGACGCCGTCATTGTGTCACTCCGCTTGATGTCAATATGGCTAATTGGGGAAATATCAGGATTCATTCCGCAGGGTCCAAATCGGGATTGGGTGCAGTCGTCTCTTACACCGCGCTCCGGTCATGAGCCGCTTGACGAACTCAAGACAGCACCCGATCCGTCGCTCCTCCGCAGTCGAATCACGAACATGGCGCTCGTCTCGTTGAGTGAGACCCATCGCCTCGTCCTATATGATCGCGTTCATTCCGACCATACGAATGGCCGGAGATTGGGGCGATGGAAATCGCACATACATCAACAGCACACCGAGGTATTAAACCGTCACCCGCATCCCGCACTCGCGGGGTAACGGATGATTTCGCATTACAGCATTGTAATGTCCGTGTAAGTGTCTTGTAGGATTGTTTCCTGTAGGTTGGATGTGTGCATAGCGAACCTCACTCCATCACACAACATAGCTGCACCATGGATGCTTTAGGAACTACACGATATACGATGCCTCTCGTGCTTGCGAGCATGCTCCTCGTTGCGATAACGGAATCGGTTCAACTGCTTCCGGGTATGCGGGATACCGCGCACTCGCAACAGGCCTCGCTCGTTTCTCTTGGCAATGGCTCTCCGACCATTGAAATCCGTCGCTTCCAGGGTACCAGGAACGGGCGGAATATAATTCTCGAATGGACGACACAACGTGAGAGCGATTTGCTGCAGTTCGAAATACAGCGAGCATCTTCTCAGAGCCGCGGCTGGGAACGCATCAGCACCGTCGCGGCGGGCAATGGCTCGCTGCCTCGAACCTACACATATTTTGACCGGAATGCGCCTGCCGAGGACGTACGGTATCTGCTCCGCATCCATGGCAGAAACAATGAAATCCTGTATTCGGATATTGTCGTTGTTCCGCTTGCCGGCATCATCCGCTCCTTCACCGTCATGCCTGAACCTACGGGCAGGGTGAACAGCTACATTGTCTCGGTGGGCACCAGCAAGGAGGCCGACATATCCCTGACACTCGCAACCACCAGCGGGCAAACGATAGAAAAGATTTTCGGCCCGAGCGACATCGGAGTGGGCGAACACACGTTCAATATTGACTGCTCGAAGCATGCGGCGGGAGATTATGTCGTGAGGTTGAAGACCCCGGACGGTGATTTCCAGCGCGGCCTCATTTTGGGCAGGTGAGATCACGCCAGCGCGGCGTCAGTCACCCGGGAACGCAGTGCGTCTCCCGGGTGTTTTATTTTCCATGTTCGAATCTATTGTCCGTATATCATACACACTCGTCATTATCGTGTTTGCGTTGTTGTTCATGAGCATGCATGGAGGCGCGCAGGGCCGCCCCAAGGACGCGGTGCGGGATGATATCCGCGCTGTGCCGATTTATGATTTCGCAGGGATCGAGCCCATCTTCTCATCGGAGAGCGACACGACATTCGTCATTAATTTCTGGGCGACCTGGTGCGCGCCGTGCATAGAGGAACTGCCATATTTCGAGGAACTGACGCAATCGGTGCAGGGAAGGTCTCTGAAAGTGATCCTTGTCAACCTTGATTTCCGCAAACAACTTACGAAGCGTCTGCTGCCGTTTCTGAAGGAACGCGACATCCGTTCGACGGTGCTCGTGCTCGACGATCCCGATGCGAACAGCTGGATCAGCCGGGTGGACGAGTCGTGGACGGGGGCGATTCCGGCGACGATCGTTTTCCGAGGACAGCGTCGTGAATTCAGGGAACAATCGTTTACAAGAGAAGAGCTTTTCCAACTCGTTCATTCATTCACGGAGTAAATATGAAACGCACGATCATCCTGTTCGCGCTGCTGTTCGCGGCAATAATTTCACAGTCGTTCGCCGGCGGTTATCAGGTCGGCGACAAGGCTTCGAATTTTACATTAATGAATGTCGACGGTGCAATGGTGTCGCTAAGCGATTTCCCGGAGGCCAAAGGATTCATCGTCATTTTCACCTGCAATCATTGTCCGTACTCCGTTGCGTATGAAGACCGTATCATCGAACTCGACAAAAAGTACAAGAGCCTCGGTTTTCCTGTGATCGCAATCAACCCCAACGATCCCGCTATTCAACCTCAGGACAGCTTCGAGAACATGCAGGAGCGCGCCGGTGAAAAGAATTTCACTTTTCCGTACCTCCTTGACGAGGGACAGAGCGTCTATCCGAAATACGGCGCGACACGCACTCCGCATGTGTATGTACTTCAGAAGAGTGGCGGCGATTTTGTAGTGAAATACATAGGCGCGATCGACGATAATCACGAGGAGGCCTCAGCCGTCGGACAGAGGTACGTCGCCGCCGCCGTCGACGCGCTCCTCGCCGGCGACGAACCCGCAACCACATTCACCAAAGCTATCGGCTGCAGCATCAAAGCGAAGAAAAAATGATTCTCGCGGCACGCTGAAACAGCATCCCGGGGTACGCCGCAGTGGCGGAGTTGTAACCGTCGCCTTCGCGCATCGCCCTCGCAACCAGGTTGCGAGGGCGTTTCATTCGATGCCACCCTGTTCAGGAAGAGACACGGAGAATTGCGATTTGCGGATTTTGGATCGCGGACCGGCGGGGCGGAGGGTGTCGCAATCCCTCACCGGATAGTGGTGGATTCATGAATCCACCACGTTTCACGGTACGGGGATGCGGTGAAAAGGTCGGGGGATTCGTGAAAGGGAAGGTCGGATTCGCGAAAGGGCGAGAGGGTGAAATGTCGACGGCCGCAGGCCGAAGACTCGCCGCGGCGAGGTAAGACGCGGTTTCCTGCACGCGTGCCTATAGCGGACGGTCAGAACCTGGTGGATTCATGAATCCACCATGTTCTGACCGGTGACCGAGGAAAAGTGGTAGATCCATGAATCCACCGCCCCCGGCCTCGGTCCAATCCGCAATCTGAAATTCCACAGTTCTGACCTGCTGCCGGGGAGACGGTTGCGCATGATCACACAAGTTCGGTACTTTGCGATATCATTTTCTCGCATCCGAAGCGCACGAAACCACTACCACGACTATTCCTGGAGCATTCATGAACAAGGTCGTTTCCTTATTGGCAGCCGCTCTTTTCCTTGCAGGCGCGCAGAATGCATACAGTCAATCGATGATGCGAATGTATCGATCCGTCTACAGCATCGCCGGATTCTACGGCAACAGCAGTTCGGCAAGCGACATCGATCAGGGTTTCGGCGTGCGTACGGGAGGTGACACGGATAACGAGGTCCTCAGGTTTTCCACTCGCGACGGGTATTTTATCGCCCGGCAGTTGGCGTTGGGTGTCGAATTCATGTGGGAACAACACGCGACTTCCTATACGCCCGATCCGAATCCCATCAATTTTCGCAGCCAGAATCGCGAACGACGGTTGTTCGTTGGTCCATGGGTGCGCTGGTATATTCCCGCCAGCGTGCGCTGGTACGCGGCTCTGGAGCTTTCGGCGGGATATGTCCACGCTTTTACTGAAAAAGAGGAAAGCACCTCATCATACATCCTGCCACGAGTCACGACCTCGGCGAACGGATATGGTGTGAACGCGGGCATCGGGATGGGCTATTTTCTCAGCCGCGGAATCACACTGGACGCAACCGCGCGATACGGCGCCGGGTGGCTGAATGGCGACTACATGGTACCCGGCAGTCCCGATCGCGACCTGGACATGGACTTTGGCGAGGTGTCGTTCCTGCTCGGAGTGCAGCTGCTCCTGTAGGACCACTTTCCTCGTTCGTTAAAAAAAGTCACGCATGAGCGTGATTTTTTTTTCACTGTCCTGTTTTACTCTCAGTTCACGGCAATGGCCATTGCACTCAATAATACTTTTGCGATAGGTATCGTCATGCTACGAAAAACACCATTCTTTCTTGCAGCTCTCATGCTGATCCTGCTGTCGGCGACCTCGTTCGGACAATCCGGTACGCCGTACCACTATCTCATCCCCATTATCGATCGCCTGGATACTCCAGCGGGAAGACCCGTAGTTATTCCGATGTTTTTGGAAAACCAGGGTGCAACGGCTGTCAGTCTGCAAATCTCACTCCTGGGTGATCCATCCTTTTCGATCGATCCTACACGGACAACGGTGATTCTCGATCCGGGTATGAAGGATATGGTTTTCGTGGAGTTCATGCAGACAATGATGGGAAGCTATCAGACCATACTGCGCGTTTCGGATGGGACGCTGGTTGATACGATGACGCTGACGGTAGATGTCATTCAGGGACCCGGACCGTTCGTAATTCTTCCTCCGTTCCAGAATCTGACAGCGCAAATCGGCGTCGGGCTTCAGATCCCGATGAGCATCCTGAATCTCACTTCCGTAGCGTATCCTGTTTCCGTCCAGCTCCATGGACCGCCGGAGTTTTCCTACAGTGGCGCATCGACCATCTCGATCCCGGACTCCGGCAGCACCGCATTGACGCTCGATTTCCTGGCGACGCAGGCAGGTCCCTACACCGCTACGCTCGTTGTATCCGACGGTACATATCAGGACTCGACGACGGTGTTAGTGTACGCATTCAAAGCGATTACCAAGTATGTGTTACCGATCATGGACGACTTCGAAACCATTCCCGGACCGGGACTATCCATCGGGGCGTATGCGACCAACCCGACGGCGGCAAGCGTTACGTTGACTTCGACAATCACCGGACAGGGTTTCGCGATTGATCCCACAAGCGCATCGCTGACCCTTTTACCGGGGCAGGGAGATCTGATTTGGCTTACCTTCCAAAGCAACACTGTCGGACGGTATACGGGAATGCTGCTCACGACCGATGGTGTAGTCACGGATTCGGTTGAGGTCGTTGTCAATGTCATTCCTGGGCCGGGAAATTTCGACCTGCAACCGAGGTATGGGGAGGCGTATGTTCATTCCAACGAACCGTTCAGCGGTTATCTACAGATTCAGAGCTACTCGGCGAATTCGCAGCGCCTTTCGGTTAGCATAGTCGGTGATCCAGAGTTCACACTTGCCGGTTCGCGCACGTTTGATCTGGAGCAGTTCGGCTCGGCGGATCTGTTGTTGAGTTTCATGAGCACCTCCCCGGGTGTGTATACCACGAACGTGATGGTTACAGACGGAATTGAGACCGACACCTCGACGATCGTTGCGTATGTCGATTCCCTAAGCCTGGAGTTCACGCTTTCGTACGACGGAACTCCACCCTTCTTCCTTTTTGAGGCCCCCCTCAATAGCTCCCAGTCGAAGTATGCGGTGATCACGAACACCTCGGGAAAAGAACTTACCGTACAGGTTGAATTCTTCAGTGATTTCTCGTTTACGGTTGACAGACGTTCCGTCACCCTGGCTGCGGGTGCCAAGGACAGCGTGCTCGTGACATTCAGCAACCAGTATGGATACGGCGACGGCATGATTTCGTTCACGACGGATAACGACTGGCAGGATGTGTACCTCATCGGGTCGTCCCCGAAGGACGCTGAATACGATGGTCTGATCGTAACGAGTTTTCTCGATTTCGGGATCATCGATTCGACGATGACCGCCTGCCTGGACGTGATGATCGAAAACACGACTCCAAATGCCATCCCGATCAGCGACATCGCTCTCAGTGGATTTTCCAACTCGTTTTTCCTGACGCAGCACGACAACTTCAGTATTGAACCCGGCCAATTTCGCACAGTGACAGTGTGCTACCACCCGCTGACCGCAAATCTTGTCGAGAACGAAGTGTTGACCTTTACTTTCAACAACCCCGCCTCGACACCGAACATACAGACTGCCACGGTGCAGATCACCGGACGTTCCGATTTCGGCATCAAGCCCATCGACTCCTGCGGCATCATCGGCTATTATGTGAACACGATCGCCGCACCGCTGGATGGCCAATCCGAAACGACGATCGAACTTTTCAACATCACGAATCAGCCGATCACAGTCGAAAACGCGGTATGGGAAGACGGCAACAACCAAGGCATCTACAGCCTGCAGACCTCGCTACCGTTCACGATTCAGCCGCACAGCTCTTCGCTTCCGACCAGCGGCAAAAAGGAAATCACGATCCGTTATGCACCGACATCGAAGAGCAGCACCGTGGGCGTTCCCGACATGGCAACGCTGCGTCTGGGGTCAGATTTGCAGAATCCCGTCACACAATTCCTGATGACCCTCATCGGCCTCCCGGTCACACCGGCATCTCCCGCAGGTTCCATCGCACTTTTCCCGAAGGACAACAGCATTCCGATGATCGAGCTTGGAAACGTGGAAATAAACACTGTCCGGACGCTCAAATTCTATAACAACCTCGACGTACCGGTAACGATATCCGGGTATGATCTTGCATCTACCGCAAGATTCGAACTTGTAGACATCGAAGCATCGAAAAGGTCTGTAACACTGCCTCCGAATGAAACCATCGAGCTTGCGGTCCGTACCATCAACGTTCCGGCAAAGAAAACAACCGACCAAATCATCATGAATGGAACGCACGCGCATCTCAACTCGCGCTACAACCTCATCAGCGGAACCAACTTGACCGGAGTGGACGGGCCGAACCAACTTCCAGGTACATTCTCACTTTCCGCCGCGCCAAATCCGGCAACAGGTCCCGTCGCCTTCACATTCTCATCCCAACTCCGCGAAAGCACCGTCTCGATCCTGAATGCTCTTGGTCAGGTGATAGTCGAGCACAAAGATGTAGAGCGGTATTGGCAATGGGACGGCAGAACAGCGGGTGGAAGCGCAGTGGATCCGGGCGTGTACTACGTCCTCGTCCATGGCATAACTCTTGAAGGCGCACCGGTTTCGGCGACGCAGAAGCTCCTGATCATGAAGTAATCGCAGAGGGACGGGCGGCTGCAACCGTCCGTCCCTGCCTTCTCCTGTCACAATAACCGAGTGACGAACGTGGTTGATCTTGTACTGACAACAAACAGAATTGCGACGGTATCCGCCCCTGGACCGGAGGCGGATATCGCCGTTTCCATCCCTACGGCACAAGGACTTGCCGAACAAGGCGACACAACGGACGCGGATCTGCTTGCATCATTCCGTGAGGGCAACGAAGAGGCTTTTGTCGAGCTGTACAAGCGTCGCCACCTGGAAATCTACCGGTACATCGTGCATTTTATGCGTGGCGATGAAGCGATAGCCGCCGACATTTTCCAGGATACTTTTATCAAGGTGCACGGTCACCTTCGGTCACTGCGGGACGGAGGAAACGTGCGGGCGTGGATTTATGCAATCGCCAGGAATACCTGCCTCAACGCGTTGAAGCGAAACAGACGGCAGGTACCGCTGGGTGAGGATCATAACGAGATCGAAGACGACGGCAGTATCAGTCCCGACCTCGCGGTTCACCACGACCATCTGTACAAAGAACTCGACCGAGCAATCGCCGGACTCCCCGAGAATCAACGGGAAGCGATTCTGCTTCGAGAGTTCGAAGGAATGACGTATTCGGAAATCGCCGACGCGACGCGAACGAACATCGGTATCGTCCGCCAGCGTATCTGGCGCGCTAAACAGTCTTTGCGGAACAGTCTCGCCGGCTTCTTCCCCGGATGTGCCGGACACGCCGATGAGGAGTAATACCATGAAAAAACCATTCGAATATACAGTAATAGAATTCCTGGACGGCCAATTGTCTCCACGGCGGGAGCGAGCGTTTCTTGAAGCGATCGCCAACGATCCGGAGAAACGAGACCTTCTTGAACAGCACAGGACGTTACGAAAAGCGCTGAGCGACAGGAAGCATCCACAGAGCGTCCCGCTCTCGGTCCAGAGAGCGCTCGCCGCCACAATCCCGTCTCTGGAGCGAACGCTTCCCGCGGGTGTGCATGCACTACACGGATCCAATGGACTTGGTCGTCCCGGTGTCAGACTGTTCTCTACCCTCCGTTTCCGTCAAACTTGGATTTCCTTGCTCACGGCAGCGTCATTCGTCACCGCCACATTCGGCGTCCTGTATCTGACCGACAATGACAGCGACTCTAGCGCGGTTGTTGAGAATCAATCTCTCGGAGACGGAAACATGCCGGCAGTACGCGAGCGGAGTGGGCAATCCCGAACCGATGGATCCGGATCAGCTGTTCTCGGCGTCCCTGTGACCAACGTTGCAGCTCGCAACGACATCGCTGGCAATGAACGCACTGCTCCGGCCGGACATCGATACACACTCGCAGCCGAAACGCGGATGACCAGCAGCGCCTCCTCCATACATGCAGTAGAAACGGGAGCCGCGGCTTCAGCACGGACATCCATGGAGAACCCTGTGCCGTACGGAGAGGACCTCCTGCCCTCACTCGATGCGCGGCCTATTGCTGCGTTCTCGGAGACGAGGGTCCCGGATGTACGGCGAAATACTCCCACGCCGCTTCCGTACATCCCGTTCGTACCACTCGACGGACCGGTCTTCCTGTGCATTGAAAGCGGCGCGGCACGTTTCGACGCGCGCGGCAGTGATGGCAACCGCTCAAGCCAGATGAATGGCGTCTATCTCGCCGCACTGCGCTACGAGGTGAGTCCGTTCTTCACCGTCGGTCTCGAGGCGGGCCAGTCGTACGTCAGCCGCGAAGCGCTGGTGGCAAAGCGAACGCCAATCGAGCCAGGGAGCAGCACCGACATCGTGATCATCGATCGCGGCATGGTTGCTTCCATGCTCCCGTGGCTGCGACTCCACGGACAGTACACGTTCAATCCGGAATCCCGTATTCAACTCCGGTTGGACGCCGGAGGCGGTGCGCTGCTCACTGGAGAGCATCCGTTCGTTTTTTCGACCGGGATCTCGACCGGGTGGTACCTTGCGTACAATCTGGAGCTGCGATTTGGAGCGCATTACAGCGGATCATGGCTCGCTCCGTCACATAACGAGATTGCCGATCCTCTCCCCTCTTCAGGAGTCGTCGGCATCATCCGCCGCAACTCGACGGTCGGCTACAACTACAATTCTTCAATCGACTTCCGCTTCGGTGTCGGGGTGAGAGTATGGTGACGCGCAACGCCTCTTTCGCCATGCTGCTCGCCATTGCCGCTGTTATGACGGCGTGCAGCGATCCAACGAGTCCCGGCGAGCCGACAGAATACCGCAGTGTGGACTATATGTGGAGTCCGGCCAGATCCCCGTACCAGTACAGGTCTCTTTCGGACGATCCGAATGACGCCCACAGGCTACAGTTTTCGTTGAATTCGAGCAGCATTCGCGACGAACATATCGATGGCAGCCAGACGGTCCTTGAATCAACGATGCTGGCGATGTCCAGCGGAAACGGGACCTTCGTACTCGGCGGGTGCAACGAGCATACACTATTTCACATTCCACCTCATTTGCGCTTTGCCGATTATCATTCGACGCAAACCGGCCCAATCGTGATGGCGACGCGCATGTTGTCGCTCGATCCCACGACGCTTCTCGTCGCGGAGAAGTCCGGCGGAATGTATCGTTACGACCTTCCCTCGAAGCTGTGGACAGTCGAGAACATGCCCGGGGCGAACGTCACCTCCCTGTGCATGGATTCGACAGCGACAGATCGCCGGATCTTCGCCGGCACCCGAAATGACGGCATCTATACGCGTCGCGTATCGGATTCCTCCTGGCAACGCTTGCCTGCTCCCGCCGGCATCGTGCAGGATCTGGAAGCGGACGTGTCGCGCGGGATTTTCGCCGTCATCAATAAATCGCTCCACTATTCCCGTCCCCCATTCAGTGCATGGGAGCGTTTCGCGCTGCAGCCCGGATCAGACGACCTTACCGACATCGCGATTATCCGCTACTCTGCTACCGAAGCATGGTTGTACACGGCATCCGAAAGGAGCGGTATCGGAGAAATGCTTCTGATCGGCAATGCTCCTGTGCGGTATTCGTTTGAGAGCGCTTCGCTGACCGGGCCAATTCACCGAATCTGTGCGGATGTATCCGCGGCGTTTCCGGTCGTCGCGGCAGGATCATCCCCAACGAGGTTATTGGTCGCACCCCAACCGGGACTGTGGATACCATTGTCCGTGAACTTCACGATCAATGACGTTCAGCAGTCCCGGCGCGGTCCCAGGGTTTTCATCGCAAAGGATGATGGCCTCGATGCTTTCGACGGAGTCTCGTTCATGTCCAGCGGGTTACAGGGACGGAAGGTCATTTCCATCCATGTCTCCCCGGCGGGCGATATCTATTGCGGCACGGACGCAGGAACGTATCTTTCGCGCGATGATGGTGCCAGCTGGATACGGATCGACATGACGACGATCATGACGAACTCCCGAACCGGCCTCATCGTCATGCCGTCACGATTGTGGAAGGGATTCACCTGGGAAGCCGCGCGCCTCACACCAGACGGCATCATTGAACACGCTGTGACCGGACGTGTGCTCGAACATCTCGATGAACTGAGGCTGCCGGACGGCCTCGGAACGTACACCGACGTGCTCGTCATCCGTTACGCACAGGAGACAGAAAACGGAGGTGTTCGCCCGGGGACCGCGTATTGGACAAGCTATTTCGTCCGCAATATTGGATTGGCGCTCATAGAGCGTAATGGAGGCGATGGCGAGGTTACGCGAATGGCCCTCCCGGCGCCGCTCTGACGTTGAAATTCAGGACAAAGGATCGGATGTTTCGGGGACGCCAGGAGATCCGAGCGGAAATCTCGCGGTAAACGCGCTTCCTCTCCCTTCAACGGATTCAAAAATCAGCTTGCCGTTATGCCGGTCCAGAAATTCCCGGCATATCTCCAAACCGAGTCCGGTACCGCGTTCACCCCTCGTGCCTGAGAGCGGTGTATGAGCGGACCTATTCCGCAACGTTTCGATCCGTTCCGCGGACATTCCCACTCCCGTATCGCGTACGGTCAGTTCGACCATTCCATCGGACCTGACGACATTGATGGTGATGCTGCCGCCGTCGCCTGTGAATTTTATTGCATTCATCACAAGGTTACGTACAACGGCGGAAATCATATGACTGTCGAAAATACCCTTGATCCCTTTCTCACCTTCGATGTAAATCGGAATATTTTTTTTCTGTGCGACTGGCCTTAGCAATGAAAGCTGGTCCTCGATGAAGGCGTCAAGATCATTCTCCGTGGGATTGAAAGACAGCTGCCCGTACTGCGTCCTGGACCAGTTCAACAGGTTGTCGAGAAGATCGCTTGTCGCCCCCGAGGAGGCAATGAGAGCGTCAATGAGCTGCGATTTCTCGGTTGGAGACAGGTCGTCTTCACGCTCAAGCAAAAGTGTCGCTATGGAATAGGTCGCGCCCACGGGCCCCCGCAGATCGTGTCCAATGATCGAAAACAGCTTCTCCCTCGATTCATTAATGTGTTGCAGTCTCTCATTGATCGTTTCGATTTCCGCATTCTTTTCGAGAATAATCACGTTTCTACGCCGGATCTGACGGATTCCGAACCACAGCCCACCGACGAGAATAATCGCGAGAAATAGTCCGGCGAAGGATACATTCCTTATGAGCCGTTCCCTCCGCAGCGTTTCCCTAATCTCGCCCTCTCTCCGTTCCAGCTTGCGTCGGTCCTCGCTGCGCTGCCGTTCAAGTATGGACGGAAGCTCCAGGCTTGCGATGGCGTGCATGACGGATTCATTCCGAAGACTGTCCGCGAACCGGCTTGCCTCGCTCAGCGTCTCGTAGGCCGCCCGATAATCGCCTTTCGCTGAATAGATGCGATGCAGAATATCCGCAGACTCCCTGATGGTGAATGGCGAATGAATGTCGCGACCCAATAAAAGCGCTTTCCGGGCGTAGCGCAGGGAAGCGGACGGATTGCCCAACTGGCGGTGAACCCTTGCTATGTCGACCAGCACCAGGGCGTATCCCATTCTGTCCCGTTGATGGAGGAACAGTTGTTCCGCTCTGTTGTACAAGACCAGCGCCGATTTCGGCGATCCGGAAGCGGCGGCGACCTCACCCAGGTAATGCGAGGTTCGCGCAAGATTGATCGTATCTCCCGATTTCAGATGTAGGCCTATCGCGGTGGTGAAATACGAACGGGCGCTGTCGAATTCTCCATGTTTTCTCGCTATCAGGCCGAGATTCGTATACACGCGTCCCAGACCTGCGGAATCGAGGAGCTGACGCCGTAAGTCCATGGATCGAAGGAACCAGGTTTGCGCTTCGGGGTATGTCCCGAGGGCATAATACAGCAGCCCGAGATTGTTGTATCCCTTCGCAAGGATGTCTCGATTTCCGCTTTGCCGCGCCAACGCGATAGCGGCAAAGTAACTCCGCGCCGCATCCACGTTCTTGCCCAATGCCCATTGGTTGATTCCGAGAGCGCAATAGCCGAGTGCGATCGAGGTGGTATCCTCACCGCGTCTTGCAAGAGTAATCGCGTCTTGTGCGAGCTTCGCTCCCGATGCCGGATCGTCCCGCCAATGCTCCGCGATGCGGACAAACACGGTGTCCTCTCTCGCGGCCTGTTCGTTCGCGACGTTCACGCGTAACACCGCCAGCTGCCCCGCCTCCTGCCGTTGTGAATGCAGCGGCATGGATGTGGAAACCAGGGCCGCGACCATGAATAGTAGTGAAAGTGCGAAACACCGCATGGGGTCAGGACTAATGAAGGATCCAGAAGTGCGTCCGTAGCACGTACCGGCAATCAATGATCGATAATAGTCAATTTTTATTACTTTCGACAGCGACTGCTCAACCAATCTGGTGAGAATCGATTGAATCCAGGTTCTCGTTCAACCATGAATGACCGCGTCCGGCACTGGTCCATCGACGACGACACGATGCGTTTCGCAGAAGAGATACTGGGCGAATCGTTCCCGACCCCATCGGCCGACAATTCAGGAGGCCTGAATCGATGCACCAACGCAGCGTCACTGGCGCGTGAGAAGCGTCACGCTCTCGGCAACGATATTGATGACGTCATACTCTTTTTTTACGAGACCGTAAATAATGAACGGTCCAGCCGAACGCAGCAGATGCGAGTGTGCATCGAAACAGCGCGGAAAGAGCACGACATCGATGCGACCGATCGCGTCGTCAAGATTGATGAACATCATGCGGTCTCCCTTTTTTGTGCGCGAAAGTTTCGCGGCGATCATCCAGCCTCCGACGCGCACGCGGCGGCCGACGAAGCGTTCGAGGTCGGTCGATTTTACTGTCCCACGCAGTTCCTTCTCGAAATGCGCCAGAATATGCGTGCTTACCGTATAGCTGAATGTTTCCATCTCGATCTGCGCTACCTGTTCCGGCGAGTAGTCCCGGAGTCTCTCCAGATCCGTCTCGAAGCCGGGGAGATCGAACTGCAGCGATCTGGTGGTTGAATCACGTCGATGTTGATTGAAAAAGAGCTTCGTGCGCACCAGCATCGCGCCGCGCTTTTCACCGAAGCCGTCGCACGCGCCACAGCGCACAAGGATGCACGTATCCTCGAACGTCGACCCGGAGCGTTCAAGATAATCCGCGAAATCCGGGAAACGTCCGTTTTCACGTCGCTCACGCAAAAGGACATCCTGCGTTCGTCTGCTGAGTCCTTTTATGTGAAGAAAACCGAGTTGGATGCAGCGGTCACTCGGACAGGTGTGAAGTTCCTCGCTGGCGTTGACGTCGGGCAGATTGATCGTCAGGCCCAGTCGCCGTGCTTCCTGGATGTACACTTCAGGACGATAGTATCCACCCTGATTATTCAGGACAGCACACAAAAACAAGGCCGGATAATGCGCCTTGAGCCATGCCTCCTGGAAGGAGAGGACCGCATACGAGGCGGAGTGCGCCTTGCAGAACGAATAGCCGGCGAACGATTCCATCTGCCGCCAGATTTCCGATGTGATGCTTTCCGAGATCCCCTCCCTCGCGCAGCCGGCGAAAAACGTTTCCCGAAGCGTGCGCATGGCCTCGCGTGACCGCAATTTACCGGACATCGCTCTCCGCAGAAGATCGGCCTCCCCCAGACTCAGCTTGCCAATGAAGTGCGCGACCTTGATCACGTCCTCCTGATACACCATGACGCCGTATGTGCTCTTGAGCAATTCGGCCATCACCGGATGCGGAGGATTGATTTTCGATGGATCGCGATAGCGTTCAATAAACGCCTGCATCATACCCGACTGCGCCACGCCGGGACGAATAATCGAACTTGCCGCCGTCAGCATCTCGAATGTATCGGTTCGCAGTTTTTTCAGCAGCTGTATCATCGCGGGCGACTCTACATAGAAGCATCCCACGGTCTCCCCTGATCTCATGATCTCGCGTGTTTTCGCATCATTGCATGCGACCTTGTAATCCAGGATCGGAGGCAGAACGCCGCTGCGCTGTTTCACCTCGAGCATTGTGTCTTCGAAGGTTCCCAATCCGCGCGTCGAGAGGATGTCGAGTTTTTCCAGCCTCCAATCCTCCATGGAAAACATATCCTGCTGGGTGATGCGGACTCCCTTGGGAGCGATTTGCGTCGCGGTGTAGCGGGTCATCGGTTCCGGCGCGAGGATCACTCCTCCGGCATGAATGCCGTAATGATTCGGAAATTCCAGCACCGCGCGTGCCAGCCTCGACCATTCGCGTCCATACGGCGAATCGAGCACCGGACCCATGTGCCTGCGAAACGGGCTGTTGGCATCCTTGAAATCCGACGTTCCGTACCCGGGCAGCATTGATGTCACCTGTTTGATTTCGGCCGCGCTGAAGCCGAGAATCTTTCCTGTTTCGCGGAGCGCACCCCTGGGATTGAACGTAGAAATCGTGCATATCATCGCCGTGCGATCGTTCCCGTATTTCGCCAAGGCATGATTGATCACGTCATCGCGGTTGCGCCAGGAGAAATCGATATCGAAATCAGGCGGGGAGCGTCGTTCAGGATTGAGAAATCGTTCGAAAAAGAGGTCCAACTCGATTGGGTCGACGTTCGTGATACGCAGGCAGTAAGCGACGATGCTGTTTGCTCCCGACCCACGTCCCACGTACGGATATGCATGTATTCGCGCATAGCGGATGAGATCCCAGGCAACCAGAAAATAATCGACGAAGCCAAGATTATTGATGATCTCAAGTTCCTTCTCTATGCGCATGCGCGCCTCGCGCGACCCGCGCGGATAGCGGAAACGCAATCCCTCTTCCGTCAGTACGCGCAGTCGCGACGCCTTTTCCGCATCAGGAAGATCCGGATAGCTGGTGAATTTCGTCGAGGTGATATCGAACCTGACGTCGACGGAAGCGATCACGGCATCACGTTCACGAAGCGCCTCCGGGATATGCCGATACCAGATTTCATACTCTTCCGCACCAATGAACCAGCTGCTTTCCGGCGCCAACTCCTCCGATTTCAGCATGCCGAGCGTGGAGTTGGTCGCGATGGCCCGCAGCGCGGTGTGCAGCCGCACACCTCCCGCTTCTCCGAAGTACACGTCGTTGGCGGCGATCACTGGCAAGCCCGTGCGGTGAGCGGCTGTGAGCAGCTGAGGCCAACGCGCTTCCTGCGCTTTGATCAGCTCGATGTACAGCGTAGCACGGCAGGCGCCGATCAGCCGCTCGATCAGCGGGATGTTGGAAGACAGAAGTACGACGTCGTTGCCGAGATGCTCACATAGGATCGTGGTCAGGAGGTCGTCCGGGGTCGCGGGTTGATCGCCATCGCCTGGCGGTTCCGTGGCGTCGTCCTCACCCGCCTCCAGTATTCTGGCAGGCGGAGCATGAACAACCAGCGCAGTCAGAGCGGCGCAGATTTCGGCATAACCATCCCACGTTCGCGCCAGCAGGACGACCTTCTGCGAACCAAGGCGCAGCTCCGCACCAGGTATCGGTTTGATTCCTGCGCGTGTGCAGGCGACGTAGAACTCCATGATGCCGGAGACGTTGTTCGTATCCGTCAACGCGAGCGCGGAGCAACCCCGCTCCTTCGCATGCGCGATGATCCGCTCAATAGAGAGCGTCCCGGCCAGGAAGGAATAGTAGCTATGAAGATGCAGATGCACGGCGGTCTTGCCGTGAAGTTCTTATTTCTGGACGGCCATCCGGCCGATCTCTTCCACCGTCGTGTCGGAGAATTTCGAAATCAGTTTGTAAAAATACACGCCATTTGCAATGCTGTCGCCATCCTCGTCCTTTCCATCCCATTTCAGCGCATTGTAGCCAATGCGGACCGCCGAGGCGGGATAGGCGAGCGTCCGAATTAACCTGCCTGCGACGGTGTACACCTTCACCTGCACTGCGTCCGGAACGCCTGCGCCGGTGAGCAGGAAGGTAAATGACGTTTCGCCCGCGAATGGATTCGGATAATTGTACATTTCAGCGATACGACTCTGGCTGCTGACGCGCACCAGGATTTCAAGATCTTCCTCGTACACCTGTTGATCGTTGCCGTCGGTGGCATTGAAGCCGAAGTAGTACTCCCCGTCGGCAAGGTTTGGTTGGAATCGAAGTACCGCCGGATTTGAGGCGGTCGACGGCGTGAAGGACGCGGAGAGACTGTCGAGACTCAAGGCGTCACCGTCTATAGTCACGCGGAATTTTTCTTTCTCGACGATGGGGTACGGTGGCGGTGTACGGAGCGTGAGTACGATTTCGGGATTGTATCGAATGTAATCCCCGTTGAGGGGAAGATACCCGTCAAACGTGATATCCAACTGCGGACGCGTGGTATCGGGTTTGACGAAAAAGGTGGTGAGATAGGAGTTATTGTCTTCGTATTGCTCCAGAATGTTGTCCGCCTTGTCCGCAACCACGCGGATCTGATACGCGCCCAAAAGCGCATCCGTCGCGACCTGGACTGTGGAGTCGAACCATGTGCGCGGAGCAATATGCGTTACATCAAATGCCGCTACGACACGGGGAATGTTATCGCTGCCGATAATCTCCACCTGAATCGGCACATCGCGCGCGGAAGACTCTCCGGCGTTCAGCAGACCGATCGACAACTCGAGAGGTTCAGCCTGTATCACGCTATCCCGGCCTGTCGACACCGACTGGTAGTTCAGCGCCAGTTCAGCGGGTTGGAGATAGGACACGGACCAGGCGTCGATCTCAGGTACGACACTCCCCGCAGGCGCCAACGTCGCAGCCAGTCTGATGTGAGGATAGACTGAGGCGTCAATCAATGAAATATCGATCACGTCGGCGTTCCCACCCTGGACAAGCAGGACTTCATTGCCGGAGGTATCCGTTCCGAGAACACCGACCCGGATATCAGAGATGGCTGCGTCTGTTCGGTCGAGCGAGATCGTTTGCCATTGTGTGGCGGGACCGATCAATGGCGACAGCATTCTGCCGGTGTCCGGCTGCACGTCAAATGTTTGTTGGATGACCACGATCGCATCCGGGCTCTGTCGCTTGAATCCTTCAGGGACGGATCCTTCCGCAGCGCCTTTATGTCCTATGATCGCCCAGCTGCATCTGTTGCTGATCCGTACGCTGTCGATCAAGGCGCTTCCAATGGACTTCATCGCAGCCCTGAACACGTTACTCCCGCTCTGCGGTTCGTCGGCAGTCGTCACGACAACAATCTCTCCCGGCTGAACACCTTCAACCCACAACCGAACCGAGTCACGGTCAGCGGCGACTCCCCATGTATCGAATTGTCCGATACGAAGAAGTTTCATCGTGAGACTGTCGAACACCGCAATCACATAGCCGCGGAAGAAGGTGGATTTGACGATGTTGATGCCGTTCACGCGGATGGCCCCGAATTTCCATGGGAAACCAGCAGACTCCGCCTGAAGCAGCAGTTCCGAAGGCATGAGGGTGACGTTATCGTCGAGAATCCTGGCTTCGGTGAGTTGGGAGTGCGCGAAATCGGAGGAGTCGGCCTGCACGTAATCCCCCTCGATCGACGGATACCGCGTATAGGGTCCGATTTGATCCGTGCCGCCGCCTTCCAGCCGGGCACGCCAGTACACCGCGCCTGTGGATGGATCGGGATTCCAGGGGATCGTCGTCAAGGTTTTTCCATAATCGTGCTTCCGCTGAACAGGAGTCGTGAAAGCGGGCGACGTATCAAATTCCACAATCGTACCGGTGATTCCACCGGGCGCCAGAGCCGGGTTAAGTATCCTGATCGAATCGCGCCCACCCCTGGTGAAGTTCAAGCGCTCGTCCACCACCTTCATATAGGTACTGTACACCTCGTAGCGCAGCGTCGCGGTGTTGTCGTTTTCATAGATCTCGTCGATAAGGTTGCCGGGATCGATCGTAACAATCGTGGCGCCTCGACCCGATTCACGGGGCAGCGGGACGAAGAAGCGGAGCGTATCGTACACGTCGGGTACAGCGACGCGCCGAAGTTCACTCGATCCCGGTTGGCCAAGAAACTGATGATCGAGGCGGAGGTCGACCGAATCCACATTATGCAACCCCCAGTTACCAAGCACCATCGTACAGTTGATCGAATCCATCTGATCCGTGACGATTTCTTCCTCGACGCGCAGCCACTGGTCCTTGACGACGAGATTTGGCTTTTCGGGCAACTTTATCTTTATAATAGGATCGCCAATGAGGAGATTTGTCAGCGTGGAAACGATGTTGATGGAGTTTCTTCCGTACAGGTCCTGAAGCGTTTTTTTCGACGCGATATGCGCCGCGCCGACGGATGAAGCGCGATCCTTGATCAATGCCGTGTAGTACAACAACGGCAGGATAGCTGTCGTCGATTCGAAACCGGCGCTGGCGTTCCCGATGTATCCGATCGATTGACCATCCGCATGCACCACCGACGCTTCAGAGAACGAAACGATATCCACCTCCGCGAATCTCGCGGTGGAACAGCCAAAGTCCGTCACAAGGGTGCCTCTCCCGCTGCCGTTCCTGATTTGGGAGGGCGAGGATATCGAGTTATCCCATGTAGCGGTGCCGCTATGCCCGACATAGGAGATGAAGATACCTCCCTCCTTGATCCGCTCACTTACGAACGACTCAGGATATGGTCCGAAATCGCTTTGCGGATCAAGGGTCTTATAAAAATGCGTCGCCAGGCCAGAGAATTCGCGAGGGGTCACCACATTCTCAATGACCATTTGATTGATTCCCTTGAACTTCAGCAATTCCGAGTTACCGCCGTTCAAATTGCCGCCGCTGAAATGAAGCGAGGATTTGTTCCACAAGTCCATCGGCTGGGAAAGATACGACTCATGCTTGAGCTGATATGCGCGTACTTCTTCCTCCGATCGCGCGGACAATCTGCCGACTGGCAGGGACACCTCGATCTGAAGCGAATCGAAACACGTAAACCAGATATCGCTCACCGGGATCCCATAGGAAGGGACCATGTTTTTCGAATATTTTGACCCGGTGCTCTTGTAATTGTAGCTTGCATCCCCGATCAGCAGCAGGTAACGAAGCGAATCGTCAGCCCAGGTATACCTTGCATCAAACGTGAGGAGTTTGATCGCTTCCGGCTGAAACATCCCGTAGGAATACACATCGTAAATATCGTCGATGGAAACCACCTTCGATGTCAAGCCATACGATCGGGTGATGAAATCCGCATACTCGAGACTTGCGGCCATCAGGTCCTCGGAAGTGACGATCAGATACGCGGCCTGATCGGTCGGGGTCACAATCGGCTCGATCGCCCGTCGCTCCCCTCTCGCTGGCAGGAGTACGGAGTCCGCGGGGCAGAAAATGTATGTGGAGTTCGCGAGCAGTGAATCCACGAACAGATAGGAGGAGGGCGCGCCGGACAACTTTTGATGGAGGGGGAGAATCGCCGAACTCGAACTCCCGATGCGGACGCAGTACATCTCGGCGTCGACATTGGACTGCACCTTGATGACACGGGGAGTAAAGCCCATGTTCACATCGGAGTTGAACATCAGCTGACGGCCGTCCGCAAGCAGGTATCTCGGAAATTCCACCTCGAGCCAATCCAGGGCGACACTGCTGGAGCCGACACCCTGCACATTATGACTGATCAACTTGAGCGTATCGATGCCATTGAACAGCAGTGCGGACGGGAACTCCGCGTAAAGCAGGCGCTGTTCGTTCAGATTGAATGCGACGGAATCAAGCGTCCCGCTCGTGTTCACAGCGAGCGTCAGTCCATGATTCGGTGTAATGGAAGCATCGCCGAACCAGCTGGCGCCTTTGGCCCAATAGCGGGAAGGCTGCGCGAAATTCAGATTATCGATGGTGAAGATGCTGCGGACGACACCTCCGGGTCTGAATTCACCCCCGAAATACGAATCCTCCGAAGTCCAGTCCGGCAGCTGCGCCCTGACAATCGAGGTTGCGTAACTCCACAGCGCATATTCGTACTCGATGTGCACCCTTTTGTAGCCCCAGTCAAGCGTATCGGAGACTCCCTGATTTCGCATATCCAGACTGTTGATGCGGGCAATCGCAGGACTGTTGAAATTAAACCAGTACGCGGTCGAATCCGTGTAGAGACTCATGTACTGGGGACACGGGTCATCCGGGTTGTCGGGAATCCTCCGGTGTCCGAGTTCATCATAATTTTGCGTGCCGTACAACAGCATATAGTCACCGTCATCGAAGCTGCCGTCTTCCATGCCGTGCAGATACAGTGGTACGCTAAGCCCTTTACGGTAGAGCTGCACTCTCGCGGGATCGATGGAGACGGGGTCCATCCCCGACTCGCGCATCCAGTCGGCCGTGATCTTGTACAACCCGTCCTGTCGCACGAAAAACTTCAGCATGGCATTTCCCTCGTCCACCCATGCCCGGCTGGTATCCACGTTCCGGCTGCGGGTGGTGAAGGGCTGACTGGCGTACGGCGGACGTCCCTCACTCGCGGCGGGAATATTTCCGACAATTCCATCCGTACCTATGCGAGTGAACGTGTACGATTCTATCCAGCGAACCTCATTTGACGATGGATCCCAAGTCAGGAGGGGAAGCTCGAGCACGAGTTCCAGTGCCCCGTGTTCGCGCGAATACCGCTTCGAGAGAATCGTGGCGGCCATGCCGCGCTGCTGGGCGATGGGTACGTCCGCGGGCAACAATTCCGACAGGAGCGAGGAGTCCGGCGCCATCGTCACAGCATAGCGATAAAACGGAGAAGCCGCGACCGGTTCACCTGTGAAAGCCTTTTCAAGCCGCACATCGAAGGGAACGCGTTCGTCTACCGGTATGCGTAGCATCCTTCGGGGAATCCCCACTTCATGTATTCCGGTCGGCGCAATCCCCTCCACGACGTACAAGCGAACATCCCCGACAGTGCGCACGCCATGGTCGTACATGTCGTTACGGACATGCAGAACCTCCTGCGCATGCGCGCCCGTCGAACAAACGAAGAGAACCAAAGCGATCGCCGTACTTGGTAGAATCCTGGAACAACGGTTCATGTGAGTACCTCAAGAGTTCGTGCTTCGTCTGCCGCCTTACTGGGGCACCTGGTCCGTTTCGGGGACCGAATTGGAAAATAAACGAATGTTTGCAAGTTAGCGGATTCAAGCTTTAATCGCCACAAGGTACGGCTTTGACTGATAATCCAGGATTCAATGTCCCTCCTCGCGTGCGGCGACGACATCGAAGCAGTGTCCAAGATCACGCAGCACGAGCATGACGCGCCCGACAATCTGGAAATCGTCGTCGGCCTGAATTTCCATGGGCTTATAGCTTGAATTGGCTGGAATGAGGCGAATGCGCTCTCCATTTTTCTCGAACTTCTTCACCGTAATACCGCCGTTGTAGTAGGCAATGACGGTTTCTCCGTTGTTCGCATGCTTCTGTTGCCGCACCAGAACGAGATCACCCGGAAGAATGCCGGCGTCTCTCATGCTGTACCCTTCAACACGCAACGCGACGGGATTGCTGAACGGCACGACGGACTTGTCCAGACGCACGAACTCCACCGTCCGATTGTCGCCCCACGCGGGAGGGCCCGCCATGACGTCACCAACGAGAGGGACCCGCATCGTGTCCTGCTCCACCAGTCGAATGCCGCGGCTTATTCCCGGCGTGATTTCAAGCACCCCCATCTGCTGCAAGCCCTTGATGACGATTTCCACGGAGCGTTTCCACAGATCCGTACCCAGGGCGATTTCATCGAGACTGGGTGCCCTGCCGTGTTTCTCGAAATAGCTCTCGATGAATGCGGCAACTTTCTTTCTATTTTGTGTCCATCCACGCGCCATCACATCCTCCATAACTTATCCTTTTGTCTAACAAACGTAACTGGCAGTTCGCAAAAATGCAAGAGCGGGTTGCGAAAATGCTGCGAATTCTTATTTTTTCAGGACGTTCAGGACGATAATGAAAAAAGCACTCCCAGAATCCCGTTCCAACCCCCTCCTCGCGGCGGCAATTGTTCTGCCCGCCATATTGCGCATCGCGGCATTGTTCCTGCCTGTGGATCGATTGTGGGGCTTCGATGTGCTGCGCGATTTCCCGCTGTGGGAACAGGCCGCTTATTCGGTGTTGCCAATGACGGTGCTGTTGCTGTTGACCAGAAAGGGTGCGCGGTTCGTCGACGATTTGACCGAAAGGAAAGGTCATGTCATTGCCGCATTGGGCTTGCTCCTTTTGCTGTCGGCAACGCTGCTTTGGCCTATGGAAACTTTTTTTTATGGCGACGGGGGTGCGCTCATCCCGCAGATCCACCGATTCTCCGTCGACGGGCACTACGATGCCGCTCTGCTCATGAACCTGAAGTCATCGCCCTTGACCGGCGTGCTGCTCACCGCGGCGATGCATGCGATACCGGCGGCGACGTCCATGTTCGGTCTGGAGTATCCATCCACGGCGTTGTATCCGTTCCGGGCGGTTTCGGCCGTCGCGCTGATTGGCGCATCGCTGTACATCCTGATCGCGCTGCCGCGTCGCGAACGTCCCGCGGCGATGCTGCTTCTGGGCGGGACCGCGGGATCGCTGCTCATGTTCGGGTATGCCGAGTTTTACGCGCCGGTATTCGCCGCCATTACGGTGTTTCTGCTTGCCGCGGACAGGGCATTGCGGGGTGAAGCTTCCACCGGCATAGCGGTTCTGGCATGGGTGCTCGCCGTGACGACGCACTACCTCTCCCTCTCCCTGCTTCCGGCTGTCCTCTATCTGTTGGCGGTCCACTTCGCCGCGACACCGGCGGCACGGCTTGCCGGACACCCGTTCAGAGCGGCCGCGATTCTCATCGCCGTGTTCGCGGCGCTGTACTGGCTTACGGGACTCGCCGTATCGGATAATCGGGTCATCATGCCTGCTAAAGAGATCGCGACAGGCGCCGGGACGCTGCGCTACACCTTGTTTTCGATCTGGCATCTCGCGGATATCGTCAACCTGTTTTTCCTTCTTGCGCCTTCGGCCGTATTCCTGATCGGCGGCAGCTTCCTGCGCAGGCGGAGCGATGCCTCGAACGTCGCCGGTATGCGCTTCGCAATGCTCGCGACATTGTTCCTCGCTGTGTTCGTACTGTTTGCGAACACGTCCCTGGGACTCGCACGGGATTGGGACCTGACGGCGCCGCTCGGAGTCTGTCTGTTGTTCACCGCCATGGCCATGCTGAGTGCGTGCACCAGCGCTGCGCACCGGTCCATTTCGGACTTGACATCTGACAATGACCGTCATCTCGCCGCAGCGAGTCTGCGACCTGAGCGAAGCGCCGCGGGAACTCCTCACGATATTGAACGAAGTCTCTCCGGCGCGAAGTCGAAGGGGCAGCATCCGGAATCCGCAAGCGCTGCAAGTCCGTACAGTCACCATGATATCATAAGCAGGCGAGGCGGCCACTCGGCCGTACTCGCCCTGGGACTTGCATCCCTGCTTTTCACCGTTCCCTGGATCGTGAGCGGCACGCGGTCGGACGCCGCCGCCGAGCGGTTCGAACGCATCATGCGGCTCGACGACGAGCACATGTACGGCGACTACGCGATCAGCGGTTACGAGGCGTTGCGCAAGTACTACCGCAATCAAGGCGCGGACGATCGCGACATCGGACTCACTCGTCGGATGATCGAGATACTGGATTATCCCCAGCATTACCGGGAACTGCTGGATGCCGCCGCCCGGATCCATGCCGGCGACGCCAATCGCTACGACGAAATTCAGCAGTGGATGCTCGAACGATTGCACCGGAAAGCGCGTGAGCTTCAGGCGAGCGGAAAGCAGCGTGATTACAGCATCGGACTCGATCAGATCGATTCGCTTGCGCAGGGTATCGGGATTCAGTCGTTGAGCCTGCGCGTGCCCTTTCCCGAAGCCGCATTACACCGCATCGCCGCCGCCACCCGCGGCGGACGCCTTTGGCCCGGTATCGAGGGAATGCGCGCGTACGCAGGTGGGGATTACCCCGGTGCCGTCAGGGAATTCGAAGCCGCACTCGGTACCGGATTCGCCGCCCCGCAGGTGTACCTGTTCAGCGGGAACGCGCTCGCTCTCACAGGCCGGCATACCGCCGCGCTGGAGCGGCTCGAGCAAGGCGTTTCCCTTTTCCCGAACGACGCGATGCTGCGGTACACGCTCGGCAAATACTACATGCGCGCAGGCATACGCCGCGACCGTGCCGTCGAGTTGCTCCTCTGGTGTCTCGAGCGCGGAGTTCCCGAGGAGCGTCAGCAGGAAATCGGAGAATTGCTGCGCGCGTCATCCGGAAGATGATTCTTCGCGAGTGCTTCGTGAAATCCATTCAGCGAACACCCTGAGATCAGGACCTGCCGCGTCCGGGGAATCAGGTCGGCAAGCCATCCGGTTCACGGGAGTGCATTGGAGCACAGCCCCGGGACGCGTATTTTGAGGGATTGAACTTTCGGACACTACGATGTGTGGATTCGCCGGTATTTTTAATTACGCACGATCTGGTGACGACATCACCGACGACCTGCTTGAGCGCATGGGAAAGGTAATCGCGCACCGCGGCCCCGACGATAAAGGCATCTATCGTTCGCCGTGCGGAAGGATTGGGCTTTCTTTCCGGCGCCTCTCCATCATCGATCTCTCTCCCGCCGGGCATCAACCGATGTCGACCCCCGACGAACGCCTGTGGATTGTTTTCAACGGTGAAATCTACAATCATGCGGTGCTGCGCAAGGAACTCGAAGCGGCCGGATACAGCTACCGTTCGCGCACCGATACCGAGACGCTGCTCTACGCGTATCGTCACTGGGGCGAGGATTTCGTAGACAGGCTGGAGGGGATGTTTTCGATCGCGCTGTGGGACGCGGACAAGGAGACGGTGCTGCTGTACAGGGACAGAATTGGCATCAAGCCATTGTATTTCAGCCTGTGTGACGGCGCACTGCTTTTCGGTTCCGAAATCAAGGCTTTGCTGCAGCATCCCGCCTGTTCCGCTTCCGTGGATCGCGAAGCCCTGTATCACTATTTCACGTACATCCACACACCAGCGCCCTGGACCATGTTCGAAGGCGTGATGAAACTCCGTGCCGGTCATATGGCGAAGATGCGATTCGGCGGCTCCATCGAAGTGCGGCAGTACTGGGACCCGCTCGGACATCGCGACGATGGCTTCGATTACAACGACGAGGACGCAGTGGCGGACCGCATACGCACGTTATTCCGGGAAGCCGTGGCGAAACGCATGATGTCCGATGTACCGTTCGGCGTGTTTCTTTCGGGTGGGATCGATTCGAGCGCGAATGTCGCGTTCATGTCCGAAATGATGGACAGGCCGGTGGATACGTTCACGGTCGCCATACGCGGGCAGGAGGACACCAACGAGTTCCAATGGGCGCGCCGCATTTCAAAGCTCTACGGAACAAATCACCATGAAGTGATCATCGACGACGGGGGGTTTCTTGAGCTGCTCCCCACCATCGTGTATCATCAGGACGAACCACTCGCGGACCCGGTCTGCTTCCCGCTGTACCATGTGTCGAAGCTCGCGCGGGACAACGGCACAATCGTGGTGCAGGTGGGCGAGGGCAGTGACGAGCAATTCGCCGGATACGAGAGTTACGCGCGAGCCGTTCGTCTCATGAAATTGGGACGCATAATGCGTCCTCTACCGCGTGCGCTCGGCAAGCTGGGATATGGCGCGATCTCTCCACTGCTCGCCGCGCGACGCGTGGATTACCGGCAAAACGTCATCCGCAACATGATGACGGGCGAGCCGGTGTTCTGGGGAAATGCGATCGGATTTTATGAAGAAGAAAAGCGCAAGGCGATAGACCTCGGAAGCTTCCCCTCCGGCATCGCTTCCTCATATTCCCTGGCGGAAGAACGCTTCGCCTACGCGGCGAAGGAAGGATACACCGACGATTTACAGCGGGTTGTATACTGGGAGCTGAAAAATCGCCTGGCCGAGTTGCTGCTCATGCGAGTCGATAAAATGACGATGGCTACAAGTATCGAAGCGCGCGTCCCCTTCCTCGATCATCACATGGTCGAATTCTCGATGAACATTCCTTCCCGGCTCAAACTGAAAAACGGCATACCGAAATACATTCTGAAAAAAGCGCTTCGAGGCATATTACCGGATGACATCATCGACCGGAAGAAAATCGGCTTCGCGGGATCCGGCAAGAACATGCTGACGCCGGACATCCTGAAGCATGCGCGCTCGCTCCTGCTTGGCGCACGTCATGGATTCTACAATTCTTCGTATATTCGCGGAATGCTCGACGAGTACGAACGGCGCGGCATCAATTATACGCCGCAGATCTGGACGCTCTACAATTTTGAACTTTGGTACCGCTGGTGGATAGAGGGAGAACGTTCCTTCTGATCATCACTCATCCACGCTTAATCGACATGGCCGACACTCAATCACGAATTCCCTGGATCGACGCGTTGCGCGGTCTTGCAATCATCCTCATGGTTCCGGCGAATCTGGCGCCGTACCTGTCGGAACCGCACACGATGTGGTTCCGCATTCTCGGGTCCTTCGCCGCCCCCGTTTTCATCATGCTGAGCGCGGGCATGGTGATACTGACGGCGGAGCGCCACAATCCGTCATACTTCATGAAACGCGGAGGACTGATCCTGCTGACGGGCGCGCTGATCGATGTACTGTTGTGGAAGATCTTTCCCTTCACCTCCTTCGATGTGCTCTATATCATCGGACTGGCGCTTCCTCTGATGTATCTGCTGCGACGCACGGAATCGCGTGAACTGCTGTTCGTCTCCATCATCTTTCTGCTCGCCACGTATGTACTGCAAAGCGTGTTCGGCTATCACGCCGAGACGCTGGAGGTGTACTTCGACGATATGTTCCTTCCTTCCGCGGGGCGGTTGCTGCAGAGCTGGTTCATCGACGGTTGGTTCCCGATTTTTCCATGGCTGGGATACGCGGTGCTCGGCGGGTTGTTCTTCCGAACACTCTTCTCGGGCGACGTCGTAGCTTCGTCGCGCGTCATGGTGATCGGAGCGATATTGACCGCCGCGGGTTTCGCGCTGTTATTCATTCCAATCGACGATTCCATTCTCCGCAACATCGCGAATGGGAGCGTTCTCGAAACACGCGGCGGATATTCCGAAATCTTTTATCCGCCCACCTTCGCGTACATGTTCACTTCGGTTGGGATTGTGATCCTCTTCGCCACGCTGCTGCGCCGTGTCGTGCACCTCGGTCCGCTTGCCCTGCTTGGATTTTTCGGGAAACATTCCATGATGGTGTACATTCTGCATCAGATGCTTGGCGCGCTGGTTCTCGAACCCATCATCGCAGCCAACGGTATGGAATCGATCGAGTCGGGCTTCACTTTTACGATCGCAAACCTCGCGGTCCTCGCGATCATCGCGCTGATCTGCGTGCTCATCGACCGGATCAAGCTGCTTCGGCCGCCAACATCGGTCTATGCGCGGATTCTCTTCGGAAGATGATCAGAAATACAACCCGTACCAGACGGTGCCCGGTGTGATGCGTACCGCCGGCGATGGCCAGTGGAAGATATTCAGCTCCTCTTTCAGAAAACGGACAAAGGCACCTTCTCCCGGAAGTTTTCGGAGGTCATAATCGAGCGCTATATACCATTCCTGCTCGCCTTGTCCCACACCTCCGGCGGAATTGTATATATGTTTCCCGAGCATCGTCCGGTTCGCCCCATACCCTACGGCGATACCCAGCCAGTCCGGCCACCAGGGCTTCATGCTCGTTGGCAGGACGTCTTCAACCGACAAGGCGAGCCAGTAGGTGAATCCGTCGTAATCCCGGAGATAGTCATGCTCCACCCAACCTTTCCTGACCGATGCCGAAGGATGGTAGCTCATCTTGAGATTGATGCATTGGAGCTCGGGAACCGCTCGCTGTATATTCGGCCACGCCGATCCCACCGCGTTCGCGGCCATATCCCACCAACTGAAACCCCAGTTCTTATATAATCCGTCCGTGATTTCCATTTCCAGTTGAAACAGCATCGCCCCTCCGCTGGACCAGTACATGGAGGGAGTCTCCGCCATCCCCGTCCAACGGAAAATGCGATGGAGCAAACGGGTATAGGTCTGCGAACCCCAGACATGCCCCAGCTTGTCGGCGTTCAGATCCGCGTTATACCAATCGTTGAACGTGTGAAACGGCGCGCGCTCAGCGTAGTCGTCGTTATAGAACGTGGTGAAATAATACACCATGATCGCGGCATTCGCCGTGACGAGAGTACCTCCCACAATCCACAATCGTGTGGCGTCCGCTCCGGCGCTATCCTCCGAAATACCCGTAAGTCCCGGATAGCGGTTTGCCAGCACGAGTTGCTGTACAAATCCGCTGGAATCCGGTCCGTCGGACTGCGCTAATTGCCGCATATCCGCGCCCAACACTGCTGCGTGTACCAGAGTCAGAGCGACGAGAAACAGCATACTTCGCATCATACAAATCATACCGACAACCCCGAATAACTCATCCCGTCATAGAAGACCTTCAGATTCAAGAGCCGCCGCGGCGCTGTGTTGTATCCGGATTCTCCCGGCTTGCCGATCACCAGGTCCGTGGCACCCTGCCTTCTCCCAACGAGAGGGCGGGAAACCCGGTCGGCTGCTGACGGCGTCTGTTTCATAAGCTGAAGACTTTCGATTATGTATGGAAGCCGTGTATCGAGACCAGCGCTGCTGATGGCGGCCTCATTCTCATACTATGCGCATTCCCTCTCCTTCATGGAGAGATGGGAGAAATAGAAGCGACAAAGGTGGAGGTAACAACGCACCGCGTCCTGAACTGCCTTGTCAAAAAAAACATGGATGCACAATGTCGCGGGACGGGATGTCCCTGTGATCCTGTGCATCCATGGATCATGATGGACAATCGGAGGCGGGAATAACCTATGCTCCGATTGTCTGCGCGGCGTTGAGCAGCGCCTTGACTTTTTTAACGGAATCGGCTTCGGCATAGAAACGCAGGATAGGTTCCGTGCCTGATGCGCGAATGAGCAGCCATCCGCCATCGACGCGGAATTTGTACCCGTCCATGGTTTCGACGCTGCGCACGGCGTGACTTCCGAGTTTGTTCAACCCCTTCGCGCAAGCTGAGAGGATCTGCTTCTTGTTTTTTTCGGTCGTGTGGAAATCGACACGGTCGTAGAACACTCGTCCGTACTCGGCGAAAATTTCTTCGACCGCCTGGCCGAGCGTCATGTTTCGCATCGCCAGGTACTCGCATACCAGGAGATTGTTGTATATGCCGTCGCGTTCGGGAATATGAAGCGATGTACCAACGCCACCGCTTTCCTCTCCGCCGATGAGCACATTCTCCGAAATCATGAGTTCCGTCACATACTTGAAACCGACCGGCCGTTCGTGAAGCTTCAGCCCGTATTTGTCGCACATTTTCGTAAGAATATCGGTGACGCTTACCGTTTTCACCACCGAGCCGCGAAGCTTTTTATACTCGAACAGATACTTCAATAGAATCGGGATGAGCAGCTGCGTGCTGATAAAATCGCCATGTTCATCGACGCAACCGCATCGATCGGAATCACCGTCGGTAACGATGCCGATGTCGTACTTTCCGGTCGTGACGAGCGTGATAAATTCTTTCAGATTTTTCGCCAGCGGTTCGGGAGCGATGCCTTTGAAACCGGGATTGTGCTCGTCGTGCAGGCAGGTGACCGATGGCAGCAAGTGCTTCATCACACCGAACGACGCTCCGTACATCACGTCGTAGGCGATACGCATGCCTGAGCGCTCGATGGCCTTGAGGTCTATTTTCTTTTTGATATCGGCGATGTAGGGTTTGTGCAGGTCGATTGGGACGATCAACCCCGCCTTGCGCAATTCGTCCATCGGTTTCAATTTCGGCGCGATGTTGTTCGCTATGATCTCGCCCAGAAGAGCTTCGACATTCTTGATGTCCTTGACCAGTGCCGATCCCCCGAATTCAGCCTTGATTTTGAAGCCGTTCCACTGTGGCGGATTGTGACTCGCGGTGATCATCACGCCGGCTGCGGCTTTCTTGTTGATGATGCCGAGCGAAATCATCGGCGTGGATACTACGTTTTCCGCCAGCCACACCTTGATGCCCACACTCGCGATCACCTGCGCCGCGGCGGCGGAAAAATCCTGCGAACCAAACCGCGCGTCTCCACCGACGAGTACGCCGTTCGCGATGAGCGGGTGCTTTTTATAATATCGGGCGAAGGCCAGCGCCACCCTGCGCACATTGTCGAAGGTATAATCTTCTGCTATGAGAGCCCGCCAGCCGTCCGTTCCGAAAGTGATCGCCGCCATGAGTCACCTGTGCCTGATTGTCGATGAAATACCGGGTAAATAATACTGAATTCCGCTCTGTCCGAAAAATCTCAGCCCGCATGGCGACGCCAGGTATCGCGCACAGCTTCGTACAGAAACGCGCCGGCCTCCTCCATCGCGCACCGATGCGTCGTTCCCGCAGGCGTGATGCATCGCAAGCGCGCACCGCTGAGCCAACCGGTCGGGTCGGCGCCAACGTCTTCCAGGGCGCCTGCGAACGCGAGCACAGGTACACCTTTGCGCGCGGCCGCTTCGGCGATTCCATGCACCACCTTGCCCTGCAGGGTCTGCGCGTCGATTTTCCCCTCCCCTGTGATCACCAGGTCGCACTCCGCGAGATGCCGATCGAAATCGGTCATGTTTCGCACGGCCTCAGCTCCCGAACGAAGCTCCGCGGCGCAGAACGCAGCGAGCGTGAAACCCAGACCACCCGCCGCACCCATTCCCGGTTCCAATGGATCGACGTCGCGCACATCGCGCCGCACGATTTCGGCGAAATGCGCCACGGCGGCATCGAAGGCGGCGAGACGTTCCGGGGCGAGACCTTTCTGGGGACCGTATGTGTACACCGCGCCCTGCTTTCCGGTCAGCGGATTTCGAACATCCGCCAACGCGGTGAGTCCGGTCGTGAGACTTTTTACTGAAGTGATGCGACGCACACCGGCAAGACGTTCGGATACTCTTGCTGAAATCGGAATGTCGGAGTCTATGACGGCGCCGAGCGCTTCGGCCAGACCTAGACCGCAATCGGTGGTCGCGCTGCCGCCAAGGGCTACGGAAATGTCGCCGCCGCGCTCTGCGACATGCCGGATCAGCATTCCCAGTCCGGTACTGAGAAATTGCTCGGGATCGCGCGTGACGCCTGCGGGCAACGACCAGCCGATGCATTCAGCAGCTTCAAGCAAAGCGCCGCCGTCGTCATTCAGGAGCCACCTGACCGCGGCGGGGCGTCCCGCGAGATCGGGGACCACGGCATGCATCATTGTACCACCCCTCGCCGCGAATACTGCGTCGAGCGTCCCTTCCCCACCGTCGGCCTGAGGAAGGACGATACAGCGAACCGCCGGATCGGTCGCGAGAATAGCTTCGCGAATAATGCCGGCGGCTCGAATTGCGGACAGCGACCCCTTGAAGGAATCAGGGGCGATGAGAACGGTCACGGCTCAACGCGCGACGTTGAACGCTGAAATACCCGCGAAAATAGCATTCGTATCCAACTCTTCCTCGATACGGAGAAGCTGATTGTATTTGGCGACGCGATCGGACCGGCTGGCTGAACCCGTCTTGATCTGTCCGGCATTGGTCGCGACCGCGATGTCGGCAATAGTGGCGTCCTCGGTCTCGCCCGAGCGATGACTGATGACGGACGTATAGCGCGCGCGCTTGGCCATTTCGACGGCGTCCAGCGTTTCCGTGAGCGTCCCGATCTGATTGACCTTCACGAGAATCGAATTGGCGATACCGCGATGGATGCCCTCGGAAAAGATCGAGGTGTTCGTGACGAAAATGTCATCGCCGACGAGCTGGCAATTCCCTCCAAGCCTGTCCGTCATTTTTTTCCATCCATCCCAGTCGTTCTCTCCCAAACCATCCTCGATGGAAATAACGGGATATTTCGCCACGAGATCCGCATACATATCGATCATTTCATCGGCGGTGACAAGTCGTTTGTCCGATTTGAAGAAGCGATACATCGCGCTGCCGTCCGACTGCAGCTCGTGCATCTCGCTGGCGGCCACGTCAAGTGCGATATAGCAGTCCTCATGGGTGTATTTCGCGGCTTCCATCGCCTTGAGAATGAATTGAATCGCTTCCTCGTTCGATTTCAGACTGGGAGCGAAGCCGCCCTCGTCGCCCACCGATGTATTGTAACCCGCATCGTGCAATTCCTTGCGCAGTGCGTGAAAAATCTCCGTACCGCAGCGCAGCGCTTCGCCGAACGTGGGAGCGCCGTAAGGAACGATCATGAATTCCTGGAAATCGACGGTGTTGTCGGCATGCTTTCCGCCGTTGATAATGTTCATCATCGGTACGGGAAGCACTTTCGCGTTCGTCCCGCCGATGTAGCGGTACAATGGAATACCCAGCGTTTCGGAAGAAGCTTTCGCGACGGCCAGGGACACCCCGAGAATGGCATTGGCGCCGAGACGCGACTTGTTCTGCGTTCCGTCAAGCTCGTTCATATACGTGTCGATACCTGGCTGATCGAAGGCATCCCAGCCGATGAGTTCGTCCGCGAGAATGTCGTTGACGTTTTCCACGGCCCGGAGAACGCCCTTTCCGGCAAACCTCTCGGCATCGCCATCGCGGAGTTCAACGGCTTCGCGTTCGCCTGTTGATGCCCCGGAAGGCACCGCCGCGCGTCCGCGGACGCCGCTCTCAAGTTCAACTTCGACCTCGACGGTGGGATTACCGCGCGAGTCCAGGATTTCCCTTGCAAAAATGTCGATAATCGTGGTCATGATTTCATTCTCTATACGTGTGTGAAATTGTTTTGCACATCAGACTTCATGCGAAACGTCCGCGAATGCCGCGGAAGCGATGCGATCCGCAAGTTCGTCCGCCGCCTCGGCCGTGCGACCCTCGGCGATGATGCGCATGATCGGTTCCGTGTTGGACGTCCGCATATGCACCCAGCCATCCGCGAAATCGATCCGTACGCCGTCGCGCGCATCGATGCGTTCGTTCGCGAACATTCTGGCGGCTCGTCCGAGAGCAGCGGTGGAATCGATGCCCTCCGCGGCATACTTGTGTTTGCGGATCACCCACTGCGGCAAGGCGGCGCGGAACGACGAAGCGGCGCCGTCGTGCATCGTCAGGGCCTGCAACACCAGCGCCGCTCCGACCAACGAATCGCGACCGGCATGGACAGCCGGAAGAATGATGCCTCCGCTGCCTTCGCCTCCGACGACGGCGCTTGCGGTTTTCATCGCTTTAACGACGTTGATCTCGCCTACAGGGGCGCGAAGTACTTCTGCGCCGAAACGTGCGGCCACCTCGTCCACCGCACGCGTCGTGGAGAGATTCACGACCACGCGCGCGCCCTGACTGTGCTCCATGTTTGAAAGAACAGCCAGAACAGCCGTGGTGATTGAGTATTCCTCGCCGAATGGTTCGCCCTGCTCATCGAACAGCACGATGCGGTCGGCATCGGGATCCACAGCGATACCGAGATCGGCACCGTGTCCACGAACCGCGCTTCCGAGGGCAAGGAGGTTTTCCGGGAGCGGTTCGGGCGTGTGAGGAAACACACCGCTGCCATCGCAGGCGATAGGGATGACGTCGCAATTCAACGCGCGTAACAGCATGGGAATGGCCTCGCTCCCGGATGCGTTGACGGCATCGACCACCACGCGAAACGACTTTGCCTGTATCGCGGTGATGTCCAGGACGTCCAGCGCCAGCACGCGACGCACATGCTGTTCGATGGCGTCGGCGACGATGGTGTGACCGCCAAGCCGTGCCGCCCGTACGTAAACCGGAGCTTCCGACTCCGCTATGGAGAAGAACTGCGCATTTTCTTCCGCATCGAGAAATACCCCGGAAGAATTCAGGAATTTGAGTCCGTTCCATTCCCCCGGATTGTGGCTCGCGGTAACCGCGATGCCGCCTCGCGCCTCCGAATGCTCCACACCCAGTTGCACCGTCGGCGTCGGCGCCATGCCGATATCGATAACGTCGATCCCGCTGAACCGCAGCATGCTCCGAACCAGGTCCATCAATATCACGCCGGATGGACGACCGTCGTAACCGATCACGACAGGACCTCCACCGCACCAGCGTGCGAACGCGGGAACGTACCTCAGCACGGTCTCGGGCGTGAGGGAGTCTCCGACGATACCGCGGATCCCGGAAATACTGGCGATGAGCTTGCTCATGCGTGCTGGGGTGAATATAGAAAGGTGAACAATTTCAAGAATTTTAAATTACAAACCGGTTGGACCAGAATCAAACCTGAGCAATTCCCTTCCCGAATCTCAATGCGTAGACCCTCCCTGGTGCCGACCGCTCCTTGATGCAGGGGGAATTCGAGCGTAGCGCCCGACGCGTCGCATCCGTGAACGAGCTGCCGGTTTGCTTTCGAGCCCTGGGAGTGATAGTTTTTTCCTTCAAAGGAAGCCCAATGTCTCTCCGTCTGTTCATACATCGTTCACCGGCACGATTCGAAAGAATCCGATCATACAGCAACCGTTTGCTCGCCTTCTTGTTTTTCCTTGCCCTGATTTCACTGACCGCGGAGCACGGATTTCATATCGGAGACGGACTACGGTCAGCTCTGCATGTGGTGGAGGCCTTCATTCTCGGTTCCTTCATCCTCCTCCAGATTGTGAAGCTCTACCTCGCACCCAACCGCGGCGCCTGGCTTCACGAGCGCCGGATCGAGTATGGACTGACAGGCCTGCTCCTGCTCGCCTTCGCTCTGCTACCGTTGCTGCTGCAATCTTTCGATCCTGCCTTGCATCGTACCGCGCGAAGCCAGATCACGGCGTTGTATATAGTGTTCGTTCAGGTAGTTATCGTCACGGATATCCTGTTTTCGACCGTACGGATCGGCCGCGGAATCTCGAGTCTCCAGATCCGGCCCGCGCGAATCTTCATCGCAAGTTTCGTCCTGGCCATCACGTTGGGAACCCTGGGATTGCTCCTCCCGAGAGCCACCTCCCACGGCATCTCCGTGATCGACGCATTGTTCACGTCAACGAGCGCCGTATGCGTCACCGGGTTGGCCGTCGTCGACACGGCGACGCATTTCACTTTCCTCGGCAAAATGATCATTCTCGTGCTGATTCAGATAGGCGGTCTGGGATTGATGACCTTCACCACGTTTTTCACGCTGTTCTCGGGACGCCTCAGCATACGCGAACGCGTCATGATGCAGGACATGCTGAGCAGGGAAAATCTGGGAGAAGTGCGGAAGACGTTGATGCACATCGTCGGCGTGACCTTCGCAATAGAAGCTATCGGAGCGGTCTTTCTGTTTATATCGTGGCCGGGAGACGCTTTTTCATCTCTCCAGGAAAAAATATTCAGCTCCGTGTTCCATTCGATTTCGGCCTTTTGCAACGCCGGTTTCTCGCTGTTTTCGGCGAATCTCATGCATCCGGGCGTAGCGATGAATCCGGTGTTGAATATCACCATCGCATCGCTGATCGTGCTCGGAGGTCTTGGTTTCCTCACCATCGTCAACATCGCCAAGGTCCGACCGTGGGCCAGGAACGAGAGCAGGCTGCGAAACCGGCTCACAACGCACAGCCGGGTCGTGCTCATCAGCACCGCGATTCTGATCATAGGCGGGTCGGTGCTGATCTTTTTATGGGAATTCAGCACCTCGCTCACCGGTCTGACCTGGTCGGAAAAAATCCTGGCGTCCGTATTTCAATCCATCACCACACGCACGGCCGGCTTCAATACCATCGACGTCGGGGCGATGGCTCTTCCCACGACGCTGGTTGTCATCCTCCTGATGTTCATTGGAGCATCCCCCGCCTCCACCGGCGGCGGTATAAAAACTACAACGGCTTCGGTGGTGCTTCTCAACGCGCTCAACCACATCCGGGGAAAGAAGGCCATTGAAATCGGCGCTCGTACGATACCACCGTCCATCGTGGAACGCGCTCAGACGGCGTTCTTATTTGGTCTGATGCATGTGTTTCTCGCTGTCCTGCTCGTAAGCTGGCTCGAACCGTTCTCGCTTACCGATGTGCTTTTCGAATGCGTCTCAGCCATGGGCACGGTGGGCCTCTCCCGCGGCATCACCTCGTCCCTTTCCGAAGGCAGCAAAATTGTCCTTATCTTTACGATGCTGATCGGACGCGTTGGAGCACTGACCTTCATGCAATCGCTCACAAAGCCGGTACCCAGCAACAGGTACGATTATCCGACAGAGTCCGTGATCGTCACATAGTTCGCCATCGGACGCTCATTTCATATTTCACCTTTCAATTTACCTTTCACCACTCACCCTTCGTCGATATAACATGGTTAAACGTTTCGCTGTCATCGGATTGGGATATTTCGGACAGAACATCGCCCGGGAACTTACGCGTCAAGGCGCCGAAGTGATCGCCATCGATAATACGATGACCAAAGTCGAAGAAATAAAGGAAGAGGTGGCGTATGCCGTCCGGCTTGACAGCACGGATGAGAAAACGCTGAGGAACCAGGGATTGGAGGACCTCGATGCGGTGATCGTCTCGATTGGCGAGGATTTCGATAACGCCCTGCTCACCTGCGTACTGCTGCTCGAATTCGGGTGTAAAAATGTTATCGTCAAATCGACCTCGCCGATTCATTCACGAATATTCCGCAGCGTTGGAGTGCATCAGGTGGTATCGCCCGATCTCGATCTCGCCGGCAGGCTTGCGGTCACCCTGATCAATCCCAATGTACTGGACTCGATCCCGCTCACAGAGGGTTACAGCATCGTTCAGATGCGGGCGCCAGGTTTCATGGTCGGCTTTACGCTCAAGGATCTCGATCTGCGACGCAAATACAGTGTCAATCTGATAACCATCAAACGTTCACCTTCATCGAAGATTGAAGGCGGTGCGTTGGAACAGATTATCGGCGTTCCGATGCCTGAGACAATTATCGAGAGACATGATATCCTCATCCTGATGGGTGAGGAAAAATGTATCGGAAAGCTGCTCGAGGCCTGACGATGGCTTCACCGCCTTCCCCGCCGGCGCATTTTCTTCGCCTGTTTTTGTCCCACCTTGTCGTTGTGTTGCTGTGTCTGGTCGCAGGGCTCATCCTCGTGGATTACCTTTTCGCCGAGGGCTTGCGCTACTTTCGTCAGCACAGTCCATTGATCCTGATTCCTGTCCTTCTCGGACTCATCGGACTGGCGGGATTGCTTGCGCTCTGGACCTCGGCGGTTATCACGATACCGGTGGAGCGACTCACCGAGGTGTTGCGATCAAATCCGGGTGCCGGACAACTGGGCGCATTTCGCGATCGGGCCGGCTGCGAAGAACATGCCGCGTTGATTGACGGCGTAATCGATCTTGTCGCGCGATACAATCATCCAGACGCCTTGCACCCGTTCACCCTGATCATCGATCCGTTGCTCAACATCCGCGGCGGCGATATATCGACGGCTGCAAGGCTCGGCATGCTTCCATCCGAGCTTGAGGGGCTCAATCTCCGAGCGCTGATCGCGAAGACGGACGATGCGCGTGATGCGATCGCGTGGGTACGTTCCGCAAAGCAGGGCGTGGACACGGAACCCCGCAGGATTGCGATGCGGGCGGCGGGAGGGGTGACGATCCGCCCGCTCTGGCGCGTGCTGCTCCTGCCGTCGGGCGATCTGGTCCTCACCGGTACCGACGCCCGGCCGGTGGATTCGAATTAGAACGAAAAGCCGATCCTGATCAGCGGTGCGTGTGGACGAAACGGCGCCGTAGAAATCGGGAGTACGTCCTTTTGGCGATCTCTTTCATTTTCAAGCTCCGTCACCGCCCAGGCGGTGGCCGTTCCGATCACGGCGCCCAGCACCGTATCCGACAACCAGTGGTTGTCGCTCACAATGCGCTGCGACAGGGTCAACGACGCGAACGAGAAGAGCAGCACCGACACTGCCGGATTCCCGACGCGCCTTGAGAGCACCGTAGAAAGGGCGAAAGCCGCAGTCGTGTGCCCGGAAGGAAACGACGTGCTTTCAAACGCGAACGAGAATAAGCTGAAATCCATGTTCCCTTTTCCGACGTATGGACGGCTGCGTCCCGTTACGGTTTTGAGAATAAACGTGAAGAATTCCGAGTACATGAGAGACTGGAAGACCATGCGACCCGTCGTGCGGGACCAGCTGTCGTCGAACACCTCGCCCGCTGCATAGAACAGCACCGCCACACCGATATTGAATTCACCGGATCCATAATAATCCCCTGCGAGCACCCAGTCATCCAGCGCGGGAGTACGCCGCTGTTGGGTCCAGTCGCGTACCTCCTCGTCTGCTGTCCACGCGGCCGCGGTCATCCCTATCGCTGCGCCGAGCAGCATCCAATCCTCGCCGTTGAAGGATCCCGGCGATGTGAGCACCGTCCCCCAATCGTCCAGGAAAATCCGCGTATCCTCGCCAAACGAGCCGCCGCTGACCTGCGCGCTGGATTCGGCTGCGATGGTCACGACGACGAGAATCGCCAGAAGAGAGCAATTCACAGAGGAACTCCCTTTCTCCGCAAACGAATGACACACTCGACGTGCCACGTGTGCGGAAACATATCCACGGGTGTGACCTCTTCGATTTCATAACCGGCCTCGCGCAGCACGGCGCAATCACGCGCGCTCGTGGAGGGATTGCAGCTGACGTACACGATGCGCTCCACCAGCGATGATCCCAGAGCTTCGACCACGCGAGGATGCATGCCCGCGCGCGGCGGATCGACGATGATCACGTCCGGCGCAGGTATCCGCGCATCCCGCTCCGGTGAAAGAAAATCGACGATGTCGGCGCAATGGAATTCCGCGTTGGCGATGCCGTTGTCGTCGGCGTTCTTCCGCGCGTCGGCGATGGCGGCGGCGTTCAGCTCCACGCCGACCACATGCCGGACATCCCGCGCCATAAACAGGGCGATCGTACCCGTCCCGCAATACAGGTCCCATACAACGTCGTCGGGCCGCAGATCGGCCGCCGCCTCGGCTGTGGCGTACAGCCGTTCGGCCTGCAAGGTATTGGTCTGGAAAAACGATGTGGGAGAAATGCGAAACGTATTCTTCCCCAGCCGCTCGCGAATCGTGCCGTCGCCGAAATACACCACCTCCTCCTCCGCTATCGCGACCGACGATTTGCGCTCCGTGATGCCATGGACGAACGTGGTGACGCCGAAGACGGGATCGCGAAGCAATCGCGCATAATCGCCAAACAACTCGGGACTTCTCGAGGAGGTCACGAGAAACACCATGCGTTCACCGGTGTGCTTCCCTTCGCGAATCACGAGATGCCGCAGCTCCCCGGTGTGCGTGCGGGTGGAGTATGCCGGAACGCCGCGCGTCAGAAAAAATTCTCTCGTCGCGCTGAGAATCTCATTGCTTTCCGGCGATTCGAGGAAACAGGCATCGATGTTGAGAATGCGGTCGTAACGTTTCGGGACGTGCAGTCCGAGAGCGAACAGTTCCGCATCGCGATCCACCACTCCTAATTCACCCGGCAGCAGCCACCGCATTTCGCCGAAGCTGTACTCCATCTTGTTGCGATACCAGAACGGCTCAGCGGCGGCGATCGTGTCCCGTACGGGAAGTGCGTCAAAATTCCCGATGCGCTCGAAGGCATCGGCGACGTGATCGTGTTTCCAGAGGCACTGCTGCTCGTACTTCAGGTGCTGCCAACTGCAGCCTCCACACACGCCGAAATGCGTGCAACGCGGCGCGACACGGTGCTCCGAAGGTTCCAGAACGCGCAAGAGTCGCGCCTCGGCGAATTGCTTCTTCTTCCGGTATACCTCGGCCTCCACGCGGTCGCCGGGTACCGCTCCTTCTACAAACACCACGAAACCGTCGAGTCGCGCGATCGCCTTTCCCTCGGACGCGGCCTTGTCCACATCAAGCGTCAGCACGTCTCCGCGGCGAATAATGGAATTTTCGTTGTTGTGTGTATCGGACATAAGAATTTACGATTTACGATTTACGATTTACGATTGAGTCCAGTACAAATAGCTCGTTTTTAATGAATTCAGTGCCGATATCAATCGAATTTCGAAGGTTTCACCACTGTTGGCGGCCTTTTTATACCGGACTCACGATTTACGATTTACGACATACGACTTACGATTTGAGGAGGTCTGAATCGTGTTGACCTTTTAGTGTAAACCTGTTGTCATTTTCGCGTCCATGTTTCGGTCTTCGTCTAAGTCAATAGGTTGGGTAGAAATCACGGTGTGAGCATTCAACTCTGAGGATTATTGCTTGCACTTTTCACCCTTGAAGCCGTCTTCTCTTTGTTGGTTTCCGATGGTGTTCGGTCCAAAAAAAATCGGAAATCGTAAATCGGAAATCGTAAATTCTTAATACACTGCTCTGTATCGCTTCAATCCGAAGTACAGTTCGGAAATCACCACTTTCATCACACCCGCGACCGGGACCGCGAAGAGCATGCCGAGGATGCCGAACAGATGGCCGCCGATAAGGATGGCGAAAATAATCGTCAACGGATGGAGCTTCACACTCTGCGAAATGGTCAGCGGCTGGACTACGGCATCGTCGAAGAGACGGATAAGCGTGAATGCGAGGAGAATCAGCGGGACCTGCTCGAACGTGTTGAAGGTCAGCAGTGAAATGATACTCGCAACCAGCGCTGCAGTGGGAGGACCGAGGTAGGGAACGAGATTGGCCACGGCGGCAACCACGCCTATCAATGCGAAATTCGGAATTCCCAGCAACCACATGACGAAGGTCGTGATCGATCCGATAATCAGGGCATCAAGAACAATACCGCGAAGATAGGCGCCGAGGGACCAGTCGATTTTGTGGAGAATGCTGAGGGCCATCTCGAAAAACTGATTCGGTACGGTTTCTATAAAGCTCTTTTTAAGCTTGCGACCATCCTTCAACAGGAAGAATGTCGATATCATCGTCATGACCACGAAAATCAACAACCCTACCACCTCGGAGGCGATGTTGAGAACATTATCGAACACCGTGCCCAGCCACTCCTCGATCTTGGTGGAGAATGCCAGCTTCCTGACTCCGAGGAAGGACAGATTACGGCGGAGGAGGCGCTCGAACTGTGTGATGCCTTTTCTGAGCTGTCCGAGATTCAACATTTCCTGCAGGGATAGCAACTGCTCGTAGATCAGCGGCGAGAGGATATATACCACGAAGGCGAACCCGGCGAGCGAAAGTAAAAACACGACGGCCGCCGCGAAAGCGCGAGGCGCACCTTTGCTTTCCAGAAAATCCACCGCCGGCGAAATGATGAAGGCGAACAACAGCGACAGCAGCAGCATCGCCACCACATTCCCCACCGTGTACACGGTCAACGCGAGAAAGGCCGCGATGAACAGCAATAAAAGCACGATCAGGATTTTCGTGTTTGTCACCATCAGTGCAGTTTCCTCTCCGAAAGTTCGGTGATCAGCCGCGTGTTGTCCTGGCCCGCCTTAAAGAGGCGCTCGGTGAGGATGCGCGCAAGCTTTAGCACGACCTTAACTCCAATTTTCGGACGTGTTTCGAGCAACCCGAAGAGATCGGGCTGAAAAAAACCGAAGAGCTTTGTCTCCTCGTAGGCCACGGCGCTGGCGTTGCGCGGTCTGTCGTTGAAGAGCGCCATTTCACCAAAGAATTCACCCTTGCGCAAGCGGGCGATCTCGCTGCTCTGGCTCTCGCTCACAATTGAAATTTCGCCCTGTTCGATAATGTACATGCCCAGTCCCGGATCGCCTTCGCGGAATACGTATTCCCCCGCATCGTACTTCCGTCGGTGGAGAATGCGCTCCAGCGCTTTCAGATCGCGCGTGCTGAGATCCTCGAACATCGGTATGCCCCGGAGCAGGGTGAGAATGTCTTTTTCCGCATCACGCTGAAAAAAATTACTCCAGAGAAAGGAGGAATCATCGTGCTGTTCGTTGTCGGTCATGGGGTGTTATTCCTGAGATTTCCAGCGTGTGCCGTCGCGACTGTCTTCCAGCGCGATACCGATTTCCTGCAATCCGTCCCGAATGCGGTCCGACAGCGCCCACTGTTTTTCCTTTCGCGCCTCGGCGCGCAAATCGATGAGCAGCTGCATCAACCGACCGACGAGAAGATCGGAGTCTCCGCTCCGCGATTCGGTTTCCCGAAGTATACCGAACACCTCCACTCCGGTACGGCGAAGGAAATTTCGTACGACTCTTCGACTCTCCGGTGACATGCCCTCGGCGGAGTGCAGCACGCCATTCGCATCGCGAACGAGTTCGAAAAGCACACCCAACGCGGCCGGAGCGTTAAAATCGCTGTCCATGGCCTCGCCGAAGCGCTGTTCAAAAGGTGCGATATCGAATGCCGCGATCCCCACCTCTTCGCGACCGAGCAGATCGTAGAGCGCTTGAAGTTTCTGCAGACCCGTGCGAGCGCCGTCGAGACCGTCCTGAACGAAATTCAGTGGACTGCGGTAGTGCGTCTGCAGGTAAAAAAATCGCAGGGCTTCCGCGCTGTAGGAATCGAGGATATCCCGGGCGGTGAAGAAATTGCCGAGCGATTTGGACATTTTCTCATTGTCCACATTCAGGAAGCCGAAGTGTATCCAGTACCGAGCGAACTGCGCGTGGGTGAGCGCTTCGCTCTGCGCAATTTCGTTTTCGTGATGCGGGAAAATCAGATCGTTGCCGCCGGCGTGGATATCGAACGTCGTGCCGAGATACTTTTGCGACATCACCGAGCACTCGATATGCCAGCCTGGACGACCGCTTCCCCAGGGCGATTCCCAAAACGGCTCGCCGGGCTTGGCGCTTTTCCACAGCGCGAAATCGGCGGGATGCTGCTTGCGCTCGTCCGTCTCAACACGAGCGCCCATGCGCAAATCCTCTATGTTTTTCCCGCTGAGTTTGCCGTAGTCGGGGAAGGAATCGACGGAAAAATATACATCGCCCTCCACCTCGTAGGCGGTGTGATTCTCGACCAGCCCCGCGATGTGCGCGATGATATCCTTGATCGTCTCCGTGGCTCTGGGATGCACGTCCGCCGGATGGATGCCGAAGCGCCGCGTATCTTCAAGGAATGCTTCGGTGAACCGTGCCGCGATTTCCGACGACGGCACGCCTTGCTCATTGCCCGCCTTGATGATCTTGTCGTCGACGTCCGTGATGTTCATCACGTAGGTCACCTTGTATCCGCTGTACTGGAAATATCTTCGGATGACGTCCGACATGACAAAGGAGCGAGCGTTGCCGATGTGAAAGTAATTGTACACCGTAGGTCCGCAGGTATACATGCGGACTTCTCCGGGAATGAGAGGAACGAACTCTTCGAGATGTTTCGAGAAGGTGTTGTACAGTGTCAGTGCCATTGAACTTCTGATTCCGGAATTGCTTTCGATCCAGGATTACATCTATAAAAGTACGGCCATTACCGCCACCTCTCCAACCCATTTTGCAACAGCCGGCGGCGACTTACGATTGACGATCTACGATTTGTGGAGCTCCGTCGAATGCGTATTTCCACTGTGCAGCCCATTGAAGAGGATGCGCAGACGACATAATGCTGCAGAAATCGTCATTCATACGTCGTAAATCACGTTTTCGCGTCCCCTCTCGCCAATCGAATCCTTTCCGCCGTAATCAGCGCCACACCCGATACAATGACGGCGGCGGCGAGAATAATGCGGAGGTTGAGTTCTTCACCGGCGAGGAGCCAACCGAGAAAGATGGCGATCACAGGATTGACGTACGCGTAGGTAGACACGCGCGCAGGCGTCGATGCTTTCAAAAGCCAGATATACGAAGTGAATGCGACAAGGGAACCAAAGACAATCAGGTACGCGAGCGCAGCCAACGAAGTCGTTGATACAGCGCCGAGATCAAGAGACGTCATTTCGCCCATCACCGCGCTGAAACAAAGCAGCATGCCACCTCCCACCATCATCTGCATGGAGGCGCCGAGCAGCGGCCAGGAAGTCTGTTCGGCCTTTCGCGAGTACATCGAGCCTGAAGCCCACGCAATCGTGGCGAGCACGAGTATTGTCGTCGCGAAGGGATCGAGTTGCCCGCCTTCCGTAATACGTGCGGGATCGATGAGGATGATCATTCCGATGAGACCAAGAGCCAAACCGATGAGGACTTCGCGCGTAGGCCGTATCGCATTTTGAATCCACTCAATGGACACAAACCAGAATGGCGTGAGCGCGATGATCAACGCGGTAAGTCCGGAGGGCAAAGTTTGCTCAACCCACGAAACCGTTCCATTCCCGATGCCGATAAGCAGAAATCCGATGATGGTCATCGATCTCCACTGGCTCATCGATGGTTTCGGGGCGCCGCGCAGCCGGAGCCAGAGATACAATCCTGCTCCCGCGCTGAAAAAACGGACGCCCGCCATGACGAATGGCGGAATCGTATCGACAGCGAACATGATTGCGAGATAGGTCGATCCCCAAATAATGTATACGGCGGCGAACGCGAGGAGGATTTTCAGACGGGAGGGTTCGTTCATGCAGGTTGCTTCGGTTGTGAGCGCATGTGGTTGTTTAGATTGATGTGGCGGTAGATCTTTGACACTGACAACCTATCGAATCTCGTGAGTTCACGCAACTCAGAGGCAATGGGGATTAGGGAGGAGAAAGTAACGCAAAGACGGAAAGGCGCAAAGTCGCAAAGAGAGAATTTTTGGGAAAATTTTTTTGGGGTGGGCTACCCGATCGGTGCGGCAGGATCAGAGGGAGGTTTCGACGCGATCTTCAGCGCGGTACGACTTGTCCATGCACAATCATCGACGGAGATTCCCGCTTTCCAGAATCGCTCATTTGCCAAAAAAAATGCCACACGTACTCAACAAACTAAACGTCGGTCGGTATTGGCGGGACAAACGTCTTCCCTTCACTTGTTGATCAATTCCCTCGCACTCTGAAGCGCTGCGTCGGTGATTTTTTCGCCGCTGAGGAGGCGGGCGATTTCGGTGACGCGGGCGTCGTTGTCGAGAGCGGAAACGGTGGTTGTTGTGCGACCGTTGGTGGTTTGCTTCTCGACCCGCAGGTGCGCGACCCCGACGCCGGCTATTTGTGGAAGATGGGTGATGGTGATGATCTGATGATGCACTGCAAGCTTTTGCATGGCGATGCCGACTTTTCTGGCGATGGTACCGCTGACGCCGGTATCGATCTCGTCGAACACCATGATGGGAATGCGCTCGCGTCCCGCAAAAATGGTCTTGAGTGCGAGCATGATGCGCGACACCTCACCGCCGGAAACAACACGCGTGAGCGGTTTGGGATCCTCGCCGACATTGGTCGAAAGATAGAATTCCACTTCGTCCCAGCCGTATTCATTGCACGACACGCAAGTCTTGCCGCGAACAAGGTAACGCGCATCCTGGCGCACTTCGGGCGAGGGCAGCAGCAGGCTCTGAAATACCGCATTCAGGATACCCATTTCCTTGAGTTCCGCGGCGACGCGCTTCCCGAGTTCGGTCCCCGCCGCGGTACGAGCCTTCGACAGTTTCGCGGCAGAGGTGGAGCATCGGGCGCGGAAGGATTCGACCTTGCGCTCGAGCTCGGCGATATGCCCGTCGATATTGTCCAATCCCAGAAGTTCCTCATGAAGAGCATCCCGTTTCTCCACAAGTTCCGGGAGCGTCATGCGATAGCGGCGGGTAAGCTGGAGCAATTCCGCGAGCCGGTGCCGAAGTTGCTCGGCCCGGTCGGGAGTAAAATCGATGCGCTCGGAATAGTCGCGCAGGGTCCGCGCGATTTCCGCCAGACCGCTGCCGGTGCTTTCAATTTCAGTACGCAGCGGTGTGAGACTGTCATCGATGCGAGTGATTTCCTCCAGCAGTTTGCCGGTGCGGCCCAGCATGTCCACCACGTTGTGCTCGCCGTCGTAAAGAAATCCGAGCGCATCGTTCGTGGCGACCGCCAGTTTTTCGGCGTGCTCGACGACACGGAGTTCGCGCTCGATATCCTCGTCCTCTCCCGCTACCGGATTCACCGTATCAATTTCCTTTAGCTGATGTTCCGCCAACAGCCGACGCTCGTCGATGCGGTCGCGCGTGCGGCGGGCCTCGTCCAGAGCGGAATCCAGCGCGACGAATTCCACGTACAGTTCGCGGTAGGTCGCCAGCAGATCCGCAAGATCGGGATCGCTGTCGAGTATCGCGCGGTGGGTTTCGCTCCGCAGCAGCGATTGGTGTTCATGCTGTCCATGGATATCGACGAGTCTGTCGCCCAGCGCACGCAGATCGGCTACCTGTGCCGGGCTGTCGTTGATAAACGCCCTGCTCGTACCCTTTGCGGATACCTCCCGCCGCAGAATCAGCACCGGCTGCCATTCCGCTCCCGCAGCTTCGATGTGTGCGTGCAGATGTTCCAGCGTCGTGGCATCGAATTCCGCCTCGATCACCGCTTTGTCGCTCCCCTGCCTCACCATGGACGTGTCCGCTCGTTCGCCCAGCACCAGGCCCAGTGCATCGATGACGATAGATTTCCCCGCTCCTGTTTCGCCTGTCATGACAGTCAAACCCGCCGTGAACCCGATGCGGATTTCTTCTATCAGAGCAAAATTGCGAATGTACAGCGATGTGAGCATACGGAGTGCGCGATGGTGAACCTGTTACTCGGGATTGCGGGGACTCCCCTGTTCCCGATCAATCAGGACAATCTAGGTGCTGAAGTTATGAGTTGCAACCGCCAATGAACGCCAATGGGGAGATGTTACAGTGAATGAATGCCGACGAACGCGAATGAGCACGCCTCGCGGATTGTCACGGTGGGGTTTGTTGAAGTATGCGAGAAATGAGGCCCGGCAAATAACGTAGATCTCCGGGCAGCCATCCTGCACTCTTTGACCTTGATGCGATCCCAAATCGTCAATCGTAAATCGGCCCAGCTTCGCTCTCTTTCACAGACAGGTGTGCCATTCTCCAGTGAAGCTTCGGCGGGCA